>CAYQEE010000001.1:0-63811 GCA_964416445.1 uncultured Gammaproteobacteria bacterium
TTATCCTAAGTCCTCTCAATGGTAATGGATATGTTGGCATTGGAACAACAACGCCGACACGTTCACTAGATGTCGTTGGAAATGTTACTGAAAATACGAATGGAACTGCATCACAGCTCAGTCTCAGGGGTACAGGTAGTTCAGCACAAAAACTGAATATTGGCTATGATACAACAAGCAACTTAGGGTTTCTTGAAGCAGTCAATGAAAATGTTGCCTGGCAAAGTATTGTTCTTCAACCGCGAGGAGGAAATGTGGGAATCGGAACAAACATGGTAGCCCCGGTAGCCCTTTTGGACATTCAACAAAAAAATAATACCAATAATGGTGGTATTCGTATCGTTGATACTGGACAAAATGTTGGTTTAAGACTCTATTCAGATGGTACAAACGGAAGAATTGCTGCGTGTGGAGGCGAAACCTGTCCAATTGACCTCAATGGGGCAAGCACAGGTGGTGGAGGTGTAGGAGTACAAACAACAAGTATTGGAAATGGAGCATTTGTTGTCAATCAACCTTGGACTTCTGGGGATATTTTCTCTGCTTCTTCATCAGGAAATCCAAAATTTGTGATAAGTAACAATGGTAATGTAGGAATAGGTACGACAAACCTAACAAACACATTGACCACAAATGGAACATTTCTTGCGCTTGGTCATGGCTCATTTGGATCGGGATCATCAGTAAATCAAACTGATATTTTTGGTAATACTTTAAATTCAACACTGAATTTACAAGAAACGCTTACTTCGTTAAACAATAGTACAATTCACTCAAACTTAGAACAAGTATTACAATTAAACCCGGCAGCAAATAGTAGTGATTTAATTTATGGGAGAAGTAATTCAGTTTCTCTTATTACTGGAGCAACAAAAACACTCAATACCGTTTGGAGTGGATATGATCAATTTTATAATCAGAGTGCAAAGAATGTGAACACCTCTTATGGAGAACAAGCACGAAGTGAGAATAGAAGTACCGGATCGATTACTAATGCTTATGGAGTTTACGGTGAAGTTGAAAACTCTGGCAATGGTGCAGGAAATATTGGGACAGCCTATGGAGGATATTTCAGAACTGAACAAACAGGAACCGGAACAATTGGAACAGGGTATGGTGTGTATATTGATAGTGCGAATAATAGCGGGCATTTCAACAACAATTATGGTTTGTATATTAATGATCAAACAGGTGTCGGTTCGATCAGTAGCTATATGATGTACTTAGCTCCCGGTACTGGTACCTTAACAACAGGAACAAACAAATCCTATATCGGAGGTCTATTAAGTGTAGGATCAAATCTTACGCCAACTTCAAAATTCACTGTTGCGAACAACGGACAATCGCCACTTGGTAAAGCGTTAGTAACGCTTGATCAATACGAAAACCAAGATCTGTTAACTGCATCATTTTCAGGAACGACGAAGTTTACTATTGGAAACACTGGCGCGCTTACCGATGCAAATTACACTACCTCAGGAGGTATTTTGTATGGAACAACCACAGGACTCTTGCAACAAACAGCAGCAGGAACAGGAACACAATGCTTAACAGGAGGAGCAACACCTTCTTGGACAACCTGTTCAACTGCTGCATCAAACTATTGGCAATTAAATAGTGGTGTTTTGTCTCCTGCCTATACACCAAATGATTTAGCAATTGGTGGGACTGCAACAAGTTCTGCTTTGTTTCAAGTATCAGCCCTTTCAGGTACAGCAACAACTTCAGGCAACTTAACCTTTACCAATGCTTCAGCAACGATTGGCACAGCAGTGAAAGGACAATGGACACTAGGCAGTAATATCTATACCTATAGAAGACAAATTACTGTCACAAACAATAGTGCCTCAACGCTTTCAATTCTGACTCAAGTGACGCTTTCTCCAACAGGAGCAGCACTATTTGATATTTGTAACAATACGCAATCAAACAATAATGATTTACGAGTTTCTTTTGGTACTAACTCTGAAATATCTGAAAACATAACAAGAAGCTGTAATACTTCTTTGTCTATTAATTTTGAACTGCAAGCAGCAATTAGTGGCAATGGATCATCAAACAATTATTACCTTTATTATGGTAATACTAGCTTAGGTTCTGGTGGAACAACCTACAATTATGCCAATGTCCAAGTTGATTCTATGGATAATGAATCGGCTAATTGGACCAGTAATGATAATACTAACTTTGCTTTGTCACAATCTACAACAACCAAAGAAGAAGGAACTGGCTCTATGCAAACAGTACTCGCAACACAGTCTGCAGGTATTGGGACATGGGCTACAACTGGACAAGCACAAGAACCTTCTGGAACAGGTAATCCTACTTCCGTAATAACATACACGCTCAATGGCACAAACTATATGTATTTGTTAGGCGGTGGAGGTGGCAATTCAAATGTCTATCGTGCACAACTTGATTCCAGTGGAAATATTGGCTCATGGTCAACATCAAACCAAAATGCCCCTGCCCAAGGCTTGGTACGAGCGGGGGTAGCTACATTAACTATTAGTGGGACAACCTATGTGTATTTAGCAGGAGGACTCACGGGGTGTTGTACAAATGTCTCAACAATCTATAAAGCACAGATTGATGGAAGTGGAAATATAGGTGCATGGTCTACGTCAGGGCAAGCACAACTTCCCAATACAACAAGCTATGCATCTCTCTATATACTAACTTATGGAGGAACTACCTACTTATATATTCTGCCTAATGTGGAAAGTGGTGGCGTCAGTAAAGCCGTCTATCGAGCCCAAATAGATTCTAATGGTAATATAGGTGCTATATCATCCACAGGACAAGGACAAATGCTTTCAGGACTCAATCCACAATTTGAGACATTCCTCTATAACAGCGGTGGAACGAATTATCTCTATGCATTTGGCGGTTCAGGCGTAACAAAGGTTGAGCGTGCCGCTATTGATACCAGTGGCAATGTCGGTAGCTGGTCAACTACTGGGCAGACAAGTCTCCCAACTGCCAATGCAGGGGGATCTGTCATAAATTATAACAATGCAGATGTCTTCCTTGTTGGGGGAACTACGGCAAGTGCTGTTTATCAAATCTCTCTTGATGCGAATGCAAACATAACCGGATTTTCAACGACAGGCCAAGGTCAACTTGTCTCAAATCAGTCACTACTTGCGACTGCGCAAGAAACAATTAGTAATACAACGTATGTTTATGCGTTAGGCCAAAATGGCGCATTAACAGTTGAAAAGGCAATTTTAATTGCGCCAACATTTACCGCATCCCGAAGTATTACCTCAACGAACTGGTCACAAAGAGGAGGCGTGCAATTTGATGTGTATTCTTCGAGAACTGGTAGTTACATGGAATTTGATTTAAGTAATGATGGCGGAACTACTTGGCAATCGTATCCATTCACAGTCAATTCTGCGAATACCTGGCAAACAGTCACAGCAGATATTACCGGTCTTTCTTCAGGTCAACGAAATACCGTTCAAAATGTTCGATTTAAAGTGAATGATTCTTCAACAGGCTTTACAGCATACTTTGATGATATTGAATCTTTGGTTTCACCATTTACCGGAACTTCCCCTACGGTGACGAATGGAGCTGCTACATATGGAAGTAGCAACTTGGCCATTAACGCTCAAGGAACTGGAGCCGTAAATATTAATTATGATGCCAATCTTTCCCAAGCAGGAACAGGAGGATTGAACTTATATAACGGTGCAACGACCAGTATTTTTAGTGTTGATGGGAGTGGCAACGCATCAGCATCAGGATCATTAACTCTCAATGGAGTGAATGGAGCAAACTTTAATTTACTCAATGGGAATGGATTAACGATTCAAACTTCAACGGGTGGAAATGGTGGTCTTACTCCTCGATTTACCTTTGGAAATAGTGGTAACCTTGGTATAGGAACGCAAACACCTCTTTCTACATTTGACGCAAGAGCGCTCAGTTATACAACCCCCGTTGCGAGTATTTCAGGGAGCAGCGGGTTTGCAACCCTCATTCTCGATCAATCCGCAGGAGCGAACGGGGGCGATATTTTTGCCGCATCTTCTTCAGGCATGAATCGGTTTGTCATTTCTCAGGCGGGAAATGTAGGGGTTGATACTACAACTCCATCTTTTTTTGGTACTGGCAGAGGAATTGATATTGCAGGTGCATCAAATCTATCTGCTCAGTTAGTACTTGATTCGACAGCAAACGGAGGTAAGTCGTGGGCGTGGGTATCTGATGGAAACAGTGTATTATATCCACGGGATATCACTGATGGAACCAGGCCAATAACACTAGCCTCAAGCGGATTAGGAGTAAATACAGGAAATACATTATTAGCATCGTTAGACGTACGTTCAAACTTAATTACACAACCTGCGGCTTCTATTTCCGGATCAACTGGCATTGCATCGTTAGTTTTGGATCAATCAGGAGTTGGTGATATCTTTACTGCCTCAACCAGTGGATTAACACGGGAGAGAATCGATAACAGTGGGAACTTGAGTGTGTTTGGAGCATCGTTGTGTGTCAAAAGTAGTAATGCAGCATGTAGTGGATCGACACCTGGTACTATTTATGCTTCAAATACCACCGTGCAATCAGGAGATTTAGCAGAACAGTATGTTTCTTCCCAAAGCTTGGAACCAGGAGATGTCGTTATGCCAGAAGGGTTAGGGAACAACGTAGCAGTGGTCAAGACAACAAATAGTTATCAGTCTCAAACGATAGGAATAGTGTCAACCAATCCGGGAGTAACCCTTAATTCAGATGCAAAAACAGATGCTTCTCATCCAACTATCTATCCTATTGCTCTGCAAGGAAGAGTACCGGTCAAGGTAAGTTCAGTGAATGGAGCCATTCACACAGGAGATTTTCTCACTACCTCTTCCATTCCCGGAGTAGCTCAAAAAGCAACGAAAGAAGGAGTGGTGATTGGAAAAGCACTTGAAGACTATACCAATTCTGATAGTTCTTCTGTTGGGAAGATTATGGTCTTTACCAACATTTCGTTTGCTGATCCAACACTTGCAATCACCGCAGATGGGAACATTACCTCCTCCCAAACCAATACTATTGGTACTGTCAATTCTGTTTCTCAAACAGGAACAAATCTCTCTGCTTTGTCAACTGTACCAAGCTCTATTACTCCTGATTACACTTCTCAAATTACTACGCTTTCATCAACTGTTGCAACGCTTCAAAGTTCTGTTGCCTCCATCACTGCACAACTTACCAAAGTGCAAAATAGTAATGATCTTGAAACCAGAATGACAAACCTTGAGAAACAAGTGTCTCTGCTTACGGGTATCTCCTCAGTTGGTTCCCAATCAGCAAGTGTTTTAGGAACAATAACACCTGATGCAACCATTTCAGGAAATTTCACTGTTGCAGGGAAAACACTGCTTTCTGATCTCTCAGTAACGGGAAAAGTATCCAATGGTTTGGTAACCATTAATGGACTGGATAGTACAGGCAATGCCTCAATCAATACTCTCTCTGGTCCTCTCAAACTGCAGTCTGATGGGATCAATGGTATTGATTTAGAAAATGGAAAAGTAACCATTGATTCTCAGGGTAATATGACTATCCAAGGAGAAGTAACGGTGAAAAAACTCAATATTGATACCTCAAATTCCCAATCAGCATCAGTTGGAGAAGGAATTATTCCTGCAGGAAAAACACAAGTTACTATAAACACTGCTGCGGTGACAGCTAGCTCAAGCATCTTTGTAACTTCTGAGACCTTGATTGATTTGCCACTAAACGTCACAAAAAAGGTACCTGGGACATCGTTCATTGTCGAGATTGCACACCCACTGACAAAAGACACTGTATTTCACTGGTGGATCATTAACTGAGAAAAATGCTTATATAGAACGATTTAATTCACTTGGTAAACAAGGTTATCTATGATTTCTGTTTTTTATACAAAACGCATTATCTTCTATGCAATTTCTTTTTTTACCTTGAGTTATATACTGTTGTCTTTTCCACAAAAAGCAGCAGCAGCAACATTATCAGTAAAAGTGGTCGCGAATCAATTAGTGAATGGACAAGGCCAAGCAGTTCATTTAATCGGTGTTGATGTGGTTGCCAATGCACCCTGTCGGATTGTTCCTCCATCTACCAGTCAAGCAGCAGCAGCAATTGCCAGTTGGCATGCAAATGCAGTCAGAATAACACTAAATGAAGATTGTTGGCTTAATATCAATAATATCAGTACTGCTGCAGGTACCTCGTATCAACAGGCTATTAGTAATTTCGTTAATATTTTACACGGTTATGGTTTGTATGCGATTCTTGATTTACATAATGCATCAGCAGGAACACAACAATCAACAATCAACAACATTATGGCAGATGCAGACCACGGACCTACATTTTGGCAATCAGTAGCAATGACATTTAAGAATGATCCTGCTGTGATCTTTGATCTAGTCAATGAGCCGCATATTACCTCTTCGGATACTGCTAATCCGTGGCAATGTTGGCGTGATGGTTGTCTGATTGATGGGTCATGGCAAGCGGCTGGGATGCAAAGTTTGTTGACAGCAGTAAGATCCACAGGAGCAACAAACGTGATTATGCTCGGAGGATTACGGTTCGCCAATGACTTGTCGGGGTGGATGCAGTATAAACCAACGGATCCGCTGAATCAACTGAGCGCATCCTTTCATATGTACGGACAAAGTGATACGAAAAATGAAGGATGCGATACAAACTGTTGGAATAGTACCATTGCACAAATTGCGCAACAATTTCCAGTCATCACTGGCGAAATTGGTGATAAGGATTGTCCTATAACAACTTCTACCCCAAACCCGTATATTACCCAATACATGACGTGGGCTGATCAGCACAACATCTCCTATCTTGCCTGGTGGTGGCAAGCACAATCGCCATATACCTGCAGAGATCCTCTTAGTTTGATTACCGATTGGAGTGGGAAAACCTCTTCCTACGGACAAATTATACAGAATCACTTCTTAAGTGTGCATCCTGTTGGATCGAGCACACAACAGGCTTCACCACTGCCAACTGCAGGAAACAGTAGAATAACCAATATTCCCACTGAATCAACTCAAACCCTTCCCAGTCCTCCAGCAGGATGTTACTACACCTATCAGCAGCCTACTAAATTTTTTATACGGATATGGACATTTATTGTCCAAGTCCTCTGTAAGCTCGGGTTTCACTCATTGTGTCCACAACCTATACTTATGTGTCCGCAACAGTCAAGTGCACCTATACCTCCTTTTATTCCTTCAATAACCAGCACACCGACGCCAAATAAACAATCATATATATTACCAGCTTGCCAGCAACTTGGTGGATATTGTTCTGCACGTATTGTAAATGGACAACTCTGCGCTACTGGAAGACATGTTACCTCTCAAGCAACATGTCCACTAAACTTCCATTGTTGTATTCTCGATAGTCAGTAGAAAAAAGCTAATAAATTATTTTTTATACAAAAAACTGGTAAAAAACGCTAACATATGTCTCATCATCTAATGAATGATGTGTAGGTCCTTGAGAAGAGGAGAAATACTACTTTACTCGCTATACAGCCTTACAAATCAGTTTTTTTATTCTTGAAATATAAAGGGATAGAACAAACAAAAATTAAGCAGCTCGAACCTAATATTAGCTTGCAAAATCAAGCTAATCTTGAACTTTTTGTAAAAAGTTGCATTTGGTACCGCCAGCGGGAGTCGAACCCGCGATCTTCACGTTGAGAACGTGACGTCCTAGGCCACTAGACGATGGCGGCATAACTTCTAATTTTCATTTGATTATAGCAGAATCTCAATATAAATAGATATAAAAAGAAGGTTAAAAGATATTTATTTATTCTTTACGTTTATTACTGAATAGGAAGAATTGGCTGAAATGCCAGAACCTATGGTAATTGGTGTCATGTTTTTTAAGGTATTATTTTGTACCGTTGCGTGGTATAAACTGTAAGGAGAATTTCCATTCGCTTCAAGAAAGTAGATTTGATTTTGTGTAAATGAGAACATAGGGTAGGCAAATATTCCTGTTCCGAGTGAGTGAACATTGCTGATACTGTCATTGATAAAGTCTGCTATCAGAAGTGTAACATTACTTAAATCGGATGATCTACTTAAAAACATAATTTTTTTTCCATCTGGCGAAAACGATGCTTGATATGCGTTTTGATTTTCCGTGGTTAACGAGGTTGTTTTGTGATTTTGTGTATCATATTCTACAATAGCAGAATAAGGAATGAGTGTTTGTGCATCATATTGATAATAATCGTAAAGAATGATATTTGGTTCAGATGGATGCCAAATGGGGTGCGTAATACCTCCTGAATAGGGATCAGGGCTTGCAATAAGTGAAACGTTACCAGTAAGTAGATTTTGTTCGAATAGTGCGTTGTCAGGAATATTAGTTTTTATTCTGTCGCGGTCTGAAACAAAGGCAACAGATTTATTAAGCGTACTTACAGCTGGATCTGTATACCATGTCATAGTATCAATAGTATCTGAATTACCGCTTTGTAGGTCTTTTACTATTGCGCCTGATTGGTTTACTTCGACAATTGATGAATAATTTTTATTGTTATTGACTGCAAGGAATAGGGTTCCATAGACTTGTGGCTCTGATAATTTTTTCTTCTGAGTAACATGAGAAATAGTGCCTGTACCGAGAGTAAAAATATCACCTTGGCTTGCTAATACGATTTCATCACTAACTGGAATAGTATTGGTTATATACGTTACTTGCGTTGAAGAGAGGGTATTTCCTTTTTGATAGTTATATGCAAAAGCATAACCAAGAATACTTGGAATAATGGCAAAGAGAACAATAGTTCGTTTCTTAATCATGGCTGAATATTTTCTACAGACACTAAATTGTTATACGTTATTTGACTTACTTGAGAATTAAAAATCTTTGTCATAAGCTGTGCTGAACTGGTAGCATTACCGATGACAATACTTTGTCCATCTGTTGAATAGCCAATCCGCGAATATACTGGTGGAGAAAGGGTATATTGATTTTCTGTTATAGCATGTTTATTTGTTACATAAAATGCACCAATTTGTATTGCGGATAGTGATGTTAGATCTGTTTTTACTTGTCCCGTAAGACTAGAAAATATTTGCGGAATTGTTAATAATGAACTTTTCGATGAAAGAAGTGTTTGTTTCAGAGTTAATAATAATTGACGTTGACGTTGTGTACGTCCGAAATCTCCTATTAAATCTTCGTGACGAGATCTGACGTATTGTAAAGCTTCTTCACCATTCATATGTTGGAAGCCTGGCTGAATGTCTAGACGTTGGTATCCATATGGATTAGAACTATTAATATCCGTAGGATATGAGTTATCAAGGACAGGATGAACGACTTGCAAATTTACACCACCTAAGGCATCAATGCTTTTAATAAATCCATAGAGACCAACCCATGCGTAATGATCAATTGGAATTCCGAATGTTTGTTGCACAACAGCAATAGCTGAGGGAATACCTTCATATTCCGCAGCTTGATCTATTTTCCCAAAAGTTGTTCTCCCAGGCATTCTTACCCATAAGTCACGTGGTATAGAAAACATATCAATTTCTTTTGTGTCGTAATTTATATGAACTACCATCATCGTTTGTGTGAGCGGATTTCCGCTAAATTTTTGGTCGTTATCGCTTCCGAGTAATAAAATGTTCGATTGATTCGTGAGACTAGGTAATGGTTGTGCCTTGGCAGGAGGTGTTTTTATGACAACTTTTTGCCCGGTACTTGAAAAGATAAATGCTTGGATTTGGATAAGAATGTAGATGCCATAACCGAGTGCAAAAAAAACTCCAATACTGATAAAACAAACAAGTATTCGAAGTAAAATCAGTTTGTGTTTTGGCTTTTCTCTCATACCGTTTCATGTATTATAACAAGCAATTCTGAAAGATACCTGGTTTTTTTTCTGTTATAATTATTTCTCATGGAGAACGTATCAACTAAAAAATTAGCTATTGAAGTAAAACATTTAATCAAAAAATTTAAAGATTTTATTGCAGTAAATGATATTAGTTTTATTGTACCTGCAGGAGAAATATTTGCTTTTTTAGGACCTAATGGGGCCGGTAAAACGACGACAATTAAGATGTTAACAACATTACTCAAACCGACAGCAGGGGAAATTATCATAAATGGTTTTAATGCAGTTTCTGAACAGGACGAAGCTCGAGCATCGTTTGGCATTGTTTTTCAAGATCCTAGTTTAGAGGATGAGTTGACTGCATATGAAAATATGGAATTTCATGCTGTTTTATATAATCTTCCAAAAAAGACGAGGGAAAAAAGAATACGGGAATTGTTAACATTTGTTGAATTATGGGAGAGACGTAATAGCTTGGCAAAAACATTTTCAGGTGGTATGAAGCGCCGGTTAGAAATAGCTCGTGGACTGCTCCATTATCCCAAAATATTTTTTCTCGATGAGCCAACGAGTGGACTTGATCCTCAAACAAGAAATCATATATGGAATTATATAAAAAATTTGAGCGCAAAAGAAGGGATAACTATTTTTTTTACTACCCATTATTTGGAAGAAGCACAAGAGTCCGCCGATCGAATTGCTATCATGGATCATGGTACAGTAGTGACGGAAGGGACATTACAAAATTTACTTAAAAAAACGAATACAACGTCACTTGAACAGGCTTTCCTAGCACTAACGGGTAATGAAATAAGAGATGAAGATGCGAATCCAATTGAAAATTTGAAACGAATGAGACAAATGAAAGGTTTACGCTAACATGAACGCAGTATATATACTTTGGCTTCGCGAATTAAAACGATACTTTCGCTCACGAACTCGTATCATTGGGTCTTTAGGCCAGCCATTGTTATTCTTGCTTGCTTTAGGATTTGGACTTGGGCCGGTTTTTCAAAAGGCTGGACAGGGGAATTATTTTCAATTTTTAGCTCCCGGAGTAATTTCTATGGGCATTCTTTTTACTGCAATTTTTGCAGGGATTCAAGTTATTTGGGATAAACAATTCGGTTTTTTAAAAGAAACGCTAGTTGCTCCTGTTCCGCGTATTAATATTATGTTAGGGAAAACGTTGGGCGGGGCTACTATTGCTACTATTCAAGGAATTGTTGTTTTTATCTTAGCTTGTATTTTTGGGTTTCGACCGCAACTTACGTTTCTTCCGCTTACCCTGTTATTTATGATTCTTATCGCGATTTTATTTACTGGTCTTGGCATATCAATAGCCTCAATGCTTGAAGATATTAATGGATTTCAAATTATTATGAACTTTCTGGTACAACCATTGTTCTTTTTATCTGGAGCATTGTTTCCATTAAAAAATTTACCAAGTGTGATTAGCACGATTACTATGATTGATCCCTTAACTTACGGAGTTGATGGAATTCGTACGACGTTAACTGGTATCAGTCATTTTGGTATTCTATTTGATTTATTTATTTTAACTCTCTTAATGCTCATTATTGTTGGTATCGGTAGTTATCTTTTTTCTAAAATCCAAATTTGAAGTTATTTGTTTTACCCAGCCTTTTCTAGTATAATTTTCCTGTGAAAGAACCGCTTCTCTCTGTTGTAATTCCTTGTTTTGATGAGATAGCAAATCTTCAAAAGGGTGTGCTCGATAAAGTGATCCATTATTTAGAGAGAAGAAATTATTCGTATGAAGTAATCGTAGTTGATGATGGTTCTCATGATGGGAGTATCGCATTTCTTAAAAAATTTGTTAAAGAGAATCCTCATTGTAAATTAATCGAAAATAGCCATCTCGGTAAAGCAGGAGCAGTAACTACCGGTATGTTACAGGCCAGTGGTATCTATACCTTATTTACCGATATGGACCAAGCAACGCCAATTGAGGAAATAGAGAAATTACTTCCTTACTTTGAAAAAGGTTTTGATGTTGTTATTGGTTCTCGGAGTGATAAACGAAAGGGTGCACCTTGGACACGATTGATTATATCAAAAGGAATGATTGTGTTTCGCAAAGTTATTGTTGGGTTACCGAATATAACTGACACGCAATGCGGATTTAAAATGTTTCGAAACGAAGCCTCTCAAAAACTTTTTAAGAAAATGTACAATCTGCATCATGGATTTGCCCATATATCAGGTTCAGCAGTCACTGCAGGATTTGATGTAGAACTTTTAATAATTGCGAAAATAATGGGTTATAAAATTAAAGAAGTTCCTGTTTCATGGCTGTTTGTAGAAACTCGGAGAGTAAATCTAATAAAGGACTCAATAGATGGACTCATTTATTTGTTGAAAATAAGACAAAATAAGTTAGCGGGGAAATATAAAAACGATATATGAAAAAGATAACAATCATTTCGTTTTTATATATCGTAATTATTCTTTTCCTTTTCTTTTATTCATACTCCCAAGTAGATTTAAGTTTGACTCTTTCTCGTGCTTCAGTATTCCAATATGTTGAAAAATTATTCCAATACGTTGGCTATTTTAATCGTCCATTATCATCAGTATTTTATATTCTCTTGTTACTCTTCCTCTATGGATTTTATATAGTTTTTCTCATTCTTGCGGATAAAAAAGTCATATCGTTGAAATTCTTATGGACTATTATTATTCTTACCGCCGGTATTCTAACATTTTCTTATAATGCATTCTCCTATGATCTTTTTAACTATATTTTTGACGCAAAAATAGTTACTCATTATCATGTAAATCCTTATTTTTATAGAGCCTTAGATTTTCCCCATGATCCAATGCTTTCATTTATGCATTGGACACAGCGGACCTATCCGTATGGTCCACTGTGGCTATTTTTGACAGTGCCGCTTTCATTTATTGGATTCCAATACTTTTTAGTAACATTCTTTTTATTTAAAACATTTATCGCACTATGTTATGTCGGATGTGTCTATTTTTTATTGAAAATATTACAAAGAATTAAACCATCAGAAGCGATGTTTGGAACTATGCTCTTTGCACTCAATCCGTTGGTTCTTATAGAAGCCTTAGTTTCCGCGCATAATGATATTACTATGATGTTCTTTAGTATTCTTGCGCTATGGTATCTTCTTGAGAAGAAATCCTTCGTAAGCTATATGGCACTTCTTATTTCTGTTGGTACGAAATTTGCAACAGTTTTTCTTTTGCCAGTTTTTGTTTTTATTAGTTTTCTTTTTAGAAAAAATAAAAAAATCGATTGGCAATTTGTTTTTCTACTTTGCTCAATTTTTATGATTATTCCCATTATTCTTGCTTCCATGCGTACAAATTTCCAACCATGGTATTTGCTCTATGTTTTACCTTTCACTGCTCTTGTTGGCAAAAAATATTATGGAATTATTCCCTCTATAATAATGTCTTTCTTCTCGTTACTGCAATATGTTCCATTTCTCTATACAGGAAATTGGAACTCTCCCATTCCGTCAATTTTATTTTGGTTGAATTTCTTGGGAATAATGCTTTCGGGACTCATTATGGCTTTCTATTTCCTTATAACAAAATTAGCCAAAAGAAACAAATAAAGGATATCATGTTTGAGTTCCTTTCATTGGTAATGCTACAATAGAAGCAATGAATCTTATGTTATTTATTAAGAAATATAGATTTGAAATATTTTTCAGTTTTATATTCTTGATACTTTATTTTTTTCTCCGTTTTTATCATATCCTAAGTTTACCAATTTTTACTGACGAAGCGATCTATGTTCGATGGTCTGAAATTGCAAAGCAAGACGCGAATTGGCGATTTATATCGCTTACTGATGGAAAGCAACCAATGTTTGTATGGATCGCAATTTTATTTTTGCATGTGATACATGATCCGCTGCTTGCTGTTCGTCTCGTATCAGTATTTGCTGGTTTAGGAACAACTATTGGTTTGTTTTTTTTAGGAAGAGAATTATTTCAAAAAAGATGGATTGGACTTCTCTCATCAGCGTTGTATGTATTATTTCCCTTTGGACTTGTTTATGATCGGATGGCTATCTATGATAGTCTCGTTGCTATGTTTGCAGTATGGGGATGGTATGTAAGTATTCTTCTCGTACGGAAAGTGCGTTCTGATATTCCTTTTATATTAGGGCTTGTTCTTGGTGGTGGATTTTTAACGAAATCATCTAACTTTTTCATTGGAGCCTTGCTTCCGGTTTCTTTGTTGCTCTTTGACTTTAAAAGGAAAGATGCTCGTTCTCGGTTTATTCAATGGATAGCGTATGCAATGCTTGCGATTGGTCTTGGAGTTCTCTATTATTCAGTCTTGCGGCTCTCTCCTTTCTATGCAATTATCTCTGAAAAAAATGCTATTTTTGTTTATCCGTTAAAAGAGTGGTTGCAACATCCTTTTGCTTTTTTTGAAGGGAATATTAAGGGACTTTTTGATTGGTTTATTACCTATGTGAAAATACCAATATTACTACTTATTCTTGGTTCATTTTTCTTTATAAAAGAGCGATTACGAGAAAAGTTACTTGTACTCATTTGGTTTCTTGTACCTTTCTTATACCTTGCATTCTTTGGAAAAACGCTTTACCCACGGTTTATTTTATTTATGACAGTGGGATTATTACCTTTAGCAGCATATACAATTTATAAAATACAGCTACTGGTTAAAAACATTTTTATTACAGGATTTATTTTTTTGCTTCTTATGATTCCAAGTGTTCAGGCTGATTATTTTATTATTACAAATTTTGCGTATGCTCCGATACCAAAATCCGATTTAACACAATATATCAATGATTGGCCTGCAGGGGGCGGTGTAAAAGAAGCTGTTGATTTTTTTCAACAGAAAGCACAACAGGGACATATTTATATTGGTACTGAAGGAACATTTGGACTTATGCCTTATGGGCTGGAAATTTATTTAGTACAAAATCCAAATATAAAAATTCAAGGCATCTGGCCTATTCCTGATACTTTGCCAAAGTCATTACTGGATGCAAGTAAAAAGATGCCGACCTATCTTCTTTTCTATCAACCATGTCCCTCATGTAGTGCGCCGGGAGAGGCGCCTAGCCAATGGCCATTAACATTAATTGCTCGGTATAAAAGGGGAATAGGGACTGCATACTTATCTATTTACCAAGTAAAATAATGAAGCATTTGTTCACTTATTATCTTCTTCTTATTATTATCTCTTGTTTACCACTTGTTGGTATTTTTTCAACAAGTGAATTGTTGCATACGCACGATGGTTCAGCTCACCTAGCTCGAATCCCTGCATATTATAAAGCGATTCGTGATGGGGAATTTCCGGTACGTTGGGCAGGTGATCTTAATTTTGGTTATGGTATGCCTTTGTTTGATTTTATGTATCAAGTTCCGTATGCCATTGCTACTTTTTTGATAACTATTGGATTCCATTTAGTAACAGCATATAAAATAACGCTTGCAGCAAGTTATCTCTTGGCTGGTATTACAATGTTTGCTTTCGCTTATGAATTCTTCGAAGATAAGAGAAAAGCTTTATGGGTAACGATATTTTATCAATTTGCTCCGTTTCGACTGATTGAATTATTAGTCCGAGGTGCTCTTGGGGAAGTGTATACGTATGCTTTTTTCCCCTTAGTTTTGTTTGGAATGATAAAACTTTGGAAAAGACCTACGTACGGAAATTTCTTTCTTACCGTTTTTGCATCTGCTCTGCTTATTCTATCTCATAATGCATTAAGTCTCGTATTTTTTGGAATTTGTGTAGGATTTCTTCTCTTATTTGGATTTACTAAAAAAAACGTATTGCTTTCAGGATGTGCATTAGGTATGGGACTCATGATGACTTCATTTTATTGGTTACCTGCAATTTTTGAGCATAAATATACGTACGGCGATTTATTTATGCAAAATTTGTATTTGCAACATTTCCCACCAATGCAAAATTTTTTTATTCCTAATTTTTTTAATCTACCTGCATTACAAACGAAGGGAATATCTGTGCAACTTGGATTATTTCATAGTATTACGATTCTACTGGCAATTATTATGCTATTTATGAAAAAAACAAAAAGAATAATTTCAACAAAACTTGTGGTTGCATCACTTTGTTTTTTGGTTATTCTTTTTTATTTTATGCAGCCAATATCGATAGGTTTTTGGGCACATAGTGCTTTATTACGTCAATTCCAATTTTCGTGGAGACTTCTTGGAATAGTCGCTTTTTTTACTTCCATGCTTTCAATTTGTTATTTTATATTTCCTTTTATGAAGAAACAATGGATGTATATTACCGTATTATGCTTAGTTATAGGATCGACAGCATTTTATTGGATTCCACCGTTAGGGTATAACAAAGTCGATGAATCGTATTACTGGAATTTTCCTTTAACATCGACCTATTTTGGAGAAACTGATGTAATTTGGTCAGCAGGTCCAGCGAAATCATATCCAAAACAGCGAGTAGAATTTATTAGTGGGGGAGGTGCAATATCACATTTTTCTAAAAAAACACAAACACAACGTTTTATTGTCAGTGCAAATGAACAATCACAGCTTGTTGATCATATTGAGTATTTCCCTGGATGGAGAGCATATGTGAATAACCATAATGTCCCAATACAATTTCAAGATCCAAATTGGCGCGGGCAATTAATATTTTCTGTACCGAAAGGAATAAGTTCAGTTGTCGTTTCATTTGGAGAAACGCCTCTTCGATTTATTACCGATATACTTTCAGTAATCGCGGTTATTATACTTTTGCTCCTCTGGTTATTTCGTAATCATTTTTTCTATGAAAATAAAAAAAACTAGTTATCCGGTTATTGTTTTCTTACTCATAACGATTTTATTTTTCTATAAAACATTCATTCATGGTTATATACCATTTCCCGGTGATCTTCTTACTGCCGAATATAATCCTTGGAAATATTTTTCTTTCCTTGGTTATAGTCCAGGAAGTTACCCGAATAAAGGTCAATATTTTGACGTAATTCGTCAAATTTATCCTTGGAAAACATTCACTATTGCATCTTTCCAAAAAGGACAAATTCCTTTCTGGAATCCTTATAATTTTTCAGGTACTCCATTATTAGCAAACTTTCAATCTGCTGTTTTTTATCCATTAAATGTCTTCTATTTTCTTATGCCACAAGTATTAGCATGGTCTCTTCTCATTTTTTTACAACCATTTCTCAGTGGAATTTTTACCTATTTTTTTGCTCGAGAAAAACGAATAACTCGAATAGGCAGTTATCTCTCAGGAGTGTCTTTTGCGTTTTGCTCATTTATGACTGTATGGTTGCAATATAATACGATCGATCAAGTTATTCTTTGGTTGCCATTACAATTGTTAAGCATAGAAAAGTTATTGATAAAACGATCAATCCCATGGATGATACTCTTTATATTCTCACTGGTTGCTGAACAATTTGGGGGACACCCACAAATATTTATTTACTCATTTATCTTTTCTATTTTTTATATGTTTCATAGAATTATTGCAACGAAAAAGAATCTGAAGAAACAAAAAATAGTTATATTTTTTATTTTACTTTCTGTTGTTGGGCTTGGAATTGGGTCGATACAAAATCTACCGGGATTGGCTCTGATGCAACTTTCCGCCAGAAGTGCCCATACATATGCAGATATTATGTCTAAAATTCTTATTCAACCATGGCAACTCTTGATGTTAGTCGTTCCTGATATTTTTGGAAATCCCGCAACTCGTAACTACTGGTTATCGGATACCTATATAGGAAAAGTTACTTCAGTAGGATTAATCCCCTTTATTTTTTCTTTAGTAAGCATTACACAGATGCGTAAATCGATCATACGTTTTTTTTGGGGAGCATTATTCATAACCTTACTTTTGGCTACCAATAATCCTTTAACGGAATTTTTGTATTCCTTCCAAATACCATTTCTCTCTTCAAGTGCACCAACACTTGCTATTTTTATTTTTTGTTTTTGTTTGAGTATATTAGCGGGATATGGGGTGGACGTTTTTAGAAGCAAACGCTTTACAACATTCCAAATTATTCTCTGGCTTTCGCCTATTCTCATAATATTTCTTGTTATTTTTATTTCGATAGCTTTAGAATCGAGATTGGGTTTTTATGCGGGAAGTGATCATGCACGTATTGCTATGCATAATACGGTGTATGTTTTTTTTGTTTATATTATCTCCATAATATTACTCATATTTGGAATGAAAAAGAAAAAAATATTAGTTCCAATACTGATATTATTAATAGTTATTCATCTTGGAGATGCATTTAAATCTTTTGAAAAATTTAATCCATTTGTTCCTCAGCAACTCGTATTTCCTCAGAATGATCTTTTTACCTACTTACAGCAGCATGCAGGTATAAATAGAATATGGAGTTTCGGTTCTGCACAGATAGAAGCAAATGTACAAACTCACTATCAGATCTTTTCTCCGGAAGGGTATGATCCTTTATATCCCAAATATTATGGCTCGTTTATACAATCATCTCAAAATGGGCAAATTATCACCCACTTTACTGATAGAACCCGATCAGATGCGAATATTGCTCCTGCTCAGTCTGAAAATTTCATGAGAAATACTGCTCGATTAAAAGTATTAAATCTTTTAGGTGTTAAATATTTCGCGGATACTATTGCGAATGGAAGTACTCAAAATACTTTTCCTCCTAGCGAATTCAAGAATATTTACCATATAAATCAATGGAATGTTTATCAAAACGTTCAAGCTGTACCAAGAACATTTCTTGCCACCGATTATGTAACCTATGCTTCAGCGAACGATTTCTCAAAAAAGTTTTTTGCTTCAACATTTCATCCGCAAAATACCATTTTGCTTGAAAAAAAGCTTTCAACAAAGTTGAACGCTTCGAAGAAAGAACTTTTCATAATTGATTATTCTGCAAATAAGGTACGCCTTATGAGTAAGACGAATGGTTCTGCGTTGCTTTTTCTTTCAGATACCTATTACCCTGATTGGCAGGCAACGATTGATGGGAAACCTGTGCAAATATTACGGGCTGATTATGCGTTTCGCGCAATTCTTGTTCCAAAAGGAAACCACCAAGTAAGCTTTACATTTTCGAGTTCATCTTTTAAGATAGGTAGTATCATCTCGTTCATGAGTATGCTCACATTGATTGCTTGGTTATTTTCTCTCTACATAGGCAATCTGGGGAAAGCATATGCTAAAAAATAAATACGCAGTTATTTCCATTTATTTCATTATTATTGTTCTTGCAATTTTTCTACGAGTATATCGCTTGTCTGATATTCCACCCGGTGTGAACCGAGATGAAGCAGATATAGGTTTTACCGCAAGTTCATTGCTGCATACAGGTAAAGATGAATATGGACGCGCGTTTCCACTTTCATTTCAATCATTCGGCGATTGGAAACTTCCTATCTATATTTATGAAACAGTGATTTCAGTTTCTGTTTTTGGGTTAAACACGTTTGCGGTAAGAATTCCATCGGCGATTGCTGGAATTATTACTGTCGCACTTGCATTCTTTCTTTTTCAAGAATTATTTCATAAAAAGAAACTATCTTTGCTTGCTATGCTGCTTTTTGCAATTGCTCCTTGGAGTTTGCATTTATCTCGTGTTGAATCTGAATCAAATACCGCTGTATTATTTGTAGTTTTAGGCACCTTATTATTTATGAAAGCTCGAAAAGGAAAGTCATGGATGTTTATTCCTGCGGCTATTTTGTTTTCCTTAACATATTTTACTTATGCGGGGAATTATATCTTTACAACGCTCTATGTGATAGGACTTGCTCTTTTTTATTATAAAGATATTCCTAAAACAAAATATTTATTAAGCGCGGTGGGAATTTTTATTATTATGAGTATTTTTATTGGAGTTGTGACTTTAGGTGCTAATCATACAAAACTTGCAGGGATAGGTATTCTGAGTGATCCTTCAATTGTTCATGCAAAAATAGAGATACCTCGAAACGAACATACAAATCCAAATTCGTTTCTCGCGAGACTGGTAAATAATCGAGTAGTATTTGTTGGCGAACGGTTTCTTCAGAATTATATAAATTCATATTCTGCGAATTTTTTGTTTATTAATGGAGGAACAAATCATGCACATAACATTGAAAATTTCGGCAATATGTATCTTATTGAATCAATCTTTCTTTTTTTAGGATTAGTTTTTTTAATAACGCTGCAGAGAGGTACAGGGAGAAAATTAGTATTGTGGTGGTTTTTTATAGCACCTTTAGCAGCAAGTATCACAAAAGATGCTCCTCATACAAATAGAACCGCCGCTATTATTCCCATGCTTCCTCTCATAGTGGCATTTGGAATTTTTTGGTTTGTCTCGTTCACGAAGAAAAGATATCTGCAGTACCTTTTCAGTGGAATTATTGTATTGTTGTTTTTTGTCAATTTTTGTATATATCTAGATCAATATTATGTTCTTTTTCCAAGAAATGAAGCGCAATATTGGGGAAAGCCATATCAAGACCTCAGTGTAATACTCTCGAAATCTAAGTACAGTAAAAAGCATATCATCATGAGTCAACCTGAAACGTCTCCCTATATTTATTTGATGTTTTATGAAAATTATGATCCAAAATCTTTTCAGCATTCTGTCGTTCGCTACCCAATAACTTCTGATGGTTTTATTAACGTTAAATCATTTGGCAGATACGAATTTCGAACCATAGACTGGACAAAAGATCTTCATACTTCGAATAATTTACTGATCGATGTTACAGAAAATGTTTCGCAGTCAATACGGAATGATTATAAAACAACAGATATTATACTTCCTTCTCAACAACAAATATTTACTATCGTGGAAACAAAATGAAAAAAGCACTCATACCGATATTCCTTTTTCTTCTCATTGTTCCGGGAATAGGAGCTCTCATACACCCAGGTTTTTTCCCAACGGATGATGGTAATTGGATGATTATACGCTTCTCAGCATTTTATGAGGCATTTCGACATGGGCAATTTCCGGTACGGTTTCTTCCTCGTCTCAATTCTGAATATGGATATCCTGTTGCTGATTTCTTATATCCTTTATTTATGTATATTGGAATTCCTATTCATATACTTGGAGTTAATTTTGTTAACACCATTAAAATTATATTTGCCATTAGTTTATTATTATCAGGGTTATTTAGTTATTTTTGGCTCAAAAAAATATTTTCGCAAGCTTCAGCTTTTGCTGGCGCCCTTGCTTATGCATTATTTCCATATCATCTTTGGGATATCTATACTAGAGGTTCTGTTGGAGAAATACTTGCATTAGCAATTGTCCCGTTTATTTTGTGGCAAATTGAAAGAAGAAGCATTGCATTAATTAGTTTTGGTATTGCATTACTCATTCTTGCTCATAACGTCATTGCGCTCCTTTGTCTTCCCATAATTTTTCTCTATATGTTCTTTTCGAAATATTATTCTGCAAAACAAATAGTAATAGTGTTTTTTATGGGACTTGGTGCATCAGTATTTTTCTGGTTTCCTGCGTTATTTGATAAACAATATACAGTATTTGATAAAACGATTGTATCTCATTTTGCAGATTATTTTATTTATCCGGTTCATTATCCTTTATATGGATATGTTTCTGTGGTTGCTATACCAGTAAGTATCTACGGTTTGTGGAAACAAAAAAAAATGTCATACTGGTTTATTTGGATTGGAACAATTCTCTCTATTTTTGTTACTTTACCAATTTCTTATTTGTTATGGAAAGTTATCCCAGGAACTAATTTAATTCAATTTCCTTTTAGAATTTTATCCTTAACAATGCTTGGAATAGCTTTTTTGGTTGCTCTCTGTGTTAATATTTTTCGTTATCATTATAAATGGGTATTTTCATTTCTCTTTATTATTATTACCTATGTTTCAGCTATCCCTTTATTTAATGCAGTAACTCATGAGGTATATCCCGATAGTTACTATTCGACAAATGTAGATACAACAACGGTGCAAAATGAATATATGCCGATTTGGGTTCATAAAGTTCCTTTGAATCTGCCAAATGAAAAGGTTTTTATAGCAAATGGCCATGGCAGTCTCAGTAATATCTTCTCCAATGGAAATGATATTCAATTTACAGCCAATTTAGAAACACAGAGTATAATCCAGATAAATACGCTTTATTTCCCTGGGTGGATTGCCTCTATTGATCGGAAACGTACAAGAATAAATGCAACTAATGCATTAGGTGTCATACAATTATTAGTTCCACAAGGAATACATACCATCGTAGTGAAGTTCACGGAAACGACTATACGATTAATCGCTGATTGTATTTCCCTTTTTTCAGGCATTTTGCTAGTATTTTTCTTATTCAAGGGAAGGAAAAAACATGAAATTTCTTAGAAAATATGTACCGTATTACGGATTAATTATCGTAATTATTTTCTCTATCTGGGCTATTAAACCGTTGTTTAATCCTGGATTTTTCCCAACGCATGACGATACGCAACCAACGAGAATTTTCGAAATGGCAAAAGCGCTCCGTGATGGGTTATTTCCTGTTCGATGGGTAAATGATTTAGGGTATGGATATGGATATCCTATTTTTAATTTTTATGCTCCGCTTGCATATTATGCCGGTGCCCTTTTTATGTCACTTGGCATGCACGCATTACTTGCAACAAAATTCACTTTTGGAGTAGGCATTATTCTTGCAGGAATAACTATGTACTTTTTAGGAAAATCTCTCTGGGGTGAAATTGGTGGAATTGTGAGTGGCATTTTTTATCAATATGCGCTTTATCATGCAGTAGATATCTATGTCCGCGGTGACCTTGCGGAATTTTGGGCATATGCTTTGACTCCATTAGCATTTTATGGATTATATAAAGTTTTTATTCATATCAAAGAGAGAAAGAAACGATGGTATGCATTGAGTCTTGGAGCATTAGGATTAGCTGGAGTTTTCCTTTCTCATAATTTATCAGCAGTAATAGTGATGTTGTATGTGATTCCATTTTGTATTGTGCTCATTATATGTTCAGGTCTTCATGATAAAACAAAAACAGCATGGTACCTTTTTCTCACGATTCTCTTTGCGATACTCCTTTCTTCTTTTTATATATTTCCTGTTCCATTTGAGATGAAATTTACCAATGTACTTTCCCAAGTAGGAGGTACGTCAGATTACCATAATCATTTTGTTTGTCTTTCTCAATTTTGGTATAGCCCATGGGGTTATGGTGGCTCAGTACCTGGTTGTATTGATGGATTATCATTTATGCTTGGAAAATTGTCGCTGTTTTTTTCTCTTCTCGGAATTCTTTGTAGTGTGATGCTTTGGAAAAAGCGAAAATATGAGGCAATTATTCTCCTAGGAGCCGGCTTTGGATGGGTTACATCACTTTGGCTTACTACCGCTTCCTCAGAATTCATTTGGCATATTATTCCTTTTTTGTCATTTCTCCAATATCCCTGGAGATTTCTTATGATGACATCATTTTTTTGTGCAATTCTGAGTGGAGGAGTTTTGCATACTGTTTCTCTTTATTTAAAAAAATCTATAATTTTATTTTCTCTGGTACTTGTTATTTGTGTTTTACTTATACTTTTGCAAGGGAAATATTTTACTCCTCAGTATTATAAAAAAATAACATCAGCTGACTATACGAATACTGATGTTATCAGATGGAAAATTTCAAAGATTTCAGACGAATATCTGCCGAAAAATTTTCTTAAACCAAAATCAAATGCTCTCGTAATTCCGTATCCCTTTTTAATTTTTCCACCTGCAGGTGTTACGCTGTCTGAAAAAGATACAACAGGTGAGAAGCAAGCACGAATCAAAGGATTTGAAGATGCATATCTCGTGTTAGGACTAGCATATTTTCCTGCCTGGCATTATTATATTGATGAGAAACCTGCAATAATACAAAATCATTCTGGAAAAGTGCTTATTCAAGTGCCAAAAGGTACCCACATCTTAACCCTAAAGTTTCAGCAAACTCCGATTGAAATTATTGGTAACGTGCTTTCTCTTACTGGTTTGTTGGGTATACTTCTTGGTATAATGCTTTTCAGAGAGAAGAAAAAGCTTCATGAAAAAGCATACCGTTGAAATTACTGTTCCTGTTTATAACGAAGAGTTGGAGTTAGAGAAGCATATTACAATGCTTTATCACTATTGTATGGCCAATTTGAATCACTATGATTGGCATATTACTATAGCCGATAACGCTTCTGTCGATAATACCCCTGTAATTGGTGCTAATCTCCAAAAAAGATATCCGCAAATAAGCTTATTTCGTCTCGAGCAAAAAGGAAGAGGAAGAGCGGTAAAGCGCGTATGGAGTACGAGACATGCTGATTTCAGCGTATATATGGATTTAGATCTTTCAACTGATTTGGTGCATTTACAAAACTTACTTCGTGCGTTAGAAGATAAGTATGATATTGCGATAGGTTCACGACTTGCGAGAGGAGCAAAAGTAGAAGGAAGATCGCTGATTCGTGAAGTTACTTCTCGAGCATTAAATTTCTTTTTTATCCAATTTTTTTTTCATACTCATTTTACCGATGCACAATGTGGGTTTAAAGCGGTAACAAGTTCAGTTGTTGATAATCTTATTCCAAAAATTCGCGATAATGAGTGGTTTTTTGATGGAGAGTTATTGATCGTTGGAGAGAAAATGGGATATAAAATATATGAAGAACCTGTACATTGGATAGATAATCCTGGATCGACAGTGCGGCTTATCTCGACAATAACGGGAGATTTAAAAGTTATTTGGAGATTGTTTAAAGAGAAACCATGGAAACAAATCCGAAAAAATGCGTAAATTGTTATGGAAGACTTAGATATTTCAGCAATTACTCAACGTTCAGTTAAAGGTATTTTTGCATTAGTTTCCCGGACATTTTTTATTAAAGTTGTTAGCGTTGTTGTTGGATTTATTCTTTATATATTTTTGACTCCATCGCAAACAGGTGTATTTCTCGTCGTTTCCGCTGTCATTGCATTTCTTCAATATTTTTCGGATATTGGTTTAGCAGGAGCGCTTATTCAAAAGAAAGAAGCAATTACCCAAGAGGATTTGGAAACAACGTTTACTATTCAACAAGGGTTAGTTATTTCGGGATGTTTCATTGTCTTATTTCTTTCTTCGGTAATAGGCAAATTTTATAAACTTGATCAAGTTGGAATGTACCTTTTCTATTCCTTAGTAATATCTTTTTTTCTTTCTTCATTAAAAACAATCCCTTCGATACTATTAGAAAGAGATTTGCGATTTGATAAATTAGTTATTCCTGAAATTGTTGAAACTTTAGTGTTTAATCTTGTTATTCTTGTGTGTGCTATTAAAGGAATGGGAGTAATGAGTTTTGCATTTGGTGTCTTGGCAAGGGGGGTATTAGGGCTAATTACTATATATTTGATAAAACCTTGGCGGATCAAATTGGGGTTCTCTCGATCAGTTGCAAAAAAACTTCTTTCTTTTGGAATTCCGTTTCAAGCGAACAGTATGCTTGCATTAATTAAAGATGATGCAATGATTGCCTATATTGGAAAAATGCTTCCGCTAACGCAGGTGGGATATATTGGTTTTGCGCAGAAATGGGCAATGGCTCCTCTACAACTTATTATGAACAATGTCATTCGTATTACCTTTCCTTCATTTTCTCGTCTGCAACACGATGAAGAATATTTAGGGGTAGCTCTCGAAAAATCACTTTTTGTCCTATCATTTCTTATTTTTCCATCATTAGTTGGGTTAGCAATACTCTTTCCCTATTTTATTCAGTTTGTACCACGTTACCAAAAGTGGCAACCAGCATTACTATCACTGACTTTTTTTACAGTTAATGCAGGATTTTCTTCTATTTCGACACCTTTAACAAATGCACTGAATGCAATTGGAAAAATCAAAATATCACTATATTTTATGATTTTCTGGACTATTGCTACGTGGGTAATAACACCATTATTTCTTCTATGGTTTGGTTTTAACGGTTTTGCCGCAGCCTCGGCTGTTATTGCAACCTCAGTAGTTATTGTTGTTTACATCACGAAGAAATATATACGATTTTCAATTGTAAAAACAACATTTGCCCCACTGATTGCCTCAGCTCTTATGGGAATTCTTGTTTATTGTCTCTCACTCGTTTTAGTAAGGAATATTATCACGCTTTGTTTTGTTATTTGTATCGGGGCGGTAGTTTACGGTATCCTCATGTTCCTCTTAGCAAAAAAACAATTGCTTGCTGATTTCGCTATGATACGAAAACAGTTTGAAAATAAGGAAAGGTAATTTTGATTACATAAAATTACCTAAAAGTCCTCTGAAACATATCTCTTTGCGCTTTCTTTTTGTACTTTTGCTATAATTTTACTGTACGGTAAACACTATGTCCAAACTTTCAGTTGTGATCTCAGCGTATAATGAAGCAAGTAAAATTGCCGCATGCTTAGAAACTGTGCGTTTTGCGGATGAAATTATCGTTGTGAATAACAGCTCTACAGATAATACGCTTGAGATAGCCAAACAATATACTCCGCATGTTTTTACTCGGAAAAATAATCTCATGTTAAACATTAATAAAAATTTTGGATTTTCTCAAGCCTCTGGGGATTGGATTTTATCACTCGACGCTGATGAGCGGGTTACTCCTGAATTACGAACGGAGATGCAAAAAATACTGAAGAAAGAATCAGAGACTCAGGGATATTGGATTCCCAGGAAAAATATTATTTTTGGGAAGTGGATTCAAAATTCGATATGGTGGCCAGACTACCAATTACGACTTTTTAAAAAAAATGCAGGAACTTTTCCTGAGAAACATGTGCACGAAATGATAACGGTGATAGGGAAGACTGAAAAATTACAAAATCCCATGACCCATGAAAATTATGCAACAATATCACAATATCTCTATAAGCTTGATAAAATTTATACGGAAAATGAAGTGGAAAATTTTATAAACTCGGGGAAGACAATTTCATATCTTGATGCCATTCGATTTCCTCTCAATGATTTTTTAAAAACTTTTTTTGCTCAAAAAGGATATAAGGATGGATTACATGGACTTGTACTTAGTTTGTTACAGGCATTTTATGCTGAGGTGGTATTTGCAAAGATATGGGAAAGGCAGGGATTTCATGAATATAATTCGCCACAGTTTTTGTTAGATATAGGCAGAGAATCAACGAAACTTCTCTATGAAACAAGATATTGGTATCTAACGCAATCTATTGAAGAAACAAGAAATCCAATTAAAAAAATAATGCTTAAAATAAAACGAAAAAGAATTATAAGGAAAATTTCCTCCTAAAGTATGAAACGCACTGCAATTGTTACGGTAGATTTTAATAGTGAGAATGAGACTCATGCTTGTATAGACTCTTTAAAACTTCTTGAAACCCCACAAATGATTACGCAAATTATTGTTGTCGATAATGCTTCGAAAAAACCTTTTACTCTCACAACAAAAGAAAAAGACCAAAAGGTTATGCTCATAAGAAACGAGAAAAATCTCGGTTTTAGTGGTGGTTATAATACTGGAATTTTGGCTGCCTTAAAGGAAAAATTTGATTACATCATGATTATAAATAATGACACAATTGCGGATAAACAGTTACTGACAGAACTAATAAAAGTAGCAGAAAATAATCCATTAGCAGGAATTATTGGTCCAAAAATTTATTTTGCAAAGGGCCATGAATTTCACAGAAATCGTTATCAAGTAGGTGACTTGGGAAAAGTACTTTGGTACGCGGGCGGAGGTATTGATTGGAAAAACGTTATGTCTTACCATCGAGGTGTTGATGAAGTTGATCATGGTCAATATGATGTAACGCAAGAAACAGGTTTTGTTACTGGATGTTGTATGTTATTTCCTCGCGAAGTGTTAGAAAAAGTTGGTATGTTAAATGATGACTACTTTCTTTATTTTGAAGATGCTGAGTTTAATATGCGAGTTTTGAAAGCAGGATATAAAATAATGTTTGCGCCGAAAGCAATACTATGGCATGTAAACGCTGTCTCTTCAGGAGGATCAGGGTCTATGTTGCACGATTATTTTATTACAAGAAATCGTCTTTATTTCGGATTATCCTATGCACCCTTTCGCGCAAAAATCGCTTTGTTCAGGGAGAGCCTAAAGTTATTAGTATATGGAAGAACTTGGCAAAAAATTGGAGTAAGAGATTTTTATTTCAATAGAAACGGTAAAGGAAGTTTTGGAATTTGATCATGATAACAATTTCCGCAATTATTATTGCTAAAAATAATGAAGATATGCTTCCTGGTTGTTTGGATTCTCTTTCATTTTGCGATGAAATTATTGTAGTTGATGGAGGATCAAGTGATAGAACTGTTTCTATTGCTCAAAAACGAGGTGCCTCACTGGTAATAAGTAAAACAGATAACTTTGCTGAACAACGAAATATAGGATTGCAAAAAGCACAGGGAATGTGGGTTTTGTATGTTGATACTGATGAAAGAGTTTCAGAAAAACTCCGTACTGAGATAGAAAAAATAATGAAACAAACTACTGGACCGAGTGCCTATCTAATTACTCGGAAAAATTATTATTTTGGAAATAATCCTTGGCCAAAAACTGAACAGCTTGAACGTTTATTTCGGAAAGGTAGTCTAGAAAAATGGGTGGGTGAGCTTCACGAAAGTCCGATAATACACGGTAAAACAGGTAAAATAGAAGGATTTTTAATCCATTATAGTCACCGAGATTTAACCTCTATGGTTACGAAAACGAATCAATGGTCTACTATTGAAGCAAAACTCCGATATGAAAATAACCATCCGCGTATGGTATGGTGGCGTTTTCTTCGCGTTATGGTTACTAGTTTCTCAAATTCCTATTTTTCACAAGATGGTTGGAAAGCTGGAACTGTTGGGATCCTGGAAAGTACCTATCAGGCTTTTAGCATATTTATAACCTATGCGAAATTGTGGGAATTACAACATAGAAAGAAATAAGTTGTTTAACCTAACACTATGCAAAGAATTATCAAAAAAATATGGCCAGCTATTATCATTTTATTTGTCTGGTTTATTTTTTCTTTCCCTTATTTTATAAAGGGTAAAATACCTTATTCAGCAACGTATCAAGTTAATAGTTTTGCACCTTGGGATGCATATCCTCAATATAGAGGTCCCGTGAAGAATGGTGCAATACCTGATATTACAACACAAATCTATCCTTGGAAATATTTAGTCGTCACAACATATAAAAGGGGACAGATTCCATTATGGAATCCTTATAGTTTTTCAGGCACACCATTATTAGCAAATTATCAGTCAGCAGTATTGTCTCCCCTGAACGGATTATTTTTCCTTTTTCCCTTTCGAGACGGATGGAGTTTGTTAATATTGTTTCAACCTCTCCTCTCGAGTATATTTATGTATTTGTATCTTCGTTCACTCATGATTTCAAAATGGGGTAGTCTTGTCGGTTCAGTTGCTTTTATGTTTTGTGGATTTATGACCGTATGGATGGATTATGGTACTCTCGATTATGCAATTCTCTATTTACCATTAGCACTATTTAGTATTGAAAAATTTTATAGTTATTCACAAGTACGTTATCTTTTGTTGTTTACTCTCACGATACCATTGTCATTTTTTAGTGGACATTTTCAAATTAGTTTGTATTTTATATTGAGTTTGTTCGTCTATGAGATATACAAAGGGGTAAGTAAAAAAAACAAAAAAAAGCTATTCGTGCTTCTTCTTTTTACGCTTTTTGGATTATTAGATACCTTACCGCAAGTTCTTCCTTCGCTTGAATTTTATCAACAGTCATTACGGAGTAATTTTTATATTAAATCAGAAGTTATTCCATGGGGATATCTTCCAACGTTATTTGCTCCTGATTTTTATGGGAATCCTGTAACGCGAAATGATTGGTTTGGTCATTATGCTGAGTGGAATACCTATATTGGTCTAGCGACATTATTATTTTCGTGGTATGCATTGAAATTGCGAAAACGGTTTATTTATTTTTTATTCACTATTGGTACAGGTAGCTTACTCATAGCATTACCAACACCTCTTTTTGATGGGATTGAGTTCCTCCATATTCCAGTACTTGCTACGAGTGCTGTTAGCAGAATCGTAGTAGTCTACAGTTTTTTCTTTACTGTCTTGGCTGGATTTGGATTTGATGCGTTTCTTGCTGATATTAAAAAGAAAAATAGTAAACCATTAATTATTATTCTGGGAATATTTTCAATTGTATTTTGTTCTCTCTGGGTATCTATTTTTACCAAAAAAATACTTCCTTTTGATAAAATTGTTATTGCAAAACAAAATCTTATTTTACCAACTTTGCAGTTTATTATCATCATTGTACTATCTTGTGTGGGTGTACTCGTGAGAAAACAAAAGACAGTATTTCTCTTACTTCCACTGTTATTTTTTTGTTTAGTTTCTTTTGATATGCTACGGTTTGCAACAAAGTGGCAACCATTTGATCCTAAAGAGTTAGCATTTATAGACACTCCTGTAGAAAAATTCATTTCAACAATCTCAGACTCAGCACGAGCAATAGGAAACTATGGGGCTGAACTTTCAAATTATTACCGAGTCCCATCACTCGAAGGCTACGATGCATTATACATAGACCGGTATGGACAGTTTATCTCGACACTTAATACAGGTAAAATACACGAAGCAGAACACTCGGTAGTGATTTTTCCAACACATACGTTGTATACACCAAAGGTTATTAATTTATTGAATGTTGGGTATGTTATTCATAAAGTATCAGATGATTACACATCGTGGACATTTCCTTACTGGGATTATCCGAGGAGTCAGTTCCAAAAGCTTTATGATGATGGCGCATACAGAATTTATAAAAATACCATGGTTTTTCCTCGAGTATTTTTGGTAAATGATTATCTAATTAAAACAAATCCTCAATCAATTTTTACGAATCTATTTGCTAACAATTTTGCTTTACAAAAAAGAATAATCCTAGAGAAAAATCCGGGTTTTCCTCCTAGTAACAATACTATAAAAGGTTATGCAAAGATATTAACCTATTCATCGAATAAGATAACGGTTGTTTCTTCGGAAAATCAACAGAGTCTTTTATTTTTATCTGATCCTTATTATCCAGGTTGGAGCGCGTATGTTGATGGAAAGCGAACGGAAATTTTCCGTGCAGATTATGCTTTTCGGGCATTAAACGTACCCGCAGGAAACCATGCAATTGTTTTTATCTATCAACCGTTGAGCTTTTTTATTGGAATATGGGTTGCCGTAATTTCATTATTTTCTACACTGGTTTCTTTGTTATTTCTGAGAAGAAAAAAAGATCTTTATCTTAAGGGAACGTTCTGTCGGACGGAATTTAAAAATGTTACTTCTTTTTTTTCTGCCAAAAGGAGGCAAGGGTGAATCGTTGTTTTGCAAAATAGAATAAATAGATTATTTCTAAAAGTCCCAATGTGTATAGGTTAAGCACTAACATCGAAATGAACCAGTTCTTTTGATTGTGCTTTGCTGCATGCCATAACCCAAATCCTTTCCAAAAAGTTACCCAAGAGAAAAGAAAAATAATTGCAATGGGAGAAAATGGTTGTTGAGCCATTGGATATCTTTCTATAGTAACATAAGCTTTTCATAGAAGTCAAAACTTGCTAGAATTTATTCGTGAAGATAGGAATATTCGACCCATATTTAGATTCATTGAGTGGAGGTGAAAAGTACATGTTAACTGCAGCCTCATGCCTATCAGAAAATCATACCGTTAGTGTTTTATGGGATGATGTATCATTGAAAGAAGGAGCTCAAAAAAAATTTGGTATTGATTTGTCACGAGTGGCTTTTTCAAATAATATATTTTCTTCATCATATTCGCTCGTGAAACGTATACGGGAATCGAGTCATTATGACGCAATATTTTATTTAAGTGATGGCAGTCTTCCTGTGGTGGCGACAAAATTATATTTACATTTCCAATTTCCGACTGAATGGATACAAGGAAAAAGCTTCAAAAATAAATTGAAAATGCGGAGGGTATCTGCAGTTATCTGTAATTCGCTTTTTACTAAGACATATATTGATCGTACGTTTCATGTACAGAGTCTCATTTTATATCCACCGGCAAGCGAACAAGCAAAAATAAAAATTGAAAAAGCGAATTGTATCTTAACAGTTGGTAGGTTTGCAGAACTTGGAGAGGGGAGAACATTTAAAAAACAGGAGGTAATGATTGCTCTTTTTAAAGAAATGATTGATGCGGGATTAAAAAATTGGGCGTTTATATTAGTTATTAGTTTTAAACCAGAAGAGCAAGAAAAGATATCTTTTTTAAAAAAACAAATTGTTGGATATCCAATAAAAATTGTTGAGAATGCAATACATGATGAACTTATGCGCTTATATGCACAATCAAAGATTTATTGGCACGCAGCTGGATTTGGCGAAGATGTACAGAAACATCCTGAACTTGTTGAGCATTTTGGAATATCAACGGTGCAGGCAATGGAGCAAGGTGCAGTTCCAGTGGTGGTTAATTTGGGTGGACAAAAGGAAATTGTAGAAGATAATAAAAATGGATTGCTTTGGAATACAACAAAAGAGTGTCTTGAAAAAACAGAAATGTTAATACGCAATGAAGACTTATTACAAACCTTTTCAAAAGCTGCACAAGATAGAGCCCAAGCTTTTAGTATTAAAGCTTTTTGTCATTCATTAGGTAAAATAATTGTATGAAGAACGTTTTACTACTGATTTTTTTACTTATTGTTATCTTCTTCTTTTTTAAACCTTTTATAAGTAATCATCTTTTACCAATTCCTGCAGATACGATCATTGGGTTATATCATCCATATCGAGATTTATATGCATTAACAAATCCCAATGGTATTGCTTACAAAAATTTTCTCATTACCGATCCTGTTAGGCAGCAATTTCCTTGGAGAAACTTAGCAATATCACTCGAAAAATCATTACAATTGCCCTTATGGAATCCATATACTTTTTCAGGATCTCCATTGCTTGCTAATTTCCAATCAGCAACCTTTTATCCATTAAATATTTTCTTGTTTATTTTCCCGTTTTCATTTGGGTGGAGTATGTTGGTTATTTTGCAACCTGTGTTATCTGCAGTATTTCTTTTTTATTATTTACGTAAAATAAAACTTTCAAGTATCGGTGCGTTTATTGGTTCCTTTACTTTTGCTTTTTGTGGGTATGCAGTTGCTTGGATGCAATGGAATACCTTAGGACATGTTTCTTTATGGTTACCGTTAATATTACTCTCAACAGAGTATTTACTTGAGAAAATATCTCCTCTTTGGGTTTGTATTATCTCATTTGCTCTTGTGAGCCAAATATTTGGAGGGCATTTACAAATACTTTTTTATTCTATACTCATAAGTTGTAGCTATACATTAGCAAGAGTTTACCAAACAACTCGACTCACAGCTAATAAAGAGCTGGTATTTTTTGGAAGGAAATTGTTTCCTTTTCTCTGTATAGGGATAATAGTTTCCGTAATTACTGCAATTCAATGGATACCAACTCTGCAATTTATTATGCTCTCTGCAAGATCAGCTGATCAAATGTCATGGAAACAAACTGGATGGTTTCTTCCTTGGCAAAACCTTGCTCAATTTCTAGCTCCTGATTTTTTTGGCAATCCAACAACACTCAATTATTGGGGTATTTGGAACTATGGAGAATTTATAGGGTATGTTGGTGTTTTACCTCTGATATTAGGCTTACTAGCAATCGTTTCTCGAAGAGATAAAAAAACTCTTTTCTTTGGCACTTTTTTTGTGCTCTCGTTACTTTTTGCATTACCAACGGTAATTTCTTCTTTGCCGTTCGTCTTGAATATCCCATTACTTGCGACATCACAACCTACACGTTTATTATTTATTACTGATTTTACGCTTTCTATATTAGCTGCTTTGGGATGGGATTATTTTCAGAAGAATAAAAAAACACTTTTGCTTCCGCTTCTTATAGTTGGACTCAGTTATAGTGCATTATGGATTTTTGTATTGAGTTGGAAGGCAGGATTCTTATTCGCCCATATATCCACTCATCTCACGATAAATGATATTCTCACCGCCAAAAGAAATTTAGTTATACCAACAATACTTTTTTTCATAACAGCACTTTTATTGGTGGCATATTCTTTTTCTCACAAAGTTAAAAGTGTATGGTTTTCAAGAGGTATTATTGCTTTTCTCGTAGTAGTACTCGTGATCGATCTTTTTCGGTTTGCTGATAAATTTCTTCCATTTAGTCCCAAGCAATACCTTTTCCCCCAAACAGCTACAATTTCATTTCTGGAAAATAACTTGGGCATCTATCGTTATATGACTACTGATTCTCAAATCTTACCACCAAATTTTTCTACCATGTATCATTTAGCAACTGTTGATGGGTATGATCCATTATATCTTCTATCATATGGTCAATTAATTGCTGCATCTGAACGACATAAACCAAATATTCAGTCTCCTTTTGGATTCAATAGGATTATCACACCACATAATATTGATAGTCCTATTATGAATCTTCTTGGTGTTCGATATATTCTTTCACTTACGGAACTTTCCCCGCAAAAATATGTTAAAGTATTTCAAGAAGGAGAAACCAGAGTATATGAGAATCCCTATGTTATGGCGCGTACTTTCTTTGTTCGAGAAGCAATACAACTTCCTAAAGAACAAGAAGTAATATCGACATTATTTGACCCGACGATTAATTTAAGAAATATCGCAACTATCACAGCTCCATCCAGACTGATGAGTACCCATTTCTATTCGATTGGTTCAGTGAAAATTGTTCACTATTCTGCAAATAGCGTTGTTCTAGAAACACAAAATAAGGGAGAAGGACTACTTGTGTTAACCGATTTATTTTATCCCACATGGAGCGTTTCGATTGATGGACAAATAAAGAAAATTTTACTGACAGATTTTGCTCTTCGAGGAGTGATTGTTCCTGCTGGAATACATACTGTCGTTTTTTCTGATAATCTTTTCAATTAATGAGTATTTTGTTTTCAAAGAAAACAATAAAATGTATGGTATACTTAAGAATAAATAAGTTTCATGGAGTAAGTACTTTTGTAAGCTTGCAAAACGAATATGTTATAGGGAAATTCCAGCAGAGAAAACATAAATGTATTCAAATCCAAATCACAAAAAGTCATGAGTAAATTATGATATCTAAAGTAAAAAAAAATAAAAAGAAATTATATAAATTAGTTGAAAATAAATTTTATATTCCTATTATCTGTCTATTATTATTTTTTTGTATTATTGGAAGTTTTTATTTTTTTATTCAAACACATCAGGTTTTTGCCGCTAATTTTGCGGATGATTTTTTAAGGCCACGAATAGGAAATCAAGCAACGATTGCTATTGAGGCATTCTTTTTTCAACTTCAAGATAATGCAAATCAAGTAAAATACGCCTTTATTAAACCAGATTCACAAATTTTCGCTAATCCAAAAGTTGCACAAAATACTACAACGGTAATAAATACTGAAGAAAACTTTACGTTAACACCAATCCCGCCATTAACAGGTTTTAGTTTAATACCAGGAGAGGGAAATTGGATTTCGATTAATTCAGGAACAAGCAATACTATTATGGCAAAAACGTTTATTCGACCGGACCCTCAACGTTCATATGCTATTGTTAGTTTAGTGAAAATGGACATGTCCAAGTTAGCTGTTGCAGCAGTGGCAGGTTATCGTGAACCTGGAGGTCCCCAAAATCGAGGTCCGGGTATTATTCCAAAAGCAATGCAAAACAGTAATATGTTACTCGCAGCTTTCAATGGAGGATTTCAGAGAAAAGATGGAGCGTACGGTATGATCGTTGGAGGGGTAACCTATTTACCGTTAAAAGAAAATTTAGCAACGTTTGTTATTTATCAAAATGATAAGCCTAAAATTGTTAATTTTACAGGTCAAAATTTAGGTAACGATATTTTTGCAATTCGACAAAATGGACCGCTGTTATTAGAAAATGGCGAAATTATTACAGCATCAGAATCTTGGAATATGCAAACCTGGGGATTAACAACAACAAATAGCATGTATACATGGCGATCGGGAATAGGAATAACAAAAAATGGAAATTTACTATACGCTGCTGGCCCATCACTAATTCCGGAAACTCTTGCTGCGGCACTCAAAGCTGCAGGTGCAGTTAATGCGATGCAACTTGATATAAATCCTGTATGGGTTCGGTTTGTCACCTTTACACCAACAGGAAATGGGTCATACGCAACGTACCCGTTAGCACAGGGTATGGTAAATGGAGGATATGAATATTTGCATGGTTACCAGAAAGATTTCTTCTATGTTTATAAAAAAAGTTGAAAATAATCGTACGTGTTAGAAGCTAAATATTGACATTACTTCTCCGGTATTCCACAATAAATGAATAGATTGTATCGTTTACGTAATTTATGCTATTTCGAGATATTTTGTATAAAAATGTTACAAAAAATAACAGATGGTTACAGTATCTATTATTACTTGGCTATTCGCTTGTTATTATTCTTCTCACCAGTTATTTTGTGTATGTACTAATACTTTCGAAAATGCAACAAAACCAGGAAAAGATGCAAACTTCTCATACTGCCGAAACTGCACCTCTCCCGGGAGATACTCGTCTTGAACAAAATGTTACTACAGAAACACCTCAGTCAACATTAGATCAAGAGATTGGAACCGATTCTACAGGTAGTGCTTCAGTAATTTTGCATGGCTCTCGTGATTCGAAGCAGATTGCCTTAACCTTTGACGCAGAGATGACTGAATTTATGCGTGATCAAGTTGAAACAAAAAAAGTGAAAGATTCTTATGATAAAAGAATAATTGATTTACTCGATAAAACAGGTACCAAAGCGACATTTTTTTTAACTGGAATTTGGATTGAACTTTATCCAAGTATTACAAAACAATTATCCAATGATCCATTATTTGAGTTGGGAAGTCACTCCTATGGAGATTATTCATATTCAGGAAGTTGTTTTGGTCTTCTGCCATTAACGGATGAACAAAAAATTGAACAAGTAGGAGCCACCGAATTACTTTTGAAAATTTATGGTGGAATAGAAAATAAACTTTTTCGATTTCCTGGTGGATGCTATTCTCAGAGTAATTTGAATTTAATTCATCAAGTGAACGATGTTGTTGTACATTGGGACGTGAACGCAAATGATGGATTTAACAATAATACACAACAAATTATTAATAATGTGATTAGTACGGTACAAAATGGTTCGATAATTATTATGCATCTTAATGGTTCGCCGAATGCTCCAAAAACATTTGATGCATTGCAAGTGATTCTTCCTACACTTAAGGCTCAAGGGTATCAATTTGTGAAAGTATCCGAATTACTCAATTTGTCACCCGAACAAAGAGTTTATTAATTAATTCTCTTGCAAATGTACATATTGTTCTTTACACTAAAATTATACTTTAAAAATGGGGGTGATGAAATGTGTTGAAAAAAATTAATACAACTCGAGCAAGAATTCCTGTCGTAAAACCAAATCCTTCCGCAAATAAATCTCGAGTAACAGCAACGAAAAATACAAAAAAGAAAAAATAACGGATACATAAGACTGTAGTTGTTAATCGAAACAAGGAATTGACAAGTTATTAGAATATCCTATACGCTAAAAAGGCATTCATAAACCTGTCCATATGAAAGTTGAAAAACAAGTACTTTTTAACCTCATGAAACCTTATTTGTTAGGGTTGCTTGGGGTTATCTTGTTAATGTTTATGAATGTTGGCCTTGAGGCCCTCGCTCCTTGGCCATTTAAATTTCTTATAGATAACGTTTTAGGTGATGAAGTCCTTGATAAACATACTCTTATTGGTGGGTTTTTTGCTCTTTTTGCAAATCAAGAATATTTAGGATATTTTATCGTTTTTGTCTTTTTCTTCATTAATATCTTACTGAGTTTTACTGAATATTTTCGATCAGTTTCGATGAAACGTGTTATTAAAGGAATAATTTATGAGTTTTCAAAAATTGCATTTAGTAACATGGAAAAATTTGATATTGGTTTCTTTAGAAAACAAGAAGTTGGAGATTATATCTACCGATTAAGTTATGATGTTTCTGCCCTCGGAGATTTAATTGAAGAAGGTATTCTCCCCATTATTACCTCTGGTCTCTATTTAATTATCACAACCATTATCATGTTTACGATTAGCATTAAATTAACACTCATTTCCTTAGCTGCATTGCCGTTTCTTGCTGCTGGGTTATATGTCGTCAATAAACGAATAGCTAGCGCAAGCAAACGATCAGAGGGATGGAACAGTACTGTTTTTTCATTTATTCAAGAAGCATTAACGCAATTAAAGATAATTCAGGCATTTTCTCAAGAGGAGAAAGAATCTCAAAATTTTAATCATACAATTAGAACATCACTCAAAACTGATCTTCACTTATATCGTTTGAATTTTTTACTGAGTCTCTTGGTAGGAGTTATTATCGCGGTATCATATTCATCAATTATTGGTATTGGAATAAATTATTATTTTAATGGCGAATTATCTACTGGATTGCTCATTGTTTTTATTTTTTATCTTGATAATTTAACGAATCCATTGCTTGATATTATTTATGCCTCAACAGCGATAAAAGAAGCTCGAGTTAAAATCGCAAGAATGAAAGATTTTTTTGCGACGCAAAAACATACCCATGATACCGGTACGTTAACAGAGATAACAAAGCCTTCTATTGAGTTTAGAAACGTTACCTTATATGGTGAGGCAGGTGTGAAAATATTAAATAATGTTTCATTTACGATTAAACCTGGTGAGTTAACTGTCATTGTTGGCGTGAGCGGGTCAGGTAAAACATCGCTTATCTCTTTAATACCGCGACTGATTAATGAACCAAATGAAGGGCAAATTCTTATTGGCGGTCATGATATCCATGAATATGCATTACAAACCTTGAGAAATGCCATATCGCTTGTTCCTCAAGAAAATATACTCTTTAATGAGACTATTCATGATATTATTGCCTACGGCAAATCTAGTGCCTCTATGGAAGAAATAAAACATGCAGCACGATTAGCAATTGCAGATGAATTCATAGAGGAACATCCTCATGGTTATAAATTTCGAGTTGGAGAAGGGGGTAATTATTTATCAGGTGGTCAAAGACAGCGGCTTATGTTGGCACGAGCATTTTTGAAGCCAGCCGAAATTTTTATTTTTGATGAACCTTTATCAATGTTAGATATTAAAACTCGTTCAAAAATTTGGCATACGATTCTTGAAGTATCACAAGGTAAAACGACGATTATTGTAACCAATGTGTTAGATGTTATTACCAGAGCGGATCAAGTTATTTTTATCAGTAAAGGAAAAATTATTGAGTCAGGAAAGCATAATGATTTATTAAAAAAATCAAATCTTTATCATCTTATGGTAACAACCGATTAGTATGAAAGGAGGTGTAGCAAATGATGGGAAAAAGTAATTCTAGACCTGACTCAAAACCAAGACCCGTAACGCCAAAACCGCCACAAGGTTTTGGAAGAGTTAGAGTTTCAACACCAAAAAAAGGAAAATAATTTTTTACTAACTTTTTAATAAAATCCGCTTTAAAAGAGCGGATTTTATTTTTCTCTATTGACAATTGTATTATATTAATTCACGATAATAATAACTTCTAACCTCTCTGCCTAAGGTTATAAATAGAGTGTGTTAGACAAAAGGAGGTGAATACAATGGCTGCCAAAAAATCAACAAAGAAAGCAGTAAAAAAGGCTGCTCCAAAAGGAATCAAGTTACCAGGGAAAAAAGTTATTTCAAAAAAACGATAAATTTGTAATGACTTTAAAAAAAGAACCCGTCTTAGACGGGTTCTTTTTCGTTAGAGGCACAGATACAAGGAGCAGTAAGTATCATATCGCTTTTTTGATAACACGGTTAATAAATTAAGGGGCTCGTTGAATTTCTTTATATTATAACTTTGTAGGTTATTTGGTGAAGTATTGGTATTTTTGGACGATTCAGTAGATGTTGCTATCTCGAAACTGGGCAGCTCCACATAATTATCATTGAGATATGCAGATAAAAATACTGAATATGTTGCATTGTCATGGAGATCTCCATTAGGAATGCTTACTAGGTATCGGGATGTAGGTGTCCCGGTAGTCGTATAGGATACTGTACAATTGCTTGCATTAGCATCCGGACAATTCTGATCAGTCAATTGCAGTGTTACCGTGGCATTTGCTGCAACAATTCCTGTGAAAGTTGGAGTGAGCGTCTGGAGAGTATATGATTTTTGTATATCGCTCGGATGTATCGATGAAAGGTCTACAGAACCTATGCTATCGATATGAGAAATGGTGAGTGGGAAAAAACTAGTAGACGAAAGTATATCTAATGAGTTAACGCGAAAAGTACCAGTATTATCCTGGGTCTCTTGAATATGACCTCCATTATCAAACGCGTCAACTTTCCATTGATAACTACCGGAAGGTAATGTTTTGCCCCCTTCAAAAAATGACTTATTATTTGAATCGATAGCATTTACTTGGATCTCTGAACTTTCCTGTGAATAAACAGCATGAAAGGAAGCATTTTCATAAATTCCATTATTTGTAGTCGTGTTCTTGTAAGTTGCTGCGTTTTTGTTATCACTATTTCCTTTTACACTTGCGAAATCAACAGGGATATTATCGAGGTAAGGAAGCCAATCATTTGTTGTTCCAACACGCTTAATGTAAATAGCATATTTTGTAACATTATCTCTCATTGCAGTATGCTGTGTACTAACCGAAAAATCAAATACAGGAAGCGAAGTAGTAAGCAATTGACCTCCAGCTGGACTATTCAATGCAAACGGTTGAAAGTAAAATGCATTTCCAAGAATATCATTATTATTATCAGTAACACGAATGCGAACATTATAGCTTCCATCTGCTGGAGGGTTATTGAGCGTTGGATCAAAATCGAAGTAAAACGATTCAGGATTTTCATAGAATGATCCATCAGCTGATTGTACTCCATCCCAGGTACCATAATTCACTGAATCTTCTACATTTCGAATAGTATAGTTTGTATCTACCGATGCAGTTCCCGTAAGCCGTAACAGTGGCCCGTCAGGCTGACCTACCGTACTATTTGCAAGGGAAATATTTGGTTGAGCTGTTGCATTTGGATAAATTATGACTCTATTATTTGCTGTATCTGAAACAATCAGTTGTGAACTTGTTGCAAATACTCCTTGAGGTCCAGAAAGTGATCCAGGATTCAATCCATTCGTATTATTGATACTCGTATTAAATGCGAATTGTCCTAATACAATATCAGCTACTGGGTTATTTGCAGCAGGGACAGAATTGAAAATAAGAACACGATTATAGGTGCGTTCGGCACCATACAGTCTTCCGTTTGTGTCAAAGGCTAGTCCATAGGGTTTAAAGGTAGATCCAGTAACCGTTGTTCCCCCGCTCAGTAGTGAATTTGATGTAAAGTTTGGCTGACCGAGAACACTATCTGCTGATGCGCTACTCGTAGTGGGAATTGTACCAAAATTTAATGTGCGGTTGTTGTTTAAATCACCAATAATTAATCTCCCATCACTATTTACGGCTATTGCACTTGGACTTGCTAATCCACTATTGGATAATCCAAAGGTATTTGCCGTTTTAGTGGTAAATACCGATTGGCCAATAACAGTATTCGCACTTGCGTTGGATCCTGTCGGAATAGTATTAAAAATAAGTACTCTATTATTTCCTCGGTCTGCAATGAGTAGTTTTGTTCCATTTGAAGCTACTGAAGTTGGATTCTGTAGCGTATTTGGTCCAACAGTTCCTGTTTGGTTAATGCCACATGAAGTAAAATTTTGTTGTCCAATAACAACATCTGCTTTTGCACCATTACTTGTCGGGATAGTGTTATAAATAAGCACGCGATTATTATTTGTGTCTGCAATAAACAGTTTTCCATTTACGGAATAAATACTTCCCTCACCAATATTAACTGTTGTTTGCGTACAACCTCCGCCACCTGTTGAAAATCCACTTTGTCCGATTACTGTATTTGCTGAAGCATTTGCTGATGTTGGAATGGCATTAAATATTAACACACGATTATTGCCATTGTCTGCTACCAGGAGTTGATTTCCGACAATAATTGCACCACCAGGTCCATTTAGCGTATTGCTAGAAATTGAACCACCTTGATTTGCTGCATTGGAAAACATATCAGGTTGACCGATAACAAGAGTTGCGTCCATTCCTGAGTAATATGCTGAGGCGTTAAACAGTAACGGAGCTAGGAGCAAAAAAATTACCCCCATGGATAGGAGAGATACTCCGAATAAATACGATTTGATATAATAAAATCGCATGGTAAAAATGCTTCTTACTTCTTAGCGTACAAGGTGGTAGCCTGAGAATCAAGGGGATAAATTATGTTTCTATAGTGAGAAAAAAGTATCTTGTAAATCTGTAGATAAGCTGAAAAAATTCTTAAGAATATGATCTTTACTCATTATAGCGAGCCTGGTAGAATGGTTATATGAATATAAGTATTGTCATCCCAAATTATAATGGTGAGACAATCCTTAAGAAAAATCTGCCTAAAGTTCTTGAGGCTGTAAAGAATTATAAAAAAGGAACCGTAGAGATAATTATTCCTGATGATCCGTCGACTGATAATTCAGAAAATATCATTCAAGATTTTATTGCTCACCTTCCTCAAAAAAATATTACGGGTAAAACTGTCACGAATAAAAATCAGTCTTTATCGGGATTTTCAAAAAATGTTAATCGTGGCATTTCTCTCGCGTCTGGAGAGATCTTAATTCTTCTCAATACTGACGTTGCTCCGCATAATGATTTTCTCGAACCTTTACTTGCTCACTTTTCTGACCCAACTGTTTTTGCCGTGGGGTGTTTAGATGAAAGTATTGAGAATGAAAAAATTGTGCTGCGTGGTAGGGGAGTAGGAAAATGGAATAGAGGTTTTTTAGTTCATCGACGAGGAGAATTAGATAGTATTGAAACACTTTGGGCAAGCGGTGGAAGTAGTGCCTTTAGGAAATCAACTTGGGATCAATTAGGAGGGCTTAACGAATTATATAATCCTTATTATTGGGAAGATATTGATATTTCATATCGTGCAAGAAAAGCCGGATTTCGAGTTCTCTTTGAGAAAAAAAGTAAGGTTATTCATGAACATGGAAAAGGTGCAATTCAAACACTTAAAAAGCCATTTCATATAAGAAAAACTGCTTATCGTAATCAATTTTTCTTTGTTTGGTTAAATATTACCGATTTTCCTTTCATTTTGTCTCATCTTTTTTGGTTACCTTATCATGTAATAACAGCGTTATTTCGTAAAGATAATGCATTTTTTTTCGGATTTTCGGAAGCTTTGGTATCATTACCAAAAGTAATGGTGGAAAGAAAGAAATGTAAAAAATTATTCATTAAATCAGATATGCAGGTATTGCTTGAGGTTGGGGACTAACTTATGAAACTTTCAATTATCATTCCTGTGTTTAACGAAGAAAAAAGTATAGTATCAATATTAAAACAAGTACAAGAGGTACGTATTCCGAATGTTACTAAAGAAATTATTATTGTGGATGATGGTTCTCGAGATAATACCGCAAATATCATAAAAGATTATGTTTACCGAAAACATCAGAATGAAATAAATTTGTTTACCCATACAGTCAATAAGGGAAAAGGGGCAGCAATCATTACAGGTATAAAAGAAGCAAAAGGAGATTATATAATTATTCAGGATGCAGATATGGAATATGATCCTTCCTATATAAAAAAGCTTGTAGACCCAATACTGAATAAAAAGGCTCAAGTCGTCTATGGTACACGGCTCAATAGGCTTCCTCACTTCAAAAATGAGGAGAAAGAACCTCTTTTTATTTTGCATTATTTAGGAAACCGTTTTCTCAGTTTCATTACTAGTATGTTATATGGGCAGTGGATAACTGATATGGAAACTTGTTATAAACTATTTCCTAAAGATGTTGTCGATTCGTTACATCTTTCAGCAAAGGGGTTTGATTTTGAACCAGAAATTACTGCAAAGCTGTTAAAGAAAGGTTATAAAATTATTGAAATACCCATTGTTACAAAACCAAGAGGATATCAGGAAGGAAAAAAATTAAATGCACTCCATGAGGGTCCTCGTGCGTTATGGGTACTTTGTAAATATCGATTTGTAGATTAACATGAAGAAAATCCAGTTACTTTTTCATCATCATGGTTATTTTATTGTAGTTATTCTGGTACTTTTCTTAGCAACTGTTCTTCGCTTTTATGACTATACCAATCGCTGGGGTCTTGCAACTGATCAAGCACATGATGCGCTTGTTGCACGATATGCACTGGAGCAGCATATTTTTCCTCTTGTTGGTCCTTTCTCTTCAGCAGGTCCATTTGTTATGGGACCTGAATGGTATTACTTTATTATGTTTGGAACGTTTCTGTATCCCTCATCCTATCTTACTCCTTGGATTGTGTTAACGATCTTGTATGTATTTACAGTATATCTTATGATCTTAATTGGTAACGAGCTGGGAAGTAAAAAATTAGGAATAATTTTGGGACTTATTACTGCTGTCTCTACAGTACAGATTTCACAATCGTTCAATTTAACCAATCAAGCACCGCTTTCTATTCTTGCAGCATTAGCATTATGGTTAATACTGAAGTATATAAAAACAAAAAATTACTGGTATTTTAGTCTTGCAAGTTTAAGTATTGCTCTTGGGGTGAACACGCATTTACAAGGCGTACTGCTTATTCCTTTACTAGTTATCACTCTCATTGTACAAAAACCAACAGTAAAAGGATTGTTTATTGGGTTAGTTCTATTTTGTATTCCTTTTATTCCCTTGTTAATATTTGATTTTGGACATAATCATTATGAATTGAAAAATATGCTGCAATATTATTTACATGATCAATATAAAATTAGTCTTGACCAGTTTGGAAGAAATTGGAAATCATATTTGGGTATATTTTGGCCAAATGCGTTCGCAAATGTAATTGGGGGATTTCGTATATTTTCTTATCTTATTTTTTTTCTTGCCTTCTTGTTTTCAGTCATCGCTATTAAGCGGAAAGCGATATCGCTTTTCGGTATTATCTTTTCGATAACATTAGGTATTGCAGTAATTTTTCTCCGATATACCCACACACCTCTCTTTGATAGTTATTTAATGTTTGCAAATCCATTTCTTTTTATTATAGTAGGGTGGGTAATCTATAAGATAATAACCTTCAATTCGGTCATAGGATATTGTTTCTTAATGCTTATTTTATTTGGTAGTTTGACAAAAGATATACAACAAATGCAACATTCAATGAACTTCTCCGCATATCAGGCTGATATCTGGCAACATATTCTCTATGAAAAGTATCCCCATCAGAATTTTACGTTGTATGATTACCACTATATAAATAGTGCAAAAAGTTTGTCGCTCAGTCTTTTTCTCGCAGCTGATAATCGGTCGCATGAAAATAGTCATAAGGTTGGGTTAATCGTTTATGGCGCAAAAATAAAATCGTTATGGAATACCTTTCCCCATATTTTACCTGGAATGGGATATCAATTATTGGATTTACAAAGTTCAACCAGCGCACAACTGCAAAAAACAGGTTGGGCCGATATTAGTCCGAAAGGTATTTATATTGCTGCAGAAGACTGGTATAAATAAGGTATGAAACAATTAAAATTAGATACGATATTAATTTTTGCTTTAGTAATACCATTCATCATGACTTACCGTATTAGTTGGGGTGATACCCCATATTGGTTATTTGGACTAATCTTTTTTTGTCTTTTTTTATATGTATTTCTTGATCTTCCAGTACTTACGTTAAAACAGTCTGTATGTAATATCGTCAAAACAGTACTTCTGTGGTGTATCATTTTTATGACCATCGGCGCGGCAGTTTTATCAGCAATTATTGTCCGACATCAAACTGCACCAATTTTTGGAGTACATGATATTGTTCTGCAACAGGAAGCAGCTATTCGCTTCTTTTTGCATGGAAAAAATCCTTACGCCGCAACTTATTTTGGTACGCCTCTTGAACAGTGGCATTATTCAGATACAGAAATAAACCCTGCACTTTATCACTTTGTAATGCAACCAGTATACCTTATCTTTCCGGTACCATTTTACCTTTTTATGGGACATATTATTGGTTTTTTTGATGCACGAGTACCGTTATTTATTCTTTTGATCGCACTTCTTCTTCTTGCATCCTTGCTCCAAAAAAATCCTGAACGTTCTCGAGAATTTCTTATCCTTTTAGCATTTAATCCATCGACACTTCCTTATTTTATTGAAGGAAGAGATGATATTTTTATGTTTGCATTTCTCTTTGCTGCATGGTTTTTCTTGTATAAGAAAAATGAACTTTGGGGAGGTGTATGTATGGCATTAGCTTTTGCAACAAAGCAATCAGTATGGCCACTTTTTCCCTTCTATGTTGCCTATTTGTATTACGAAAAAAAATCAGTTAAAGAGACACTAATCAGTCTTATCCCATTTGCATTAATATGTACGCTTTTTATTATTCCATTTTTCATATGGAATCCCCAAGCGTATCTTGCAAGTACAATCTTTTATTTATCAGGCAATACTGCCCATAGTTATCCTGTTGCAGGATATGGATTGGGTGCATTACTCCATCAGTTCGGCATCATAAAGGACGTTCACGCGTATTACCCATTTTGGATATGGGAACTTATTATTGCAGTTCCCTTACTTTTCCTCTTATTACGTTGGCAGCAAAAGGAAAATTCTATTCAGCGTATGATTATTCTCTATGGGCTGTTTCTATTCGTCTTTTGGTATTTATCACGGTATTTTAATAATAGTCATCTGGGTTATCTTTCAATGGTTTTTATTACGGCGTATTTTTGGCCTTCAAAAACATTGGAGGGTTAGTGGATAACATTGAGATGGATAAGTAATCAGAGTATCATAAGCCATTTACACTCAGATTTCTCAGTAGAATATTATAATCAATACCATTTACCTCACCGTCATCATTGATATCTGCAAATAATCCCTTTATTTGGTCAGAAAGATTATGGGCGGTACATGTTGATGTTGTGGCTTTCGTTCCGTAGCAATCAACAAGAATATTATAATCAGTTAAATCTACACTATTATCATTATTCAAATCTCCAAGTGGTAATGTCATAGGATTTTGTGTTATTGCTGACAAGGAATTTACTTGGCCTGAGCTAATCGTTATGGGTTGAGGAGAGAGCAGTTCACGAAGGGAACCTTCCGGAGATTTGGCTAAGACATAATATGATCCTTGGGGAATTGATGAGAGATCAATTTGGTTATTGATAAACGAACCATTCGGATCAGAAGGTGAGAAAGAAACGGTGGTATTGACTGTGGCATCTGCATTCTGAGAAAAGTTCTGCGTTTTATAAAAGGAAAGTATCAATTTTCTTTGGGGATGATGAGGATGAGGATTATTTTGTGAATCAATGCCTTCAAAATGAATTGATAGGGAACCCGTCGTTATCCCCAATGAAGGAGACGGTGTTACTGATATTACTGCAGAAGGTGAAGGAGATACTGTAGTAGTTGGGGAAATTCCTTCGACGCAGATGTTTTGATTCGGATCGCATATGCCACAAGCTATTGTCTTTTGTCCACAATCGGCGTTGGTTTGACATGCTTGTCCACAAAAATTCGATTGCGTAGGTGATGGTGTTGATGTGGTGGATGGAAGAGGAGTAGTGGTTGTTCCAAGAGTTGGAGAAGGAGTCGGTTCTGGAATTGATCCGTTTATAATCATTGCAACGATATCTTCAGTAACTGCTTTTGGTAAAGGTAATGTTAATCCATTCGCTGAACTTGTAGTAGAAACGGTTGTAAGAAGAGCACCCGTAACAGGATCCATCCAGAGAATGGTAAACGATTGTCCATTTTGCATATGTGCTAAAGTAATTGACCCAGATGTTGGTACTGGTGTTTGATGATCGCGAAGAATAGCAGCCCATGTCCCTGTTGTATTATAGACGCGTATCATAGCAAATGTAGGACTTTTCCTTCCAATTACTTGGATTTTTTGATCTGAAGTTGTTACTTCATTGGGAGTATCATAACTTGAAAAAGGAACCGTTTGATCGATTGCTTGGGCATTCGGTATTTGTTGTATAAACACGGATAACCCTTTAAAGGCGGTTAAATTTGCTATATTCATTTGATTCCAGACTGAAATGCCACCTGCTGAACTAAGAAATTCACCCCAAATTTGTCCCCGTAATATTCTTGCTTGCGTATCAAGAGGAACATATTGACTGATCGTTAAGGGTATATCGCTTTTACCATCTGGACCACATTGATGCATCCCAGATTCACCAAAAAAGCTCGGTTTCGTTAACTGACGAATAGAAACAGACAAAATGACATGAAGGGCATACAGACCTGTATCATTGTCATAAGGTTGATTACAATCATTTGAGTAGTCATGATTTTGTACAAGAGAAATTTGAGGCAAACTCATAACTCCATAAAACGTTCCATGATTATTTGCGCTTGCATGGTCACCCTCACTCGCTGAAATTAAGTGATTATATGGATCAAGGTTATGGAGTGTGGTAACGTACTGAGTGACAGTGGGTAGTTTATAGGCACCTTCTTTAAACGTATCCCATGCTAAGAGATGTGTTGAGTATCCCCAACGAGCAATTGCATAACGAATATACAATGCATCACCTGGATCAAAATTAGGTTGATCTTTATGTTTCAAAATAGGGATAACATAGATATTTTTTAACTCTGCTTGGGAAATAATATAATCCATGTCCCAACTATATGGTTGGCTCATTTGGGTAGCAGTGACTGCATTGGTATCGCATGCTATATCGGGGCCAGCAAAGGGTGTAGCATTTCCATCATTCCAACCACATGTCCACAAATGAAAGGTATTTGCGCCGTTTGTGTTATAAGCAGCGTACATAGCATCAACTCCGTACGTTCCATCACCCCATTTATTTGAAGCGGTATTATTCTGAAACCAAGGCGCATTCAGACCAAGAGGAATGAATAATTGACCGTTGCCAAATTCAAGATGATAGTTAACAGCTTTTACAAAACCAGGAGCCCCTGAAGACACAACGGTAAATGTTCCACTATCAAGATTTTTTGTACCCGAATTATCTTTTAACGTGACTGTATACGTATAATTTCCCAGTTCTGAAGGGGCAAATCTGACTTTCCATTGAGGACTACCTGTTGGGGATAATATCTCTTTATGGATGTTGCCACTTCGTGTGTAATCTTGGAAAAAGAATCCAGGGATGGTGAGTGTTTTTCCACTCGGAGTATGGAAATTAGCTTCAATGTCAACAACGCTTGGATCGTAAGGGTTACTATAGTTACCAGAATAAGGATACGTTAATTCAAGTTTTTGATATTGTCCAAGAGCAGTAGCAGCATGCTGTTTAACTTTTTGTATCTGTGAAATCTGGAATAAAATTAATGGTAAAGAGATAATTAGCAAAACGATAAGTAATATTTTAATTTGATGTTCATTCTTTATCATACATAGCTATTCTATAAGCATAAATAAGTATCATAATTTTTGCAAATTTGATGAGCCAATTATGTCATTATTAAAATGATAATTTATTTGTTTCCATACGAATAAGACAATAAGTAAGAAGAGAAAAATACCGGAGAATATTAAACCAAGAAAAAATGAAAATGGCTGATAGGAGAACAGAATGCTGTGGCTTCCTTTTGGAACAAATACTCCTCTAAAAGTATAATTTGCTCGGTAGATCTGTGTTCTTTTGCCGTCAATCGTAGCTTGCCATCCTGGATAATCGTTGTCTGAAAATACGAGGAAAGCTGCTTGATTCGATTTTGCCGTGAGCGAAATCAGATTTTCTGTATAATGCGTGACAACTACTGAGTTATGAAAATTATCAATATTTGATGACAATTTTTGAGATGGATGTTGTTCAATAATTGCAGTATGAGTTGGATCAAACGATGAGGAAAAAAGATTTTTGAGGATATGTTCGTCTGATGTCACCACTTTTACCGAGTTGACAAGATAAGCACGAGGTAATGATGAATTATTTTGTCCGATAATCCATTGGGTATTTTCCCATATTGGTTGAGAAACTATACTATTTTCAGACTTCTTATAAATGAAATATTTTACGCCAAGTAAATCGAATAGTCGTTGTCTTCTCTGATTCATTGATGCACTGATTGTTGCATTGTTTATAATATTCACATCACTTCTTTGCAGGGGTGGAGGGTAGATTCCTGTATTACTGTAACTTACAAGTTCTCCATATCGTTTAATGTAAAGTGGATGGTAATATTCAGGATCATAAAACCGAAAGAGTGTTGCAAAGTCTGTTTGAATAGTTGCGCTATTAAAACCAAAAATTCTGTTAATACCTGTTCGTAATTGTATTTCTTGAACAAGTGGATTAAAGGGAAGAAAACTTTCTGAAAGTGAGAATGGTTGATATTTTTGGCTATTATAGAGACCAAGAGTAACAATTATAAGAATAGTAAGAGTTTGGAGAAAAAAACGGTATTTATCAGTGTTTTGCCTGAGAATATAGTAGACGAGTAATAAAGTAATTCCCACAAAAGGGATAATTTCAACAAGTGTATTTCGAAGAGCTATTGATCGACAGTTTGGAAATTGCGTGGATGGACAAGGATAATGGCTAATTTTAAGGTAGATTGTGTAAATAAATATCCCCAATATGATGAGGATTATCGGTAATATTTTTATACCAAATGCATGTATAGTGGATTTTTTTGAATAAAACGCGTCAAAACCAAATCCTGCAAGAAGTGATATTGCGAAAGTACTGAGTAAAAATATCCGAGTTGGAATTCCTGTCGATATAATGGGTAATGGAATTCGGAAAAAAAAAGTTGCAAAAGGACTTTGTAAACATGTAACAAAACAAATAGCAATAACAAAAACTAAATAACCCCGTAATGATTTTTTATTTTCACTATAAGAAAGAGCATACCAAGCAAATAGTAGCGGAATAGTTCCAATATACATTGTTGTTTCAATATAATCAGTAATTGGTTCCCAGTAGTTATATGTTCCAATGTTCCCAAAATAATTAGGAATCACCAAGGTGATGAAATGAGAGAGCGGGACTAAAAAGCGCGAAAAAATAAATTGTGAAGAAGATTGATTTACATTTGCAAAATGCAGTAGTTCAAATGTTGGGAATAGTTGTAATGAAGCTAAGCCAATTCCCAAAAACGAAAGTAAATAAAGAAAAAGAAGTTCTCTCTTCGTGATGATACGTTGTATTTTACGAAAAAATATATATCCAGCTATAAAAAATAAAATATAACAGGCAATTTGTGGTTGTGTTGAAATAACTGAAAAATAAATAGTAAATGGTAATAGCCAAATTATCTTCTTTTTTTTAGATTCTATGAAACTTTCAATACAATAGAGACTTAAGGGAAGCATTGCAAAAGATAGGCCAAACATCCCATAAATAAGTCGAGTAATAACCACACCAGAAAAGAGAAAAATCATTGTTGAAAAAAGCGCTGAGGCTTTTCGTAACAACACCTTTTTGCAATAGATGAACATGCAGAATGCTATGAGAATAGGTTGCAGTATAATTGCATAGGTCCATGCAAGCTTATCTGAAAGAAAGAAATAAAAAATGTTAAATGGATCTAAGAATCCTATATTCATAGTAGCGAACAGAGGCATTCCAGCTCCGTTATATGGATTCCACAGAGGTATCTCATGACGCTTTATCATATCCATTGCGAGAGTACGAAATGGATATATTTGGCGAAAAATGTCATCAGCAACAGGTTTATGTGCGAGTGTTATTACTCCGTTGGACAAATATGTAGTTTTCCAAGGTTCAAACCATGCGAGCATAAAATTACCTGGGTAGGGATAGAGATGTTTAATAAAAAACTGTAAGAAAATTGCTCCGGAGAGTATAAAAAAAAATACAATAGTTCCTAAAAAATACAAATAATTATTTTTCATGTTTCCGATACAGTTGTAACGTTGTTACATAAAAATAAAAACTTATAAAAACAACACCTGCGCTAATAATCCATTGAAATATTCGATTACCTATGATCTGAGCAGGCAGGAACCAAAGATACATTGGATGCCAAACAATATATAAATTGATCATATTAAAAATACTCAGAAGCAAGAAAACTAGAATACTTTTTCGTTCTAAACCAACATAAACTGCTAAAAGAGGAAAAACAGGATACAGATATCGTTCATGCATGAAGGGCAAAACAAGAAAACCAATGACTATACTTAAGCTTAATCCGCGAAGTCCATTTTGGACAGATATTTTTTTCTGTACTGTGCAAATAAACAGGGGAATATAAAGACAGGTAAAAAGAAATGTTGCCCATGTATAAAGGGGAAAGAATCCTAGCTTAAAATTATCAGGAGTGACGTTATGCATTTCAACCTGACTATAGTTGAAAAGTGTTGTGAATTTTCCGATTGTTAATGTTGGTTTAATTAACATCCACCAGAGATTAAACGCAAAATTTGTAATATGTTGCATTTCTCCTAATCCATTATTTTTATAGAAATTAAAAAGCCATAAGAGATTGAGACCTGAAATTGGAAGAGATAACAAAATCATACAAATAACACAAACAAAAATCATGAGAAAAAATTGGCTTCTCTTTTTCCCAAGCTCAAAGTAGATTAAAGTAAAAAATAAAGGAAGAGCAGGAAGCAACGAAATTTTTGTAAAAAAAGAACAAGCACAAAAAATCATTGACCGCCAATATTTTCGTTCGTACAGAAAATATATCGACATAAAAAAGAAAAGATTATTGAGCGAATCCATTTGTCCCCAAAAAGCGCTGTTATACCAAACGGGTGGAGTAAATAAGTAAAGACACATTGCTAAGATTGCACTACTTTCATCTCTCTTCTTTTTAACAAAAAGATAAATGAATGCGCCGAGAAGGATATCCGCAAATAGCGAAGGTAAACGTAAAAAAGTATCAGGAAGGTAACCGTTCATGATTAGGGGATTTGCTACAATGGTCGTTTTTGTTATTCGCAAAATTATTTTTGCAGTCAAGAGTTCAAAACGATATGCAGCATTAACGATATATACCGACCCAGGTGGTTGATTGTTCGGAAGTGTACCAAATGTTAAATGATCAAGTTTATAGGTGTCCGCGAATCCATAGAGGTAACTAATTCTTGCCCAATCTCGATATCTAAGAACATCAGTATTTTCTCTATAATTGAATGCCCAAAGCATAATACTAATTCTAAAAATAAATGCAATAAAGAGAATAAAAATACTTAACCGAGAAAAATTGCGCATATAGCTACTATATCAGTCTAACGAAGAAAGGAAAAGTTGTTTCTCTAATTGTGGCTATGTTTTCACTTTATATAAGAATCGAAGTAGGATAGTGTTCTTTGGAATACGGTACCGCTTACTTGACTCAAATTATGATCAGCACCCGGATATGAGTAGAATGAGGTTGTTTTATGATTATTTTCCAGTAACATTTCGAGTGATTCAGAGAACTTTGGTGGAACGTCAGTATCTCCTGTTCCGACTTGGATTTGTACTGGGGTAGATATATTGCGAACGAACGCTGTGGGATCTATGGTATTCCAGAAAGTTGGGTTCGTTTGTGGTGTACCGTGATTACGGACAAATGCAGTAACTAATTGTGCAGTCTGAGCATCATTTCCTGAGAGAATTCCTGCAGAAATTCTATAATCCCACCAATCTAAAATGGCTGAATACGATCCTACGACTCCACTTAACAACTCTGCTGCTTTAAAATCATTTGAAATAACCAGTTCATGGAGAGTTATATTTCCTCCCATAGAATGGCCAATAACTCCGATATTTTGTGAATCTGCGTCTTTATATTGTCGTATTGAAGCAAGAGCATTGAGACTATCAGTAACATAATCAGAAGAAACATAGACTTGTGTTGGTATTCCTTGTGAATTGCCATTTCCTCGATAATCGGGTTTAAAAACGATATATCCGTGAGATGCCAGTGGGTCCACCATTACTGCATAACTCTCTATTGTTGAATATTGAGAAGGAGGAATATATCCATGATTGAAGAGTATCACTGGCCATCCATGTTCTGGTTTTTTTCCAATTGGAATTGTCATAAGCGCATATATTTTGAGTCCATCAGAGAGGTAAGACGTTACATATCTCTGGTACGTTTGTGTAGAAGGGAGTGTTTGTTCTATTGTTAATAAACTACCTGGATAGGTTTTCTTTTTCATGAAGGAAATGGACAGAGAGAACGTATTTTCTGTGGACTGAGTTATTGGTAATTTTGGAGAAGTAACGCTTGGTGATAATGATACGTAAGAAGGTCTTTTTCCACTAAAAATGATTATAATAAGAGATATGAGGAGTGTAATAAAAATTAAAAATATACGTTTTTTCATTGCAGAGTACTATATAGTAATATTATTAAAAAAAAGTAAGATTGTTCCCTAAGGATCCTCAACATTCTCATTAAACTATGATAAGATTGAAAGTACAAAGTTTAAAAATCTCATACGGATGTTAAATAAAAAAAGAAATGTATTTTCTTTGCTACTGTTATTCATTATTTGTCTGTTGTTATTTTGGCGTTTTTTCTTCAAGAATGAATTCCTTTTTCCTGGAAATTATTTAATAGCATTTTTTAGTCCTTATCAGTCATATAATAGCGTTCCAATTAGTAATAAACCTGTTGCTGATGATGTTTTTCGGCATATATATACCTTCAAAGTTTTAGCAGTTGATATGATGAAAAACCTTCATCTGCCACTGTGGAATCCTTATAATGGTGCTGGTATGCCTTTACTGGCTACGTTAAATAGTGGATTTTTGGATCCTTTTAATATACTTTTTTTTATTTTCCCGTATGCAAATGCGTGGAATATTTATTTATTTTTGCAATTTCTTCTTATTGGTCTGTTTACTTATTTATATTCCCGTAGTATTGGACTTTCCCAACAAGCTGCTTTATTTGCCTCTATTTCCTTTCTTTTTTCAGGTTTTGTTATTGCGCGGGTAAGTTTAGGTGCATATGGATTAGGAATAGCACTTTTACCATTATTCCTTTTTCTTATTGAACGGTATAGATCTCAGAAAAACTGGAAGATTTTCGGAATTATCAGTATCGTCGTTTTTTCGGTTATTGTTTCAACCCATCCGCAGATATCATTTTATATTTTGACGACGAGTTGTATTTATTTTGTATGCAGACTACTAACGCAAAAAGAAAACAGAATTACAAAATTTCTATCATTGAGCTTGTTTATCTTTTTTGTTCTTATGGGTATCGGATTAGCGGGTGTGCAACTTGTTCCTACATTAGAGTTGATACAATATGCAAATTTGAATGCAGATAAAAGTTTTATAGGAAATTATATTGTGCCGCTGTATCATCTTGTTTCAGTTGTTGTCCCAAATTATTTTGGTAATGTAAGTACTTATAATTATTGGGGAAAAACAGATTACTTAGAAACAGTCGTTTCCATTGGATCGATCCCAGTTTTATTTGCTTTTTTTGGATTTCTTGCTGTCTTAACAAGTGGATATAAAAAAATGATTGCGAGTTTCTACCTCATTTTACTTACTCTTTCATTAGCGCTTGCAATTAACTCTCCAATAACAGACTTGTTTAGCCGTTTTCCGATCCCATTACTTACTACTGATCCGCCTTCTCGCATTTTTTTACTTTCGACATTCTCAATAAGTATTCTTGCTGGATTAGGATACGAGTATATAACTCATCCTCTCACTTCTTTTAAAAAAATGTCTCTGTTTATTGCCCCGTATTTGTTGCTGATAGTTACTATTGATCTAATTACCTTTCATAACAAAATAGTCCATTTGCCTTGTCGAATATCGTCATTTGCTTGCTATGATATAGCATTTCGAAATACGGTATTCGAGAGTATTTTTTTCGTTATAATGCTTATGATTCTTTTTGGTGCAGTAATTGTGAAAAGTAAAAAAATTGTAATCGTTAGTATTGTACTTGTTATTACAACTGGATTATATAATGCTGATAAATTTCTTCCATTTTCATCTCAAAATACCATATTACCTAAAAATTCTTTATTTCTAGAATTATCACAACTGAGTAATAAAGGGAGAGTTTTTGGGTTTGGAAAAGCAATGATAACAACAAATCTTGCTACATATTTTCGCTTTTATGATCCAGAATATTATCACCCACTCTACATTAAACGATATGGTGAATTAACAGGATATACAAATACCGGGATGCCTGGACATGGCGTAGTCCGTGCTGATGCGATTATAAATAACCCAGTGATAATTCCGACTATAGATGCAATGCGAAGAGATCGATTTTTTACCTTATTGAGCGTACGATATCTCATTTATAATAAGCTTGATGTAATTAAAAATACTCAAAAAACCAATATCATTTGGCAAGATAACAAAAATTATATAACTGAAAATAAATTCGCACTTCCTCATGCATATCTTGTTTCTCAATATCAAAAAGTAAGTTCACCAAAGGGTGAGTTACAAAAGCTTTTCCTGCCAGAATTTAATCCCTTTGTGAATGTATTATTAGAAAAAGAGCCATTGCATTTTGAAAATAACAGTAAGCCAATTGGTCATATTTTAATTACGAGTTACAAAGAAAATAATATCACCATAACTGCGAATACACAGAATCAAAGTTTGTTAGTACTAACAGATAATTATTATCCAGGTTGGAAAGCATTTATAGATAAAAAAAATACTGAAATTTATCGAGCAAATTATACATTTCGGGCTATCGTCCTTCCTTCGGGGAATCATGTAGTGAATTTTGTTTATGATCCATTATCTGTAAAAAGCGGCGAACTTATAAGTAGCATATCACTGATAATTTTGTTTCTATTAATGACTTTTTCTTTGTTGCGTAAATTCTTGTTTTATCAAAAAAATATATTTAAAATACGGTAAAATATTTCCACGTTAAACCTTTCTCAGTCACTATTTTTTGGAATAGATTTTATAAGGGGGCTCCTGATAAACTAATCTGTAGTTTTTGGATATTTCGTCTTTTATTTTTTGTGGTAACCAAGCTTCCGCAAATGGTTCAAGAAGAATGGTTTGACTTTTATAAATGATTGATTGGTATTCTTGAACAGGTAAGTTAGTGCCTGTTACTCGAATAATTCTCATATTTGCACAGTCATAAAAGAACGGTATATTTTTTTGAGCATATAATGCATAAATTGGTTCAAAAGTAAACAGTGGCTCCGGGAGTCGTTTTAACTTTCGTACAATAGTAAAAAATTGAGGTGTTTTGTTGGCAATAAGATAGAAATAAAGAGATGGAGCGGCAGTAAGAGTAACTAAGTAGAGAAGAAGTAACATGACAGTAGTATTTTTGATAGTAAATTTATTCCAAAAATGATTAAAGAAAAAACCACTACTTATTGCAAATGGTACGCCTATTATTGAAAGATAATGTGGGTAAAATGATTTCCCAGCAAATATACATATCAAGAATGTTATAAAACTAAAAACTGCAAATTGCCAATGAGTCTTTCTTAGCAAGAATATTCCCCAAAAGCCGAACAGAAATATCGGCCAATTCATAGGGAGAATTTGCAGTAGTATATAAAAACGATTTAGGTATGAAACAAAGTATGTTTGGGAGATTATGAAATTATGAAAACTATTTGGAATGAGGAGAATTATAAAATACGATGTGAAACTTAATACAAAATAAATTGTATAGTTGTTCCAAATCGTTTTACAGAACATGCGTATCTGTAATCGTGATTTAATAAGATTGATGGTTAGGATAGAAAGTAGAGCAATGAGCAAATTACTTACTAAACAGAATGAAAACAACCAGAGAAAAACTTGCGCTAATAGTTTTCTTTTTTTAACGCAGGTAAAGTAAATAAAGAAAGCTAAAAAAGGTAATGAGGTTTCACGAATCGCAAAGAAATGGGCGTCCCACTGTGTAAATTCAACAAATGTCGAAAAGATAAAAATACTGAAAATTCCTGCATTTCTATTTTTTGTTAAGTAAATAGTTATAGAATAGAGAGGAAATAATGAAATAAAAACCCACATAATGTACATATAATCAAAGAGGGGAATGTTGAAATGGTATAATCGTAAAAAAATACTGAGAAGATACTGAAGAAATGGAGTATGTCCTGCGAGATTGAAATCTTTATAGGGAATATATCCCTGAGCTAATAGCTTTGCTTCGTAAAGATATATTCCTTCATCAGTTTGCGGATATACTATTTTATTAATGCCATAACTTTGAAGAAATATATTTGCGAGATAGAAACAAATAAAAATACTATTATTTTTGAGCAATTGATAGAATTTAGGTACCTTAAATTTGTAATGTAAATTAAACATCACGTTAATAAAGTATACAATGTTATCTTTCGTTGAATAAAGTATAAATGAGAATTTCTTATAAAAAGCAAGTAATTTCACTTAAAACTATTCTCCTGCTATACTATGCAAAGGTATCAAAACTAAGCTTGTATTTTGATAAACAATTATACTTTTTTAGTACATGGGTATGGAATTCATTATGAAGAGAACTAAAGCTTTATATTCTCAAATGAAAATTAAATATATTATCTTTTTATTACTTATTGTTTTTTGTGCTTTTTTCCTGAGATTTTATCAATTAGGTAAAAACCCTCCCTCACTCACGTGGGATGAGGTTGCATGGGGATACAATGCCTATGCCCTCGGTACTGATGGGAGAGATGAGTTTGGAAGATTTTTACCGCTTAATTATTTGGAATCTTTTGGAGATTTTAAACCGCCAATGTACGCGTATCTTGCTATTGTGCCCGTTAAGCTCTTTGGTTTGAATGAATTTGCAACTCGGTTTCCTTCAGCATTTTTTGGAACGTTAACTGTGTTATTTACGTACTTTCTTACTATAGAAATTTTTAAGACTTCCGAGAACAAAAAATGGTATGCATTAGTTGCTGCGAGTATATTGGCAATTTCACCATGGCATATTATGCTTTCAAGGGCAGCGTTTGAAGCAAATGTCGCAACATTTTTTCTAACCATTGGCGTTTGGTTATATCTAAAAGCCGTTCATGATAATTTGTGGTATCTCTGTTGTTCTGTTGCCTCGTTTGTTTTCGCTTTTTACACGTTTAATAGTGCACGAATAGTCGGTCCTCTGCTTATCATTTTCTTAAGTTGCTTGTTCTGGAAAACATTATGGAATCATAAGAAACAATTTGGTATTGCCGTGTGCGTTGGAATTATTATGTTGCTTCCTACCTTAAAGTTTTTAACTACTCCACAAGCAAAATTACGATTTCAAGAGGTAAACATTTTCTCGGATCCACAAATTGTTAAAACTTCAAATCAAGAAATTGCAAATGATAATAATGCTCTCTGGTCAAAAGTTATTCATAATAGAAGGTGGTTGTACGCACTTTCATTTACGCGACATTATTTTGATAACCTCAATCCGAACTTTTTATTTATTCGTGGTGATGGTAATCCAAAATTTTCAACACAAGATGTCGGAGAAATGTATATTTGGGATATTATTTTTTTTGTCTGTGGTATTCTTTTCCTATTCAAAAAAAAAGAAGGAAATTGGATCATTATTCCTTTGTGGTTATTGATTGGAATAATTCCCGCAGCGACGGCAAGAGAGACACCGCACGCATTACGAATTGAGGCAACTTTACCAACTTTTCAAATATGTATCGCATATGGATTTGTTGTATTGACAGCCTATTTCGCAAAGAGATGGTCACCACTCTTCACGAAAATTATTGGGCTTTGTGTTGGAATTTTTTTACTGGGAAATGTTTTCTATTTTCTTCATGGTTATTACACGTTCTATCCATCAGAGTTCTCCGGTGAATGGCAGTATGGCTACAAAGATTCGATTACTTATATCCGTTCGGTGTATTCCTCGTATGATCATTTTGTCATCACCGAGACACTAGGCCGTCCCTATATCTATTACTTATTTTATTTAAAATACAATCCACAACAATTTCGTAATACTGCCCAAGTTCACCGTGATGTTTTTGGGTTTGTTGATGTACAGAGTTTTGATAAATATCAGTTTTCATCTGAAGTTAAGCCAAATGAAAAAAAAGGCAAAACATTATTTATTGATACACCAAATGCAATTCCAGGCAATGCTCATATTATTAAAGAATTCAATTTGCTCAATGGTGAACCTGCGTTAGTTGCATATACAATATAGTTTCTATGAGAAAATATATATTAGTTGGTATTTTGATAATTGGACTTGCGCTTCGATTATGGCAAATAGGGAGTGTCCCGCCTTCGCCTGATTGGGACGAAGCCGCGTTAGGATATAACGCGTATTCCATACTGCATACTGGAAAAGACGAGTATGGGCAATTCTTCCCTATAGTCTTGCGTTCATTTGATGATTATAAACCTGCGTTGTATACCTATCTTGCTATTCCATCAATAGCGTTACTTGGACTAAATGTTATAGCAGTTCGCCTGCCTTCAGTAATTATTGGAGTCTTAGCAATTTTAGGAGCTTATATCCTCGTTGTTGAATTATTCAATAATAGAAAGTTAGGGCTTATTGCTTCAATGCTTTTAGCAATATCTCCCTGGCATATTCAATTTAGTCGTATAGCGTTTGAATCAAGCGTCGGGATGGCATTTAATTTATTTTCGATGATTTTTTTCTTAAAAGGATTAAAAAAACCGTGGTATATGTTTCTTTCAATTCTCTTTATTTGTTCAAGCATGTACGTGTATCAAAGCGAGAAAGTTTTTGCTCCATTGCTATTCGTAACCTTAACCGTTGTCTACTGGAAAAAGATACTTACCTTACCTAAATCATTTCTGTTTGGAAGTGTAATTTTAGGACTCATTTTAATTCTTCCTTTAGGAGTTTATACGATGACAAATAAAAATGCTTTAGCAAGAGCTCAAGGAGTTAGTTTCCTTGCAGATCAAACATCCTTTCTCAAAAATGACGCGACACGCTTAGCAATTGATCATCAACATAGGGATTATTTGGGAATATTCTTTGATAATCGACGAATATTGATTGCTAAAACGGTAATCGCTAATTATATTTCTCATTTTGATCTAAATTGGTTATTTATTACAGGTGATATCTCACGACATCATGCACCTGGTATGGGGTTATTGTATTTATGGGAATTACCATTTATTTATATTGGAATTTATCAACTCTTATTTGGTGATTTTGATAAAAAAGCGAAAATAGTACTTTTTATCTGGCTTTTATTAGTTCCTATACCTGCCTCCATTACTTCAGGAGTTCCTCATGCGGTAAGAACATTAAATTTTTTACCTTTGTTTGAAATCGCAGCAAGCATTGGACTATGGTCTACTTTTATGTTTTTATCATCAAGGAAAGAAAAAGTATATGCAGTATTCGGGAAAAATATTTTGATAGTCTGTTTAATTGGATTTGCAATATTTAATTTTTCTTATTATCTTGACCAATATTTTATTCAACAAAATTATTACAATGCGATCGATTGGCAATATGGTTATAGTAAAGCCATACCCTTTGTTAATAGTATCCAACATAAATACAAAAAAATTGTAGTTGATAATCAACCATATATGGATCAATCGTATATTTTCTTTTTATTTTATCTCCACTATCCTCCTGAGCTCTATCAACAAGCTAGTCTCAATAGTTCAGGTGGTTTTCGAGAGGATCATAGTTTTGGGAAATTTGAATTTAGACCGATCGATTGGAGCAAAGAAATAAAAGATCCTACGATATTATATATTGGTAGAGCTAGTGATTTCCCAACTGGTAGTGATAAACTCGATGAAATAAATTTTCCTGATAGTACACCTGCTATGGATATTGTTAAAGGATAAAGATGTGAGGATAAAAACAATATGTGTTTCGTATAAATACATAAAGTTTTTCTTTATATCATGGTAGAATAAGAGATAATCTCGTTGAAGGAATGTGATCCCTCGGGAAGTAGGCTAAAAATATTTTGATAGAATCTTATAAAATTACAAAAAACATGAAAATTACGATTTACTCAGTGTTATTTTTTTTAATATTTTTACTTGCTGTTTTTTTCCGTTTGTACAATATTTCATCTGTCCCACCAAGCCCTTCTCTTGATGAAGTAACCATAGGATATAATGCTTATTCAATATTACAAACTGGAAGAGACGAGTATGGTTACTATCTTCCTATTCTTCTACGCGCCTATGATGATTACCGGCCGGCATTATATGTTTATTTAGTTATACCCTTCATTAAATTATTTGGATTACAAGTCGTTGCGGTTCGTTTACCTTCTGTCATCTTATCATTGATAACCGTGGTATCAACGTATTTTTTAGTAAAAGAACTTACCAAAAAATACCAATACGGTAAAGTAGTTGCGTTATTAAGTATGTTTCTCTTAGCAGTTTCACCTTGGCATATTTACATTTCACGACTTGGTCATGAGGCAAATGCAGGTGCAACATTTATTGTCTTAGGCGCTCTTTTCTTTCTCTATAGTGTTAATAATTTTGGGAAGCGATGGTTCATCATGCTCTCTGCACTCTTTTATAGTTTATCTTTTTATACATATCAAAGTGAGAAAGTTTTTACTCCGTTAATCGTTATTTGTCTCATATTGTTATATTGGAGAAAGATATTTGTTATTCGGAAAGAAGCGGGAGTCGCATTAGTACTAGCTTTTCTTATTACAGTACCAATCTTTCGAGCATCGTTAACTCCCGATGCAATGTTACGATTAAAAGGAACTTCAGCATTCACAAATATGGATCAACTCTCTCTACAAAATGCACACCAATTACTTGTTGATAAAAAGCAATCAAATTACTTTGCAATAATAATTGATAATCGGAGACTTATTCCAGTAAAGATATTTTTCACTAATTATTTTGCTCATTTTAATCCATATTGGTTAATAGCAAATATTGGGAATAATGGTAAAGAAGAATTTAAAATTCCATCAATCGGACTTTTTTATTTTTGGGAATTACCATTTTTTATCCTTGGCTTATTATTTTTATGGCTGAGTAATTTACAGAAAAAAGAAAAATTTCTCCTACTGATATGGTTCTTATTTGCTTTTATCCCTCCCAGTATTGCTACAGGAGCACCACATGCTATGCGATCTTATAATATTCTTCCCGTACCACAAATTATTGAGGGTTTTGGTATTTTGGGGGTATTTCTGTTATTGTCAAAGCAAAAGCATATTGTTCTGAGAATAGAAAAAATTTTACTTGGATTTCTTTTCGTGTTACTTGTTGGATATTCATTAGTTTCTTTAACGCTTAATTACTTTTATGTCTTTCCCAAAATAGAGTCAGAACCTTATCAGTACGCTCTTTTTCAAGCGTTTACTTATTTAGTAAAAAATAATAACTCATCGAAACCTGTTATTGTTGGAATAAGAAATAATCTGTTTGAATCCTATATGTTTTATTTGTTTGTGAGTCATTATAATCCCTCCTTATATTTAAAGCATGGTGGAACTGTTTCAGGTGGATTCGCGGAGGAACATAGAATAGGGAACATATCATTTCATCCAATCAACTGGGATAATAGCAAAAAAATACCTAACGCAATCTATATTGGTAATCCCGCATCATTTCCAGAAAGTATAGAGTCATACAAGAATTTTTATTATTTAGACGGAACACTTGGTGTAAAAATCGTAAAGACGTGATTAATTACAGAAATGAAATATATTTTATTTTTCATGTTTCTTCTCCTTTCTCTCATGAGTGTTCTCAATCTTTTTCAAAATGGTTACCCACTTACACATGATGGAGATGTTCATTTATTACGATTAACAAATTTTTCCCAGAATATCAATG
>CAYQEE010000001.1:63911-222367 GCA_964416445.1 uncultured Gammaproteobacteria bacterium
GGAGAGAGTTTAGCATTTGTATTTTTTCCTTTCGTATTATGGTGTCTTACGAAAATTGAAAAAAAACCGACGTTTTTATGGAGCGTACTGGGTGGTATTTCCCTTGCATTGCTGATTCTGTCTCATAATGTCGTTAGTTTAATGTCTCTTCCTTTTATTATTTTTTATGGTATCTCCTGTTTTCTTCACCATAATAAACGAAAATTGTTTGGTGGATATTTCTTTTGGTTACTTTGTATTGGGTTTTTACTTTCAGCTTTTTTTTGGATGCCTGGTCTTTTTGAATCAAAATATACGCTTCGAGATATTGTAACAAAAGGGGAATATATGAAAAGATTTGTTGACATTCCTTCACTTTTTTATGGAAAATGGCAATATGGAGGAGTTGGAACAGATCAGTTTACGGTACAATTAGGCATTCTTCAGTGGATAGTTTTACTTTTCTCTTTCATTTCGTTATTTTTTACTATTCGAAAAAAAAATAGTTATTCTTTTTTTATTGCAGGAACACTGCTCTATGTTCTTTGTGGCATTTTTTTCATGCTTCCTTATTCGCAATTTATTTGGTCTAAAATATTATTACTTCAAAATTTTCAATTTCCTTGGCGTTTTCTTGTGATGACAGTTTTTGGTTGTGCTGTTTTAGCGGGTTATTTAACGCAGTTTATTCCGAAGAAATATAGGGTGATTTTTCTAACAATATTTATTTTGCTCGCGCTATTCGTGAATAAGGATTATATGCATGCAAAAGCATATGTTCAACGACCAGATACCTATTTCCAAGGAATTCAAAGAGCACCCGCAGACACGGGGGAAAGTAGTCCTGTTTGGTCAGTACGATTTATGGAACATGGATTTGCTAAACCCTTGCAAATTATTACTGGAAATGCATTGATAAAGCAGGGAAAAAGAGTCGTCTCAGAACATACCTATACTGTCGTTGTTAAAGAAAAAACTCGTTTTTTAGAAAATACCCTCTATTTTCCCGGATGGGAAATTCTAGCAAACGGTATACAAGTACCGATTCAGTTTCAGGATGAACAGTACCGCGGTCTCATGACTTTTTTTCTTGATCCAGGAGACTATATGATTGATGTGAAATTTGTTGATACAAAGTTTAGAAAGATAGCGGATGGTATTTCATTAATAACCGGAATAATGGTATTCAGTTATATAGTAGTACATCTTATCTTCTATTTAAGGAGAAAAACGGTATAAGTATATGAGTCGTTATTCTTATGCAGAACAAGCGAAAAGAATTATAAAAGAGAATATCTATTGCACAATTGCTACTGCAACGAAAGAAGGATATCCATGGGTTTCTCCTGTATTTTATGCATATGACGATATGTATACTCTCTACTGGGTTTCAAGTAAAAAAGCAAAGCATTCAATTCTTATTACCCAAAATAGTCATGTTGCCATCGTTATTTTTAATTCGCAGGCACCTGAAGGGGATGCTGTTGGAGTATATTTTGAAGCAAATGCCTCTGAAATCAGTGATGACAGGCAGTTCTCACATGCAATCGAAACATTGAATAAGCGAATTACAAAGAAAGTATTTACGATTGCAACTCCCGAATCGGTTAAAGGTGAAGCAATTTTACGTATCTATTATGCTACCATACAGCGAGCATCGATATTAACAGAAGGTGAATTTATTAATGGACAATACGTTGATGCAAGAACTGAGTTTTCGCTCTTTTAAGGGAACTATTGGAAGAGTGTGAATGTAATTGGCCCGTTACTAGTTTTTCCTTGTGCTGTAGCAGTATAGGTTCCTTGAAGCGTTTGTGAAGGTACGTTTGCTTCTCCAGTAAAAGTTGCTTCTCCCGTTATTGTTGTAAAAAATACAGGACAAGAAACGTGTGATTTCGCTTGGAGCGATCCAAAATCTCCTCCTGAGTAGATGCCAGTTACATCTCCTGAGCATGCACCTGAAATTGATCCAGTAACATTACCACCTTGTTTAGGAATGAGGAGTGATATAAGAATGGTTTTTCCATACAATGATATAGTACTTTTTCCCTGAATCATATCATTTTGATTGTTTGCGTTATTGTGAGATGGGCTTGACTGAACTTGTGTTGAAGATGGTTTATGAGGAACAAGAGAACTGTGTTGTGGAGTAAGAGTAAATAATGTCACCACCGATAAAAAAATGTGGCTAATTGAATGAAAGAGAAGTCCCATGCTGATCATAATACTCTGCAATATTGTCCATGTCAAACAATCAATTCAGATGGAGCAGTTTTTGATAGAGGATATTGTTTACCAAGGTCGGAATGTATTCTGATTGAGATATTCCAGCAATGATGGGCCAATACGATACCCTGGCCGTATTCGGTAAAGGAAAAAGCGATTTATCTGGTTCTGTTCTATCCCAGGGATAGTTGAGACTGCTGTTCGAAATCCAGCATTTTTTACAACATCAACTGCTTGTTGGTCAAAAGAACCGTTTGGATAGGCAAATGATACGACATGAAGATGGTATGTGCTTTCAAGGGTTTCTTTACTTTGATTTACTTCGAATTGTACTATCGGTGAGAGTTTTCCTGCAAGAGAAATATGGTTCACCGTATGTGCACCAATCTCAATTAAACCGCTGGCGATAACTTTTTGTAGTTCAAGAGGTGTAAGAAAGTCTGATCCTCCGATAAATCCTGTGATTATATACGCAGTTGCTTTAATGTGATATTTTTCTAAAATTGGAAGGACTTCAGTATAAAGATCCCAATGTCCATCATCAAAAGTTAACAATACGGGCTTTTGCGGAAGCGGATTCCTTCCGTCAAGTACATCAGCAAGCTCTGAAGCAGTCATAAAAGTATATCCTGCGTTTTGTAATGTTTGTATTTGTTGCTCAAAAGTCTCGGGGGGTATATTGAGCGACATTCTCATAGTATCTTTTTTATTTTGTACGTGTTCGACATAATGATACATAAGAATTGGAACACGAAACGAAGCGGAAGGAGTTGCAAATTGTTGTTCCTTTTTCTTTATTTCTTTTGGTACTTTATGTGTTTCGGTCGTTATTGTATCGGTAACCGGTTTGAACTGGCTGGAAATGAATAGAGTAATACCAATTCCTCCAAGAATACAAAGTAAAAGAAAGAATACTAGTTTATGAATTTGTATCTTCCAATGAAAAAATTCAAAAGATTGTTTCTTGGGTTCTGGAAAAATAATTTTTTGTTTTTTGAGAACATTATTTTTTCTCGTTTTTCTTCTGGAATTTTTATGGTCGGTATTCATAATTTGTTAGATATTGATAGTCTAATCTCGAAATAAATTTGTACCGATTATTATAACAAATAATTCTGAAGAGACAAATTAGAAAAATTGAATCTTCATGATAAAATAAGCTGATGGGAAAATTATTTTTCTCAATTTTACTTGGTTTATTGCTCGGCTTTGGAATTGGATACTACTTTGTTGAATTTTCACCTATTTATACGAGAATTTCGAATAATATTACCTTTTTGAATAATAAAATTCCTTGGGAAGGATTACAAAATACTATTGATTCAATACTATTCCACAAATCCAATTATAACTCCCAAAGGGTTATTGTTGGATTTTTACCCTATTGGTTACTCAATAAAGCTCAGAATGATTATGGCAAGTATATAACGGATTTAGCCTATTTTGGTGTATCAGTTGGAACGAATGGTGCGGTGCTTCGTTCAACAGATGGTCAAAATAATGAACCTGGATGGAGTGCATTGCAGTCAGGAAAAGTGAACTCATTTTTAAGTAGTGCTCAAAAAAATAAACTGCAACGTTCATTAGTTGTTTTTAGTGGAAATCAGAATGCAATTACGACCTTAGTGGAAAATCCTATTCCGCACGCAAGAAATTTAGTAGATAGCGTATTACCTCTTATGAGACGGTATGGTTTTTCTGATCTCAATTTAGATATCGAGTATACTCAAGCAGCTTCAGATGCAGCAAGAACACACTTTGTACAATTTGTAAAAGCGGTGAAAGAAGGAATTACCAAAAAACAAAAAACAACAATTACTGTTGAAATAAGCGCTATTGACGTTGTTGCTAAACACCTTATTGATGCTGGTGCAGTTGGACGTCTAGTTGATCATCTTGTGATAATGGCCTATGATTATCACTCAACAGATTCACTCGTTACCGGTCCTATCGCTCCTCTCTATGGTGCTGGTACTGTATCCGAGTATGATGTTGCTACTGCTGTTGACAAAACAATTGATAAAGTTCCTTCTCAAAAACTAATCCTTGGCATTCCTCTGTATGGATATGAGTGGGAAACCATTGGAACAGTTCCTCGATCGGCAATTATTCCAAATACTGGTCAAGCAGCAAGTAATCGTCGTGTTGAATTACTCAAAGAATCATGTGCCACTTGTAGTGCTCAATTTGAAAACATTGCCGAGGAACCATATCTTATTTATCTCGACAATGAAACAAATTCCTATCATCAATTTTTTTATCCCGACATTCGATCAACGCAAGTAAAATTAAACTACGCAGCGAAAATGAATCTTGGAGGAGTTGCTTTATGGGCGTTAGGCTATGAAGGGAAAAACATTATGAATCCACTAAGTGTTTATAAAAACGACTCAATAAGTTATTGAGAAATGAGGGAGTATTTTTGAGAAGCCGCATTGTATATGAATATATTTCCGAAAGGTACTGGTACAACATTACTCATATTATGAATATCATTAAACGCTGCTGTCACGAAACCAGAAAGAACGGTAATGGTTACACGAGAATTACTTTGATCTACTTTTATTGAAGAGACACCATTACTAATTTGTGTGATAAGACTCAATGATTTTACTGAAAATGGTTGTGATGTACTTGTCAGGTTATAGGTAACAGTTCCGGAATTTTGTGAGACAACGAGAGAAGTTGGAAGTGTTTGAATAAACTGTAACTGCGTATTCGGTTGAATGAGTATACTGCCAACAGTATTGAATAGTATCGTTGTAGATCCATCTTCTTTTGTATCAATTTCTTCACCTTGTTGAATTTGACGAGGCATTGTAATAACTGCCGGTTCAGTAGCAATCCGTGATTCCCATAAAACAGTTCCGGAAAGCGTTGAAATATAACCGCTTAATGACTGTAGAGGTGCTTTCTGCAACGAAAACGATGTATACAACTGTGGTTTTTGGATCATGTTTTTTAAAAGAACGATATGGTTAAAATAGAGTGTACTGATGAATAACCCTATGAGCATGGTAATTAAGAAGGTAACGAATAATTTCATAACATGTTCACTATCATATTATAATAAAAAATATGCAAAGAGTTTTGAATAGTACTCCTTTGTCTGGAGTAGCCCTTATAATGTGCTACTGAACTGTTATTAACTTTCCTGCGACAGAAAAATAATGACCTTCCCTTACAGGCAGCTTTGAAAATTGAAATACAAAATAGCAAAAAATTCTCGCGAGAGCTGGAGTATTAAATAACTACTTTTTTCTTCCGCTGAAGTTACGATTTTTTTCAATAAAATGAACCAATAAATAATTACCAAATTTATATCGTATAAGAACGACAAGTGATAAATCGAGAATACCAATATAAAGAGGGAAACCGTATTGGGCGAGCGTCCAAGATTTAATAGTTAGCAGAGTGATGACTGCACTAATCATTCCTAAAAAGTAAATTAAATAGCTTTCCGTTTCAGGCGCATAAAATGCTTTAACAATGGTTGGCAAGCCAGCGGAAGCATCAGCAAGAATACTAAATAAGATTGCGATATTTGGCGCTTTTGAGAGATACCATAAAAGTATCCCACAAAAAGAGAGACTTGCGCAAATTAGATCAAATAATCCTAATTTCCAATGAGATTTTTTGTTAATAAACGAAATAAAAAATATGAGCAGCGGAATAATTCCTACAGTAAAGGTGAGAAGAGATGTTAAACCTACACCTTGTTTAATTTCTGCAACAAAGGCAACGAAAGGGGCAAAGGACCAAAAAAGCCAAGTAACTTTATTTGGTTGTACTTTTCCTGTAATAGTATCTAATATATAACTTAAGCTACCAATAAAAGTTAATATTACTCCAATAATGACAAAATACTGATTAATCATAGAACACTCAGCTCAGTATAATCTACTCATCTTCGCTGTACAAGTAAGGGAGTAATTTATGCTAATTATAAAAGCGGCAATATTTCTTTTCCGTAGTTTGAAATAAAGTCTAGTTGATTAGGACCTGCTGAATGGACAATAATATGCGTAAAGCCGAGATTGGTATATTGTTTTATATACTGTATATGGTCTTGCGGATTACGGGAAATGCACATGCTTTGTTGAATAGTATCCATTCCTACTGCAGCACCGTTCATTTCAGACATTTTTGGTGTATAAATCTTTTGATCGAATAAAGCTGGGATAAAGGTGCCAGCCCAATATTTTTTCATTTCATGTGTCACTGCTTTTATATCTTCAGAAAAAGCAACATTAATTTCGATAAGTTTCGGCATCTTGGTAGCATTTTTACCAGCTTCTTCTGCACCTTTAGTAAAGTTTCTTATTATTTGTTTATATACTTCAGGTTTTTGTCCTCCAACCGTTATGAGTCCGTCACCATATTCCCCCGCAAAGAAAGCACTTTCAGGAACTAATGACGATATATAAATTGGAATAGAATTTTTAGGCAAAGTAAATAACTTTGCTTTTTTGGTTTCATAATATTCTCCTGTAAAAGTGACTTCTTTTCCTGTCAAAAGTTGTCGTATTAGGGTAATTGATTCTTGTAACATAGCTCTTCTTGTGTTATACCCAGGCCAAATTCCCGTTGCTGCATATTCATTTAATGCTTCACCAGTTCCTGTACATAAATAGAATCTGCCGTTAGCCATATAGGAAATTGTAGCTGAAGCTTGAGCAATTATTGAAGGGTGATAACGAATGATGGGGCAGGTAAGCCCTGTTCCTACCATAATGTGCTTAGTTTTTACTGCCGCTGCCCCCAACCAGCTCCATGTATATGCACAACTTCCTTGCTCTGACCATGGGTGAAAATGATCACTGACATCGATACTGTCAAATCCTACTTTATCTGCAAGTATCGCTTGTTCAAGCAAATCATCAGGTTGATATTGTTCTATTCCTGCTTTCCATCCAATGTGTGCCATTGCTTAACTATGCAGATTATAGATCAGGGAAATGTTAATTTTTCTTAAGAATTTTGATAGAACTAAATTCTGATTAAAAATCCAGAGTTTACAATTTTGCTAATTGTGGAATGATTTTTTCGCCAAATATGTGAAGAGGAGTAATTGCTTCCACATTTCTGATTCCAAAAATAGCATGATCAATACCTAATTCTCGAAGATGTTGTGCTTGCCCAATGATTTCTGCAGGATTTACGGTTGGTGAGGCAAATACGAGAACGGTCTTTTCTATCTCTCGATAATTTCGTCCAATTTCTTTGCAATGTTGTTGAAGTACCTGTAATTTATGGATAAGTCCTGGTTCATCATTTGCAAAAAGATTACATGCATTAGCATATTGTGCTACAAGTCGTAATGTTTTCTTCTCACCACCACCACCAATAAGGATTGGAATAGTTGGTTTTGCGAGCGGAATTGGATGATTGATCGGTTCGCTAAGATTAAAATGTTTTCCTGAAATTGGTGCTGTATTATCTTGAAACATTTGTTTTGCAATGATGAGAGTTTCTTCTAATTCCTCAAACCGTTCTTTCAATGAAGGAAAGGGAAAACCAAGTCCTTTCGATTCTTCTTCATTCCAAGCTGCACCAATACCGAGTATTGCTCTTCCTTTGCTTAAGACGTCAAGCGTAGTGACTGCTTTCACCAGCAAAGCAGGTTGTCGATAAATAACACCAGTAACCATAGTTCCTAAGGTTACTTTTTTTGTCTTACCAGCTAAGAAACCGAGGGTAGTATATGCTTCGAGCATCGGTTCTTCTTTCATTCCAACATGAGGTATTTGAAAAAAATGATCCATTACCCAGAGACTATTAAACCCGACAGAATCTGCAGTAGTTGCAATTGTTGCAAGCGTATCACTTATTGACTGAGGCTCTTTTGGCCAGGTAAATCTGCTAATTTGTAATCCCACTTTCATAGATAGTTTTCTTTTTCATTATATAAACCATATGCGATGAATGCAATCGCCCTGTGGATCGGTATTTTTAGGAACGCAAATGAGGATTTTCTGGGCTTGTAGTGGCTAAAACGAGCGAAATAGGTGATATAGTTGTATTCATGTCCCACAGATCAATAACGTCTTATAGTTGAAATTGGGTAATAAAATCGTTAAGATACAGCTATGCCGACACCTGAACAAGTACAGCAAGCACAAGCGTATTTTTCAACATTACGTAGTTTGAGAACTGCATTTCAGTCTCCTCAAGAATATCATCAATTTGTACGTGCACAGCGTTTGACAAACGAACATCAATCAAATCTGTCAATCATGAATTCATTTCGTCGTGGCCGATTCGTACCTTCTGAACCTGCTCAGCAATCAGTAACATTTCCCCCAGATCAAGCGGTAAAAAAAAGTGAAGTGTCACTTGCTACATTACATGAGCAAATAAATAGGGAAAAAATGCAGCAAGCCCAACCAGGAGAATTTACTTGGTCGATGATGGAATGGGAAAGTTATCAAACAGCGATGCAAGAGACAAATGTCCACAAACGTGAAAAAGCCGTAAAGAAAACCGCGAAAATTGCTGCAGATAATCTCTTTGATCATGTTGACAGAATTGATTTCGCCGTAAGTTTATGGCGATCCTTTGAACTTGAGCAAGCGGACACGCAAGGTACACAATCATTTACTCAACGTGTAACTCGAGAACTTGCGATAAAAGCAAAAGAACGATGGAGAAATCTTACCCATGAGCAAATTGCTGAACTTATCAAAATCTATACCTACTCACCACTTGCTCATAAAACCGCACAAACGGTTCTAGCAAGCTATTTCTTGGGTCCTGAAAATGAAGTTGAAAAGCAAAAACATGTAACGCAAGACTGGGAGAGAAGTTTGCGGGTTTGGCAAAATACTGCTGACATTTTATATACTTTAGCGCACACCGCACTTGATCTCGTTGACGATATGCCGGCATTGAGAAAAGTACTTCGCATGCAAGAGTTTTTGGATAACGATGTAATTCCGATGGGTTCCCGTTTCATGGTTCACTCGACCATGGGATTAAATTTTTGCACGGAAGGGACTCCCGTACAAAATAAGATACTAAAAACAAGACATATTGCAGAACGCGTTTTTTCTGATTTAGAAACAATTGCTGGTATTTCTACGAATGAGTATATCCCTCAAGCTATGAAAGTACTAAGTTCTTCTGAGTATCATACACGTCAAGCAGGAATGATTATTAATCACGTTGAGAAACGTATTGGGTATGATGAAAGAATAAAACGACGAGAAATGATTACCGCATTATCTGCAGATACGGTTCATGAAACCGGACAATCAAAAAACTGGTTAGAACAACTCATACACGATCCTACTGATCCATTAGAGAGACGGTATAAACGCGAAATAGGTCAGCAAGTGGTTGCAACAAGCTTAGGGAGAAAATTGGTACGAGAAAACTACGCCGCAAATAGTAGATCACATCTTGCATGGTATACTCTTCCGATTGAAAACGGATCAACGATGGTAAGTCTTATTATTCCGAGGTCATTGCTTTCTCAACTCAAAGAAGTTACAAAACAAGCTGTTGCCATTTATATGGAAACAGAACAAGCCCAACAATTTGTCCATGAAGAAAACGATATAGCACCATATCAAATATTTACCCAGACCTTTCAAATACAAAATGAAAAAGTAACGGTATTAGTACGAAAGCTCACGGAGCGGGAAAAAAGACAACATGAGCTCATGCAACTCCAAGAAATAGCATTTCCACTTATTGAAACTGTTGATGGGAAACCGGTCGCTGAAGCGAATCAAGCATTGGCAAGGGAAATTTATGGTACCCGACACATCTTCCCCAATGCCAGAGGATATCGAGTCAATTTTATGCAAGATACGCCACTTGGTAAAATGGGCATCGAAAATATTGATTTTATTGATGATCCAGAAGGTACTGGAGAAATTGTTGCAATTTTTCCCGTTGGATCAGTGCCATTACGAATAAAAATAGCAAAAAATTTTACGCTTGATTTACAAGGAAAAACCTTTCCCAATCAGATGTTAAAAGAGTCGGTCCATTTCCTCTTATTAAAATTACTTCAACCAATTATTTGTTCCGATCCAGAAATAGGCGAAATACCAGAACAAACAGAGGTAACCAGAGTGATAACTGATCGTGTGGGATATCTCCGATATCTTCCTCCGACATGGAGCTATTCTGCGCAAGCAGTGAGCAATTATAGGAGAGAACGACATGATGATCTTGAAGTGATGAGCGCGGTCAGGCAAGAAACAGCAAGAGAAAAAGCAAATCAGTATTTGCAAGTAACCGAACAAATTATTGAACAACCAAATCCTCAAGCCAAGGCAGCAGTGTTTGAAAGAGCATGGATGAATCACGTTAAATGGGAGCGAAGGAGCCGAGGACAATCTACCTATGTAAAAGAAATAACTTCTGGGGAAATATTACCACCTTTGGACGTAACAAACATAGTATCTCAAGAAATCTTGTATCTTCAGTTTGTCTAGGTCTACATTTTCTCTTCTTTTCCAGAGAAAAAGTTTGGAGCAATGTTAGCAAGTATATCTATATCCACAGGAGTATCAATATCAAATGCAGTAGTCATAGCGGTATAAACTTGATAGGTTAGTGAGCGCATTGTTGCATAGTGTTTATAGATAGTAAAACTATTATTGCCAAAAAGAAAAGGTACTAATAACGGTGTGTGTGTCAGGAGAATATTCGTACCCGTGCCTTCCTTAGAGGGAGCTAGCACGAGTGAACAAGATTGTGAGAGTTGAATAATATTTTGAATATCTTCTTTTTGTACCAGAGGGAGATCGGCGGAAATTATTAAAAGCGGATTAGACTTAGTTTCCTGTACTGCTGCATTATGAAGCGCTTTATTCTGGGTAAAGCTAGTATCTAAGTAATGATGGATGCCAAGTTGCTTTTTAAGTCGTATGATAGAAGGATCTGCAGTTACTACTGATATCTGAGATATCTCTTGACACATACTGAGTACCGTAACCACATGCGTAAACATTTGCAATATAAGCTTTTTCCTATTTGCTTCAGGCAAATAGGCACGCAAGCGACTTTTTCCTTGTGAGAGCGTTTTCACGGGAATTAATGCATGACAGTTATTCATGGGGTTTATACTATAGAGAAACTCCAGCTGCTGTTAATGCCATAGCTGCTAACTTTTTTTTCGTGTGAATATCATGCATGATGGTATCCAAGGTAAAGACCTCCATACCGAGTTTTTCGATAGCCGATTGCAAATAGGCGTCTTGCAAATCAATTATCATACCATTTAAAAAATCTTTATAGTATTGAGCGACACCGAATGCAGATACCTCAAGATGTTTAAATTTCATGAGTTTGTCAGCAGGACCTTTAATTGGTTTTCCGCTGATGATAGGACTAATAGCAATTTTTTTACTTTTCGTTTGTAGTAAAGCTTGTTTGATTCCTGGAATAGCGAGAATACTACCGATGCTCACGAGTGGATTACTCGGTGCAATAATGATTGCTTCAGCAGTTGCAATTGCCTCGAGTATTTCAGGAGCTGCTTTTGCTTGTGCTGAGTGAGGAAAAATGATATCAAGAACAGGGATTTCAGTTCTATATTTAACAAAATATTCTTCAAAATGTATTATGCCTTGAGGAGTTTTAATATAGGTTTGTGCTATATCGTTACTCATGGGTACGAGTTGAATTTGAAGACCAAATTTTTTTACTATTTCTCGAGTTGCTTCACTCAGTGTTTTCCCTTGTTTCAAAAGATGTGTTCGATAAATATGTGTGGCTAAATCTTTATCTCCTAATAGGAACCATGAGTCGTATCCCAGAAAAGTTAATTGGTTCATTGTGGCGTAGGTATCTTGTTTAATACCCCACCCTTGTTGGGGGTTAACCACTTTCGCAAGGGTGTAGACAATAATATCTAAATCAGGCGAGACATGTAAACCGTAGAAATCACGGTCATCACCAGTATTGCCAATGATAAATATTTGTTCTTGTGGTTTAATGCAAATTAATCCCTCAAGAAACTTTGCTGCTCCAACCCCTCCAGCTAATACGACAATCATATAATTTTTTCTCTTACTTTATCGAAACATATCTGATAATGGATCACGAAGTAATGAATCAGCATTCTGTGAACTTGCATCATAATGAAATCCTCGGAGAATAGCTACTGGAATATTATCTATTTTACCCATGACTAATTCGGCGGCTGAAGCTATTTCATCAGCAATGGCGATAACACTTGCATGAAGTTCATAACCTGAGACATCTTGTTTACCTCTAAAATCTAAGAGCGGAGAAATGCCAGAAGATCCAATTGCAAAGTTTACTTGGCCTTCACGCCATGGACGACCCCATGTATCAGAAATGATCGTAGCAAGCTCAACGTCCCAGCGTTTTTTTAGATCTTTTCGAAGTGCGTCAGCTGATTTATTCGGACTGGACGGAAGGATTGATACGGTATTGGTTTTCATTATATTTGATGCATCGACACCGGCATTTGCGCAAATAAAACCATGATGTGTTTCAGTGATTAAAACGGTACTATTCATGCGAACAATTCGTTTACTCTGTTGCAAAACAACTTCAATAAATCGAGGATCTTTTTGAGCAGTTTTTGCAATATGTATTGCAAATGCAGATGGAGTAATACTATTCAAATGAATAATTTGCCCTTCTACTTTTGATACGATTTTTTGGGTAACGATTACAATATCCTTATTTTTTAGTGAAATACCATTCCCTGTTATCGCAATGCTTATCAATTCAGATAGCGAATCACCTGGAGATATTTCAGGAATATAATGGATAGGGAAAATTTCAATCGAATGTTTCATTTTTGTTTGATAAATTATGCAATTTGCTTTAAGGTAGGAATAACATGCTGACCAATAAATGTAATGAGGTTTTCTTGATTTATGCTTGTTGTTTGGATGACGACGATATTTGCGTGCAACTGGGTAATTAACGGAGAATAGAGAGAAATGAAATCTTCCTTTGTTGCAATTCTTGGATATCGAGACAAAATTTGTTCTTTAGGAAGTGAATCTGCTTCTTTTTGCAGTTCTTCAGGATCAATAGCTTTGTCTCTATTTGGTGCTCGAAGTCCTCTCCAAGGTTGCAGAGCATTCCAAGCTTCATGCTCATCTTGAGCAAAAACACTCCAACGACTCGTTACTATCGTAAATGTATTATTGTTTTTCGATTTTGCTGAAACTATTGCTGGTTCGATAATATTTCTAAGAGTTTCATCAGGTTCTTTTACACTAGCAATAACACCATTGGCTATTTCTCCAGCAAGTGTTCCCGATTTTATACCACCTGCAGCAAGAAATACGGATATAGGATGGAGCGGGGGACTATAAAGTTTTGCGTGGTTTGTTCGATAATAGGTTCCAGAAAAATCTAATTTTTCGCCTGCTAATAATCGTGAAATTATTGCTATTGCCTCACGAACTCTTTCTGAACGTTCTTGATATTTGGGAAACGGATATCCGAGAGGAACTTCATTAATTGATTCACCTGTTCCTACTCCAAGAGAGAATCTTCCGTGGGACAGTCGATCGATTGTTGCAGCTGCTTGGGCAACAGTTGCAGGATGATAGCGAAAAAGGGGAGTGATAACTCCTGTTAATAATTGTATTCTCTTTGTTTTTGCAGCAATTGCACCGAGTGTCGCTAATGCATATCCTGCTGAACCAAAATCAGCTACCCATGGATGAAAATGTTCTGAGATACAGATGCCATCAAATCCAACTGCTTCCGCAAGCTGTGCATGCTTTACCAAAACTTCGGGTTGAAATTGTTCGTGACCTAAAAAATAATAAATTTGGGACATACCTTACTAGCAACCTTATGATTATAACACTCTGTGTAAGTAAATAGGATTATTTATGTAAGAACGATGTTATAAGATCTTAGTGCTGTTTATATAATGGTAAAGAGAATGTAAATACAGATCCTTTACCAACTTCACTTACTACTTGGACATTTCCCTTATGGCGGGAAATAATTTCCTTGACTATATACAACCCAATACCAAGTCCCGGATAGGTATCATGACCATTTCCCGTCACTCGATAAAATCGTTCAAATATCCTTGGTAAATGTTCATGGGGAATTCCTTTGCCGGAATCACGAATACTCACAAGAGCATATTCGTTATTTGTATGGAGTGTGACACAAATTTCAGAATGTGAAGGAGAATACTTAATAGCATTTGTGAGTAAGTTAATAAGTACTTGGCTTATCCGTTCTTTATCTGCTGAAACTAAGGACGTAATCGTACCGCTTTTTGTGATCCTATGTTTTCTTGTGCTAGTTTGCATTAATTCAATTGTTTCGTTAACTAGTTCATTAAGATTAAAATTTTCCTCTCGAAACTCAAGTCTCCCTGTCTGAATTCTCGATAAATCTAGTAAATCTATCACTAAGCGAGTAAGTCGATCAATTTGGTTATTCATTTTATGTAAGTAAACCATTGCATTCTTATTATGCGAACGAGAAAATTCTTTTTGAAGCAATTCCGTATATACTTTAATACTTGTTAAGGGAGTTTTTAGTTCATGACTTGCCATAGACATAAAGTTGTCTTTGCGCTGCTCTTGTTCTTTGAGTTTTGTAATATCATGGAGCGCGTTAATAACAAGAATAGGAGATTTTTTTTCATCATATATTGCTGTTGACTTTACGATAACATATCGTACAATACCCGTTTTTTTTTCGCGATAACGTAATGTCACTTGTGGATTTATTTCACCTCGTATAGCTCGTCTTCCTGGTAACTGAGTGTTGGGGAACGTATTTCCTTTCTCGTCAGTAATTTCATAGCGTTTTAAATAATCAAATAGTGGTGCATCAATCATTTCCTGTACCGTTTGGTATCCAGTAGCATGTGCTGCAGCTAAATTTGCGTAGATAATTTTTCCCTGTGTATCTTGTACTGTAATACCATCAGCGATATTTTTTAAGATAATATCCAATTGATTTTTCGAAGCTTGCAACGCTCGTTCAATATGTTTTCTTTTCGTGATATCAAGTGATACGCCAACAACTCCAATAAACTCACCTTGAGAATTTTTAAGAGGATTATAGTGAGTTTCAAAGATAACGTTTCCTAAATTTCCTTCCTCCCAAAATGCTTCACCATGAAGAGCTCGATCTATTTTTTTTATGATTTCCGGATTTTCTCGATTCACTTCTTGATAAGTTTTTCCGATAATCTCATTTGGCGCGAAATGAATTGCTTCTAAACTTTTTCCTTCTGCAAATGTGAAAACACCTTGAGTATCTATTGCCCAGAAAATGAGCGGAATACTATCCAAAACTTTTTGAAAATAGACTTCATGAGCAAGTGCTTTCTCTTGTTGCTGTCTGACTGAGGTAATGTCATGTAAATTTACTAGAAATCCATTGATTGCAGGGTTATTAAGCTGGTTTACAAGTTTTACTTCAAATAATTTCCATGTTCCTAAGTTATCACTGAAGCGAATAGTAGCTGTTTCTAATAATGTCCTAGTTGCTGAAAGAAGAGATGTCTTAAATAGCTTTTGGTCACTGGGAGCAATATAGGAATTTATATTATTACCTATGAATTGATTTGGAGTGTATCCTAAAACATCAGAGATTCTCTTATTTGCAAATAAAATTTCCCCTTTTTTGTTAATAAATAAAAAAATATCATTACTTTTTTCATAAATCTTTTGATAATCCTGCAGTGAACGCAATGCGTTTCTTTTGGTCATAGTTTACTTACTTTCATCGATATCCATATTTTACCGAATTAATTGTAAGAATAGAGTAAAGGTTGCTTCACTTAATGAATATTTCCTTCATGAAAATATATTGCTTACTACTTAAAATAAAATTAAAAACTACATAGTATTCCCAATACTTATGCTTATAAGTATTCCATACCTTCCCATCTTCAAACAAGTGACTAGTAGTTGCTCTATAAAACATGTTTTAATTAATAAGGACAAATATGCTAGAACAACAAATTTTGCTATTCAAAAAAATATGAATGGGACAAAAACAATCATACAACAAGTACCCTTTACAGCAAATAATCTAATCAGTTATACCATTGATTTTAATGTCCAAGGGAAATCAATCAATGCAAGGGTCTGGAATACGAATAATGGTTCTAAACCTTCAAGCGGGATGATATTAATAACGGATAGCTCACTTACTTTGGCAGGAAATGGTAAAGTCTGTATATTGACAACGAGCTCTACGAATGCAATTATGCAGTATTTTCAAGCTCAAGCGATTTGCTAATACACTATGCTAGTTTGATAGCGGGAAATACATTATAATGATATAAATGTCTCAGCAAACACTTTCAGTTGTTTTAGCAACATTTAATGAAGAAAAAAATCTTCCTGAATGTCTGCAATCAGTAAAAGGACTTGCGAACGAAATAGTAGTCGTTGATGGGTCCTCAAGTGACCATACCGTTTCCATTGCCAAAAATTTTGGTGCTCGAGTACAAATAACTAATAATCCTCCGGTCTTTCATATTAATAAGCAAAAAGCGATTAATATGGCAACGCAAGATTGGATTTTACAATTAGATGCCGATGAGAGGGTAACACCTGCACTGAAACAAGAAATACACAAGGTTTTAACAAGTAATTCAGACAAAAACGGGTATTGGATACCACGAAAAAATTGGTTTCTCGGACGATATTTAATGAAAGGAGGCGTTTATCCCGATTATACGTTACGGTTATATAGAAGAGGAAAAGGTTCATTACCGCAAAAGGATGTTCATGAACAAGCAATTGTAGAAGGGGAAGTGGGATATTTACAACAACCATTAATACATCTTGCAGATCCGGAGTTTAGTCGATATTTAAAACGATTTAAACGATATACAAGTCTCATAGCGACACAGTTGGAAGAAAAGAAAACAGGAAAAAATCCAGGTACTTTGATAAAATATATGGTAATATTACCAATTTGGTGGTTTTTGAAAGCATACATACGTCATAAAGGTTTTTTCGATGGGTGGCAAGGGTTTGTGTTTGCCTTTTTTTCAGCACTTCGATTTCCTGTGTCGTATATAAAGTATTTACAAAAGTAATTATATGAAATTTCTTGTAACAGGAGGAGCTGGGTACATAGGGAGCTTCATGGTGAAGCGACTTCTCGATGATGGTCACTTGGTAATTGTGGTTGACGATCTTGCACGAGGCATAGCATCAAACCTTGATTCTCGTGCTCAATTCTTCCAAGGGAATTTATTAGATAAAAAATTTACCGAGAGTTTATTTACAACTTCATTTAATGGGGTATTCCATTTTGCGGCATTTATATCGATGGGTGAGTCTATGGAACATCCGCAACGTTATTTTGAGAATAATGTACAAGCATCGTTGAATCTGATAGAAGCTATGAGGAAAAGTGATTGTAAAAATATTATTTTTTCATCTACTGCTGGAGTTTACGGGAACCCAGTGCAAATACCCATTCCAGAAGATCATCAGAAAAATCCAGAAAATCCATATGGAGAAAGTAAACTTATGGTTGAACGGTTACTTGCATGGTATCAGAAGATTTTCAAAATTAATTATGTTGTACTTCGCTATTTTAATGCCTCAGGTGCAGCACTTGATGGAAGCATGGGTGAACAACACAATCCTGAAACTCATATAATTCCAAATATTATCAATGCAGCGTTAAATAATAAACCATTTACTTTATATGGAGCTGATTACAAAACAAACGATGGTACTTGCGTACGCGATTATATTCATGTTTATGATTTAATTGAGGCGCATGTTTTAGCATTCCAAAAATTACAGCAAAAGCCTGGTTCATATATATTCAATGTTGGGACAGGAAATGGATATTCAAATAAAGAAGTTGTTGATATGGTTAAAAAAGTATCCAATATCGATTTCCAAGTTGTTTATGCTCAAAGACGGCCGGGGGATGCTGATACATTAATTGCTAACGTGACCAGAATTCAAGATGCGTTGGGTTTTAAAGCAAAATATTCAGAATTGGAATCAATTGTCGAATCTGCGTGGAAATGGCATAAAAATCTCCTTAAACATGTCGAACTGAAATAACAAAAAGAAGCATTCTTTTTTCTTTCTCAATTTTTTGGTTCAACAGTAGGTATTGATTAAAAATTTAGCTTTACGATCGAAGGAAAAAACTGGTATAGTAGTATGAGAAAAAATGAATATCGCGCTTGATATATCACCGTTAACAACCGGACATTATTTACAGCATCGCGTGAGAGGTACAGGATTTTATACCGAAAATTTAAAAAATGCACTCAAAACTAACTTTCCGGAAAATTCGTATACCTATTTTTCTCGAGGTGAATCGTTACCAAAAGATATCGATATTGTCCATTATCCTTATTTTGAACCATTTTTTATCACATTACCTTTTCATAACAACTTTGTTTCAGTTGTCACAATTCATGATTTAACACCGCTTATTTTTCCCGATTATTTTCCATCGGGCTTAAAAGGAAAAGTAAAATGGCAAATACAGAAAGGATTATTGAAACATATGGATGCAATTATTACTGACTCGGATGCTTCAAAAAAAGATATTATTAATATTGTTGGTATTGATAAAAAGAAAGTTCATACAATTTATCTTGCAGCAGGAGACATTTTTCAGCAAATACAAGATGCATCACGTATCAAGAAGATAAAACAGAAATATGCACTCCCGGATAGGTTTGCGTTATATGTTGGTGATGTTACCTGGAACAAAAATTTACCACGACTTCTCCAAGCAATACAAAAAACATCTATTCCACTGGTATTGGTTGGTAAAGCATTAACGGAAACTACCTATGATAAGAAAAATCAATGGAATCAAGATAGACAAGTAGTAGAGCAATTAATAAAACAAAATAACAGAATCCGCATCTTAGGTTTTGTTGAGAATGATGATTTAGTAACACTTTACAATTCTGCATTATTTTTTATTATGCCAAGTCTTTATGAAGGATTTGGTTTACCCATATTAGAAGCGATGTGTTGTGGATGCCCCGTAATTACAACACATGAAGGTTCATTAAAAGAAGTTGTTGGAGATGCCGCGTATATCGTCGATGGTTATTCGCTGAATAGTATTGTAGGTGGGATAATGAAGGTGGCCTCTGATTCATTATTACGAAAGGAATTAGCTGAAAAAGGACAAGCTCGTGCAAAGGAATTTTCGTGGAAAGAAACTGCAAAAAAGACCGTGCAGGTCTATGCTATGATAAAAAAATAGTGATTATATGAAACAGAATGTCATGATCTCTTTAATTATTCCTGCATATAAACAAGAGGGGACTATTATAAAAGATATAAAGCGGATAAAAAAGATAATGGATGCCATGAAACAACCATATGAAATTATTGTTGTCGTTGATGGTCAAGTAGATAAAACATACAAAAATGCAAAAAAAATGGCTTCAAAATCAATAAAAGTTGTAGGTTATCCACATAATCATGGAAAAGGATATGCTGTTCGGTATGGAATTGGTAAATCGAAAGGGAAAATTATAGGATTTATTGATGCTGGAATGGATTTGAATCCAATAGGAATACACATTCTCCTTACTGATTTTCAAAAATATAATGCGGATATTGTTATTGGAAGTAAACGCCATCCAAAATCAAAAGTGAATTATCCATTTCAGCGAAGGGTAATAAGCTTTCTCTCACAAATATTAATAGGTGCGTTATTTGGTTTAAATATAACTGATACGCAAGTAGGAATGAAATTTTTTAGAAGAAAAGTTATTGAAGATACCTTACCGAGATTATTAGTGAAACAGTTTGCATTTGATATAGAAATACTCGTTGTTGCTTACCATTTAGGATATAAAAAGATTTATGAAGCACCAATTGATTTGCGTTTTAATTTTGACAGAAGTATTGTTTCTCAAGGCTTGTTGCGTGCTCTTTATTATACCTTGTTGGACACATTAGCAATTTACTATCGCCTCTATATCCAGCATTATTATGATAATAAAAATAAAAGAAAATGGAGGTATGATCCTGAACTTAATTTCAAAGTAAATATTTAATAATGATAGTTGATTTACCTATTAAGAATAAGCGTGTTTTAATAACTGGAATTAACGGGTTTATCGGAAATTATTTGTCACAGAGACTCTCCAAAGAAGGTGCATTGGTCTATGGTATTTCTGATTCTATTGCAAAAAACAATATTTATAAAATAACCGTCACCAATTATAATGAACTTGACGAATTTATCAGAAAGGAAAAAATCCACATAATATTCCATCTCGCAGCAAAATCGCTTGTCGAAGATGGGCAATCAGACCCATATAAAACGTTTCAAACTAATATTAATGGTACCTTAACTATTTTAGAACTTGCAAGAAAACATGCAATAGAAAAAGTTATTCTTGCATCTACAGCCCATGTATATGGTGATAATAAGCTTCCGTATCGCGAAGAGTATACTCCAAAACCTTCACGACCATATGAAACTTCAAAAGCATGCGCAGATTTAATTGCACAATCATATGCTGATAATTTTTCTTTGCCTGTACTCATTGCTCGTTTTGTCAATATATATGGACCTGGCGATCTTCATTTTACTCGTCTTATCCCAAAAACAATCAAAAGTATTATTGAAAATGAACCTCCGAAAATGTGGGGTGTAGGTACAATACGTGATTACTTATACATTGATGATGCTATGGACGCGTTAATCGCGCTTGCATACTATCCGGTATCGCAAAGCCTTCCAAATCGCTTTTTTAATTTTGGTGTAGGAAATAAGGTTTCGGTTGAAGATATTATTCAAAAACTTATTAAATTATCAAGGAAGAATATATATATCAATAAAATTAGCCAAACAAGAGCGCAGGAAATATCAGCACAGTATGTATCTTGGGAGAAAGCGAAAACTCTCTTACATTGGAAGCCAAAATACACATTAGACGAAGGCCTTCAAATTACCTATTCATGGTACGAAGATTATTTTAAGAGAACCATGCATATCTAAGTAAAGTCATAATAATTGGGTATGCATGATGCCACCGAATATTTTTGCCTTCAGCAACAGTCCGGGGATTATAGGAAATAGGGACTTCAATCGGTTTAAAACCTTTTTTTACCGCTTTTGCTGCAATTTCTGCTTCAATTTCAAAACCATTAGATTTGATAGGAAGTAATGTATTATAGACATTTCTCGTAAAAGCTTTGGATCCAGTAATAGCATCAGTGGTATTTGATTGAAGTATGAAACTAATAATCTGATCTACAAATACTCCTCCGATATAATAAAGAGACGATGAGTATGCATTCTTGTTATTTAACCTGCGAGAACCAAAGACAATCTCTGCTTTTTTATCAAGTATGGGCTGAATGATAACAGGAATATCTTGTGGGTTATATTCTAAATCATCATCCTGCAAGAATAAAATAGTTCCTGTTGCCGCAGCTAATCCAGTTCTCACAGCTCCGCCTTTGCCAGTATTTTTATTGTGATGCAATAATGTAATACCTTTTATTTTTTGCAAAGCGTTATATGTATTATCTGTTGAATAATCATCAACGACAATAATTTCTTTTTTGAGATTGGGAAGTTGGACATCTTGAACTTGTTGGATGAGTTTGGGAATTCTTGTCTCGCTATTATAGGCTGGAATAATAATTGAAATAGTTTGCATTAAAATAGATTATAGCAGAGCAATAAAAATAATGTATACTAGTTTAATTCTCTTCGGAAAATAATAAAAAATGGTATAGTAAGTAGCATATGCCTTTAAGACGATAATATGAAACAATCATTATTTTCATTTGCTCAGAAAATTCTCAAAATAGAACTTATTAATGGAAGTTTAAACATCATGATTGCTTCCAATCTCAGTAATGCTTTTGCATTTTTTTTTAATATATTTCTGACACGAAAATTAACTCATGCTGATTATGGAATATATATGTCACTTATCTCGTTTATTGGATTAGTAACGATTCCCTCTCAGTCGATTACCATGCTATTAGTGCAATATACGACACAATTTTTCAGCAAAAAGCAAACAAACAAAGCAGCTCGTTTGTATAGTATAAGTTTACGCTATTTAACTTTTTTGAGCTTCATCGTATTTTTACTTTTTTTAAGTTTCTCAAAATCATTTGCAAATTTTCTTCATATTCAAACACTAACATTTTTGTGGATTACTGGTATTGTTATATCCTTATCTTTTTTTAGTATTGTTAATAATGCATTTCTTCAAAGTCTCCTTAAGTTTAATTTTATGGCCTGGATGGGAGTTGCTGCTACTCTCTCGAGAATTCTCGTAGCGACTGTGTTTTTACTTCTTGGTTTTCAAGTCTTTGGAGTATTATGGGGGGTACTGATAGGTGCAGTCGTTCAGGTATGTCTCAGTTTTTATCCGTTGCGATTTCTTTTTAAAAGTACTTACGAAAAAATATCACTTTCAAAAAGAGATTTACTATCATATGCTCTATCAGTATCTGTTATAGGTTTTGCGCTCACATCATTTACATCAACAGATATTATTTTAGTAAAACATTATTTTAATCCCACCGACGCAGGTTTATATTCAATACTTTCTTTAATTGGAAGAGTTATTTTTTACTTAACTGCTCCAATTTCAACTGTTCTTTTTCCGCTCATTATTAAAAAATTTCATCAGGGAAGCGATTTTCTAAAAACATTTTATTTGGCTTTAAGTCTTGTTCTCTTGCCTTCTATGCTGATAACTGGCTTTTATTTTCTTTTTCCAAGATTTACTCTTCTTATTTTTCTCGGAGGAAAGAGTGACGCTCATTTAATTCCTTATGTTGGATTAATGGGGTTATATTTAAGTATTTTTAGTTTACTTAATGTTACAGTAACTTTTTCTCTATCTCTGAAAAAAATTAAAATAGTATATCCTTTAGTTGTTGGCGCTGTTGCTCAGATTGTTGCTATTTCATTATTCCATACAAATTTCTTTGAAGTTATTTTTTCATCTTTGCTTATCACCAGTATACTTCTTATTTCCTTTTTGTTATATTATGGTAAGAATTATGGCTCAGGAAAAGTACAGAAAACACAAGTTCTCCTTAATAACTCTACTTTATAGACGAAAATTATTGGAAGCACTTACAAACAGAAATACAATCGTGTAACCTACTAAATATTCATGGATATATTAATTCTTAATTGGAAAGATGTTAAAAATCCTGAAGCTGGGGGAGCAGAAATTATAGCTTTTGAACTTGCAAAGCGCTTGGTAAAAGACGGAAATTCAGTAACGTTTTTCTCTCGAAGTTTTCCCGGTGCTCCATCAGATGAAATGCTTGATGGTATCAAGATAATAAGAAAGGGAGGTATTGTAAGTGTTTATCTTCATGCATATTTTTATTATAGAAGATTAAGACAAAAACCAGATCGAGTGATCGAAATGATAAACACCATTTGCTGGTTTACTCCATTCTATATTGCAAAAGATAAGCGATGTGCCTATTTGAATCAGCTTGCTAATGAAGTTTGGTATTATGAGTTTATTCTTCCATTAGCGGTTTTTGGGTATATTTTTGAGCGAATTGAATATCTTTTTTACAAAACAACACAATTTATCTGTTATTCAAAAAGTACAAAAGATGATTTAATAGGTTATGGCATTCCGTCGGAAAATATTTTTATCTTTCGGATAGGCATTGACCATAAACGCTATGTCAGTAGTAGTAGCAAAAATAAAGACCCTTTATTCATTTTTGTTGCACGTTTAGTACCAATGAAACGAGCAGATTTATGTGTACAAGCAATGCAATATGTTGTTAAAAAATGTCCGGAAGCGCAGTTAGCGATTATCGGAAGAGGAAAATTAGAGATACCTTTAGAAAAATATGTAAAGAAACATAACCTTTCTGATCAGGTTACCTTTGTAACGAAAAATAATTTTTTTATCTCTAAAAATGTAAATGATAGTAAAGTAAAACTTATGCAGAAAGCATGGGCGCTTGTATTACCTTCAATTAAAGAAGGATGGGGGCTTGTCGTTACTGAGGCTGGGGCATGTGCTACTCCTGCTATTGTTTCAAACGTTACTGGCCTTAAAGATTCAGTTATTGCAAATAAAACTGGTATCATTTTATCTAATAGGCCTACTCCCCAAGAATTAGCGAATGCAATGCTTCAACTTATTGAGAATAAGTCATTACGACAGTCGCTTTCAATAAATGCTCATCAATATGCTCAGGAATTTACTTGGGAAAGAAGTTATCAAGAATTCAAAAGGATAATATTAAGATAATTATCTGTTATGCGTGTCGGTTTTGATCTACAATTGTATATAAAGGTAAATAAAAAATGAAAAATCCATTAGTTTCTGTAATTATCTCGACATTTAATAATGAAAAAACATTAGAAAAATGTTTAGAAAGTATTCATAAGCAAACGTATACACCAGTAGAAATAATTATTGTTGACGAATGGAGTAAAGACAAAACACAAGAAATTGCTAAAAAAAATGGAGCAAAAGTTTATCTTCATGGAAAAGAAAGAGCAAACAACAGAAATTATGGGATAGGTAAGTCTCAAGGGGATTATTATTTCTTTCTTGATTCCGATATGGAGTTAGAGAAAGATGTTATTCAACAATGTGTTGCTCTTTGCGAAAATAAACAAGCTGATGCAATTGTTATTACAGAGAAGTCTATTGGAATCGGATATTGGGCAAAAGTTCGTGGGTTTGAAAGAATATATAATAAGGGAAATAATTATGTTGAAGCTGCAAGGTTTTTTAAAAAATCAGTTATTGAGCGTATAGGAGGATATGATCCATCTATTGTTGGTGCAGAAGATTGGGATTTACAACAAAGGATTCTCACACATGGTTTTGTTGTTGATCGGATTTCCGCATATATCATTCATCATGAAGGGAATATCAATTTAAATAAATTACTGCGGAAAAAAATGTACTATGGAAAAGCTTTTCTCTTATACAAAAATCGTTATCCGGAAGCATTTAAAAAATCGGTTATTCGTACGCAACTTTTTAAACATTGGTTTACTTTTCTCAAACATCCTAAATACGGAGTAGGTGTTTTTGTGCTAAAATTATTAGAAGGTTTAGCTTTGTTTTCCGGAATGCTCATGGCAAAGTTGGGATATGAACCACCACATTATTAAAAATACAATGAAAATTAAGAAAAAATTATTTGAAGAAATCAAGAAACAAGATAAACCCATCCATATTGTTCTTATCGGTACAAAACCAGATATTATTAAACAAGCTCCTTTAATACAAAAATTGAAAGAAAAAGGTCACTATACAGTTGTTGTTCATTCAGGACAGCATACCCAATTTAACTTATCGGGTGGAATTGAAGAAGAATTTGGTATTGTTCCTGATGTTAATTTGGGAATCCATGGAAATTTGTTTGAGCAACAATCACAGATTATTCAGCGTTTCGGTTCTCTGCTAAGTGAGATAAAGCAATATAATAGAAAAATAATTCCTTATATTTGCGCTGATACAACTACTGCACTCGCGGCAGGTATCGCGTCTTTTGCAAATTTAATAAGCACGGCTCACGTGGAAGCGGGGTTGCGAACCATGTCGCCTCCAAAAGAGCTTACGTTAAGCCTTCTTGAATCATCAACAAATCTTAAACAGTATTTCAAGGATTTACAAAAGAGTTCTTTATGGGAGAAGGGATCCTATGAACCATATCCTGAACAATTTGATACGAGAGCTGCTGGACCATCTGCAGGAATTCATCTTGCACCTGTTGACTTAAATAGAGAGCATTTGGAAAAAGAAGGATATGATCCAAAACGAATTTTTGTTGTTGGCAATCTTGTGAGTGATGCATTACATATTATTCAAGAACGGGTAGAAAAAAGTACAATTTTTGAAAAATTTCCTATACTAGCAAAAGGAGATGCCATACGTTTTTGTATCCATAGACGGGAAAATATTACATCAATCCAGCGATTTATGGCAATATATGAAGCGATGGAACAACTTATTAAGGAGGGAAGACCAGTTGTTCTCATTTCTTTAGGAGCTACCGAAAAAGCGTTCCAGGAATATGGATTAAAAAGTCATGTAAATGAATTAGCAAAAAAATATCCGCACTTTATTTATACACCAGTTCTTCCCTATTATTCAGATACTATTGCCATTATGCAAAAAAGTGCGTTGGTTGCGACAGATTCAGGAAGTATCCAGGAAGAAACCAATATGCTTGGAATTCCTGGAGTTGTTTTGCGGTTTAATACCGACCGACCCGAAGCGATTTATTCAGGCGGTAATGTATTAGCCGCGCCAATGACAAAAGAATCAATACTTAAAGTTATTCACGCGGTGTTGGAAAATACTGAGCAAATAAAAAGTATGAGGGAATCACCGAAGTTATACGGAAAAAGTGTCGGCGAAGCAATGGTTAACATAATTGAAAAAGCAATACAAGAGGACTCTCATTTTAATATTTTTGAATTTATGGAACATGAGAGACTAGGTCTAACAAAAAAACCTTTTTGGAAAAAAGAAAAAATAGTATGGTAAGTTAAATATAGGTAAGGTTTTTATAATAGTAACTCTCCTTATCTTTAGTAATGTAATTCACCTCAATAGAAATACCCTTCCAATAGATGCCTTTGTTTCAATCACATATAGTACAATACTTATCAATAAGAGTAACTAACAATATATAAGAGAATCAAATCAATACCTGTCGATGATTACACCAAGCTTGGTGAGTTATTGATGTAAGCTGATCCCAACAAAACGATTGTGATGCAACTGAATGAAGAGCAGTTTAATCACTAACATTACTTTTTGCGTATAAATTTTATTGCAAAAGGTAATAACACGGCATAGGACAATGGATTCCTTTCTCGACGTATGAGATTATGACTGCTTATCAATCCATAAATAGCTTTCAACCACACAATAATTTGCTTATTTTTTACTGATACAAAAAATGATTGCATGAAGAAGACTATGCTAAATGGAATTGCGAGAAACAGCGGGAAATATATCCACGTAATAATAAGGAAATTTCTTGTACAATAATAGATAAATCGCGTACTTGTTCTGTTATTAGGTGATTCTCTATGATAAACAATAATATCAGGATAAAACCATATGTTTATTTTCTTTTGTAATGCTCGTAAGGAAAACTCAGTTTCATGTGCATAGACAAATATCCATGGAGCAAAATATCCAATTTTTTTAAAAACATTTTTATGGATCGCAACGCCGCATCCCATAAAATTAAATGTTTTTTTAGGTATTGATTCATCGGTAAGCTTATATACACTTCTCTTATTAGCATAATTGATGACATTGCATGATAAGATCATGCAATGTTTGTTAGTTGAAAACGCATGGTGTATTTTTTGTAACGTATTGGGGGAAGGATGTGAATCATCATCCAAAACAAGAATAATGTCTCCTCTTGCTTTCTTAAATCCAACATTCCATCCTGAAATTCCTTCATTATTATTTTTGATATAGGTAACTTCGGGAAATTTTTTAGGAAGTAGTTTATCTATTCCATCGGTGGATCCATTATCAACAACAATAATCTCATAATTTTTATAATTGCTCTTTCTGATATAATGAATAGACTTTACCACATCATTTTTTCGGTTATAAGCCAGGATACATATTGAAATAAGATTCGTGTTTTTCTTCATTGATATCTTGTTATTTTTTTTCTAAACGATCAAAAAGATCAAGTGCATTTTTAAAGGCTTGATCCATATTAAAGTATTTATAATTTGCAAGTCTCCCTACAAAATAAATACCATTTTTTTCAAGTTTTTCTGATTCTTTTCGATACTTTTCATAGAGTGCTCTATTTCGAGGATTCGGTACGGGGTAGTATGGTTCACCTTCTGAGGTGCTATATTCTCGTATTATTGTTGTTTGTGGATGTTTTTGACCAGTCGCGTGTTTAGGTTCATTGATTCTTGTAAAGGAACAATCGTTAGGATAGTTAATCTGCGCTCGGGATTGAAAGTATTCCATATGGAGCGTTTGATATTCAAAGCGTAACGATCGATATTGTAATTTATCTTTAAACTTATATTCAAAAAATCGATCTATGGGTCCTGTGAAAAAAAAGCTTTTCATACTGGGTGATTTTCTCTTTAATTTTAAAAAAATCAGTATCTAACCGTATTTCTATATTTGGGTGATTAAGCATATTTTGAAATATTTTTGTATAACCTTCTTTAGGCATAGCTTGATAGGTATCGGGGAAATAACGATCGTCAAAGGATGTATAGACGGGAATTCGGTTGAGTACTGACGCATCAAGGTCTTGAGGACTAAGATTCCACTGCTTAATTGTATAATTTTTAAACATTAATTCGTATAACTTTTCTCCTACTCTAGCCTTTGCAGATTCTTCGCTATTTTTAGGGAAAGCTATTTTTTTGGTATTTTCCATAAGCCAATCCTTCATTTCTTTTTCGGAGGTAAGATTTATCTTAAAGAGAATATTAACCGTGTTAATATTCACCGGTACGGGTACTTGTATACCGTGAACACTACTTAATACACGGTGTTCATAAGGATGCCATTGCGTGAATTTCGAAATATATTTCCAAATGGTTACATCATTTGTATGGAAAAAATGAGGACCGTATTTGGGAACTAATATACCGGCTGAATCAAGATAATCATAACAATTACCTCCTATGTGGTTTCTTTTTTCAAGGACTAAAATTTTTTTCTTACAAATGTTTGCATAGCGTTCTGCTAATGTTGCTCCTGAGATACCTGCACCGACAATAATAATATCAAATTGCATAATGCTCTTTATTTTACACTATTGTTTTTTTTAGGAATAGAATCTATTATATTGGAATGGAAGACATTCAGAAAATAAAAAAAATAGCAGATACTATTGATGGATTTTTGAGTCATTCTGAAGAGATGTTTCTCTATAATACGGCAAATAAAGCAAGTAAGAAAGGTGTTATTGTTGAAATAGGATCATTTAAAGGAAAATCTACCGTTTGGTTATCAAAAGGTTCTCTTGCGGGAAATAAGGTAAAAATTTATGCAATTGATCCTCATATAAGTAACTTAGAGCATAAAGATAAAAAATCCAGTTTACCTATATTTAAAGAAAATTTAAAAAAAGCATCAGTAACCGATATGGTACAAACAATTGTTGCGAAAGCTGAAGATGCAGTGAAAAAATGGGATAAACCAATTTCATTTTTATGGATTGATGGCGATCATCGTTATGAGGGTGTAAAAAAGGATTTTGATCTATGGTCCCCCTTTGTGATAGAAGGTGGGACAATAGCTTTTCATGATTCAACATATGGAGATGTGCAGAAGCTTGTTGGAGAAGCTATAGTTAAAAAGGGATTTAAAAATGCTGGTTTAATTGATTCAATATCATATGCAGTAAAATCGAAAGATACATCCTTTTTTGATTTAATACGGTCAGAAGTTGTTTTTGGAATCAACTTGCTTCATAATCCTATCCGATCATTTATTCCCTTGAATAGAAGAAATAGTTTTAAACAATTCCTTTCTAAAACTGGTATACCACTTTATGATTCCTTTTCATAACAGTTAGCTACAACAAGTATTTACAAAGATCACTCTTTTTGTTACGATTGGAAAAGTTTTATGAAGCAAAAAACTGTCCTTATTACCGGTTCAGCAGGTCTTATCGGTTCAGAAGCTGCAAAGTTTTTTGCTGAACAAGGATTTTCTATTGTCGGTATAGATAATAATATGCGGCAATATTTCTTTGGTGAAGAAGCAAGTACAACATGGAATAAAAATAAGTTGCAAAAGACGCTCAAAGATAAATATATTCATTATAATATTGATATTCGTGATAATAAAAAATTAGAAGAAGTATTTAAGAAACATACCTTTGATCTCATCATTCATACTGCAGCTCAACCCTCTCACGATTGGGCAGCGAAAGAACCAATCACTGATTTCAGTGTCAATGCATTGGGTACATTATATATGTTAGAACATTATCGTAAATATGCTCCTGAGGCAGTTTTTATTTTTACCTCAACAAATAAAGTTTATGGAGATACTCCCAATACCTTACCGTTAAAAGAATTGAAAACTCGTTATGAATTGCCTCAGGAGCATCATTTCTATAATGGTATTGATGAGACAATGAGTATTGATAATACAAAGCATAGTATTTTTGGTGCATCGAAAGTAGCAGCGGATGTGATGGTACAGGAATACGGAAAATATTTTGGGTTATCTACAGGAGTTTTTCGAGGTGGTTGTCTTACGGGTCCGTCACATTCTGGCACAAAATTACATGGCTTTTTGGCATATTTAGTGAAATGTATTGCTACTGGGACAACGTATACTATTTTCGGATATAAAGGGAAACAGGTGAGAGATAATATTCATGCTGCAGATTTGATAAATGCGTTTTATCTTTTTTACCAAAAACCAACTTCAGGAGAAGCATACAATATTGGTGGTTCAAGATATTCTAATACGTCAATTTTGGAAGCAATTAGTAAAATTGAATCTATACTCGGAAAAAAAGCGAACGTTCTTTATAAAGATGAAAATAGGATAGGTGATCATATATGGTATATCTCAGATGTTAGTAAATTCCAAAAACAGTATCCAAAGTTTAATTTTACCTATAATAACGACAACATAATTGAAGATATCTGCCGCTTTGGACATTTTGATTTATGAAAGTTTTCGTTACCGGAGGAGCAGGATTTATTGGTAGCCACTTTGTTAACACGTTACTCCAAAAAAAAAATGATGTAATTGTTTTCGATAATCTTTCGACAGGAAAAAGCGAATTTTTACCAGAGAAAAATGATCATCTAAAATTTGTTCAAGCAGATATTCTGGACTATAGAAATCTTGCAAAAGCAATGCAAGGATGTACTACAATTTATCACTTTGCCGCAAATTCGAATGTAAAAAAAGGAACACAAAATACCTACTTAGATTTACAACAGGGAATTATCGGAACGCACAATGTCTTAGAGGCAATGAAGGAAAATAATGTTAAAAATATTATTTTTTCGTCGAGCATGACTGTATATGGTGAGCCCAAAACTAAAACACTTGTTGAAAATTATGGCCCATGTTTACCTATCTCCTTATACGCGGCAGCGAAGTTAGGCGCTGAAGGATTACTTAGTGCTTATGCATCAATGTTTGGCATCAACGCATGGATTTTTCGTTTTGCTAATGTTATTGGTCCGCGGCTAACACATGGTGTAATTTATGATTTAATTCACAAGCTTTTGAAGAACAAAAATTATCTTGATGTACTCGGTGATGGCACGCAAACAAAACCATATATTTTTATTGATGACATTATTGCCGCGATACTGTTTACCGTTGACGCTTCATTTGAAAGAGTAAATCTTTATAATATCGGTGTTAGAGATACCATTTCAGTAAAAGATATTGTCTCAATTATTTTACAAAAGATGCATTTAAGTCAGACACAAGTTCATTATGCAAAAACAAAATATGGATGGGTAGGGGATATACCACAATGCGACATGGATATTTCTAAACTGGCTCAGCTTGGATTCGTTCCAAAATATTCTTCAAAACAAGCAGTTGAAAGAACGGTCGAAGCCTTGCTTAAGGAAGTGGGATATGCAGAATGAGACAAGTTACAAAGAAATTACACATTTTACTTCTTTCTTTTATTTTTTCTCCAAATATTGGAGGCGTTGAATCTCATTTAGATGATCTTTGTAGTGACCTTGCGAAGAAAGGATATCAGATAACCGTTATAACCTATCAACCGCTCTTGGCTAAAGTAAATGCATCATCATATGAAAAAAAAGATCATTTTGAGATTTATCGTATACCATGGATAAAGTTTAATTTATTTAATCGACTAGAGAAATTGCCGATTTTACAGATGGTTTATTTGGTTCCTGCGATTTTTTTATATACCAGTAATTATTTAATAAAAAAACATAAGGATATTGATGTTATACAAACTCATGGATTTAATATGGCTATTGTAGGTTTTCTATTATCCTCAATTTTTCATATTCCTTTTACCGTTAACACGCATGTATCTTTTTATTTTAATAAATCATCTCTCTATGCTAAGGTTCTTACCTATATTCTCAATAAAGCTCGGTTTGTGCTTGTTCTGACAAAAGAATCGCAAGGGCAATTACGGAAGATCGGTGTCAAAAATGAAAAGATACTTGTCTATCATCAATGGATTGATACAAAGCTATTTATTCCAAAAGACAGAAAAGTTGTAAGAAAACGATATCATATACCTGAAAGTACATTTATTGTATTGTTTACTGGTAGGTTGATTCCCGCAAAGGGAATACCATTAATCCTTGAAGCTGCACAAAAAGTGAAAAAAAATATTCTATTTGTTATCGTCGGTTCAGGAGAGATGAAAGATGTGATTGCAGAGAAAGAAAAAAATCTTGCTACACTCCGATTTATTGGTCAAGTGAAAAGAGAAGAACTTCCCTTATTATATTCTGCTGCAGATATTTGCTTGTTTCCCTCACTGCAGGCAACAACAACATACGCAGAAGGAATACCGCGAGTTATGATAGAAGCTCTCTCATGTGGAACACCACTTATAGCGACAAAAACAGGAGGTGTCAGTGAGGTTATTAATAAAAATGTAGGATTTTTTGTTGCTCCAGATAGTAATGAAATTGTTCAACTTGTTGAATATCTTTCTAACAAGCGATCCATGTTGCAAAATATGAGAAAAACATGTATTACCTATGCCTTGAAAGAATTCGATAGACAAAAGAATGCAGATATTATTGAGAAAAGTTTCATATGAAAAAAACATATCGATATCCAACAATTATGATTTTGACCTCACTGCAATATGCAAACCACTTGCGTGAATATTTTGTGGAAAATGCAGAGAAAACAATCGCATTTTATGTTTTACCAAGAAGAGGAACAATTAAAAATTTTGTAGAAGTATATGAAAAAGGAATAAAAAAAGAAACAAAAAAACTTTACTCTCCAAAAAATCTTTTTTTATGGCATATCATGTTGTATGTACATTATATTACTATTTTGTTTCGTTATACTAAGAAAAAAGAAAAAGTATATTTTATCAATTACTTATTTACCTTATTTTTTTTACAATCACTTATTAGGTTATTTCGTGACATCAATTTTGTCGCCTGGGTAGGAGATTATTGGCCAATGCATGATCTTTCCATTCGATTTTATATGTTCTTTTTACATTATTATCATGACCATGTTAAATATGCATTTTACCAAACAGATAGGATAAATGAAAAAATGAATAAAGGTAAATTACTGGCTACGGAAAATAAAAAAAATATTATTCCTGCTATTGATCCCCCTCAAATAGATTATACAAAAAAGATAAAAGGTAGAATTGTCTTGTGCTTTATTGGTGTATTAGTGCCTTGGCAAGGTGTTGAAGTACTATTACAAGTAGTCGCCAAAAATCCAAAAGTACACTTAAAGCTTATTGGCACAGGCGAGGAAAGCCTAGTAAAAGATTACCTAAATCTTATTACAAGATATAATATTAAAGATAGGGTTTATTTTCCAAACAAGTTTATCTATGGAAATGAACTGAAAAAGGAAATTGCAGATTCCCACATCGGTATGGCTCTCTATACAGTTGATCCCATGAGTGTAACTTATTACGGTGATCCGGCGAAAATAAAACAATACCTTGAATATGGATTGCCTATTATTATGACTGATGCAGCTGAGGTTGCTCAGTATATAAAAAAATTTGAAGCGGGAATTATTGTAACAAAAGATGTATCATCAGTAAATAATGCTATTGAAAAGATACGGAAAAATTATACTAAATATTTACATAATTTGGATCATCTGAATCACGCGTTTGATTTTAGGAAATATTATGTTGATAAATTTACTTTTATGGAAAACAAAAATACTTTATGAAAATTACTCAAGCAGTTATTTTAGCAGGAGGTAAAGGAACAAGATTACTGCCTTATACTCTAACTGCTCCAAAACCAATGTTACCTATTCATGGTAAACCATTCTTAGAATATCTCATAGAGGATCTGAGGGAAAATGGTATTACTGAGATTGTTTTACTTGTTGGATATCTTCATGAGCAAATTGAACGTTATTTTGGAGATGGGAGATTATTTAATGTCAAAATATCTTATTCTTATTTGTCGGCTAATGCAAATACAGGAGAAAGAATGATTAACGCATTACCATTGTTAAAAGAAAAAATTATTTTGCTATATGGGGATAATACTTGGCCGCTTAATTTACCGGAAATACTTGATGTATATATCAAGAAAAAAAAGAAGGTGCTTATGAGCGTGTATAATAATAGAGATGCAATAAGAAAAGGAAATGTTCTCGTTGAAGATAATATTGTTTCAATATATGACGTAAATCATCTTCATAATTTCCGGGGAATCAATATTGGGTATTTTATTTTTGATACATCAGTTTTGGAAGGATTGCCCAAAGAAAATATTTCTCTTGATGATATTTTGCTTAGTTTAATAAAGAAGAATGATGTTTCTGCATATATTACCGATTACCCATATTATAGTGTAACTTCGCCAGAAAGATTACCTAAGGTATATGAATATCTACGTGAGAAGAAAGTAGTATTTCTTGATCGCGATGGCGTTATTAATAAAAAAGCTGCAAAAGCTGAATATATAAATCGTTGGGAAGATTTTCACTTTCTTCCTCAGGTAAAAGAAGCGCTGAAACTTTTGCAAAAAAAAGGGTATGAAATATATATTATTTCAAATCAATCGGGTATTGCGCGTGGTATGATGACCAAATTACAACTTTCTGAAATTCATACGAATTTACAAAAAGAATTAAAAAATGACGGAGTTATAATAAAAGACATCTATTTTTGTCCACATGGGTGGGATGAGGGATGTTGGTGTAGAAAACCAAATCCAGGAATGCTTTTCCAAGCTGCGATAGAACATCAAATTAATTTACAAAAAAGCATATTTATTGGTGATGATCCGAGAGATCAGCAAGCAGGTATGGCGGCTGGAGTTACCACCTATTTAGTTACACAAAAGGAAAATCTTTTTGATATAGTACGTAAGTATTTATGATTATTTCACGAACGCCAATTAGAATTAGTTTTGTTGGGGGAGGAAGCGATATAGAAAGTTTTTATACCCATCAAATGGGCGCAGTTATTTCTACGGCAATCAATAAGTATATTTATATTGCCGTAAATGAACAATTTGACGGACGTATAATTATCAATTACTCAAAAACAGAAATAGTAAAAGAAATTGCAGCAATAGAAAATAATTTAGTTCGTGAGGGTATGAGAACAACGAGAATAAAAGGAGGAATTCATATTACATCAATTGCTGATATTCCTGGTGAAGGAACTGGAATGGGCTCTTCTAGTGCGTATATAGTCGGTTTACTTAATGCATTATATGCCTATCAAGGAAAACATGTTACTGCGGAAAAGCTTGCTCAAGAGGCATGCAAGATTGAAATAAGTATTTTAAAAAAACCAATTGGAAAGCAGGACCAATACATCGCTGCTTACGGTGGTTTTAACTATATACAATTTAAAGAGGATGGAAATGTCTATGTAGATCATATTATTTGTTTACCAGCAACAATACAAAAATTACAAAAACGGTTGTTACTTTTTTATACTGGGATAACTCGCTCAGCGGATCCGATCCTTTTGCAACAAATTCGGCAAATGAACGATAAAAAGGAGTATATGAAAAAAATGGTCGGACTTGTTAAAGAACTTCGACATGATCTCAATAATAACAATCTATCCTCCTTTGGAGATATTCTCCATGAAAACTGGCTTCTTAAGAAAAAACTTGCTGATGGGATAACATCTCAAAAAATTGATGACTGGTATGCATTAGCTCGAGAACAAGGTGCAGAAGGAGGAAAACTATTAGGAGCAGGGGGAGGTGGCTTCCTCCTTGTGTATGCAAAGGTAAAAGATCATGCTAAAATAAAGTCTGCATTGAAAGATCTCAAACATGTTCCATTTTCTTTTGAACAGCAAGGAAGTAAAATAATTTTCTTAGATAATAATTAATTATGAATATTCTCATCACTGGAGGAGCAGGTTTTATTGGTTCGCAATTAGGTTTTTATCTTCAATCCAAAGGTCATAATGTGATATTAGTTGATTCTCTAGCATATGGGCATATTGATAATCTTATTGTTAATGGTAAAGCATTTCCTCAGTTTGTTTCTCTTGATATTCGTGATCCTCAATTAGAAACTCTTATGACCAATGTGGACGTTGTTTTTCATTTAGCTGGTGTTTCATCATTGCCGGAATGTAATTATCATGTCTATGATGCGTATAGTACGAATACTGCAGGTACAGGTAATGTTTTAGAATCAGCAAGGAGGAAAGGAGTAAAACGGATTATTTTTTCCTCAACTTCCGCTGTGTATGAAAATAATACTATATTTCCTCTCTCAGAATCTACTAGTGTTAATCCGATATTAATATATTCGTTATCTAAAAAACATAGTGAAGAACTCTGTACATCCTATATACAAATGTATGGAATGGATATTTGCATTCTCCGCTTTTTTAATATTTATGGACCGCATATGGATTATTTAAGGCCAAATCCTCCTTTTGTCAGTTATATTATTAAATGCTTATTGGAAAAAAGTGCTCCGGTCTTACACTCCAATGGTAATCAGAAAAGGGACATGGTCTATGTTGATGATGTCCTCAAGATGTGTGAAATTGTTATGACACATCCAAATGCAAAAAATGAAATATTTAATGTCGGTTCAGGGAAAGCATATAGTATACAGGAAGTTTTTGACGTTCTCGATAAAGCATTCGGTACTACGGGAATTAAACCAACATATAGAAGACCTGAAAAAATATGGGATAAGTATCCTGGCATGTTTCAAGGAGCACACCCTATTAACAAGGAGTTCATTATAAGGGAAGTAAATAAATATACGCTTGCTTCTATCGAAAAATCCAAAAAAATGCTTGGTTGGGAATCATTAGTTTCATTATCAGATGGATTGCAAAAAACAGTGGCATTTGCAAAAAGAGATTATAAAATAAGGGTAAAACATTTATGAAAAAGATAACTAAGAAATTTCATACAATTGGCTTTATCGAAGCGTATTTTTCTGAGGTAAAACGTAGTCTTGATTCGCTCGATAAAAAAGCGATTGAATCAGTTGTGGATATGTTGACTGATGCATATAAAAACGATAGAAAAGTATTTATTTTAGGTAACGGTGGAAGTGCAAGCACTGCATCTCATATGGCGTGTGATTTAGGTAAAGGTACACTTCAACGGATTTACGATAATTCAGAAAAACGTTTTCGCGTTATTTCCCTTACCGATAATGTTGCGGTAATGACCGCTTACGCAAACGACCTTTCATTTGATGCCGTTTTTGTTCAACAATTGCGGAATTTAATAGAGAAAGACGATGTCGTTATTGCTATATCTGGGAGTGGAAATAGTAAAAATGTTATTAATGCAATAAAATATGCGAATGCATGTGGCGCAAGGACAATCGGCTTCTTAGGTTTTAAAACAGGAGGGAAATTAGCGGCATTGGTAAATATTCCCATTATTGTTCAGAGTATTCATTATGGACCAATTGAAGATATTCATGGAATTCTTAATCACGTTATTGCATCTTGGATTGCAAAAATAAAACATATTCATGATGGAAGAGAACATGAAGACAACCAAAATCAAGCAGTACCTTTTAAATAACTATACATGAACAAACAAAAATCTCAATATTTTGATGTTTCTATTCTCATTCCTATGCGGAATGCTTCTTCTACTATTATAGAAACTTTACAAGGAATAGAAAAACAAACATATCTGTATAAAGAAATAATTATTGTTGATAATGCGTCAACAGATAACTCAGCAGAACTTGTCCGTAACTATTCTAAAAGTCACAAAAGCATGCATATACATTTAATAGTAAATGAAAAAAATTTATTTATTGCTAGAAGTTTAGTAATAGGCGTAAAAAACGTAAAGTCAGACTATATTATTTTTATTCAATCAGATTGCAGGCTTATTGGTAAAGACGAATTTCAAAAACTTTTAAAACCGTTTACCCAAGATACTTCGGTAGTTGCAACCTTCGGAAGAGTTCATCAATCTTTAGTGATCTGGAACCATTATGCTTTTTGGGAACAATTTCTTTTTGCTTACCAAGCAGGAAAAACATCGGTTGGTTTAGTGGGAAAAATTGACTGTATTAAAAAGGAAGCATATATGAAAATAGGAGGTCATGATGAAGTTTTGTGTGATTGGTATGGAGCAGAGGATGGAGATTTACATATGCGATTATTAAAAATTGGTAAAACGGTTGCAACAGAAGCTTCAATAGAACATCTTCATTATACCTATAAAGATTTTTCATTTAACGATTTACTAAAGAAAAAAAAGATTATTGCAGGAGCCTATGGAATTATGTTAGGAAGGTATGGATTGAGAAATGAACCATTTGGTATATTTACAATGCTGCTTAAGCCGGCACTCGTAGTTGGACTTCTTATTCCACAAACGAGGCTCATTTCTCTTATTCTTATTATTCTTTTTATCATTTTATACTACTGGAGAATGTTTACGACACGTAACGTTGTGTCGAATCCTAAAATTATTTTGGTTCCATTTGCATTTATTCTTTTACTATTTTTAGAAACATATTGGACTGCTGAAGGATTTTATCATAGTCTTATCACACTTCATAAAGTTTCATCATAAATATATTTATATGAATAAGTTAAAAAAATCTTATTATGAATTTGCTTTAAAAAATAAGACATATTTTTTCACTGTTTTTTTTATGGGAATCGGAATTGATATTCTTTATTATACATTTCTTTCTGATACACTCTTTTTTTTACTTGTTATATATTGGATTTTACTTATTTTTTTACTTAACTTAACAAGTAGAGATACGTTCATTATAATATTAGGCATTCTGTTTATATTATTCATTTTTTTCATCTTAGATGTGGGAACATTTCATACAGAACGGGTTACCACATGGATTTACTTCTTACTGATTATTGGAGTTATACAACAAATAAAGGAACTATTCTACAGGAGATAATATGTCGACAAAAAAAATATTTGTTTTTATTCTCGTATTTGCTTTAATCATTATTCCATTCTTTTGGTTAAAACCAGGAGAAGTAAATTTGGGGGGTGATTCTTCACGTGGATACCTTTATGAACCGTTTGTTTTTATAAAGAACTACGTTTTGTATGGAATCAATGCGTGGAATATTGGAACCGAGTTGGCAGGATATTTCATTATTCCTTTTGCTGCTTTTCTTGGACTTCTTATGATCTTTGTGAAGACACCTCATAATCTTGTTAATGTATTTAATAGTTTTTCTTTTGTTCTTGCTTTTCTGGCAACATATGGATCCATATACGCAATTATTATGGACAATGATATGAGTAAAAAGAAGAATATAGGATTTATTAGAACAGTCAGTATTATCGGAGGATTATTTTATCTTTTCTCTCCAATTATGACCAATTGGGATAAACCTCTCCTTACTTTTAATCAAGTGTTTCTTGATCCATTGATGTTTTTTCTTATCTATAAGTATGTAATGACAAAAAAACCCTTTTATGCTCTTTTCGCAATTCTTGGAACATTTATCTTTGCTCCAAATTTTAGTTTTATTGGTGCACCAACCTTCTTTTCATTTTATCCCTTTGTTTTTTTCATTCTTTTTTTTCTCTGTCTTATAAAAAAGACATCTATACCAATTAAACAATTTGTTTTTTTTATTCTTCTGATGTTAGGTATACATGCCTTTCAGTTATTACCACAGTTTATTTTATTGAAAAGACCAGATTCAGTATTATCATTACGTGTATTTTCTCAGTCAACATTTAACTATGTAGATTATTTTCAGAGAATAGCTAATGGTGTTAATGTGACTGATAATTTTTTAGGGTTACCGCAGTTTCCATTGTTATTTGGAGTGTCTTTCTTTGTGTTTCCTTTTATTCTTGTCTTTGCGTTAATACAAAAAGTAGAAGATAAAGATGATATTTACTTTCGAAAAGTATATATACTTATTTTTTTGTGCTATCTTTTCCTGCTCTATTTCACTTCAGCAAAGTTTACCAGTTTGGGGTTTTCCCTATATGAGAATTTGTTTAAAATTCCTGGATTCGGAATGTTTCGTAATTTTACCGGGCAGTTTATGACCGCCTTTTCTTTTTTCTATTCACTCACTATTGCTACTGGATTGTACATTATTTATAAAAATGTAAAAAAGGTATTTTGTATAAGTATTACGATATTTGTTTTTCTTATCCTTGTCGTTCGAGGGTGGCCAATCGTAAATGGTAGTATATTATATTTACCAATATTACAGTCAAAGATCTCATCGCCTTTTATTATTCCGCCTTCATTTGAACATGCATTAACTTATATTTCCCAAATACCGACTGACGCAAAAATACTTGCATTACCGTTAACTGACTTTGGCTATCTCATGGTAGCAGGTGAAAACGGTGGAATGTATATAGGATCATCCCTTATTGGTCCGCTAACATTGAAACAGGATTTCGGTAATTATAGTGCTATGGGTATTTTAGGTGATTCGTTTATTCAAGCAATAAAAAGTAACGATATTACTACAATAAAAAATATCCTCGGTGTATTAAATATTCAAGATATTTTTTGGGAAACAAACCCGTTTGTTTACGGAACTAATTTCCCTAATTTTCCATATCAATCAACTCAATTATATCTTCCAACGACAGTATCTGCCTATCAATCTTTTATTAATTTGCTTCCTATTACTCAAAGACATTATTTTGGGAAAACGTTACAAGTAATGCATTTGGATGTTGCAACGGTTCTCCCAAAGATATTCCCATCGGTGAACGTTCTCTACACAAATAATCTTTCAGATACAGGGTATCTATTACGGAGAATAGCTGGTCAACCAAATATTGTTTTACCGACACAAAATTTTTTAGAAAATATTTCCTCCCAATCTTTTCAGGCAGATTTACATGACAATTTTTCGGGACTTTATAATAATTTACAATTTCATTCTGCAATGCCGGAAGTTACGTGGAAACCAGGAAGTATAGTATATCCTTTTGTTATCTGGAAAGAAGAACGCTCTCTAAAGAAATTACAGTCGCAGCAAAAAATGGACGTTGCTTATTTATATTTAGCAAAACGAATTGAGGAACTAGGTAAATGGACTAATGATATTCCTATACTGCATAAAAAAGTTACATGGCAAGGAACGAGTATAAAACAATTAATACATTGGTCGGAATATAATAGCTGGGAAGCCTCTTTTGCTCATTATGAATCTAACGCAAATAATATTATTATCGGTATTAAGCAATTTCCTCAAGACGAAATTCTTTCTCAAAAGGAGATAGCATTTGAGCAATTTGAACAACACAGAATGCGCTTGCAAACTATTATTTCTGGTTCTGGATTTTCAAGTGAAGACAAAAATTATTTACTACATCAAAGTAATATGCTTATTGATACATTAGAAAATAATCTTAAATTAGAGAAAATTGATATCACCGAAAAGCATTATTCGGTAAATCTTCCAAAAGGAGCAGAAGGGAATTATGTACTTAATATTTCTCGAATTTCACCTGAGGCAAGTATCTCAGGGTTATTTATTGGAGGATCTCAATACAATTTAATTAATCAACAAAATAACTTAGTCTCTTCAGAGCAAGTTTTAATGTCTTCGGGTAAGGAAATTCCTATAATACTTACAACACAAAATACAAATCTGATAAACGATACGCAGTGGGAAGGTTTAGGTTCTGTGAAAAAAACAGATGATTCTGACGTTTTAATTTTTGATAAGTTAGTCGAAAGTATTCCAGCTCAGATGGTAAGACAAATTCCGGTTGTTAATAGTTCACGACAGTATATTATTTCATTTTTATATAATACCCATAATGTTCCTTTTTCTATAAAGATATTTGACAAGAGGATAAAGAATCAGGGAGAAGTTGAATTTCATGAATATACAACACGACAGCTCATATCGAATGATTGGAAGCTATTTCAGACGGTATTTACTATAGATCCTCAAACATCAGAAGCCTATATGGAAATTGAAAGTACCGCTCCTGTAGAACCAAAAGAAATTATGATGAAAAATCTATCAGTAAATGTTATTGAAAATCCGATAGTTACCATACAGAAAATACTACCTCAACCAGTAGTGGGCCCAACAATAACATTTCAACGTATTAATCCGACAAAATATCATATTTTCGTTAATCATGCGGATACTGCTTATGTTTTGACATTTCTACAAGCATTTAGCCAAGGCTGGAAATTATATTATAAACCTGCCTCTTCTGGTAAAAATTTCTCGATTATACAATCTTATTTCGGTGGGTCTGTTTCAGAAGGTGGTCATACGAATACTGCATTTGGTAATGATTTGTTTGAAACTTGGTTTTTACATCCTATTGCTGAAGCAACACATACAACAGGGGACGGTTATGCAAATTCTTGGATCATCAGTCCAACTGATACCGGTGGAAAACGTGATTATGAACTCATTATAGAATTAAATACACAAAAGTATTTCTACATGAGTATACCAATATCTGTAATAGCATTTTTGCTTATTCTCATTTGGTTACTGAGTGATCTTTTTAAAAACAAAATAAAAGTATATGGATCAAAATAAAAATCTAAAGTCTCATTTTCTAAATAATATTGCATTATTTTATTTTGTGTTTTCTTTAAAAGAATTAAGTCGGGCTTTATGGTCTGATTTTCTTGCTACTCTTTTTTTAAACTCCGGTAGTGGATTTTTGACCAGTCTTGTAAAAGGGTTTATTGGACACTTTTTGATTAGAAGCATCTATCCGCTTTTTATTGGTAAACGCACAAAACTAGTGAATATTCATAATATAACCCTAGGGAAAAATGTCCGTATTGCAGATGATGTAACAATTATAGCGTACGGAAAAATCCATATTGGTGATAATGTTATTATTGGAGAGAAAACAACGATGATTGCTAACGACGAACTTGTTTTAGGAAATAATGTTGTTGTAACAAGAAATTGTTATATTGCCCAATTAGGAGGTCCTATTATTATTGATGATTACGTACTTATTGGAGATTTTAGCCGTATACATAGTATTAATCATTCATACAGGGATGACGATATCCCACTACATAAACAACATCATATACGAAATAACATACATATACAGGAGAACGTATGGATTGGATCAGGTGTTATGGTGATTAATAACATAACTATTGGGAAAAGATCAGTGATTGGTGCAAATGCAGTTGTTAATAAAAATATTCCACCGTTTGTTGTTGCGGCAGGAGTTCCGGCAAAAGTTATAAAATATATACATGAAAAAAATACTAAATAAATCTATTCCTTTTCTTTTTTCTAGCATGTTGTTTCTTGCTATTGTAAAAATATTCTTTCACTGGATTTCACTACCCGAAATTAACGGAGGAGACTGGCCATACTATGCAAAGGGAATGTTTGAAAAATTTACGCCATTAGCACCGTTATGGACTGCTCAAGGCGGAATTGGGTTAGGTGGTGTTAATGCTGATTTTCCTATATATAGTTACTTATATTTTACCATTGGGGTTTTTGTCAATATACTTCATTTTACTTGGATTTACGTTTATAAAGTATTTTGGTTTTGGTTACCATTAGTATTTGGGGCAACAGGAATATCTTATTTATATAGAAGTTGCCAAAAAAAATCTACTTTTTGGGAAACTTCTCTTGCAGTTTTTCTCTACATAGCAAATACATACTTTCTTATGCTTGCATCTGGTGGTCAGATGGGTATTCTATTAAGTTATAGCGTTGCTCCCTTTGTTGTTGGTACGGTGATTAATTCGCTACGATCTTTTTCTGAAACAGTATCAATAGTTACTCTCATGAGGAGAGGTTTTTTATTTGGGCTTGTGGTATCGCTAGAAATGCTATTTGATCCTCGAATTACTTATTTAATGATAGGATTAGTTTTACTTTATATGCTTTTTTCTTTTTTTATAATCCGATCCATTCATATTGCTCATTATATCGGTTATGTAATCATAGGTTTTGCAACTCTTTTATTGATTCATAGCTACTGGCTATTACCGTTCTATTTTTTTAAATTGCTCGCTATACCGATGGGGATAACAAGTAGTTCAGGTTTTACTTTTTTTAGTTTTGCGGATTTTTCACATGCCTTATCTTTCTTACATCCAAACTGGCCAGAAAATATTTTTGGAAAAGTTCATTTTTTACAGCCTGAATTTCTTTTGTTTCCATTACTTGCTTTTTTGGGACTGCTTGTTGTTAGAAAAATGCAGAAAGAAATAGGATTTGTTTATTTATTTTTTTGTTTCATAGCTCTAATTGGTGTATTTTTAGCAAAAGGGGTAAACCAACCTTTTGGAGAACTAAATTCATGGCTTTTTAATCATGTTATTGGTTTTAGCTTATTTAGAGATCCGACAAAGTATTATCTATTCATTGCGATATCATATGCTGTAATGATTCCTTTATCTTTGAAAACGATGGTAGATTTTGGGATAAAAAGAGACTTTTTCCAATATATTTTCTTTGTTCTATTGTTAAGTATTATGCTATTTCAGATAAGACAAGCATTACAAGGTAGGTTAAACGGAACCTTTACACAGGTTTCGGTACCGCAGGATTATATTCGATTTGGAAATTTCCTTTCTTCCCAACCAAATTTTTTTAGAGTTTTATGGATTCCTCAACAATCTCGTTTCCGATTTGAAGGTGAAAACCATCCCGTGCTTAACGTAAATGATATTTTTAATACAACTGATCCCGTAAAAATTGCAAATAAATTACAAAGCGCTTCGGGTAGAAAGCTGGTACAAGATCTGAGTGTGAAGTATATTATCATTCCTTATGATAGTACCGGCGAGATTTTTCTGAATGACAGAAAATATGATAATATAAAACGACAAAATTTTATAAAGAAATTAGATAGTATATCGTGGTTACAGAAATTTTCTATAGGTAAGATTATTGTCTACGAAGTTCCACGCTATAATGGTCATTTTGTCTTACCAAACCAAACAAACGTCCCATATACGAGGAATTCAAGTTCTGATTATGTAGTGACTATTAACAATATATCCCCTCAATCACTGGTTTTCTCAGAAGCATATCATCCGGGGTGGATTGGAATTGTTAAAAATAGAGAAATTAGAAGTGTTCAAAATCCTGAGGGATTAAATACATTTAGATTACCTGCAGGAACCTATAAATTTCATATCATTTTTATACCGGAAAAGTATGAGAAATATTTCTACGCAATTTCATTTATTAGCTTTGTGGGAATAATGATTTTTTTACTAGGGTCTTATAAAAAGAAATTATAATAATCCCATTTTTTTGAGTGCGTTTGCGTACGTATTTTCCCAGGTATTTTCTTTTGCGAAATTTATCGCCGCTTTACGATATTTTCTGTAGAGGTTTTCATCTTGCAATAGCTTAATTATTGCATTTGCATATGGTTCAGGCTGATCATTAGTTCTTATTGCACAGCCTTTTTTCTCTGCATCAATCCCTAGAGGAGGAACATGAGTTGTTATGACTGGTTGTCCATTGGCAAAATAAAGGCGCATTTTTGTTGCGTCTGCATACCAACGTATAGAACCCGGTATAGCTCGGTAGGGAGCGAGACCAATCTGGTATTCTTGAGACATTTTTGATAGAAGATTTAAGTTACTGATAAAGCCATGCATATGAACTACTCTCTCCAATTTAAGTTTTTTTATTAACTTTTTTACTTTTTCTTCTTCACTGACAAGTCCTGCTCCAAATATGTCAAGTGTTACATCTGGTATTGATTTTCTAACAATTGCTAATGCTTCTACAGCTAAATCAAGTCCATTTTGCGGTCCAATGGTGCCAGCAAAAAGAAGAGAATTTTTTTTCAATTTATTGATTGGTAGATAAGAAATCTGGAAAGGGAAAAGAGCATTGGGAACTTGAATGACCGGTTTTACTTTTTGTGGATTCAGTCCTACGCTAATTCTTGCAGGAAGCATTGCAGGTGAAACATCCCAAATATAATCAGCGTGTGTTGCACAAAATCTATCGAGCCAAAGGTAAATAGCATTAAATAGTTTTGACTGGTATCTTGTAGAAGAATAATCGGAAACATAATAAATAACTGTTTTAATTTTTCCAAGTTTTTTAAAGAATATTCCAGTAATGGTATGGATTGATTCCAGGCCAATAAACAAGTCAATTTTATTTTTTTGTAGCCAAAGAACTTGCGCGACCGTGAAGATATCGCGGAGCTTAAAAGTTGGTTGTGTTTCTAAGGTATTATGTTTTTCTAATAGTTTTTTTGATGGAAATAGATATTTTGGCTCTTCTCTTTTTACTAGTTTCCCTTTTTCATAATATTCAATTTTTGGGATAACATCGTCACTACTACCAGGATGCGTACAATCGACTAGAATAATATTTCTTGTTGTCGGTCCAAAAAATTCAAGCATTGGTTCTATCATGCCATTATTTGGAAGACGCTTTCCATTTTGCCATGCTGAAAATGAGGCAATAAAAACTGATTGAAAGTGAGGATTAATTATCTGTTTTCTGCTTTTGCCCATGCAATGGTTTTCTCCAGTCCCATTTGAAGATTGTTATGTGGTTTCCAATTGATCGCATTTTCTAATTTAGAAATATCTGCCCTCATATGTTTCTGATCTCCTGGTCTAGCAGGAAAATAACTGATTGGATATATTTTCTGGTCTTTTTGTAAAGTATCCATAATAGTAGATATGAGATCATGAATTGATTTATCTATACCAAAGCCAAGATTAAATACTTGATCGTATGTTTTTTCATTGTCAATACTATTGACCCAAGCGTCCACAACATCATCAATATAAACAAAATCTCTTGATTGTTGCCCATCACCAAATATTTTAATTGGTTCATTTCGGATGACATTTCCGATAAAGATTCCCATAACTCCTTGGTATGGATTAGTAAGACTTTGACGTGGACCATAAACATTAAACATTCGGAAAGATGTGACATTGAGTTTGCCAGGTAAGTCATTCCTCAATCCCGTAGCATGAACGAAACGTTCAGCGGCATATTTTGTTATACCGTAATACGAAATTGGAGCAGCATTATGGGTTTCCTGAACCGGTAGATTTTCTACTGGTCCATAGACAGTCATTGAACTTGCATAGAGAAGACGAGTAATTTTTGCTTCAACGCATTTCTTCACGATATTAATAGAGCCAATAAAGTTTGCTCGGACATCTGCTAACGGATCAGTAAAAGAGTTAATAGTTGATGCACATCCAGCAATATGGAACACCACATCGGGGATCTTTTCAAATGCTTTTTCAACATCATCTGAATTTGCTGTATCTCCTTGAATAAATCTTGCAGAACTTGGAATATTAGTTTTTAAGCCAGTCGAAAGATTGTCAAGTACCGTAACATCATATCCATCGGTAAGAAGTCTTTCTACCATGTGACTTCCAATAAATCCTGCTCCACCAGTAACTAGAACATGTTTTTTGCTTGCCATGTATGCTACTATTATACACATAAAATATTCTTTGTGAAGATGCTAAAAAGGATAAATTTCTTTGTTAATTCCCGCTGGTTTATTGTTTTTATATGTTTACTTCTCGCAATAATTCCTTTTTTTTGGTTTAAACCCGGGTATATCGATATTGGTGGTGATTCAAGTAGATTATATTTTTATGATCCTATTAATTTCTTAAATAGTTTTGTTCTTAATATTTTTTTACCAGATAGTTTAGGAATAAAAAGTGGAAGTTTACATATGCTTCCCTTTATTTCTTTTCTCTCTTTGTTATTTAGTGTAGTTCGTTTCCCTTGGATTCTCAATAATGTATTTTATAGTATTAGTTTGGTAACCCCTTTTCTTGTTGTTTATGCAATTGTTAAAGAGTTCATTCAAGATTTGTGTGAGGAAAACACTCGACAATACCAAAATATCAGATATGCCTCTATTGTAGCAGGATTGTTTTATATTTTTATACCAATGTCTTCTGTGGGAGGGTGGGATTTGCCGTTAATCATTCAATCACAACGCTTCGTATACCCCTTACTTTTCTGGCTTTTATTGAAATATCTAACAACGTCACGACAAGTTTTTCTCATAATCGCATTGCTTACGAGTTTTTTATTCGCTCATGATTTTAGTTGGGTGTCAGTTCCTAATGTTCTTGGATTTTTCTCTATCTCTCTTGTGTATTTATTGATATATATAAAATGTATAAAAAAGAAAAAAATACTAATAAAACCAATAATTTTAGCTTTTTTACTTTTTATTGTTCTCCATGCATTTCATTTACTTCCACTTTTTTTCACAATTTTTGAAAAAAATAGTGATGTGGGCAATCAACTGTTACAGGGAAGTAGATATTCGGATACTATTCAATATCTAGATAATGTTGCGAGTTATACATCTCATGGATATCAATTTATTGGTGTAACTCCATTTTCACCTTTTTCTTTCGTTAATATTTCTTTGGTAGTTTTTCCTTTATTGATTATCTTTATGCTCTATAAAAACAAAAATATATTTGTACTTATTCCAACAATATTTTTTCTTGTTGTTTATTTTGCAGTTACCGCAAAAATTTCACAATTAGGTTTTTCTTTCTATAAGCTATTTTTTTTATTTCCTCCGCTAGTAATGTTTCGAGACTTTTATGGAAGATTGTTTGAAATATTTCTATTGTTTTATACTTTGCTAATAGGTTATGCTATGTTTATATTTTTTTCTTTAACAAAAAGTTATTTGAAGTTTGCAAGCATAATTGCTCTTGCATTTATACTGATTATAAATGCATTGCCATTTCTTTCTGGAAGTATATCAAACAGAATTTTGACTCAAGACACCGGAGTAGTTGTAAAGAGTCGTTTGCAGATTGATCCAAATATTGAAAAAATATTGCGATATTTTAGAATGAATCCATCTTCTGCAAGAAATATCACATTACCTATAGCAGATTTTGATTACCAATTAATAGCAGGTAAAGGGAATGATGGTGTATATTTTGGTCCTTCAATGATTTCTTATCTCTCCGGAAAAGCTGATCTTGCTTCAAATTTTACGTTAAGACCATTTACTCAAGCACTTTTTAATAGCGTAAAAAATAAAGATTATCTTACTTTTGAAAATATCTTTCCAATTTTAAATGTAGGAACAGTACTTCATAATGCAAATCCATATATTTACGAAGTTTTCAGGACATTTCCCTACAATGATGCAAAATTATACATGCCTCTAACACAAGCAGGGTATTCAGATCTTATTAATAACTTATCATTAAAAAAAATAAATGACTTTGGGAAATTTTATCACTTCTATACCGTTCCTTCTGCTTTACGCTTACCGATCATTTATCCTGCCAAAAAAGTAATATTTTTAAAACAGTCAACAAAGAGTAATTACGATGAGCGTCAATTTGCTAGTGCTGAATACGTATTGAAAAACTTTAGACAAGATAAAAATGATAATGAGCTTCGAAAAGTCTTTTTGAATAATGACATAATGATTTCATCTCTATCCCAGCCGAATATTTCATTTTCAAAAATTAACAATTCAAAATATATTATAACTGTCGAACATGCATCAGGTCCATATGTATTGGTTTTTTCGCAATCATTTAATACAAATTGGCAATTATATACGGCAAATCAACAAACGGGAAAAAAAGAGAAAAATATAAAAATTATCCAATCATATTTTAATAACACTATTGTAGAAAGAAAAAATGAAAATAAGATAATAGATATGAATATTCTTGAAACAATAGGAAAAACTCCAATCGCAAATACACGACATTATATGGCAAATGTTTTCGCAAATGCTTGGTATATTGTTCCTACCGATGTTTCTCATAAAACTAACTATACATTAGTTTTAGAGATGACTGATGATAGAATAATGTATGGTGGTATTCTGCTTTCTCTGATTGCATTACTAATACTTCTTATTTGGTTAGTAAGAGAGATAAGACATAAATAATATGAGATTATTAAAATATATATTGATATTACTATTTTTCTTCACTCTCTTTTTTGATCTTCAACATTATGCTAATGATAATGATGTTACGCTGCTGATTATATTGTTACTTGGATTTTTTCTAACTTATATCTATCAATTGGAAAGTAGGGTAACATTTATTTTTTCAGGATTCCTACTTTTCGTTTTTTGTTGGCAAGTTGTAAATAAAAGTGACCCTATTTTATTAGGAAGAATTACGCTTTGGGTGTACTTTTTTATTGTATTTGGAGTTATACAGCAATTTTTTGAATTAAAAAAGAAAAAATGATTTTATGCTGCGTATTTTTTTATTTCAGGAGTAATTCCAATCAATTTCAAAAAATAATAGTAAAGTATCATAGAAGCAGTATAAAAAGTGAGTAGCCAATGGATCAAATATATAGTTTTTCTTCTTGTTATACTTAAATGGATAGAATCTATTATGGGAAGGATAAGAGAAAAGGAATAGGGAATAAACCAGTTTTTTTTTGATCTAGTTGCAGAATACTTTTCCCTTCCTGAGTAGCCTCCTTTACCCATGGACGTTAAAAAGATATTAAATTTTACTCGAGAAGCAATTTTTTTTAAATATTTTCTCAGTGATTCCGACGAATAATGTATGGTATTATCATTTTTTGTAACAGCGAGTAATTTGTTTTGCTTAGTCAGCAAATAAAAAAGATGAGGTAATATATCGGGTGATTGTTTTATTTGCTTGGTATATTTTTTTAGATAAGTTAAATCAACCATACATCCTCCAGCCCATAATTCAATAAGAGGTAAATGCTTAATTTTTGAAAAATCAAATATAATACTATTATTATCTTCTTTGACTATGATAATATTATATTTTTTTGACATTTCTTTTATCATTTGGTCACTATACTTGCTCTCTCTATAAATAAAATAGGAAAAAGGATCTCCAAATTCATTGACATAGTGATTTATTTCAGAATAGAAGGCAGGTGTTTTGTAACCAGATGTCATTACCATTTTTACTCTACTCGAACTTTGAAATGCTTTATACTTAATAAAGAAACTCCTCGTATTCTCCAATACCTCATCACTATCAAGAAACATGAGATATTTACCTTTAGCGGTAAGAAATCCTAATTGTTTTGCATAAGTTAATTCAATTTTTGAGCTATACAAAAATTTGCATGAATATCTTTTAGCTATTTTTTTCGTGTTATCAGTTGATCCAGCATCTATGACCAATACCTCTATTTTCTTCGAGGGATAGGTTTGGTTTTTAATAGACTCGAGGGTTTTTGGCAATGTTTTTTCCGAGTTCAAAGTTGCTATAACTACACTAATCAACGGATAATTCATAAAATATAAGCTATTACCAATTTCCTTTTCCAATATCTAATGATTTCTTGTTATATACTATCTTCATGAGTAATAATGTAGAGATAGGAGTAGGTGATGCAACCATTCCATTTTTTTGGAAGTATCGTTTTCCTGATCTTCCAATAAATGTATGTTTTCTCTTAAGCAAATGAAACCCAAATCGGCTGTAGTAATTACTTAACCGTTGATCTTCAATTTGTAAATATATTATATTACATCCTGCATTTTTTAAAGTATCCATAGCTTTTCGCATTAAAAGTGTACCAATTCCCTTTCTTTGTTTGCTTTTTTTTACCCAAAATCCTCCAATACCACCTAAGACAATTGGCGTATTATCAAAAGTAATATTTCTTTTTAACAACGTTAATCCTCCAACAATATTTTTACTTTCAAATGCTAATAAATAAGCAAACCTATCATGTTCACTGCAATACTGTTCATAATGTTTCATTTTTTCTTCTGGTGAATAGAGTATATTGCTTAATTCATATGTTTCTTTTTTTAATAAAAATGCAATTTGAGCTAAATCAGTGGGTAAAGTAACATATGATTTAATAATAACTTGATTCATCGTGTTTATTCTTTTAAGAATTTCATTATTGAGGAAGAAATAAAATCTACTTGTTCTAATTCTAAATATGGATGGCAAGGTATTGAAAGTATTTCTTGTACGAATTTTCTAGAAACATCTAAGTTATCAATCGATTTCTTAAAAAAAGGTTGATCAGGTATAATTAAAGGATAATGAATTGAACTTGGTATCTGCTTTTGAGATAAAAAAGCTTGTAAATCATTCCTTCTTGTTGTCCTAATGACAAAAAGGTGAAAATTTGAGTTTGTAATAAATGGAGTAATTATTTTAAGAGCAGGATGTTTCAAATTTTTTACGTAATTATTTGCAATTGAGATTCTCTTTTGATTTTTTTCGTCTAAAAAAGATAATTTTGTAGTTAAAAAAGCAGCTTGTAATTCATCAAGCCTACTATTCAAACCCATTCGGGTATGGTGATATTTGCTACTTTGGCCATAATCTCTAATCTCATAACAAATTTTTGCTATATTAACATTATTCGTAACTATGGCTCCGCCATCTCCAAAACATCCTAAATTTTTCGTTGGATAAAAGCTAAAACATCCAATATCTCCTAACGTCCCTAATTTTTTATCTTCATAAGTAGAACCATGAGCTTGACATGCATCTTCAATTAAATATAGTTTATACTTTTTACAAATGTTTTTAATTTTCTTTAAATTTACGCTGTTTCCATATAGATGCACAGGCAAAATTGCTTTTGTATTTTTAGTTATAAACTGGGGAATGAGATCCGCATTCATTAAACCATATTCGTTCGTATCAACAAAAATTGGTTTTGCACCGGTTGCCATAATTGCTAAAGTTGTTGCCACTGCTGAAACGGGAGTCGTTATAACTTCATCACCTTTGCCGATTCCTAATGTCAGCAGTGCGATTTGTAATGCTTCAAGTCCGTTAGCAACACCTATACAGTAGTTAACCTTGAGATATTGAGCAAATTTTTGCTCGAAGTTTTTTACTTCCTTATTGAGAACATAATTTCCTGATGATAAAACTTTGTCAAATATTTTTTTAAATTCATTTTTGTGTTGTTTTACCTCACTTTGGAAATCTATAAATTTTATAGGTTTCATTTCTTTTTAATATAATACAAGAATTCGTTATAATTACGAATATAATCCTCTGGATCATATGGTTTCGATGCTAGCACTAATAAGATTGTGCTTTTTCGAAAGTTATGCATCTCATGCCAAATTTTATTATTAATGACAAGTCCTTCTTCCGGTTTATCTAAAATTACTTCCTCTTTTTTCTTTCCATTATTGAGGACAATTCGGATGCTTCCTTGGATGCAAAAGAGAATTTGTTTTGTTTTTTTATGAGCATGATATCCACGAGGAAGATTTGTTGTTCGTTTAAAAATATAATAAACTCGTTTAATAGGAAAAGTAATATGATCTGGATTTTGCATAAAGCAGAGATAACATTCATCGAAGATTTTTGGAATAGTGATATATTGGACTAGCTGATCCTTTTTGGTCATTGGAGATGTACAATAAATAAAACCTTTCTTATTATATACTGTTCGTACTTATTTAGCAATGAATAAAGTATAATTTTTACATTTCTATATGTATAAAATTGCAAATGTTTTGTATCGCTATACAATGCAACTCGTAGGATATTTACGAGCATGTTTTTGGCGACCATTCTTAAAAAAGATAGGCCTAAGAGTATTTATTATGAATGGAGTAAAGATTATGAGTCCGCAGAACGTTGAGATAGGTCATGATGTATTAATAAATAGCAATACAAAAATTGGCGCACAGTGTGGTGTGAAAATAGGAAATTATGTTTTGATTGGATATAATGTAAATCTTGTTTCAGAAAATCATGCATATTCTAATCCAGAATTACCCATCATGAAACAAGGATTTTATGGTGGGGCTATTGAAATAAGTGATGATGTATGGATTGGTGCAAACGCCGTGGTATTACCTAACGTCAAAATTGGTAGAGGATCAATAATAGGCGCAAACGCAGTAGTAACTAAAGACGTTCCAATGTATGCTATCGTAGGAGGAGTTCCCGCAAAAGTAATTAAATATCGTTTTGGTGAAAAAGAAAAGCAAATAGCAAAGCATATTGATTTATCTATTTAACAGGTAATCGACAATAATTTTAGATGGGCTCACCTCAGAATGAATTGGTTTCGACTGATAGTTTTTATAATGTAACAAAAAATTTTTTATGATTTCCTTATTACTTTTGCAAAGAACTACATTTTTTTCTAATCCCTCAAATTGTTCAGTATAATCACGTAATATTAAACAAGGTTTACCCATTAAATATGCCTCGAGTTGATTGGTGGCACCGTCAGTTGCAATAAATTCCGCATGTTCTAATAAGGTAAGGAAATCTGGGTACGGTAATAGCGGAGTAATTTTTATTTTATTCTTCGGAATACTTGTGTTGACTTCTAAGGATTTGATTATTTCAACCGTTAAAGGATGATTAAACAACAAACAATCTAAATTTTGATTAGCATTATTAATGACAAATTCCAAGATATCTTTTGACCAATTCTTTTTAAAAAGAATATGTTCTTGTCTATGAAGTATTAAAATATAATATTTTTTTGAAGGGACCTTATAACTTGTAGAACGTTTGTTATTCATTACCCACCAAAAAACTTCAAGCAAAGTATTATATTGAGTATTAATTTTAATTTTCTTTATATGTTTCAGATTATTCTCAGCCCATGAATTGGGTGGAAACAGAATATCAGCCAATCGAATATTGATATTTCTGCAAATCTCTTCAGGGAATGGTTCCATTAAATTAGTAGATAGATCTCCAGATTCTATATGGATAAGAGTAAGTCCATAAATTTTAGCTATGATTGCGCCAATAGTAGTTGATACGGGATCTCCGAAAATAATAAAGTAAGTATTTTTTTTATCTTTACCTTTAAATTCCTTCCGTAACGAAATTAAACTTTTAAAGAAAATTCTTGTAGCCCAAATTAAAAAGTAAATAATTGATGATTTATTAACCTTTTCTTTAAATGCGATATCTGGTTTGAAATTACCAATATAACCGGAAAGAGAATCGAAATTGATATGATTTTGTCCAGAGGTTATTAATTTGAACGGTATTTTTCTTTGTTGTAACTCTTTAAAAATAGGAGATAATTTAATAAATTCTGCAGTAGTACCTATGAAAAAATATATATGTTTTTTGAACATTATAAAATTTTATCATAAATATAGTTAGTATATAAATGTCAGAAAAAATTAAATAGTATAATAGCTTTATAAGTGAAAGTTGTAACTAATGAAAATGAGTAAAAAATGTAAAAAATTAACTTTAATTCAAATAGTTAGTATAATCTCTTTATTTTCTCTATGTTTTTGGTTTACTTTGATTATTCATTCTTATGCAAAATCGAGTTGTATAAATACCATTGTGATTACTGGACAAAGTTTAGCTACTGGTGCATTTGGTATTCCAGCACTTACTACAAAACAACCATATGATAACATTATGTTAAAAAATAACCAATTAGTTCCATTAGTTGAAAATAATCAGGAAACTATTTCTTCTTCAATGGCCAATACAATTACATCTCTAGAGTCCAATCATAACGATCAATTAGAAGTAATATTACATGGTTGGGATGGAGCATATTATAAATTAATTAAAAAAGGGACAAGCACATTTAATCAAAATGTACAAGATATTCTGGTTTCAAAACAACTTGGCGATGAGATGCACAAACATTTTCAGGTTACTGCGATAAGTATATTACATGGTGAAAGTGATGACTGGTTTGGGTGGGGTAATGTATATGAATCGAATCTTAAACAATGGCAAAATGATTATGAAACACTAATTAAAAAAATTACTCATCAAACCACATCTATTCCCATTTTAATTTACCAACTAAGCTCTTATTCTGAGTGGAGCTCAATACCAGTAGTGAGTCTTGCCCAACTATCGGCAGCTGAACATAATCCAAATAATATTATATTGGTTTCTCCAATGTATTTTTTTACCTACAGAAATGGTCCTCATCTGACAAATAAGAGTTATCGTTGGTTAGGTGAATATTATGGTAAAGTTTATAAACAAGTCGTAATTGATCATAAACATTGGATGCCCCTTTATCCAGAATCAATTAATAGATTAGGGAATATTATTCATGTTCATTTTCACGTTCCATCTGGCCAACTTGTTTTCGATACAAAAAATGTGCTTAAAGCGAATAATTATGGTTTTGAATTTTATCAAATAGGCGGAAATAATGTAAATATTACCGTAATAAAAATAATAAATTCATCAACAGTAGAAATTGTATTAAATTCTGTCCCTACAGGAGTAAATCAACAACTAAGATATGCATATACAGCTAAAAAAGGTGCGCATCCAGGGGCTTTCATTCCTGGATCATCAAAAGGTAATTTAAGAGATAGTGATAATACTCCTTCTTTGGATAAACAACCATTATATAATTGGTGTGTTACTTTTGATAAACAAATTCATAATAGTGATTCCCTTATTTCAAAAATATTATATATGCTCCATTTGCAAATTTTCTAGATTTGTTTTATTAAAATGTGATCATGAGCAGGAAATTCTTATATTGTCCACTACACATATTTGAGTCTAATTTCTTATTTCTTTCAAACTATAGGAAAGTATACAATTTTGAAATACTAAGTAAAAATGGTAGAATACTGCTTATGATAAGTGCTGTTATTCCTCTTCATAATGAGGAGGAAAATTTGGATATTTTATATCAACGCCTTGTCCCTGCGCTAAAGAAAATAGATAAATCGTATGAAATAATTTTTATTGATGATGGATCAATAGATTCTTCTTTAGAGATTCTTAAAAAATTGGCGTTGAAAGATCAATTGGTTCGAATTTACTCTTTCAGAAAAAATCTGGGGAAATCCGAAGCCTTAACTTTGGGTTTCCAGCAAGCAAAAGGAGACTATATTGTCACTCTTGATGCGGATTTACAGGACAGACCTGAGGAAATAGAGAAACTTAGTGTAAAAATGGAAGAAGGGTATGATTTAGTTACAGGGTGGAGGAAAAATCGACAAGACGCTCGATTCATGGTACGTGCTTCAAAGTTATTCAATGGGATGACAAAATGGCTCTGGAAAATAGATATTCATGATTATAACTGCGGTTTGAAATTATATAAAAAAGAACTTGCGAAGTCATTGCATTTATATGGTGGATTACATCGGTTTATTCCATTGTTGGCATATCAACAAGGGTTTTCAGTATCAGAAGTCCTTATACATCATGATAAAAGACTTCATGGAAAATCAAAGTACGGTCCCTCAAAAGTTCTCAAAGATTTACCAGATTTGTTTACTATGATGTTTCTGAGCCTTTTCAGTCAGCGTCCTCTTCACTTCTTCTTTTTTATTGGAAATTTTTTATCTCTTATCGGAATAATATTTTTAGGATACTTAACGTATCTTCATTATTTTTTACACGAAACCGTTGGTACTCGTCCATTGTGGTCTGTTGGTATATTGTTTACGTTAGTTGGATTACAAATTACTTTTACAGGACTTTTAGCAGATCTTATTATTCATACGATGAAAGGAACTTTATCTCATTCTGATGGAGTACAACAATTCATAAAATTTTCGACAGATAAGAAATGAAACCGCAAGATATTATTTTTTTTCTCTTATTTTTACTGTTTGTCTATAAAAGGAATTCACGATGGACAACAATTGCAGGAATAGTGTGCTTGCTTATTGCAATGCCTCTTTTTGCAAAATGGATATTTTTTACTGCTGAGCGACTAACTTGGTACGCAGGAGCATTATTTTGCTTGTCACTGTTCCAACAGCTTTATGAAATCAAAAAAGAGATTAAAAAAACTTCATGACCCAAAAACAAAAAGCTTTATTGGTTGTAGCAATTACTGCAATTGTTGGAGGAGGGACCACAGCAGTTACTAAAAAAGGACTAGCAGAAATTCCGCCGTTAAATTATGCATTTCTGCGATTCTTTTTATCGGCGATCATGATCTTCCCTTTTTTCTTAATATATGAAAAGCATATCTTCCGTGACTTAGGAAAAATATTGGGAATTTCACTCTTTGGTGCATTAAATATTTTCTTTTTTATTCTTGGCATATCCAAAACAACTGCTACTATCAGCCAGTTGATTTATGGGGCAATCCCAGTTTTTACAGGTATTATTATGTATATTTTTTTAAAAGAAAAACTCACAAGAATGAGAACGGTTGGTATTGTCTTAGGATTTATTGGAGTGATAATTGTACTTTTTTTACCAATTTATTTAAAAAATGTGCCGTTTGCTGGTAACGTGATAGGTAATATATCTATCCTTACTGCTGTTATTTCTTGGACGCTTTGGCTCATATTATCTAAAAATCTTTTGGTGATAAAATCTCCTTTTCTTATAACAAGTTACATGGTCTTTGTCACTGCTATAGTATTGTTTCCTTTTTCGTTCCTAGAAGTACATGGTAATTATACATGGCTTTTTCGTATTGATCGAATAGAGATTCTATCACTTATGTATGTTTCAGTTATTTCCACTATTGCAACCTTTATCGGGACTCAATATGCTATAAAATATGGTGGAACAATGCTTGCCTCTACGTTATATTACTTACTTCCGATATCAGCATTTGTTTACGCATTTTTTTTACTTGGAGAAAAACTTAATTATGGAATAGGAGTAGGAAGTATACTTGTGTTAATAGGTACTTTCTTAGTAACCTTACAGTAATATGAAAATTGGAATTGATATATCTCAGATTAGTTATAAAGGAACAGGAGTGAGTAATTATCTCCAGCTATTAATTCAAAATCTTTTAACTCAAGATAAAGAAAATGAATATATATTTTTTTATTCGTCTTTACGAAAGAAATTTAGTATGTCTGAAGTTTTTGATCAGAAATTTTCGAATGTTCAAGTAAAACAGTTTCGATTTCCACCAGGATTATTAGATTTTCTATGGAATAGGATACATATTTTCCCGATAGAATGGTTCATAGGAGATATTGATATTTTTATTTCTTCTGATTGGACACAACCTCCAACAAAGAAAGCAAAAAAAATGACAATTCTCTATGACCTTATTGTTTACAAATATCCTGCGGAAACGGCAGATCTTATCGTTCGCGTGCAAAAACGACGATTGCGTTGGGTTGCTAAAGAAGCTGATAAAATCATTTGTATCTCCGAAGCAACAAAAGCCGATGCAATAAATATACTACATATCGATAAAAATCGATTGCAGGTAATTTACCCAGGAATTTGAATGAGTGTATAAATTATAGATATGAAAAAAGTTTCAACAATTATTGGCATCGATGGTAATGAAGCAAATGTTGCGTTACGGGTCGGTATTAGCGAATACGCATTTGAACTTTTGCAACAATTTTCGATATTGCATTCACCATATACCTTTCAGATATATCTAAAGGAAAAACCTCGTGGTGAATTACCAAAAGAGGACGCACATTGGCATTATAAAATTGTAAAGCCAAGAAAGTTTTGGACTCAGATTGGATTGCCAATGAGTCTGTATGCTGATGCAAGTCGTCCAGGTATTATTTTTAGCCCTTCACACTATGCGCCTCGATTTTCACCTATTCCTACGGCCATTTCAATAATGGACCTTTCCTATATTCATTTTCCGCAATTATTTGCAAAAAAAGATTTGTATCAACTTACAAAATGGACTGCGTATTCGGTAGCAAACGCGAAGAAAATATTTACTATTAGTGAAGCAAGTAAAAATGATATAATTAACCATTATAAGGTAGAAGCTGAAAGAATTGTTGTAACCTATCCGGGTATAAAAGCAAAATCGAATCCTATGGATAAAACGCCTACTTTGGAAGAACTCAAACAACGATATGGCATTGAGGGAAAATTTATCCTTTTTGTGGGGACGATTCAACCAAGAAAAAATATCGCACGGTTAATAGAAGCGTTTTCCCAAGTACTTAAGAAACATGAGAAAATCTCATTAGTTATTGTAGGGAAGAAAGGATGGCTCTATGAGCCTATTTTACAGAAACCGCATGATTTAGGTATTTCGTCGAAAGTAAAATTTCTTGATTTTATTTCAAATAATGATTTACACGCATTATATCAATACGCATTATGCTATATATTACCAAGTCTCTATGAGGGATTTGGATTGCCAGTACTTGAGGCAATGCAATATGGGTGTCCAGTGATTACCAGTAATATAAGCAGTTTACCCGAAGCAGGAGGAGATGCCGCACTGTATGTTAATCCTGAAGATGTGTCGGATATAGCAAATAAAATTTTTATGATGGTTGAAAATCAAAAAGTCCGTGAGGAGTACAGAAAAAAAGGATACGAACATATAAAAAAATTCTCTTGGAAAAAAACAGCGCAACAAACGCTTGCGGTTTTAGAACAAATGATGAACGAAACTTTATGAAAAACAGACTTGGCAAAGAGTTAACAATGGAAGAAGCAATGGATAAAGTAGCAAACCGGATACAGAATATTATACTTGAACTTGGTATTTTTTGTATTCACCTCATTGGCAATATTCCTTTTCATCATGTACGACGTTTCTTTTATCGATTAGCTGGAGTCAAAATAGGAAAAGGTTCGACACTCCATATGGGTATTACATTCTATCAGCCAGAAAATATCCAGATTGGAGAAGATTCAATAATTGGAGAAAATACTGTTTTAGATGGCAGAGATAAATTGCATATAGGCGACCATGTTGATATCGCTTCGGAAGTGATGATCTATAATTCACAACATGATGTGAACGATGAGTTCTTTTCAGCTATTGTTAAACCTGTTATTATACGGGATTATACGTTTATAGGACCTCGTGCAATTATTTTGCCAGGAGTAACGATAGGAAAAGGTGCCATTGTAGGCGCTGGAGCTGTAGTCACAAAAGATGTTTCTGATTTTGCAATTGTTGGTGGAGTTCCGGCTCAGGTTATCGGAGAAAGAAAATTAAAAGATCCTCGTTATCGACTAGGTAGAGCTCGTTGGTTCCGTTAAATATGAAATTATCAGTTATTAGTCTTAGTTACAACAAAAAAGAAATGACTGTTTCTTATATCGTTTCATTATATAATGTATACCGAGATTATTTTGAAAAAAATGAAATAGAATTAATCATTGTTGATAACGCTTCTGCAGATGGAGCAGCAAATTTTATTACACAAGAAGTAGCCGGGCAACATTATCGAAATATTCATATTATTAAAAATGTAACCAATGATGGTTTTGCAAAAGCTTGCAACAAAGGAGCATCACATGCAAAAGGAGAATTTTTATTATTTCTTAATAATGATTCGTTAATAAAAAGTGAAGGATTTTTAAAAATGGTATCATTCATGCAAGAACATCCTCATGTAGCGGTAATGGGAGGAAGAATGAAAAATACAGATGGGTCGCCGCAATTATCAGCATGGAAATTTTATACGTTACCGAATGCACTGATCATGTTATTGGGTATGGAACGGTTTGGATTATTGCAATCGAGTCCTAACACAATACAAAAAGTTGATTGGGTTACTGGTGGATGTATGATGGTGCAAAGAAAAATATTTAGTACATTAGGAGGCTTTGATGAACATTTCTTTATGTATATGGAGGATATGGAATTATGTTACCGAGTAACAAAAGCAAAATATGCTATTTATTATTATCCGTTTCTCAATATTAATCATATCGGACAAGGGAGTAGTAACCGCTCATTTGCTATCATTAATATTTATAAAGGAATACTTTATTTTTACAAAAAACATATGCCAGCCTGGCAATATGGAATAATTAAGGCTATTTTATACTTAAAAGCGAAATTATTAATAATTTTTGGTAAGATAAGTCATCGGACATATTTTTCAAGCACCTATGAACAAGCTCTTGCAGTTTTTCAATAGCTCGGTATTAAAAATCGGAGTTGCACTTTCGCTCCTTTTTATACCACTCTATCCCAAATTACCGAGTATATCGGTTACTCATACGTGGGTATATATTCGTGCAGAAGATTTTCTCATTGCAATCGTTACTTTTATCTGGATTGTCTTGTTACTCAGGAAAAAAGTAAAACTTCCTTTTCCTCTTGCGACACCGATTATTTTATATTGGATAGTTGGACTTATTTCCTTATTATTTTCAGTAATTTTTATTGGACCACATTTAGCTAATTTCTTTCCTAAAATAGCGGCGCTGGAATATCTACGGAGAATAGAGTACATGATTCTCTTTTTTATTGCGATATCTACCGTTAAAAGTGAAAAAGATATTTTGTTTTATTTAAAGGTTATTTTTGCAACAGTAACGGGGGTTGTTTTATATGGTTTTGGACAACGATGGTATGTGCTTTTATGGCATCAGTTCCCTAAATTTTTTGAAAAGTATCCCTTTTGTTTCCCCTCATTTCAAACAGGAAATGAGGAGTTTGCGAAAGGATTAGCATTATGTCTTCCACCAGATGCGCGAATTACTTCAACATTCGGTGGACATTATGATTTAGCAGCTTATTTAGTTATTATTATTCCTTTACTTTTTGCCGCAGTTTTTATTTTTAAAAATATCTTTGCAAAAATATTTATTCTTATCTTATCTATTGCCTCGTTAATGTTGTTAATATTAACTTCTTCTCGAACATCGTTTGTTGCTTATCTTGTTGGGATTTGTTTTATGCTCTTTTTTGCGAAACAAAAAAAGTATATCCTTCCGGTACTTATTTTTAGTATTATCCTTCTACTCTCCTTTAGTTCCTCAACAGCACAGCGGTTTCTTGAAACCATTCGCTTTACTTCTGTCGTTACCAATTCACAAGGGCAAGTTGTTGGGGTGACAACCTCAAGTTTACCAACTGATCTTCAAAAGAAAATATCAAAAAATCCTACGGTTGTTGCTGCACCTCCTCCATCCCAAAATCTTCCCACAGGTTCAAGTTTTATAACGCTACCAGGAAAGCAGATAACAACCCATGTTGCAGTTGTGCAATCGAATGCACCCCAAAGTGTGGTCAAGAATCTCAAATATGCCTATGGAGGACAGGAAATATCAACAATTTCAGGAACATTTCTTGTAAAAAAAGCGCTTGTGTACGATATTTCTATTACGACTCGTTTTCAAGCAGAGTGGCCTAATGCTTGGAATGCATTTCTTCGTAATCCTTTTTTAGGAAGTGGTTATAGTTCAATCTCGCTTGCAACTGATGGTGATTACTTCCGTATGCTTGGAGAAACAGGTGCATTCGGTATGGTAACTTTTGCCCTGATTTTTATGTTCTTTGGTACCCTGGTATATGCTGTTGGGCCTGACGCCCCTAAAACAGCACGTTATTTTGCATATGGATTAGCTGGTGGTATTATTGGTTTATTCATCAACGCAAGCCTCATTGACGTGTTTGAATCCTCAAAAGTAGCGGAATCACTTTGGTTATTGTCTGGTATTGGTATGGGGGGCATGCTTTTATATCAGAGAGAAAAAATCAATTACAAGTTCTATATGAAAAAAATATTCACTTCAAATATTCTTATTGGAATTTATTTATTTATTCTTACTGGTATAGTATTTTTTCAAACAATTTCTAACTTCTTCGTAGCTGATGATTTTACCTGGCTTCGTTGGGCAGGAGAGTCAAATATTCAAGATTTGAAAGGTTATTTGCTGAATGCAAGTGGATTTTTTTATAGACCACTAGATAAATTTATTATTTTTGCTTTATTTAGCGTTTCTGCATTCCAACCGCAGTCTTATCATATTTTTATTCTGATACTTCATTTTATCACTACTGTTGGAGTTTACCTGCTTTTGAAGAAAATTTTTGGAGATAAATTATGGGCGTTTTTAGGATCGGTAATGTTCCTTTTATTGCCGATCCACGGGGAGAATATTTATTGGTTATCAACTATTTCTACAACCCTATCTTCACTCTTTATTGTTTATGCCACTCTTGCATGGCTTATGTTTCGGGAGAAATCTCTCACAGCATATATTTTTTCTTTACTCCTCAGTATTTTAGCATTTCTTTCTTATGAAATGGCTATAGTGATTCCAGGAATTTTGCTGATTTCAGATTTTTTTCTTGTTAAGCACAAAAAAACATGGCGAATGTTTTTGGCCTACATACCAATTCTTTTTATTATTGGTGGCTATTGGTTTGTGAGACATATCTCTCGCGCGGTATCTTTTGGGGGAGATTATGCTTACAGTGGTGTTCATTTTATTCCAAATTTTCTCGGTAATTTCTTTGGATATCTTGGCATTGTTATTTTTGGAGAGTATTTTTTCCCGACGTATACGGCTTTACGTTCCAATTTGAGAATGTACTCACTTCCCTTTATTATTTTCTTTGCTGTTATTGTGCTACTGATACTAGGACTAGTTATTGGTAAAAAGAAATTCGTTCATCGATGGATGCGTGCAAAAGCATTTCGAATGTGGTTATATGGTATTTGTTTTGCTATTGTAGGATTACTACCTTTTATTGGTCTTGGAAATATTACTGAACGGTATGTTTATTTTGCATCACTTGGATTTATTATTTCCTTTGTTTCGATTGTCCAATCTATTGCGCAGATTTTTCTTCAACGGGAGAAAAAAATGATATATATTTTCGTTGGTATTGTCCTGCTTATTATTATTTGGTTTGGATATGATGTCCGTCGTGAATCGCAACAATGGCAACAAGCTGGTGAGATAACGATGAGTACCCTCGGGATTTTACGGAACAACTATGCAGATATTCAACCATCAGCACATCTCTATTTTGTGAATGTGCCAATTCGATATCAAAATGCTTGGGTTTTTCCAACTGGCCTTACTGATGCTTTGTGGTTTATTTACCGAGATTCAAGTCCAAAAATTTATAGCGTCAAAGATGTTTCTACTGCACATAGCCTTATGAGTAGTGAACACGCAGTAAGACAATACATCTTTATATTTAATAAACAAGGAAATATAGGAGAAGTACAACAATGATCGTACTGAGAAAGAAGGAGATTATTGTACTTGCTTTAGTTATTGTTTTAGGTTTTATCGTTCGGTTATATCGTTTTTCAAATCCAATTGCCGATTGGCATTCTTGGAGGCAATCAGATACCTCCGCAGTATCACGTAATTTTGTACAACATGGATTTGATGTACTTCATCCGCAATATGATGATATTTCTAATGTACAAACAGGTTTTGACAATCCAAAAGGATACCGATTTGTAGAATTTCCCTTATATAATATTGCACAAGCGGGACTTTTTACCCTCTTCGACCATTTCAATATTGAAGAATGGGGAAGATTCGTAACGATTATTTGTTCTCTCTTTTCAAGCGTTTTTATTTTTCTTCTTACAAAACGACATGCGAATACAAGAGCAGCTTTATTTGCAGCAGGTATGTATACTTTCCTGCCTTATACTATATATTATGGAAGAACTATTTTGCCTGATCCTGCGATGGTTATGGCTATATTAGGTGGTACCTATTTTTTTGATCGTTGGGCCGAAGCATTTTCCCTGAAACATCGTTATACTTTTTTTTGGTATATTCTCGCAATTCTTTTTATTGCTGCATCAATACTGTTAAAGCCTTATGCATTATTTTTCACGTTACCAATTCTTTGGATTGTTTGGAAAAAGTGGGGTCTCAAATTATTTTTACAACCATTTCTATGGGTATTACTTATCGTATCTATTGCGCCACTTGTATTCTGGAGAATATGGATGCTTCAATATCCTGAAGGAATTCCCGTTAACGCGTGGCTTTTTAATGGTGGAAACATTCGGTTTACCGGAGCTTATTTTTACTGGATATTTGCTGAAAGGATAAGTAAGTTGATACTTGGATATTGGGGTATTTCGCTCCTTGTTCTCGGCCTACTCGCAAGTAATATCAAGAATAAAGGATTTTTCTATGCAAGTCTGCTTGGATCTCTCTTGTATGTTGTTATCATTGCACGAGGAAATGTTCAACATGATTATTATCAAATTCTGATCATTCCTAGTTTAGCTTTTTTCTTTGGGTTAGGTGCTGATTTCCTGCTGTCTCGACAGATCGCGGTATCGATGGTAACGAAAGTAGTCATGCTGAGTCTGTGTATTATTTTTACGTTAGCATTTGGATGGTACCAAATTCGTGATTATTTTAATATCAATAATTATGCCATTGTTACTGCAGGACAAGCTGCCAAAGCATTAACTCCTCAAAACGCAAAAATTATTGCACCATATAATGGTGATACATCTCTTTTATATCAAACTGATAGAAAAGGCTGGCCAAGTTTTGAAAAGTCATTACCAGAACTAATAAAAATGGGTGCTGATTATCTTCTGTTAGTAAATCCTCAGCAAAATGATAGGAATTTAAGTAAAACATATAAATTAGTATCAGGGACAAATGACTATTTGTTATTTGATCTCCATAAAAAGCCATGAGAATTCTGGTTGTTTCATCATATTTACCTTTCCCACTCTATTCGGGGGGACATATTCGACTCTATAATTTACTGAAGGAACTTTCGGCTTCTCATAAAATAACATTAATTTGCGAAAAGAGAGATTATCAAACAGAGCGAGATAGAAGTGAACTTACGAAATTTTGTGAACAGGTGATAACCGTACCCAGAAGAAAACAATGGACGGTAAGTAATATTGTAAAAACGATATTTTCCAGGTATCCTTTTTTATTAGTAGGACATACCAGTAAAGAGTTTAAACAGGAAATTGTTAAAGCGTTAAATAATAAGCGTTTTGATGTAATACATGTGGAAACATTTTACGTATATCAGAATATTCCCAAAACATATCTACCAGTTGTGCTTGCAGAACATAATATTGAGTATCTTGTTTATCAGCGATATACAAATATTTCTCCAATATATCTTCGACCCTTTCTCGCGCTTGATGTAATGAAGATAAAGCATTGGGAAATGAAGAGTTGGCAGTCAGTCTCAAAACTCATTGCTGTTTCTGATAGAGAAAAAGAAATAATGCATAGGGAAAATGTTACCGTTGTGCCAAATGGAGTTGATACGAAACTATATAAACTAAAAAGTACTCTTGCTAAGCAAAGACGAAAGGAGAAACGGATTCTCTTTATAGGGGATTTTAAATGGATTCAAAATATTCAAGCAGTCGAGCAGATTATTAAAAATATCTGGCCGCTTGTGACAGAAAAATTGTCCCTTGAAAATGAGGAGCATTCGATAAAATTATGGATTGTTGGAAAGAGAATACCACAGCATTTAAAAGCATTACAAGGCAAAAATATTTTTTTTGATGAAAATGCTCCTGATGAAACATGGAAAATATATCACCTTGCTGATATGCTTTTAGCACCTATCACGGTAGGTGGGGGCACCAGTTATAAAATACTTGAATCTATGGCAACCGGTTTACCAGTAATAACGACTCCTTTAGGAGTAGAAGGAATTGGGGCAAAGAAAAATCAGGAAGTATTGATTGGTGAAACGTCTCAAGAGATAGCGGATCAAGTGGTCAGGCTGATACAAGATAAAATGTTGTATGAAACTATTAGCCAGAATGCACGAAAGCTTATTGAGGAAAAATATGATTGGAAAGTGATTTCAAAAAAATTAGAATATGTCTATAAGCAGGCAATATCATACGTATGAACAAGCCAGAATTATCAATAATTATTCTTAACTACAACACCAAGAAAATCACTTTAGAAGCAATAAAGTCTATAGAAGAAAATTATTCCAAAGAGGTAAAGTCTGGTATATTTGAAGTATTAGTTGCTGATAATGCCTCTCCTGACAATTCAATTGCAGCATTTACTGCATATAAAAAAATAACAACGATAAAACATTTTGTTGTGGTTGATAATAAAAAAAATATTGGATTTGCTGCTGGAAATAATGCTGCAATTCGTCACGCAGGCGGAAAATATATTCTTTTTCTTAACCCAGACACTGTGGTACGATCGCAAACACTCACGACAATGATTGCATTCATGGATCAACACCCTGATGCGGGAGCTGCCACCTGTAAAGTTGAGATACCAAATGGCAGTATTGATGAAGCATCTCATAGAGGGTTTCCAACACCCTGGAATGCTTTTAGTCATTTCTCAGGTCTTGAGCGGTTATTTCCCCATACCAGGTTATTTGATGGATACCGGCAAGGGTGGAAAAATATGAATGAGATACATACAGTTGATGCAATTGTTGGAGCCTTTATGATTGTTCCGAGAAAAGTAGGTGAAGAAGTTGGATGGCTTGATACAGATTATTTTTTCTATGGTGAGGATTTAGACTTTTGTTATACCATTAGAGAACACGGGTATAACATTTATTATGTTCCTACGGTATCGATTCTTCATTATGGAGGAGTTTCAAGCGGTATTAAAAAACAATCGCAACAAATTACTACTGCAAACATTCAAACAAAAACACTTGTTCAAAATGCAAGGTTTGATGCTATGCGTATTTTCTATGAAAAACATTATGTAAAAAAATACCCGAAATTTATTACCTGGATTGTGTTAAAAGGAATTGATTATCTTCATAAGCGAAACCTACCTCAAATAAATAAGTAGTTTTTCTGATTGAGAGATTTGTTTTTCCAATTAAATAAAGAATTAGTTATTATTTTCTTATATAATAGATACATGGATAATCAGTCGTTCCGAATTGGAATCGATGCACGTCTTTGGAATGAAACCGGTGTTGGACGATATATTCGGAATCTTGTTGATGGGCTAAGCGTAGTAGATAAAAAAAACCATTATTATCTTTATGTAAAAAAAAGGGAGTTTGAAGAAATTCAGCTACCAAATATAAATTTCCATAAACGTTTAGCTGATATTCATTGGCATTCTATTCGTGAACAGGTGCTTTTGCCAAAAATCTTTTTACGTGATCAACTCGATCTCATGCATTTTCCCTATTTTTCCTACCCGTTATTTTATCACAAGCCTTTTGTTCTCACGATTCATGACTTAATTCTCAATCATTTTCCGACAGGAAAGGCTTCAACGTTACCAGGATGGCTTTATCAAATAAAATATATGAGTTATCAATTTTTGTTACAAAATGGAGCACAAAAAGCAAAAAAAATTATAACTGTTTCTCAAGCGACAAAAAAGGAAATTATCGAACATCTTGGTGTATCCAGTGATAAAGTAGTGGTGACGTATGAAGGTGTTGATGTCCATTTTTCATCACGAAATCATAATGGAATATCACAAGGATCAAAAAAATATTTTCTTTATGTAGGGAATGCATACCCGCATAAAAATGTACAAGTTCTTCTCAAAGCATTCTCGAGATATTATAAAAAAAACAGGTTTATCCAATTAGTTCTGGTAGGAAAGAAAGATTTTTTTTATAATCGTGTTCTCCAAGAATGCAAAAAACTCAACCTTTCTGATGCAGTAGTGTTTTATACTGATGTTACTGATGAAATGCTTACGTATTTATATCAACATGCAATTGCACTTATATTACCATCGTTTATGGAGGGGTTTGGATTACCTGCGCTTGAAGCAATGTCACAGAAATGTTTAGTTATTGCTTCGGCAATACCAGCATTTCAGGAAATATGTCAAAATGCAGCACTCTATTTTGATCCGCATAATGAACTGGAACTTGAACAAACATTGATCGAAGCGACAATGCAACGTGATAAAATGCTTCCTATCATTACAAAAGGCATTGAGCGTGTAAAACAATTTTCATGGGAGAAAACTGCCGCCGAGACAGTAACAATTTATGAAAGTAGCATTCGTCTATGATCGGGTAAACAAGTGGGGAGGTGCTGAACGAGTTTTATTGATTCTCAAAGAGCTTTTCCCAGATGCCCCTTTGTTCACATCTGTCTATAATAAGCAAACAGCTGCATGGGCTAAAAAATTTACTGTTTACCCATCATTTTTACAACAATTTCCTTTTGCGAAGTCATATCATGAATGGTTTCCTCTCCTTATGCCGTTAGCTTTTGAAAGTTTTTCTTTTGATGCATACGATTTAGTTATTTCTGTTACCAGTGAAGCGGCAAAAGGTATTATTACCAAACCGGAAACAACGCATTTGTGTATTTGTTTAACACCAACAAGATATCTTTGGAGTGGATATGCAACGTATTTTTCGAATACGTTCTTCCGATTTCTGTCAAAACCGCTTGTTTCATATTTACGAACATGGGATAAGATTGCAGCATCAAGACCTGATTATCTCGTTGCGATTTCTCACGAGGTGCAAAAAAGAATTCAAATGTATTACCATCGAGAATCGACCGTCGTGTATCCTCCACTCCTTCTTGATACGACGTCTTCTGGCTATCTTTCCCAAGGAACAGATGATAGCGGGTACTTTTTGGTTGTTTCTCGTCTTGTTTCTGCCAAACGAATAGATATAGCTATCCAAGCTTGTAATATGCTACAGTTGCCTTTGAAAATTATCGGGGTTGGATCAGAAATGAAATATTTACAACAGATTGCTGGATCAACCATTTCTTTCCTTGGTAACTTGACTGATAGTGATCTCGTAAGGTATTATAAAGGCTGTTGTGCTCTGATATTCCCAGGATATGAAGATTTTGGCTTAACGGTTCTCGAAGCACAAGCATTTGGTAAACCCGTTATTGCGTATAAGGCTGGAGGAGCATTAGAAACAATTCATGAAGGGAAGACGGGTGAATTCTTTTCTCCGCAAACTGCTGATGCATTAGCGAAGAAAATAGTTGAATTATTGAGAAATAAAAAATTAACAAGAGAGAGAACAGAGCAATCTTTTTATGCAGATGCTTGTAGAATGCATGCGAGTAAATTTACCAAAGAACATTTTAAACGACAAATACAAGACATAGTACAACAAGTAATGAACAAATAATTATATGAGAATTGTAGTTTTTGCAGGAGGAGTTGGAAGTCGATTATGGCCGTTATCTCGAAAAAATCAACCAAAACAATTTGGAAAAATTATTGGTGATTCGTCCACGTTACAACAAACCGTTGAACGATTAATTCCTTCCTTTGTCAAGGAAAAAATCTTTATTTCAACTGGGAAAAGATATAAAGATGTTGTTCTTGAACAATTACCAGAGTTACCTCAAGATAACTTTATTTTCGAACCCGAAATGCGTGATGTTGGTCCAGCCATTGGTCTCGCTGCATTTCTGCTAGGATCGAAAGATTTAGATGAACCAATGGGAATTGTTTGGAGTGATCACATGTTAAAGCAAGATAAGGCTTTTCGAGATGCGTTGAAGGTTGCTGAAAAAAACGTGATCAACGGTAAGTCAAATTTTGTGTTCATTGCACAAAAACCTCGCTTTGCAAGTCAAAACATGGGGTGGATTCAAATTGGTGAAAAGAATAACATTGTTGATGGAATTGCATTGTATGAATTCAAGAAGTTAAAATATCGTCCAAAATTATCTCAAGCAGAGGATTTTTTTCAAAGTAAACAATATGTTTGGAATTTAGGGTATTTTGTTACAACTCCTCGTTTTCTTATGAATCTTTATTATAAATTTGCCCCGGAGATGGCTGAAAAATTACTCATGATTAGCAAATCATGGGGTACAAAAGTATTTACCATGACGTTAGATACCATTTATCCAACACTTGAAAAAATAAGCTTTGATGATGCAATTCTAGAGAAAATGTCACCTGATAACATATCGGTAATTTCAGAAGATCTTGGTTGGAGTGATATCGGTGCGTGGGAATCATTAAAAGAAGCACTCGCTGCAACCGAAGACGAGAATGTTACAAAGGGAAATGTCTTAATTAAAGATTCACAAGATTCATTATTTTTCAATTTTACGAAACAACTTATTGTAGGAATTGATTTAGATGATATGATTGTAGTAAATACCGATGATGTTATTTTAATTTGTCCAAAATCGTCTGTTCCTAAGATTAAAAAGATTGTAGAGAATCTGAATGGGACATCACACGAACATTTGGCATAACATATGTCATACACCGAAGTAAAAAAAAGTGTGCTCTATGAGTTTGCCAAGAGGTTAATTGACATTGTGTTTTCTACGTTTCTTTTAATTCTTTTCTCACCAATCATTGTTGTTGTTGCCATTGCGATCAAATTCAATTCTTCAGGTCCAATTCTTGCCGATACTCCACAACGCGTTGGTGAAAATGGAAGATTATTTAAAATGTATAAGTTTCGATCTATGATCCAAAATGCGCATGAAATACTGAGGGAAAATCCACAATTTGCTGAATTATTCGATGCATATAAAAAAGGAAGTTATAAACTAAAAAATGATCCTCGAATTACGAAGGTAGGAAGATTTATCCGGAAATATTCTCTTGATGAAGTACCGCAACTGATAAATGTCTTAAAAGGAGATATGAGTTTAGTCGGTCCTCGAGCATATTATCCGGACGAACTTAGAGAGCAACAAAAAAAATACCCGTATACACGTGATTCAGTAAAATTTGTGCTTTCAGTAAAACCTGGTATTACGGGGTACTGGCAAGTGAGTGGAAGAAGTGAAATTAATTTTGATAAGCGCATTCAAATGGATGCCTATTATGTTCACAAACGGTCAATTTTTTATGACTTATACATCATTGCAAAAACTCCTTGGGCAATGATTTCAGGGAAAGGTGCATTATAAAATAGAAAAAATAGTACAAAAATAAGGAAATGAGAACGGATTAGATACGCTTATTTGCATGATAGAGGAATCTCATTTTAGATACTATTTTCTGATATCTGTCAAGAATTGACAGAATAGTTTTTATCAATTACGATAGTTTAATGGATGGCTTCGAAAAGTTTGATTTGCAAGCAAACAGGAAAAAAGTAGCCTCCGCTAGAGAAGATGCTAGCTTTAGAGAAATGAGAAAAAATAAAAAAACCACCAAACGAAAAATACTTTTTACAGTGCTTGGAGTCCTTGTTGTCATTGTGCTTTTTGTTATTTTAGGTGTCGTTCTTCCAGGAATGAGTGTTGCAAAAAATGCAAAATTAACAATGGCTGACGCTCAACAAGTGGAGTATTGGGCAAAACATGAGAATGTGAATCTTGCTTCATCTAATTTAGATCAAACGAAAGCAGATTTATTAAAAACGCAAGCATCATTGCATCATATGGCATATTTGAAATTTATTCCTCCATTTAGTATGTATTACAATGATGCTGATCATTTAATCAATGCAGGTTTTGCTGGACTACAAGGAGGGAGAGTCCTTATTGATTCTGTCTCTCCTTATGCTGATGTATTAGGGTTGAAAGGGCAGGGAACCTTTACCGGTGGTACAGCAGAACAACGAATTCAAACTGCGGTAACGACATTAAGTAAAATTACTCCAAATATAGATAAAATATCGCAGTCGTTAGTAGTCGTAAAACAAGAATTAGATCAAGTTGATCCAAATCATTATCCTTCCCTCTTAGGAGGAGATAAAGTTAAAAAGTATCTTTCAGAAGCAAGAACTGTTGCAGATGGTGCGGATACATTTGTAAAAGAAGCAACACCCTTAATTAAAGTATTACCCGTACAATTAGGAGAGCCTGATCAAAAGAAATACCTAGTATTATTTCAAAATAATGCTGAACTGCGCGCAACAGGAGGATTTATCTCAGCATATACCGTGCTCAATTTTGAGCATGGCGTGATGCATCCTGAAAAAGCAGATGACATTTATACTCTTGATGGAACAATTCCAACAGCATATAAACCAATTGCTCCCAGGCCAATTCTTGATTATCTAGCAAATGTTCCGCAATTAAATCTTCGTGACACGAACCTTTCACCAGATTTTGAAACATCAATTAATACCTTTAATTCTTTGTACACGAAGGCTGGTTCCTATGAGAAAGTTGATGGTATCATTGCCATTGATACCCAACCAATGGTTGATGCTATTGATATTTTGGGAGGAGAAATCCAAGTGGATGGTGTTACGATGACTTCACATACTAATCCAATTTGTCATTGCGCTGATGTTATTTATCAACTTGAACAAAATGTTGATACACCAGTTAATTATGTTAAGACAAATAGAAAAGGAATTATTGGGGACTTAATGGTAGCAATTATTCATAAAGCATTTTCATCGTCACCGAAATTATATTGGGGTCCATTATTCCAAACTCTCCTCACTGATACCGCACAAAAACATATTCTCTTTGATGTGTATAATCAAGATGCGCAATCCGGTATAGAAGCTTTAAATGCTGCCGGAAAGATTGTTCCCTTTGAAGGCGATTATCTCCATATTAATGATGTTAATTTCGGTGGTGCCAAATCTAATCTCTTCGTTACCGAAGCGGTGTCACAAAATTATCAAATCAATTCAGATGGTTCAATTCAAAAGACCATAACAATAAATTATAAAAATCCATATCCTCCTTCCAATTGTAGTTTGAAAGATCAAAGTCTTTGTTTGAATGCGACCCTGCGAGATTGGTTGCGAATCTATGTGCCACAGGGAAGTCAGTTAGTTAATTCACAAGGATCAGAGGTCAAGTTAACTACGTATGATGAACTCGGTAAAACAGTTTTCGATGGGTTCTTAACAGTGAGACCACTGGGTATCGCAAACTTTACGATTACCTATAAGTTACCATTTAAAGTTGCTGGTAATTCATTACCAGTACTTATTCAAAAACAACCTGGAACCAATAGTAATCAGTACACGATATCGGTGAATGGAAATCAAGTAGATCAATTTCCTTTACTTCAAGATAAAACTCTTAAACTTACTCCATAAATTTGGTATACTGATCCACAGCGATAGCTACTGCCTATGAGAACATTTAAAACTACTGGTATTATTATCAAACGAAAAAATATTGGCGAAGCAGATCGGTATATTACCGTATTTACAAAAGAGCATGGAAAAATTTCTATTAAAGCGAAAGGTGTTCGAAGAATCACGAGCCGGCGGTCTTCGCATGTAGAATTATTGAATTACGGCATTCTTAATTTGTATAAAGGACAAGGAACTCCGGTACTCACAGAAATTGAAACATGCAATTCTTTCCATGAGATAAAGGCAGATTTAGAAAAAACAGGTTTAGCGTACCATCTCTGTGAGCTAATTGATGGATTGTGTCCTGAAAATCAAGAGCTCTCAAATGTTTTCTCACTTTTTCTGGATACTTTAGAAAAGCTTTCAAGAAATGAGTCGCCAAAGAGTATTGTCCATACATTTGAACGTTCATTACTTAATGTACTTGGCTATTGGTCAAGTCAAAAGGATATTAGCCAATCGCAAGTAGAACATTTAATTGAAAATATTTTAGAAAGAAAATTAAAGACGTTACAAATACTTCCTCAGTTACAGTAGCCAGCAGGGCTTTTTTCAAGAGAGCTTTTCTGATATCATACAGGCATGCAAGAAAATAGTATGGAAAAAATTATTGCTTTAGCAAAGCGTAGAGGATTTATTTATCCTGGTTCAGAAATATATGGGGGACTTGCTAATACCTATGATTATGGTCCTGTGGGTACTGAATTACTGCGAAATATTAAGAATGTTTGGTGGCAGAATTTTGTCCAGTCCAGAGATGATATGGTTGGTCTTGATGCAAGTATTATCTCACATCATCAGATCTGGGAAGCATCAGGACATGTTTCTGGTTTTGCTGATGCAATGGTAGACTGTAAACACTGTAAAGCTCGAATGCGCGCTGACCATCTCATTGAAAATTTTATCGAGATACGGGGTGCGAAATTGAGAGATGTAATTGTCCTTGTTGAAAAAATTACTGATGTTGAACTCAAAGAAGCATTAGATACGGGAAAAGTAGAAGGATGGAGTACAGAGAAACTTGATGAGTTTATAAGACTTTTTCAGATACCTTGTCCGAATTGTGGGGAAAATGATTGGACGAAAGTACGTAAATTTAACCTCCTTTTCCCTGTACAACTAGGTATTGTTGAGGGTGAAGGTGGTCTAGGGTATCTTCGAGGTGAAACAGCGCAGGGTATGTTTATTAACTTCAAAAATGTTGTTGCTTCAAACAGAATAAAATTACCATTTGGAATTGCGCAAACTGGGAAAAGTTTTCGAAACGAAATTACTCCAGGAAACTCTGTTTTTCGTACGATTGAATTTGAACAAGGAGAGATTGAATATTTCTTTGATCCACAGGTAACAAAGTGGGAAGATGCCTATGAATCATGGAAAATCGCAATGTATGATTTTGTTACAAGAATTCTTGGAATTAAAGGGGAGAATCTTCGTTGGAGAGAGCATACGGATAAAGAACGTTCTTTTTATAGTAAACGAACCGAAGATCTTGAATATAAGTTTCCTTTTGGTTTTAAAGAATTATGGGGACTTGCCTATCGAACCAATTATGATCTTACCCAGCATCAAAGTTTTTCAAAAAAAGATTTAACATATATGGATCAGGAAACAGGAAGGAAAATATTACCTCATGTTATTGAACCAGCGGTGGGGATAAATCGATTGTTACTTATGGTACTGGCGGATGCGTATGATGAGGATGAAAGTCGTGTCGTCTTACGATTAGCCCCAAAAATTGCACCCGTGAAAGCGGCTGTTTTTCCCTTACTTCGGAATAAACCTGAGTTGGTGGAAAAAGCAAGGGAAATTTATACTGTACTGAAACAGAATATTAATGGTCTTATTCAGTATGATGATCGAGGTAATATAGGAAAGCGATATCTCTCACAAGATGAAATTGGAACTCCTTATGGAATAACTGTTGATTTTCAGACATTAGAAGATAATACCGTAACCGTTCGGGATAGAAATACAACCAAGCAGGAGCGTATTGCTGTTGATTCCTTATTATCCTCTCTCCAAACACGTCTTCGTTAAGAAACAGTATCTCGCATCGTGTGCTATTTTGTTAGTGTATGCAGGTTGCCGCTATGAACTATTCCTATAGTAAGTTTGACAAGATTCTTTCACATTCAATAATATCTCATTACCTAGTTCTTATGGAAGATAGGTATGTTCTTTTTATTACCGTAAAATAAAGTCAGTTACTGCTTGATTTCTTATAATTCGTGTGATACAATAATTATCCTATAATAATCTAATCAGCGCCAAAAAGGGTCTTTCAGAATTTATGAGTCAAATAGCAGAAACAAGAGGAACGCGCCATTTAATGGGCAAGTATCTCGCTTCGGCAGATATAGCTGTCAAACCATTTACCTTACGACATGAAAAGACATATGTAGGTCAGCGTGACGCACAAACTATCAAATTTCTTGAACGATCACTCACAGGCATAGCCCTTATTAATCCTGCTTTACAGCAGGCAGCATCTCAGTTGCCTGGAATTGCAGAAGGGCAATTAGTTACGGCAAAACCACTCTTAGATACCTATATGCAAGTTGCGTCGGCTCCCAAGTCTGAGCAAACAAGCCAACAATTAGCGGAATTAACGGCGACCATTCTTACAGATACCACTGTGCAAGGAGATTTGCAGAGTTATATGCGTTTTGTAAAAGCATCTGGAGTAATTGAGGATATCAGTGATATGACGAAAATCATGAGAAAATTTTACGTTGCAAATGCTTTATTAAATGATAAAAATACAACAAGTAAACGAAGAGAGCAGATAGCGACGATTAAGAGACAATATCGAAAACTACCAGAAATTAGTGAAGTTGACGCAGAGGAGATTGTATTACCTTCGAATAGAACTACTCAAAGAGATATTTTGGGAAGAGTTGGTCATGATATCGGTCATACTTTTACTCCATTACAGGGTAATTTAGACATTTTAAAACTAAAGATGAGAAAACAAGAAGATAAACTAAAACCGGAGGATTATTTATCCTTCTATATTACAACAATGAAAGTATATGAAAAAGCACGAGGGGTTGATGAATATCTCCAACGCATACCATTTTTATTACGCAATGAAATCCATGTTGAGAATTTAACTATACCGATTGTCAGGGAAATTTTTAACACGCATTATCTCCAAACATTAATTGATCAAGGAGTTTCTGTAGAAACAGGTGATAAATTAACTCCCGAACAATTTCCAAGTATTAAATGGGAAAAAACGGCAGCAGCTCAGGTTGCTACGAATTTGGCAAGTAATGTTTTGGAAATTTTCAATGCCAAACATACAAGCTCGCTTCAGGAGAGGAACGAACCTGATGAACGAGCTCCAGAAGCAATGCCGCAATCGTTGCCTCATCACGTTACTGTTTCTGAAAGAATACTTCAAGGACGTCAATTATATGAAATGTTTCGAGTTTCTTCAGAAATGAATGAGCAAGGCAATGAATCACTCTTTCCTCCCCAATTTGCAAATCGATCATTTTATGTTCTTGAATTCGTGGATAATGGTCGTGAACTAAACGATTATATCGCGAATAATGGGTTTCAAGTAGGATTCTCAACAAATGAAGCAACTGAGACGAAACGTCGTGGAGATGGAATTAGTAGACAAGCTGAGTTTTCAAAAAATAATTTCGGTATCTTCATTCTTCCCCGGAAACGTGTTGATGGGGTAGGTACCAGTATTTCTGTTATTATCCCTGTATGATATGGTGAGTCTGCTATAAAAAGCGAAAAAGATGTGAGCAGATTCTTATCATAATAATATAACTTCTTGCCTCAATGTTATGTGAGACAATCGTTGAAATAGCTTGTTTGGAAAGAAGTGTACTTGCTCGTTTCCTTAAAAGAAATCTTGATTGTCATTATCCTTGTGATTGCTTAATGATGGTTGACCATTAGAAGCATCCACTTGTATGAATTCTTCTTTAATTTTAACAAATTCATTTTCAACTTCTTGCAAACGGTTTCTACATTGCTTGATTAATTCCTTTCCCTCTCGTAATTTATGTAAACCTTCATCAAGATCAATTTCTTCATTCTGAAACCAAGTATTAATTTCTTCAAGTCGCTTCACTGATGTGGTGAAATCAATTTTTTTTACCGAATCGCTCATATATTCACCTCCTTTATCTGTGACTGTACTTTGCCATCGTAGAAGTGAATGGTAACTACGTCCCCGTTCTTAGTTTGTGATGGAGATTTAATTACTTTTCCTTGTATATCTTTTGTAATACTATATCCTTGTTTTAATTTTACTTGTGGGTCACAGAGTGAGAGAACGTGTTCATGGTCTTTGATTTTTTTAGTTAAAAGGTAATACCAATTTTTGGCATCTTTTTCTATGCTTTTATCGAGATAGGTGAAATTTTGAAGTTGTGTATTCATTCGTTGATGAAATCGTTCGAAATTATAGGTGAAAGTATCTTCAATATGTTTTATTTTCTGTAACATATCTCTGAAACATCGCATTAACGAGTCTTGATAATGCGTTATATCTTTCTGACACTGATAAATATGTTTTGCATAGTTACTCATAATGTTATTTTGGAAATAGGTTAGGTTAGTCAGACATGCTTGATATGTATTTTTAAATCGGGTTACTATGTTTTCTTCAATTGTTTCAATTCGTTGAGCAATCTGAATCCAAGGCTCTGCAAGCATTTTTCCAGCATGTAACGGCACTGAGGCACGAACATCAGCAACTAAATCAGCTATTGTTACGTCTCGTTCATGTCCAATAGCAGTAAGAACGGGTGTTTTTGAACTATGAATTGCTTTAGCAATTTCCATACTGTTAAATGCTTGAAGACTTTCCAAACTTCCCCCTCCTCGGGCTATCACGAGTACATCCAGTGGCTCAGGTAATTCGTTGAACCAACGGATTGCTTGTTGAATACTTTCGATTGCGTTTATTCCTTCAACTCGTACATCATAAAAGGAAATATGTAAGCCATGATTTCCTAACCCCATCAAAAAATCAGTAATGACGACTCCTGATCGAGAAGTTATGAGTCCGATTCGTTGGGGAAATTGCGGCAGGATTCGTTTTCTCTCTTGACGGAAGTATCCCGCTGCATCAAGTTCTTTCTTTAACTTTTCAAATGCAAGTTTTAAAGCGCCTTCACCAACAGGCATAATATACTGAACCTGCAAAGAAAGTTTGCCATAAGGTTTATATATTTCTGCATATCCAATAATTTTTACTTCCATTCCTTCTTCGAGGATAAATCCAATGTTCCGCAATGTGTTTTGCCAAGCAAAACAATTAAGAACAGCTTTTTCTTTTTTATCGCATAAGGTGAAATACACTGCAGCTCCTCGTGTATCAATTTTACCGATTTCTCCTTGTACGGTTCCTTTCAGGGGTTTGAGAGCATAATTGAGGTAGCTCAAATACTCGCTCACACTAAAAATTTGATCATCTTTTTCTGATATCTCTTCGTCAGGTGTATAATGTGATACAGAATAAGGAGCAGTCATAGTGGTAATTAGGTATTATAACATACTCCGTTAAGAGCAAAAATAATAAAACGCTTCATGCTATACTCAGGGAAATTATGCAAAAAGAATATTATATAAACGCGAGTGAACTTGGTGATTATGTATATTGTAAACGTGGTTGGTGGTTGCGATGTAATGGAATAATGACGGGAAGTAATAACGATATGATTCGAGGGACAAATGCTCACATACGTTTATCTCAAGCACTTGATCTGAATAGAAAAAAAACAAATATCGCTTGGATAATCATTATACTTGCAATCGGTTTGTTAATGCTGTTACTGAGTATTTTTTTGATGACAAACATGCGGCAGTAATATGTTTTATCTTATAATTATTACTCTTGGAATTTTTTTATTAGGCATATTTCTTCTCGTATTTACCTCAAACCAAAATCGGTCATTTGGTATTCTTACCAGAAAAAAAATCTACCAAGATACAGAGGAAAAACCGGGAAAAACATTGTATGCTACAACGCTTCCTCTTAGAGGAAAACCTGATTATCTTATTCAACAAGGAAAGGCAATTATTCCCGTGGAAGTAAAAACTGGGAAAACGCCGAATTCTCCGTATATGAATCATAGTATGCAACTTATGGCATACTGTCTGTTGGTTGAGGAGACATTTCATCAACGTCCTCTTGGTGGCTACTTACGGTATCCTGAAAAAGAATTTAAATTACTTTATACAGAAGAAGCAGAACAATCAGTAAGAAATCTCGTATGGGAAATGATTAAAAATAAAAAAACAAATCAAGAATATTTTTGTAGGCATCCAGAACATAACAAATGCTAAAAAGTAAGGAAAGTCCTCAGGTATCATGTCCACATTGACATTTTTTTTGCTGTAACAAAACTTCCACCATACCTTCTAATTTCCCAATTTTTTCAGACATTCGAAAAAGTTCTTTTAATATATGCGGTGGTACATCATGAACTTTATGAGGTGGTTGTAGTGGAAGTTTCCTTTGATCTTCAGAAAAAGGTTTTTGCTCAGGCATAGAAGTGATACTAAAGAAAAAATGTAAGTAATCTATAAGAAAAAGGGAAATTTTTGATATGTAAAGTAACTTAGTGTTTGACAGATAGAGATGATTATGTCATTATTTTTATATGGTAGATCAAAATGTTCCGCAGCAAAATACTACTGTAACTGACCCAATAGCACCTTCTGTGCAAACGGATCCACAATCCAGTATGCCACTCCAAGGTGTAGTAACAGAAGATGTTTTAATGAACCCTCCTCAGCCGGGACAACCAACAGATATCCCTTTCGAACAACAGGATGATTCTGGGGCAAACGCAAATTATATTGAAAATGTTGGTGGTTCTTTTTTTGATTTATTGAATGATGTACTGAGTAAGCAAGAATTAATGGCAGATATTGCAAAAGAGATGAATGTCACGACATTGAATTGTAGCAAAATTGCGGAAGGTATCCAAAACAAAATAAAACAAAATCAATTAACAAAAGAAGAAATTGCTTTTATTTTAACAGCTACGTTAGTAGATTTACCTCCTGAAGAACAAAGTTAAACAGATACAAAAAATATTCATTAAGCATCTTGAGACTCTCGCCATATTATGCCTCGATAGCTTTTCCTGTTGTGCCAACAACGGCACCTCCTAATACTCCGAGTATTGCAGCTGCCATTGCTAATAATGGATTCAATTTATCTTTATCGGGATCGTCACCTAAGGCTTTAATTTGTTCTCCTATTTGATTATATTTTGCCATTAATTCATCGCGACTCATTTCAGTGAGCGGTTTTTCAGCGGCGGCAGGTTTATTTTCCTGAGCTATTTTTTTGTCGATTTGATTCCTCTGTTGTAAATTAGCTAATTCGTTTTGTTCATCAGTACTTAACGGAGTTTCTTGATCTTGTAATACTTTCATTCGGACTCTATCGTCATCAGATAAGGGAGTATGATTCGCTCGTTCTTGCTGTCTGTCCTGATTAGTATTCGTTGCTGTTTCCTGAGCTGGTTCTTTCGCAGCTTTTGCTTCAAGTTGCATTTGTTGCCGTGCATATCGTATCGCTTCTGCTCGAGCCTCTGCGAGATCTTCATCGTTTCGAGCCTGAACCATTCGTTGATTGAATTTATCGGTAAAATGACGGCTATTCATTGCTTGTTCATCAGAGATGACGACTCGTTTTTCCTGACCTGGCTCGCTTTGCGCTTGTTCTCGATGTTGTCTTCGGATTTCGTTAAACGCGCGTTGCCTTGCTACTTGTAATTCTGCAAAGGATACCTGATCTAATCGCACTCGTTCAGCAACAACCGGCAGTGGCTCGGTATTTTGCTGACCGTTCTCGCCAGAGAGATTTGGAAGTGCGTCAGTATGAACACCCTCACTCGTATCTGATGAAACGAGATGTAAGTTTACTGTTTCTCGCGCATTTGCTTTCGATCGTATTGAGTTTTGCTGTAAGTGTGCAAGTCTCTGTTCCTCAGCTCTTTTTTCAGCTCTCATGAGTGAAACCTGTTTGGCTACTTCATCTGCGAACTTTGGATCATTGTAGACATCCGCTGCCTCTTGCACTAACCCTTGCATCATATCTCGTCTGATTTGTTCTTCTTGAGCTCGAGAAGGCATATTTCCTGTATCTTCCATGATTTGTTCGATTCGTTGGGTAACTGCTTGGTTTAACTCTGAGCTGGTAAACGCTTGCGATCGAATATCTGCTTGTAATTGTTGTTCGTTATGTTGATTACGTTTTTGACGAAGACGACAAATATCAATTGCTTCTTTACGTGCATCTTTTCGCTCTTTGTCCGTTAATGTCCTTTTTGTTTCTCCTCGTTTCGCGTCAACAACGGACTTGAGTTCGGCAGCCACTTCAGCGCGATTGTTCCGAACAAATCGTCTATCTTGACCGGTCAATACTCGAACAGAATCAATTCGTACCACAGTTCGAGACCATTCTCGGGAAGTTCTTCCTTTCTGAAGCACCTCGCCGGTACGTAATTTTACTAAGCCTTCATGAGCATTTCCTGTATCACGGTCAGTGCGTAATCGCTTTGCAACTTGTTGTGCCCACCATTGTTGTGCTTTTTCTTTGAATGAAGGACCTTGTTTTTCAGCAACCTTATCTTTGATTTCTTTTCGCTTGACGAGTTGTTCACTACTCATTTGAGGTAGCGGTCGTAGTGGTGTTGGTGCATTATTTGGCATAAAATTATTGTTCTTTTAAGAGTTTTGCAACATTAATTGCATGTTCAATATTTCCTGATTTGATTGCTGCATGCATTTGATCAATTGCTTGCGCTTCTTTCTCTGTCTGATCTTTTGAAAATTCAAGTGAGTAGACAAATTTTGCCTCTGAGTAATGTTCCCCGAGCAGTTTTAATTTTTCTAATAGTTCTACTCGATTTTTTACCGGAAGCAAATCAAGAAAGTCACTTGCAAGCTTTTTAGCAGTATCGGTACTTAATGAATTATTTTCTAAGTGTTTGATAATGATATCCAGTAATTCTTCTTCAACAGTTTGTGTTTGTTGTTGTAAATCCATAAATAAAATACAGTTTTAGTACCTATTACTAATAGTGGCACAGAGCAGTTCACTCTGTCAATAATTTATTTACCTTACGATTTACTTTACTGTTTGTTTTTTAGAAAAAGAAAACAATGGGGCAGAGTTCATTGAGAAAGTAATGTCGTAACACGAACGAGATTAGAGCAATACATATCATATGATAAGCCAATTTGTAGGCCAAATGCGAATATTGGTATGCATTTGACAAATCCCTCTGAGTTGTTACAATGATATGAGGATGAACCAAAAAGTAGTTATTATCTTAATTACTGTTCTTGTGGCAATTATTATAGCAGGAGGGGGATATTTTCTCTACGCGAAAAATCAGGGCAATCAACAGCAGCAACAAAACCAGTTACCAACACAATCAGCACAGCAATCAGGAAATATACCAACATTATCACCTGATGATATAGGGCTTACGTTAAAGCAAAGTACGTCAGGTAAATTTGCGGGTCATGGGCTTGATATGACCATAACTAAGTTATCAGGAATATCAAATATTGATTGTCAATTCTCTTACACGGCACAAGGCAATTTACCCAGAGGTGGAATTTGTACCTCTGTATCGGTAAAACCTGGTGATACTATTGTGCAACAGGAATATCCTTTTGGTACGTGTTCAGATGTCTGCCATTTTGATAGTGGGGTAAGCGATGTCAAAATGGTCCTAAAAATTACGAAGACGGATGGAAATACCTATCAAGTTTCTGCATCGCTGTAATAATTCTTCGTAAAGATCTCAGTCATTTATTACTTTTTTTTCTTTACTTTTCACAATAACAAGCAATTTCGTATTCAATTTCTCATGATTTCCCTCTTGACACCCTGTGAAAAATGTTTCAAAATGGATGAAGTAGTACCAAGTAGGAAAAAGTAGGAAACATGAAACGTTATGGTAATTGGACAGTATGAAGGAAAAGTCGGCGATAAATTTCAAGCAGCTTTTCCTAAAAAATTTCGAGATGAGTTAGGTAACAAACTCATCATGACAAAAGGATTTGAAAACTGTTTAATAATTGTTTCTGAAGATCGTTGGAAAACCTTACTTGAAGGCACGAACGGAATACCTTTTACGAATCGGAATACAAGAGAATTACAACGATTTTTACTTGGCAACGCAACATTTGTCGAATTAGACAATAAAGGAAGATTTGTCATACCAGATTATTTACGGAAATATGCGCAATTAGGAGAGGACATTATCTACGCAGGAATTGAACGATTTGTTGAAGTTTGGAGTAAAGAAGCATGGGAAAAACATCAACAGCATTTGTCAGAAAATATTGAGTCAATTGCTGAAAGATTATCAAATAATCCTGCCCAAGAGAGGTCGGAGCGTTTGAATGAGTGAATATCATAAAAGTGTACTTTTACAAGAATCGATTGAAGCGTTACGCATTAAGCAAGGAAGTCGAATTATTGATGGAACGCTGGGAGGGGGAGGTCATACCCGAGAAATAATACGTCAAGGTGGCATTGTTCTTGGTATAGACATTGATGATCATGCTATTCAGTTTGTCAGTAACGAACTGAATAGTGAGATAGAGCTTCATAAGCTCACCGTTGTAAAGGGTAATTTTAGAAATATTGACAAGATTGCCAAGGAACAGTCATTTGAGCATGTTGACGGAATACTTCTTGATATAGGCGTATCAAGCAGTCAGTTTGATACCAAATCAAGAGGCTTTAGTTTTCGAGAAGATGCGAGACTTGATATGCGAATGGATATGAGTTTATCCGTAACCGCAGCAGATCTCGTGAATGGATTAAATAAAGGTGAGCTCATTGAGTTATTTACGAAGCTTGGTGAAGAACCATTTGCCAAGTCAATTAGTAACCATATTGTGAGCGCGAGGCAGAAAAAACGCATAGAAACAACAGGAGAATTAGCGCGGATAGCTGAGATGGCGTACCCAAAAGGGTTTAAAAAAATCCATCCGGCTACCAAAATATTTCAGGCGTTACGGATTGCGGTGAATGATGAATTGCATAGTTTAGAAGATGTAATGCCAAAAGCTTTAGATCTTTTAGCAACGCAGGGAAGGCTTGTAGTCATTTCGTTTCATTCACTCGAAGATCGTATTGTTAAAAATTATTTTAAAAAAGCAGAAGCTGAGCATAAAGGCAGGATACTAACTGAGAAGCCGATTGTCCCCACTGGGGACGAAATGGAAGCGAATAAACGTTCGCGAAGTGCGAAATTACGGGTATTTGAAAAGTTATGAAAAAGTTAGAATTTAGTATCCTTTGTATTGTCGTTATTGTCGCTTTAGCACTTATTTGTGTGAAAATAGGGGTTGATACGCTTTTTACCGCAAGTGGAGATGAATACAGTCAAATCCAAACAGAGACGCAAAAGCTACAAACTGAAAATATTATTCTGAAAGAGCGAATTCTTGCGCAATCATCCTATTTTAATATTGCGTCTGAAGCAGCCTCTCTCGGATTTATTCCGAGTGATGCAAAGACAAGTATTGTCCTAACAAATCCAGCCGAACCATTTGCATATAACCAATGAGGTGGAGATATCTTCTCATTTTCATTTTATTTATTCTGTCATTCCTGAGTATATGGATGAAGCTTGGTTATTGGCAATTAGTGAAAGCAGAAGAGCTGTCCAGTATGGGACAAGCGCAATATGCGCAATATTTAGAAATACCTCCGAATCGTGGTGATATTGAGACATCAGATACATTTCCATTTGTTACGAATAAGATGTCGTATCTTGTTTATGGCAATCCCAAATTAGTACAAGATGTTGCGAAACTGTCCCAAACGTTGGCTCCCTTTTTACAAAGTGATCCTGCATCGATAAGTGCAGAATTATCATTAAACCGTGTTTGGGTGCCATTAAGAACGGGAGTGGATAATACAGTGAAAGAACAAATCGATGCGTTGCATATTCCTGGTATCGGTTTTCAAGAAACTCCATCTCGTTATTATCCTGAAGCTTCAATGGCAGCCCAATTAGTTGGTTTTGTTGGCAAAGATACTTTTGGTGAAGATAAAGGATATTTTGGGCTCGAAGGCTATTATGATTGGCAATTACGAGGAAGAGTTGGAAGAACAACAATTATTCATGACGCATTTGGAAAACCGGTGCTTGCGAAATTAACAGAAAATTCAGGACAGCAAGATGGCAGAACACTTATTCTTCATGTCGACCGAAGGATTCAGTATTTGGTTGAACAGCAATTATCAGCCGGTATTCAAAAATTTGGTGCACAGAGTGGCACTGCTGCTGTAATGGATCCCAAAACAGGTGGAATTCTTGCGATGGCGAGTTTTCCTTCATTTGATCCCCGTAATTTTTGGCAATACGACCAATCATTATATGTGAATCCTTTTATCACTGATACGTATGAGCCTGGTTCAACGTTTAAACCTTTAGTGATGGCTGCTGCATTTGATGCTGGCCTTTTGGTGCCAACAAGTACATGTCCTTCATGTTCAGGTCCTGCAGAAGTTGGCGGATATGCTATTCATACATGGGACGATAAGTACTTTCCCAATACAAATATGATCGATATTATGATCCACTCAGATAATACCGGAATGGTATATGTAGCACAAAAGCTTGGATTAAATGGTATGCTGAGTTATTTACATAAATTTGGAATTGGTCAGCAAACAGGAATTGATTTACAAGGAGAATCATCGCCTGATTTAAAAGTACCTGATCAATGGTATCCGGTTGATCTAGCGACAGCTGGGTTTGGGCAAGGATTAGCAGTAACTCCGATAGAACTCCTTGATGCTTTTTGCAGTATTGGCAATGGAGGAGCAAGAATGGAACCCCATGTAGTTTCACAAATTCATACTGCAGATGGGCAAACGATCACAATTCCTCCGAAAGTACTCGATCGACCAATTTCTCCCATTACCGCAAAAGTAATGACAGAAATATTAGTTGATACGGTAAATAAAGGAGAAGCAAGCTTCGCGAGATTGAAAGGGTACCGAATTGCAGGGAAAACAGGAACTGCATCCATTGCAAAAGATGGACACTATGATAGTCGGAATACTATTGCCTCTTTTGAGGGATTAGTTCCGGCAGATAATCCGAAATTTTGTATGCTCGTTGTATTAAACCAACCGCAAGTGTCTATTTATGGTTCTGAAACAGCTGCCCCAATATTTTTTAATATTTCTCGTGATCTTTTAAATTATTATGGTATTATGCCAACAGAACCATTAACAACCACCAGTCAATAATTAGCGAATTCCTGTTCCCGGATTAACTGGTGCTGTGGGAGCGAGAGGAAGAGGTTTGTCGCCTTCAGCAGCAAGTAACATTCCCTCTGAATATTCGTCCATCATTTTACGAGGTTCCAAGTTAATAATAAAGAGAAATGATGCGCCAATAAGTGATTCTGGAGTGTACCATTTTGCAATTCCTGAAAATATGGTTTTTTGACCTTCGTCTCCAAAATCAACGACCAGTCGTAATAATTTCTCTGATCCCTCTTTTTTAGTACAAGCAATGATCTTTCCGATTCGAAGATCAAGCGATTCAAAAACGGAAAAAGGTATTACTGATTTCATATTTGCATTATATGTATTTCTCTAACTGAGATCAAGCAGATCATTGAAACGAAAAGGCTATGGTATCAAACTTTTTTATTCTTTTTTCGATAATGGTATTTGCTGGTAATTCTAGAACAGTATGGAATTGTGGATTCCAAAAGTAACAACGATTAGGCATAAGCGATTTTTTATATGCAACAACTTGATTTTCATTATTGAGTATAACAACATCAATTGGAAAACGCATGCCGAAAGTATGAATACCGAATCGTGTTGATAAGACGACTGACTCTGGAGTGGTTTTTCCTAATAATCCAATCGTTTGTTCAAGAAATGATGTCAATTTCCGAACGGTCAATAAATGTGATGAAGTATTTGACATGTTTGTTTCGCTCTATTTACAATAGATATATGCGATTAGGTTTATTATACAAGTTTGTGCTGGTCAATTTGCTCATGATTTTGCTCGCGTTCATATTACCGACTATCCCGCATATGCAGGTTGATGTCATTCTTATTCCAGCTACTTTTCTATTTGGAACAATTTATAGTTTTGAAATATTTATTGTATTAGGAAATTTTTCTGAGTTAAAAAAATTACTTGCATCCGAAACGGCAAATCTTGTTTTTATTTATTATATTGCAAAAAGTATCGGCGATGGTTTTGCGAATGCAATTACTGAGAGAATCGAAAATTATACATTAACATCAATAGACTATTCATTAAAATATCATATCTCTTCAACAGATCAAGATTTCTTATCAATTGCAGAACCAATTAAAACCGTAACAATACGAGGAGAAAGGCAGTCAGTTGCTCTCGAATCAATTAATAAAAGTTTTCATAAAATTGTGGAAGCAAGGTATCAACTCGGTCAAGTAGCTCCTCGAGAAATTGGATCAGGCGAATGGGCAATGCTCACGATACTTGGGTGTATTCTGATTGTGGTTCTTTTTTTGAGTAGGGGATCTGATGATATATCAAAAGTCTTTTCAGCAATTTTCTCGGCTACGGTAGTTGGAACATTAATCCTTCTTGATGAAGCAGATTCTAACCATATTCAAGAAACACAACTGGAATATGAAATATTTAATCAGGTATTAGAAGATATGGGAAAAACTCGGTATTATCCAAAATTTGCGTTAAGAAAGAGACTGATTACTCCCCCAAAAGGAAAACCATATCGTGTTGGCGTATTTCCTCAGTATCCAAATTTAACAAAAAGAGAAATTGAACTGGTGAATGCATAAGACATTATTGATGAATATAACGTTTGAGATACTGAATAATAAAATGATAATGTGTATAATAAATAGCAACATTAGCAAGTAAAAGTCCAGGAAAGATAATCAGTTTTTCAAAGAAACCTCCAGTTTTTATTCGTAAATGTTTTATCGGCGGAAATCCAAACTTAATTGGAATAGGAAATAACCACGGGACGCCTTCTCGAGTAATCGTGTCCATAATTAAGTGGGAAAAAAAACCAATCATAAAACTCCACCAAACAATGGTTTCGTCAACGACAATCGTATGTCTTGCAACAAAAAGTGCATAATGGAAGGCAAAACCGAAAAGCGCAAGTCCAACTAATGAATGTGAGATGAAACGATGGCCACCGAAAAGTGGTGCAATGATTTTCCCCCAAATAGTTCCTGCAGGAACCTCATGCCAAAGTTTTGCAGTAGGCTGATCAATATCAGGGGCAAGCCCTCCAATAAGATTTGCTGCAAGAGCAATCATGAGCGTACCAAGAGATAGCGTATGTACTGGTTCAAAGAAAATAACAAACGAGACAGCGGTAAATGCTGCTAAATCATGTGTTCGGCCAGTCATATATACTATAATACATAATTTTGCTTTCCGTTGTGAAGTTTTTTTCTTTTCGTAATAATTTTGTAGGATTTCTGTAATAAAAAATATAAAATTGATATTATTCGTATCTTTTTTATTCATATTGTTATACATAATATATCTTGACCAATTGTCGAATCGTTTGATAGCGTTATAGGTCTACATGGTTACACAAAAATATAGTCTCCTTATTAGAGCAATTTTTATATTATTTTTCTTCACTGTTGCTGCAATATACCCGCAAAGAAGTCGTGCTGCACAGCTATCATTATTGCCGTTGGGATGGCATTTAACTGCTTCTCGGGGACCTGCACAAGCGTACCAAACTGTTGATAGAACAATCTTGCAAAATGCGCAAACTATCGGTATAACCTATAATTTACATGGTCTTTGTCTTATTCCTGGTGATGCATCAGCAATCATTTTTGATCAAAATGGTTGGAAATATATTTCTCTTGCGAATTATGGGAAAAATTGTTTTGAAGGTAATCAAACGGTAACAATTCCACTTACACATTTTAAAGATATTGTAACGAATCAGCCATTGAACCCTAACCGTCCATTAACCGGTTCTCTTCATACGCGATTTTGGAGTACAAATGTCTATGCGGTTGATATTCGAACAATTGATGTTATAACAACACAACCAGTATCTCAAGCAAATGTTACACCATCACTTCCGGTAAGTACTGTCGTGCTTACACCACTGACAACACCTTCACATCCTTCTCAAAAACCAACGTTGCAACCCAGTCTCCTTACCCCAACACCCGTTCCTGTAGACACCCTTCCTTCATGGACGATTAAAAGTGTTGATGCAATGAAATACACGAAGGATGCTGTTTGTAGTCCGGTTTCATCTTCTTGGATAGACACATGGGTAGCTAAGGCAGCAAATGTCGGTGCCAATTTTATTGCCATTTCAACTCCTTATGATAATCCTGATTGTGGTGATAGTGTTGCCTATACAAAAATGTGGGTAAACGCTATTCGATCACATGGGTTGCATGTATGGTTTCGACAAATGCCGTTAGCATTTGAAGGTATTTATAGAGTTCAGAAATCAACTTCGACGACCTATCTCGATCAGATTGCACATTATATTTTTGCAAATAAAAATAATTATCAATCGGGAGATATTTTCACACCAATACCTGAACCACAAAATGGAGGAATTGGCGGCGTAACGTATTGTCCAAATAATCAGTGTGAATTTTCCAGTAAAGAAGCATTCAATCAGTGGTTGCGCGACGCAATGACTATTTCAAAGAATGCTTTTACTCAGGCAGGTATTTCAGGAGTACAGGTTGGATTTTTTGGATTTGATGGCTTTATCGCATGGGGAGATCATAATCCAGATTGGCACGGAATTTTGGAAGATAAAACGGTACAGGCAATGGGGAATATTACGATTGACCATTATCCAGAAGCAATTGGGGAAACAATGCAACAAGGTTTAGATTCATTACAAGCCAAGTACCCACGGATACCTATAATCATTGGTGAATGGGGCACTGTTACAGGTGGGAATGTGGTTGCGCAAGTGAAAACGAGTATGGGAGCAGCAAAAAGGCCGAATGTTATTGGATTTAATTATTGGCAGTTTGGCCCGGGAGGAAGTGGAGAACAGCTGATTAATAGTGATTTTTCTTCACGAGAACAATTCAGTGCTGTGCAATCATTTTATCAATTACGGTAATAGTCTCAAAAACGAAGTGATTACCAGGAAAATGGTAGTTGAAATAATTTTTTATCAACGCAATATTGTAATCGGTTCAAAATTGCGGAAGGATACTCTTTTGAGAGAAAATCAAACTTGGGGCGGTAATACATATTTGCCATAGAAAATTGCGATACATAGTGATACAGCGTTTCTACCGATGCTGTTAATGTTTGTTGAGAAGCAGTAACTGGTGAAACATGCATATCATATCCTGTGGTATAGAAGGACTCGTTTTTTTGGTAAATATCATATGGCCAATAATGCTTCGCTAAATGAGAAGGGTATTGTATTGATAAGTCTGCTTGAGGACGTCCTGTGGTTGGGTCATTGAGTAAATTAAATAGCATAAGAGAAACGCCAATTGTTCCTATTGTGTAGGGGTTTTCCTTTCGTACTACTTTTTCATAAAAATCATTCATGCTTGGTAGCTGTTCAAACATCGTAAACGTCGAATTATATCCTAAACGGTTTGGGCAAAATTCGCCAAAATAGATTGCATCAGTTTCTTGGTCAATTAAGAGCGATGCATCCCAAATAAATAGTCCTTGGTGTTTTTTTGCCAATTCATCAACAATGGGTGGAAATGCAATATCATGAATTTTCCCTTGCATTGGTAACGGGAAAACAATATCTCCTGCAGAGCCAACTTGGAAGGAAATGTTACCGCTCCCGATGAATTTATTTTCTATCATGAGGTTCATTCCCAGTGGAACACCATCATAATAGATTTTTTCAGGAGTTATTTCGATGACTGAAGGGATTTTTTTTTCTAAAAAAAATCCAGAATTTTCATATGCTTCTTGATGAATAAGTAGATTCTCAATAATGTGTTTTGTTGCCACGTGAGGATTTTCGGTGTGCGGAAGGAATGTAGGAATTGCTTCTGTTTGACTTTTAAGTACCCAGACATGTTTCGTATTTTTCAGAAATGATATCGCGTCTGCAACTCGTTGGAATGGTTGTTTCTCTGCAACCAGTAATTCTGAGTAATGCGAAAGAACAAAATCTTTTGCAAGGTTTCGATCAATTTCAAAAAGTCTATTTTGCATGGTAGGAAATTGACCATGAAATCCTAACTTCTTTACTTTTTCAGCGTAATAATATAAGGTATTAGATTCACAAATCACAAAATAATTTTGCGGATCAGGTATTTTTTTTAATTGACTAATCAAGGTGTCAGCAGGAATTTTTTCAATCATATTGTCATATCGCATGAGGCGATGCTTTGTATCATAGCTATCTTCTTCGTTTTGTAATGCTTCAGAGGTGATAATGCCTTTATCATTTTGTACTTGTCCAACAATCACTTCATGTCCTTCTTGTTGTAAATGGTAAGCTAAAGCGAGTCCATTTCCTTCGTACGTAAATACAATATATTTCATATTAAAAGGTTACCGGAAAAGGAAGGGTATATAATTTTTTCTGTAATCCATATCGTAAGCGATTTAATATTGATGTTGAGTAGTCCATTGATAAATAATCTGATTTTGGTCGGTAATACACACCTGCTAGTGAAAAATTTTCAACATTTCGAAAAAGATGTCTGACTGATTCATCAATTGTTTTTCCAGATCCTGTAATTAAAGAAAGATACCAATCAGTGCCAACTATTCTCATCTTATCATTTTTCTTTTTTTTGTACACATCGAACGGCCAGACATCTTTTTGAATCATTTCCGGATAATTAATTGATGCTCCTGAAAGAATATGACGTTCATGGGGATCACGGGAAAGATTAAAGAGCGTGACTGAAGACCCAACGGTTCCTAAAGTAAATGGATTTTTCTTTTTGACAACTGATTCAAAAAAATGACTTGTTGATGGTAATTGAGCCAGTTCGGTAAAAAACGAATTGTATCCGACTCGATTTGGACAAAACTCACCAAAATAAACAATGCCTGTGTGTTTATCAATTAATAGTGATGCGTCCCAAATAAAAAGCCCTTTATGTCTTTTCGCTAATCGGTCCACAATTGGAGGAAAACAAATATCATGTATTTTACTTTCCATACTTATTGGAAAAACAAGATCTGCTGCACAGTAGGTTTGGATTGAAAGGTTACCACTACCAATCGGTTTATTCTCAAAATTAATGGTCATTCCTAATGGAACGCCGTCGTAATAAATTTTCTCCGGAGTGATTTCAACAACTGACGGAATTTTACGTTCAAGTATAAATCCGGCCTCTTCATAATAGTCTTTAAATGCTTCCATATTTTCAATGACTTGTCTTTTGGCAAGCTCGACATTATTCGTTGTCGGAACAAATGTTTGTGAGATTTCTGTTTTTCCTTTCAGTACCCAAACCGTTTGGGAATCTTTGAGAAATTTCTTTGCACGGTTTATTGTGCGAAATTCTTCTTTTTCAGCGATTTGTACTGATGGATAATATTTTTTTACAAAATTTTTCGAATAGTCTCGGTCAACTTCAAATAAACGATCTTGTTCAGTAGGAAAAATTCCATGAAATCCTAAATCTTTTATTGCGTCAGCGTAACGAAAAAGATTATTAAAATCAAAGAAGACGAAATAATCGTGTGGATTTTTAATTCGACGCATTCGTTTAATAAGTGTATCAGCGGGAACCCGTTCAACGATATTTTTATAGAGTGAAAGGCGACGTTTCTTAGTAAACGCACTTTCTTCGCCGTTTCTTCTTTTTTCTTCTTTAGTTAATGTTGATTTAAAATCATCAACATGTCCGATAATTACTTCATTTCCTTCATCCTGGAGATGTTTTGCTAGGGGGTAACCATAGCCATCAAACGTGAAGATAATATATTTCATTAATAACTTATAATGTTAAACGAATCTCAGCGGGAAATCAATATTAGATTTACTCTTCCTGGTGTTCTTTTGCTATCAGGGATATAATACGATCATGTGGCAACAAGCTAAAAATATTTATCACTTACTTATTTCCTTTTTTGTGAATCTTTCTCAAGGATTTCCAGGGCGGAAATTAATTGTCATTGGGGTTACAGGGACAAGTGGGAAAACAACCACGTCGCATATGCTCTATGAAGTTCTGAGAGCGTCAGGAAAACAAGTTGCATTAATTTCGTCAATAAAAGCAGTAATTGGCGGAAAAGATATTGATACAGGATTTCATGTTACAACGCCAGGCCCGGATGTATTACCAAAATATTTACATCAAGCAGTCGAAGCTCATGATCACTATGTTGTTCTTGAAGTTTCTTCTCATGCGCTTGATCAAAATCGAGCAGCATTTATTCCTTTTCATATAGGAGTTTTAACGACGCTTGCCCATGAACACTTGGATTACCATAAGACATTTCTCAATTATGCAAAAGCGAAATTTAAGTTACTCCACAGAGCAAAAACTGCTGTAATTCCTGAGAAAAGTATTCCGCTTGATATTAAAAAAGGGGTACATTATGAAAAACTTAAAAAGGTCGTAACGTTTGGATTGTCACAAGGACAAGTAACTCAATCAGAATGGCAATTGCGCCTGAAAGTCCCAGGAGATTATAATCTCCTGAATGCACTTGCAGCAGCTGCAGTTGGAGAACTTCTCCATATTCCCCATGATAGTATTAAAAAAACGTTAGAAAACTTTTCTGCAATTCCGGGGAGGTTTGAAGAAATTCCTAATGCATTTGGTTTTCGAGTTATTATTGATTTTGCTCATAAACCCGATGCGTTAGAAGAAGTTTTGAAAACAGCACGAAAACAAGTAACAACAAATGGGAGAATTATTGTCATGTATGGATGTGCAAGCCAGCGTGATGTATTAAAACGGCCTATTATGGGAAAAATAAGTGGAGAACTTGCTGAAATCACTGTTTTAACTGATGAAGATCCACGACTGGAAAATTCTATGAAAATTATCAACGAGATAGCACAAGGTTGTCTTGAAGCACACGCAAAAGAAATATCCGCGAGAGCGCATCAACCTTCAACAAAAACACATGTTTTTTATAAAATACCAAACCGAAAAGAAGCAATTATCTTTATCATAACGAAACTTGCAAGAAAAGATGATATTATACTGTTTTGTGGAAAAGGTCATGAACAATCGATGAATTATCATGGAATTGAAACACCTTGGAATGAACATCTTGTTGTTGCTAATGCATTAGCCATGTATGGAGAAAAAAAACATTAAACATATTCATTTTATTGGTATAAAAGGAGTAGGAATGGCTCCACTCGCAATTATTGCAAAGGAAGCTGGATTTCAAGTCTCTGGATGTGATGTCGCTGATTCGTTTATTACTGATACGCCCTTGCGAACAGCTGGCATACATCCACTGGTTGGATTCCATCCATTACATTTGAAAGGTGTCGATCTTGTTATAACAACGGGAGCACATAACGGGAAGAATAATCCTGAGGTATTGCAAGCAGATAGACTGCATATCCCAATTCGTATGCAAGGTCAAGCAGTTGGTGAGTTTATGAAAGGTGACTTGTTTCATAGAAAGTTAAAGGGAATATCGGTTGCCGGTTGTCATGGTAAAACGACTACGACTGCTTTAGTAGCAACACTTTTAAAAAACGGGCAGTATGATCCTTCGTTTGTTATTGGAACTGGAGAAATTCCCTCGCTTGGAGGATCTGGTCATTATGGTCATGGTGATTACTTTATTGCAGAAGCCGATGAATATGCTACCGATCCTCAGGGTGATCGAACTCCAAAGTTTCTTTGGCATCATCCGGAGATTGCTATTATTACGAATATAGAATTTGATCATCCAGATTTGTATAAAAATATCGAACAAACTGAAAATGCTTATGCTCAGTTTGTGAAAAATATCCATTCGAATGGTGTGCTTATCGCGAACGGAGATGATGAACATGTGCGAAAAATTCTGAAAAATGTTTCATGTAGAACTACACTTTTCGGTTTTAATTCGAATAATGATTATGTTCTACAAAATATCCGCATTCGTGACAGGAAGACATTTTTTACTCTTTCAGATAAAAAAGGATTTGATCAAGAATTCGCCGTCAATGTTATTGGTACTCATAACGCATTTAATGCAACCGCTGCACTTTTTGTCGCGAAAGAGGTAGGTATGTCGGACAGTGATATCCAGTCGGGATTATTTTCCTTTCATGGAACAAAAAGACGATTTGAATATAAAGGAAAGCTTGTTTCTGGTGCGCTTCTCTATGACGATTACGCCCATCATCCGACAGAAATTCAGGCAACTCTTGCGGCGCTGCATGCAGCTCACCCAAGCAGTAACATTGTCGCTATTTTCCAACCGCATACCTTCAGTAGAACTAAAATAATGTTCGATGATTTTATTAACTCATTTTCTGATGCACGGATTGTTTTGCTAACTCAAATATATGCCTCAAAACGCGAAGCTCCTGATGGATCCATTTCTTCAGAAATGCTTGTTGCAGCCTTGCAAAAGGCAGGCAAAAAGGTTGTTTTTGTACCACAGCTCAACGATGTGGTAGAATACGTACACAAACAACATTGGGATGAATCCTATTGTCTTATTACCTTAGGCGCAGGAGACATCTATAAAATAGAAGATCAATTAACCAAAGAAGAACTGCTTTAGCCTATTATGGACATATTTAAAGTGACCGGTGGTATACCGTTACGAGGAACAACATCCGTTTCAGGTGCCAAGAACGCTGCATTGAAAGCCGTTGTTGCAGCGTGTTTAACGTCTGAAGAAGTTATCATTCATAACATTCCGCTGATTTCAGATTTTTACTATATGGTAGACATTATGAAGCTTTTGGGAGCTTCCGTTGTTATAAAAGACCATACCGTTCATGTACGCATGAAAAAATTTCATCGATCGACCATTCCTCTTGATATTGCCGCTCAAATGCGAACTTCCGCAATGTTTATTGGCCCGCTCCTCGCTCGTACGGGGAAAGCATTAATACCCAATCCTGGAGGGTGTCGGCTTGGAGCACGTCCCATAGATCGAACAATTAATGGGGTGCGACATTTGAATGCAAAAATTGCTTATAACAGCGAAGACGGTTATTTTCATGCACAAACAAGAAAACTCAAAGGTACAATGTATACTTTTGAAAAGAACACCCATGTCGGTACAGAAACGATGATTATTGCGGCAGCCCTTGCAGAAGGTAAAACAATACTGAAAAATGCCGCAGAAGAGCCTGAAATTGATGATCTGATTGAACTATTAAATAATATGGGTGCAAATGTGATGCGTACCGCAAAAAGAGAAATAACGATTGTTGGGGTAGAAAAGCTTCATGGAGCTACCATTACTATTCACCCTGATCGTAATGAAATTGTTACTTTTGCCATTGCTGCTATTTTAACAAAAGGTGATATTTTTATTAATGACGCACATACCGTCGATTTACAAGCGTTTCTTACTGCAGTAGATCAAGCAGGTGCAGGATACGAAAAAACAGAGAAAGGAATTAGATTTTATGCAAAAGATACAATTCAAGCAACGAATTTGACAACGTCAGTATATCCAGGATTTATGACGGACTGGCAAGCGCCATGGGCAATTCTTATGACTCAAGCACAAGGGACATCAACAATACATGAGACAGTATTTGAAAATAAGTTTGGCTACATTTATGATTTACGAAAAATGGGTGCTCATATCGATTTTTACAATCCTCAAGTTCAAAATCCTGAAGCAGTGTATAATTTTAATTTATCAGATGATCGACCTGATTATTATCATGCTATCAAGATTTTTGGTCCAACCAAGCTGCATAATGCGATAGTCACGATGATTGATATTCGCGCAGGAGCCGCTGTTGTATTAGCTGCATTAGCTGCAAAAGGTACGTCGACAATTTTTGGTATTGAAAAGCTTGATAGAGGATATGAAAAATTTGAGAAACGATTACGAAGTCTTGGTGCAAAAGTAAAACGAATGAGACAACCATGAAAGATAACATTGCAGCAATTATTCTTGCAGCGGGAAGAGGTAAACGAATGGAATCAACTGATAAAAATAAAGTTGTCTTTCCTTTAAAAGGAAAACCAATGATTGCGTATACTATTCGTTTACTTAACGAGTTGGATATTTCTGAAATTATCGTTGTTGTGGGTTTTGCAAAAGAATCAGTGTATGAAGTATTAGGAACATCTGTACAGTATGCTGAACAAAAAGAACAGCGAGGAACAGCGGATGCGGTATGGGAGGGTCTAAAAAAAGTATCTGATTCGGTATCACATATTTTGGTATTGAATGGTGACGATTCTGCATTCTACACGAAAGAAGTAGTACAAGCGCTTATAACAAAGCATATTCATTCTTCGGATGTCATAACATTATTGACAACAAAACGAGAAAATCCATATGGAATTGGAAGAATAGTCAGGACAAAAAACAAAAAATTAGTTAAAATAGTGGAAGAGAAGGATGCAAGTGAAGAAGAAAAAATGATAACTGAAGTCAATGTTGGGTGTTATCTCTTTACAAGTTCGTATCTTAAGAGAGCGCTTCCCAAATTAGAAAAAAGTTCTATCACCGGCGAGTATTATTTAACAACGTTGGTTGATATGGCGCTGCAAGAAAAGTTACCAGTTGAAACAGTTACTGATCCGAATTTACGATGGCATGGAATCAATACGAAGGAAGATTTACAAAAGGCAGAAACCTATTTTATGTAATAGATCATGAATAATACATTTGCGCCAGAGCACTATTTTGATTTAACAAATTGTACATTTGCTGATATCTTTCAAGGGAAAGAAGCAGTATGGGAAGTTTTAGGAAATTTGGGAGACTTCTTACAAAAACAATTTACCGACAAAAAGATCATTGCGAATTATAAGGATAGTACCAACATTTATGTCGGTGAAGGAACGATTATTGAAGAAGGCGCGTATATTAAAGGTCCAGCAATTATTGGAAAAAATTCATTTATTGGTCATGCCGCTTATTTACGGCAAAATTGTCTTTTTGATGATGATGTCTCAATTGGACATGGAAGTGAAGTAAAAAATAGTATTGTCTTTTCCCATTCTGCAATTGCTCATTTGAATTATATTGGCGATAGTATATTTGGACACAATGTTAATATCGGTGGTGGAGCGAAAACAGCTAATTTCCGATTAGATGGAAGGACGATTCCTGTTAGAGAGGGAGATAACAAGATTGATACGGGGCTCACGAAATTTGGAGCGATTTTGGGTGATGAAACAAAAATAGGAGTTAATGCTGTTTTGAATCCGGGAACTATTCTTGGAAAACGAGTCCATGTTTTTCCTCTCAAGCTGGTATTTGGAACCCATGGTGAGGGAACAGTTATTAAATAAGTATATGAACCATTACCAGAAAAAAATTATATTGTTTGATATTGATTATACATTATTTAACGCACAACACTTTCGCGAATCATTTATGCAACTCCTTGCAAATAGAATTCCCCATAGCAATAAAAATGAATTACTTACCATACTTCAGGAAGTATACGATGAAGAAAAAATGAAAACAAGTTTTTTTGATCCTCGATCGTTTTTAGCGCTTCTTGAAAAAAGAATACCTTATTTATCAGATAAAAATTTACTTGAGAAAGCAATTATGAATGAAGCGTTACTTGAAGAAGCATTGTACAAGGAGTCAAAAGAAGTTTTGTCTTTACTTGCTAAAAATAACGATGTTTTGTTAGGAATATTTTCTTGGGGTAATATTCCTGTTCAAAAAGCAAAAATTAAACTCCTTGATGCATATTTTCATCGTGAACATATTCATATCGTTGAATTTGATAAAAAAAATGCATTGCCTAATATATTAGCAAAATATCGTAACTGGGACATTTATCTGATCGATGATTATCAGGAGGTGTTGCTAGAGGCTAAAAAACTGTTGCCTGAAATTCATACCATTTGGATCAAACGTCCTGAAACAGAAGGGAAACGGGAAATATTTGATTATTTCACCCCAGATAGTATAATAAGGTCCTTGTCGGAGATTATTCCGTATTTTCAAGGTAAACAACGATAATATGTGTGGAATTTTTGGTTATGTTGGTCATAGAAGAAATGCTCCTCAAATAATTTTTGAAGGATTAAAAGTGTTGGAGTATCGCGGATATGATTCATGGGGGATTGCGGTAAAAGTAGGCGAAACGATCTCAATTGAGAAACATGTTGGCAAAATAGGAGAAACGAAAATATCCTTGCCAGAAAGTTCGATTGGAATAGGTCATACAAGATGGGCTACTCATGGAGGCGTCACTATCCAAAATGCGCATCCTCATCTTGATTGTACAAAAAAAATAGCAGTACTTCAAAATGGTATCGTTGAAAATTATCAAGAATTAAAAGATGAATTAATTGCAAGAGGTCATATCTTTTTCTCTGAAACAGATACGGAAGTGATTGCTCATCTCATTGAAGACTATGCAAAGCAAGAAGAATTTTCATATGCTGTTCGCGATGCGTTTAATCGATTAAAAGGATTAAATGCAATTCTAGTGATTAATACAAAAGGATCGGAAATAATTGTTGCAAAAAATGGTTCTCCACTCGTAATTGGTATTGGAGAAGATGAATTTTTTGTAGCATCTGATATTGTTGGCATATTGCCTCATACGAGACAAGTTATTTTTCTTAAAGACAACGAGATGGCAGTATTAGGAAGACAAATGAACGTCTATACGCTTCCTCAAGGGACAAAACAGGAACCACAAATTGAAACAGTTAACTGGAAAATTGAACAGGCAGATAAAGGTACCTATCAGCACTTTATGTTTAAAGAGATACATGAGCAACCAACCATTGTTCGTAATATTGCACAAACATATAGTGATCAAGTGGTTGATTTAGCACAGGTAGTAAGCAATGCAAAAGGTACTTTTTTTATTGGTTCAGGAACAGCGTTTCATGCGTGTCTTGCAGGCGTTTACTTGTTTTCGAAAGTTTCTAAGAAACACGTGAATACGGCACCAGCTTCTGAATTTAATTATTTAGAGGATTTCCTTACTCCAGAAAGTTTAATTGTTGCTTTATCGCAGTCAGGAGAGACAATTGATGTCATTGAGCCACTTACCCGTGCTAAAGGAAAAGGTAGCGCTATTGCGGGTTTGGTAAATGCTCTAGGATCAACTATTTATCGAATGGCAAATTATAAAATGCTTCTTGGTGCAGGACCCGAAAAGGCAGTTGCTTCAACCAAGGCATATATTGCAAAGCTTTCAGTTCTGTTTATGTTGGCATATGCTGTTTCGGGAAAAATTTCAAAAGCACAAGAGCTATTATTACTCGCTGCTGATGAAATTCAACGGATATTGGAACCAGAGAATTTAGAAAATTTGAAAGAAATTGCCAAAGTATTAGCATCAGTAAATCATATTTATACTATTGGTCGAGGAGTATCATATCCGACCGCGTTAGAGGCTGCTTTAAAAATAAAAGAAGTGAGTTATATTCATACAGAAGGATTAGCAGGGGGAGAACTAAAACATGGGCCAATTGCTCTTATTGACAAAGGAACTCCGTGTTTTGTTTTTGCTCCTGAAGACGATACTTATGATGCCATTATCTCGAACGCTACTGAAATTAAAGCACGAGGAGGAATTATGATTGGTGTTTCTTCTAAACGAGCGAGAGTATTTGACCACTTTATAGAAGTAAAGGATGTTGGACTTGCGTCAATTATTACGCAAAATATTCCTGCACAAATCATTGCCTATTACCTTGCATTAGAGAAGGGACTTGATCCAGATAAACCTCGAAATTTAGCCAAAAGTGTAACAGTGAAATAACTATGACAAAAACCATTGTTATTCTTCATGGTTGGAGACTAACAGGGCAAAAATATCAAAATATCCAGAAAATTTTTGAGCAGCATGGTTTTACTGTATATTCTCCTGATTTACCGGGAAGTGGATCTGAAAAATTAACCAAACCGATTATGAAAATAGATGATTATATCGATTTTGTGGTTGACTATTTCCAAAAACATACTATTAAGAAAGCTATTGTTATTGGTCATTCATTTGGGGGAAGAGTTGGTGCAAAACTTGCTGCAACACATCCAGAATTGGTCGAAAAATTAATTCTCACTGGTGCACCATTAATAAAACAACAGTTGCCATTTCGTAAAAAAGTACTTGTTTATTTTGCTAAATTTGTTAAAAAGATAGTTATAGCAAAAAAAATGAGAAAATTACTGTATTATATTCTTGGCGAGTGGGATTATTATAAAACAACTCCTGAAATTCGTGAAACGTTTAAAGCAATCATAGCTGAGGATATTGCACAAAATCTTTCTCAAATCACCGTACCCACTTGTATTATTTGGGGTGGTGAGGATACATTTGTTGGCAAGTCGTTAGGTCGGCAAATTGCTAGTCAAATTCCAGGTTCAACATATAAGGAAATTCCTCATGCAACGCATAAACTGCCTTATGAATATCCAGAAAAGTTCGCAGGGAGTGTTTTATCATGGGTGCAGTAACCATTGCTTCGTATTTCCACACTATTGTTTTCGGGGCCTTTATCCTTTGGGTACTAAGGAATGTCCTTTTTTGGGTTGGTTTGTGGCAAGATAAAGAATATCGATTAGATAGATTAGTGGTTCATTTGACAGAAACCGTACAAGGGAGACATGTATTTACTTCATGGGGTAATAGATTAAAATGGTTATTTTTTTTAGGATATATCTTTGTTGCTTTCTATGATACCTATGCGACCTGGTATGAATTATTGCTCGGATTATTCTTTATTCTCCAAGCATTATTTATTATCAAAGATGGATGGTATCATCGGATAAAACGTCCAGTTTTTACTTCCAAAGCACTTGTCCTCATTGTGCTGAGTCTATTATTTATAAGTGTTTTTTTGATTTACCCGCTGATGAATACTTTCTTTTGGTTATTATTTGTCGACCGAACACTCCCTTTTGTTGTTGCACTTTTTGTCTTTTTTATGGCATTTCCGACAGAGGTTGCCGAAGATATTAAAATTGGCAATGCAAAAAAAAAGATGCAGCGGTTAGAAAAAATATTGGTTATTGCGGTAAGCGGTAGTTATGGGAAAACATCAACAAAAGAGTATATTGCACAGGTACTATCGCATAAATACAAAGTTGTTAAAACACCTGGATCAAATAATACTCCTGTTGGTATAGCAAATACGATCTTGCACAAAATACATAATGATACGGAAGTATTTGTGGTTGAAATGGGTGCTTATAAACTCGGAGAAATTGCCGAATTAACTCAAATTGTTGCTCCATCAATCAGTGTTACTACTGCTATCAGTGATCAACATATATCTCTCTATGGAAGTTTACAAAATGTTATTAATTCTGAATATGAACTCATTCACGCGTTACCAAAAAATGGTTTGGCATTGTTTAATGGGAACAGTAAAAATATAGAAAAACTTTTTGATCGAGCAAAAATTGAGAAGGTGTGGTATCAAGTATTTACTCGAAAGCCAAAAGACAATCCGCGAATTGGAGCATATCATGTTCAAGCGAGTATTCGCGGAGTAACGTTTACTGCATTGTTACATGGAAAAGAATTCTTGTGTAAAACACCATTGTTTGGTGTCCATGTGGTTGAAAATATTTTACCTGCTCTATTTTTAGCAGATCGTTTAGGATTTAGCAAAAAAGAAATGAGTAAAGCAATAGCAGAATTGCAACCTCCTGCACAAACGATGATCAAACGTGAGTTGCGCAATGGTGCGTTTGCAATGGATGACACATTTAATGCAAGTCCTGAGTCGGTTTTTTCAGCAATGGATTTTTTAAAGCTTTCACCGAAAAAGAAAATATTTGTCTTAGCTCCTCTTACCGAACTTGGCAGTGAAGCAAAAAAAAGACATTTTCAGGTAGGAGAAAAAGCAAGCGGAATATGTGATTTCTTATTTTTACTCAACAGTAATTTTTCATCTGAAATCTCGAAAGGCGTTATTGAAGGAAAGGGAACTTGTCACGTACAAATTGCTCGGCCTGAAGAAATAGCAAAAATCATTGCAAAACTTACGAAAAAAGGAGATATGATAATCTTTGAAGGAAAAGAATCAAAAATGGTTATGAATAAATTATTATGAAACGAGTAAATGCTATTGGGTTATCACCAAATACGAGCATGCGCGATGTTCTTATTGCCTGCAAACAAATGATTAACCCACGAACCTATCAAAAAGGCCCTGCGATAACCACTATCGAAAAATGGTTTCTCTCGTATTTTCAGGTAGGATCTGCGGTTTCGTTTTCTCATGGACGAACTGCACTCTATGCGATCATGAAAGCGCTTGAAATTGGAAGAGGTGATGAAGTTATTTTACAAGCGTTTACTTGTGTAGTTGTTCCTAATATGATTGTTGCTTTGGATGCACAACCAATTTATGCGGATATTACGAAAAACTTGACGATAGATCCTCGTGATGTTGAAAAAAAAATTACCAAAAAAACAAAAGCAATTATTGTACAACATACGTTTGGTATTCCTGCAGATATGGAGGCACTTATGGCCATTGCAAAGAAACATAAGATATCGCTTATTGAAGATGTTGCTCATACCATTGGAGGTACCTATAAGGGGAAAAAATTGGGAACGTTTGGTATAGCAAGTATTTTTAGTTTTGGAAGAGATAAAGCATTCTCCTCGGTATTTGGAGGAATTGCCATTACGAATGATACCGATCTTGGAGAAAAATTGCGAAATTTTCAAAAAAATATTCCTTTTCCATCAAAACAATGGATAGCACAACAACTCTTTCATCCGATTGCTTTTTCCGTTATTTTGCCTACATATAATTCGGGGTTTGGAAAGCTTATCCTTGTTGTGTTGCAGAAATTACATTTCTTATCCTTTCCAGTAAGTCGTGATGAGCGAAAGGCACTCTTTTCTCAATCATTGCTGAAGCGATTTCCTAATGCTCTTGCGATACTTGCATTGCAACAACTTGAGCAGCAAGAAAAATTTAATTCAAAAAGAATAGCAATTAGCCAAAAATATCAAGAAGTATGCCAAGTGAAAGGTATTTCGATTATGAGCAATGAACGATATCCTTACCTTAGATTTCCTCTTCGAGTAGCAAACCCCCAAGCAATGCGCTCATTTTTTAAAGCGAAAAGGAATATTTATTTAGGCGATTGGTATGCACATGTTCTTGATCCCAGAGGGAGTGATTTTACAGCAGTTTCCTATACAAAAGGATCTTGTCCTGTCGCTGAAGCTATTGCCTGTCAAATTATCAACTTGCCAACATACCCATCGATGTCAGACAATGATGTGACTGAGGTAATTGATCTCCTCAAACAATATGATACAAATTAAAGAAATCATCAGTAAAACAAGTTGGAATGCTTTTTTAGAACTTATTCCAGCGGAAAATTATCCTTTTTTCCAAACATGGAATTGGGGAGAGATTCAAAAAAATAACGGATTTCCTATTATCCGGCTAGGTATATATGATGAAAATAAATTAGTTGGTATTTGTTTAGTTGTTGATATTAATGCAAAACGAGGTCACTATTTCCATTTGCGTCATGGGCCCGTCTTGCTTGATTTTGAAAAATATTTCGATCCCTTAATCGGGTATATAACAAAACAAGCACAAGCGAAGAACGCTGCATTTTTGCGAATAAGTCCGCTTTTAAAAAAAGATACACTTTTTTTAGATTTTTTTATAAAACGAAAATTTCGATACGCACCTATTCATAATATGGATGCAGAGATTTGTTCATTGTTGAATATTCAAAAATCTGAACAGGAATTGTTAAGTGGAATGAGGAAATCTCATCGGTATTTGATAAAAAAAGCGAAAACGATGACAATTAGCATTCGTAAAAGTACGGACAAAAAAGATATAGAAAATTTTTTGCAGCTCTATGAAGATTTTTCATCCAAAAAGCATTTTGTTGCGCATAAGGGAATTCTTGAGGAATTTACCGTATTACAGAAAGATGATGAAATTGCTTTATTTCTTGCTACCTACGAAGAAAAAATTATAGCAGGAATTCTTATCGATTATATTGGTCCTGTTGCCATTTATCATCATGCAGCAAGCAATGCGCAATATCGTAATATTCCTGCAAATTATTTGCTTCTATGGGAAGCTATTATTGAAGCGAAAAAGCGGAACAAATTGTATTTTAACCTCTGGGGAATTGCTCCGACAGAAAGTAAAAAACATCCTTGGAGTGGGTTTACTCTTTTTAAGACTGGCTTTGGTGGCGAACGAGTAGAATTTTTGCATGCTATGGATTTACCTTTATCGCAATCGTACTGGAAAACATATGTTATCGACTGGATAACAAAGAAACGAAAAGGATACTAAATATAAACAGATTTTATTGTTCTGCTTTGATCACTTGCAAAACCGTAGTGCATTTGTTAGGATCAAATTCACTATGCTAATCAAACCTCAAAATTCTAACTTCGCTAAGATCCGAGTCGTTGGGGTTGGCGGTGGAGGCAATAACGCTTTAAATTCCATGATTTCTCAGAGTCAAATTCAAGGAGTTGATTTCATTTCCGTGAATACAGATGCACAAGCATTACTGCATGCGCAAGCAACATCAACAAAATTACAAATTGGTGAAAAATTGACAAAAGGTTTGGGAAGTGGTGGAGATCCTGACATAGGAAAACAAGCAGCTGAAGAATCTGCGGAAAAAATAAAAGACATGTTAGAAGGATCCGATATGGTTTTCCTTGCAGCTGGTATGGGGGGAGGGACGGGTACTGGTGCTGCACCAATTATTGCCAGAATATCTAAAGAGCTTGGTGCATTAACCATCGCAGTGGTAACAAAACCATTTACTTTTGAAGGCACCCGTCGAATGGTAAATGCTGAGGATGGCATCGAAAACTTAAAAGATAAGGTTGATACGCTTATTGTTATTCCAAATCAGCGGATTCTTGATGTCGTTGATAAAAAAGTTTCACTTCTGGAAGCTTTCCGAGTCGCTGATTCAGTACTTTCTCAAGGAGTTCAAGGAATATCAGATCTTATTACTATGCCTGGACTCATTAACGTCGATTTTGCTGACGTTCGAACGATTATGACAAACGCGGGATCGGCATTAATGGGTATCGGTACTGGTTCAGGAGATGGAAGAGCGCAAAATGCTGCTCGAGCTGCTGTTGCATCGCCACTTCTTGAAATTTCTATGGATGGAGCTCGCGGAGTTCTCTTTAATATTACTGGAGGAGCAGACCTCACGATGAATGAAGTTGATGAAGCAGCAAAAATTATTGCTGATGCAGCAGATCCCGATGCTAATATCATTTTTGGCACGGCTATAGACGAATCACTCAAAGATCAAATCAAAATTACTGTTATAGCGACAGGATTTGATTCAACAAAAAGCCGATTAAAAGAATTTATGCCCGCCTACGGAGTAAATTACCAAAATCAAGAACAACAATCATCAGTGCAAAAACCAAAACCACAACAAGCACCGCAGCCGCAACAAATGGTAAATGAACCAGAATCTACTGAACAAACTGATGAGGAAGTTTGGGATATCCCCGCGTTTCTTAGACAAAAGAATTAATTCATAGTATATCTTCGTTAATCGTTCAGCTTTAGGTATAGGAGTTAATCTATACAGAATAGGGAATTGATTAAACTGTGTTGCTTGAAAAATAACCTATAATATTCTATACTTAACTTACGATATCTATGATAAAAGCTGAACGAGGAGGACCACAACATATACTTTCTAGCCTTGTGGGAAAAGTGATTATCCCAAATCATTCGCTGAAGATTCGTAACTTGGATACTGCTTGGAAATTTCCTCGAAGATCTGTTGAAGAATTGACGACTGATATTCGGAGAGTCAGAAGTTAGCTCTTGTTTCAGAAATATGCGGTATTGCGAGTATGGCTGTCAGTTTATTGGGTGCAGGAATAGCTCTTGCTTCAGGAGAGACAGCAACTGCTGGGATGGTGCTTATTGGATTTGGAGCATCTGCCTCATCACTCGGGATCCCAAAAATGATCAATGATGATTCAATAGAACGTTCTCATGAAATTGCCAGACAGATCAGTCAAAATGAAGCTACCAGACGATGGATTAATCGTCGTTAGCTTTTCTTCTTATTTCTTCCACGCATTGAGAGTTTGACGCATGATGGCTAATTCTCCCAGATGATATGCGTTATGATCAGCAACAAGATGAAATTCTCTCAGATATGTTTGATGTGTTCCTTGAGGTATTTTCGCAGTAAGATCTATTGTCTCATCAAGTGCTAATTCTTGAAGTTTTTTGCGATCTGCAATGAATTCCTCTACTGTTTTATCCCATTCATTTTTTGTAACCATATCGTTTACAGAGGGCCAATAATCATCTGGCCATTTTGGTTCATTATAATGAGGATTTACCATAAAATCGAGAATATCATGTTGGGTAAATCGCATATGTTCGATTAATGCCCACGCAGAATAGGTACCATTCGGAAAAATAGTATTCATAGCAGGTTTCGGAAACCCTTTTACTGCTTCTTCAAAAGGCATATGTGCTTGATCGCCACGTAACAAATGAACAATATTTTCTCTGATTACTTTTACATCCATACATCTCTTATAATCAATTATGATAAAAAATGCAACAATATCTTTATTTTCTTACGAAAAACGAGAGATATCTCCCGCTTTTCGAAGAAAAGTAATCTGATTAGTTTGCCCCTTCGCCATCAGAAGTACCTATCTGGTCATTTTCTTGGGTATCAGTTTTTTGTGAAACTGATTGTGATGGCTTTGGACTTATACCATCATCTTGTACTTCTTGATCTTGAACTGACACAACATTTTGCTTTGGTGACACTTGGGCCTGAACAGAAGTTGGTCCAAGATGGGCCACTGTAAATATGGTTGCTACGATGCCTATGATGCCAAATGTAAGTATTGGTATCGTAATTTTTTTCAGTATTTTTTCTTTCATTGCTATCACCTCCTTTCTCTAAAACTATATATAATTTTCAATGGGAAGAACGTGAGAATACTATGAAGATACTGCTATTTTGGTAATACAATCGTAAAAGTCGAGCCCTTTCCTTCTTGAGAAGATACGGATACTTTTCCATGATGTTTTACGACTGCTGATTTGACAATTGCGAGTCCAAGTCCATAGCCTTTTGTCTCTCCGCGTGAAGTATCAACGCGGAAAAATCGGTCAAATATTTTTTTTTGATTTTCTTTTGTAATACCAATTCCTGTGTCGTGAATAGAGACAACAATAGTATTTTTTGCATCAACTAATAGAATCGTTATTTTTCCGTAAGGAGGAGTGTACATAATTGCATTGTTGAGAAGATTATAAAATAATTGTCTCAGTAGAGTATAATGACCTCGTATCGTTGGGGGAGTAGCAATAGTGTCTTTTGTTGTAAAAGTAACAGCTAAATGTTTTTTCTTGCTCTTCAATAAAAGAGATTGATTAACCTCATAAATTAAATCAATGATATCAACATATTCTGTGTGCCGTACTGTATTGTTTTGGTCATTCTTTGCTAAAAAGAGTAAGTTTTTAATCAATTGAGATAATCTATCTGTTTCTTCTTTAATACTCACAAATGTTCTCTTATAATGATTAATAGCATGTTCTTTATGGAGTATTATTTCTATTTCACCGCTGATAATAGAAAGTGGTGTACGCATCTCGTGTGATACATCAGAAACAAATTGCTTTTGTTGTTCATAGATTATTTGAATTGGAGAAAGTGTTTGTTTCGCAAGGAAAAAAGATGCAATAGGAATAAGTACTAGAAGTCCCCCATTAAGAAAAATAAGAATAGTAGCTAGTTTATCGAGAGCAACATCCCCAGCAATGGTTATCATCTTGCTGTTTGTCTTTCCTACAATATCCTTCTCGGATCCTTGTTTTTGTTGTACCTGGCTAATATATCCTTCACCAACTGAGTTGTCCATCCAGGTATACAGACCAAAGCTAAATATCCAAAAAAGGAGTAAAAAAAGTAGTGAATAGAAAATAGTAAGTTTAATTTGTGCATGGTGAAACATGTTATGTTACTTTCATAATATAACCTGAGCCTCGCATCGTATAAATTAACTCTTTATCTTGTGATTTTGTTTGTAATTTTTTACGAAGATATTTCACATAGGTTTCTACAATATTGGAAAGTCCTTGATAATTATAATCCCAGACATGTTCTAATAGTTCAGTTTTTGTAATAACTTGATTTACGTGACGCATGAAATATTCAAGCAGTGCATATTCTCGTGTCGTCAAAATAATAGTCTTATTTCCTCTTTTTGCCATTCGCGTTGCGGGGTCTAGGGTGAGTGTATCAATTTTCAGAAGCACAGGATCAGCTTTTTTACCTCGTCTTATCAGAGCTCTAATTCTTGCAGAAAGTTCTGAGAAGGCGAAGGGTTTTGTTAAATAGTCATCTCCGCCCGCATCGAGTCCTGTTACACGATCTTCAATTGCGTCTTTTGCTGTAAGCATAAGAATGGGAATATGTGTGTTTTTGGTTCGAATAGATCGACAAACATACATACCGTCACCATGTGGTAACATAATATCGAGTATAATACAATCATAATTGTTTATTGCGAATTTATATAAGCTTCTTCACCAGAGGATGCAATATCAACCACATAGCTTTCTTCCATAAGGCCACGTCTAATAAATTTTGCGATTTTTACTTCATCTTCAGCTATCAATATTTGCATTATGTTATAATAGCTCGAGGAACATGAAAATAAAATGAGAAATTCCCATGCTATTCTCATAATCAGGTTTCTATAATTTATTTATGAATCTACTCAAAAACTGGCAGGGGAAAAAAACAGCAGCAATTGGTCGTAAAATTTTAAATAAGGTTCCAGAGGTTACTTTGTATTTTTGGTTAATTAAAATTTTATGCACCACTGTAGGTGAAACCGCAGCGGATTACCTTAATTCTACGTTGAATTTTGGTTTAACTGGAACGACAGTAATCATGAGCATCCTTTTTCTTATCACTCTCTTCTTTCAATTTCGATCGCGGAAATATATTCCTGGAATATATTGGCTCGCTGTTGTTTTGATTAGTGTTGTTGGTACCCTCATTACTGATAATCTGACCGATAAGCTTGGTATCAGTTTGATAACAACGACCGTTGTTTTTGGAGTTATCCTGGGGTTAGTTTTTACAGTATGGTATAAATTTGAAAAGACCTTATCGATTCATACAATTTCAAAAATGCGTCGTGAAGGATTTTATTGGCTTGCTATTCTCTTTACATTTGCACTTGGAACTGCGGCCGGAGATCTTGCTGCAGAGCGACTCAATATCGGTTATTTGAATTCTGCAATCATGTTTGGTGCGTTGATTCTTGTCATAGCTATTGCACATATGCGGTTTAAATTACCGGCAGTTTTATCCTTCTGGCTTGCATATATCTTAACCCGTCCTCTTGGAGCGTCAATTGGGGATTATTTATCACAGCCTCGTGAAAATGGTGGGTTAAGTTTAGGGACCGTAACTACCAGCGGTATATTTCTATTTACCATTTTCGTCACGGTACTCTATCTTACCTTCACCAAAAAAGAAGCAGTTGCTACCAGTGAAGAGGCCCTTGGATAACAAAGAGAAAAAATTATTTACCCAGTCTTACCCTTTATATTCAATACTTGCTTGATATAGCTTGCTTCGTTATAAAGAATATTATGTAATATTTGCGCATATATGAAAAAATATCGTTTTGTCAAAGAAATATTACCACTATATACTTTAATTTCTTTAGTGGCTGTTGTAGAGTAATAGTATACCGTGACATGAAACATGCAAATCGTAAGCGCAAGAAAAAAAATCAAGGAATGAAGCTTTCTCTTTTACTCAGTATCATTTTGTTATTTTTTCTCTGTTTAGCGTTAACTATTGCTTTATTCTTCCTACAACTTCCACAAGATATTCGTCAACATGCTGCTGGGCCAACAACATATGGTACGTGTAGTGGTTCAAGCCCTTCGCAGAGTGGTAATTGTTACGCTACGCCCAATTCGTGTGCCTCGCAAGGGTTAACTCAATACTATTCATCATTTGTTCCCCAGATCACCCAATGTGGACAACAAGCATACCTTGCAGGCGTAACTGCTGGTACATCGGTTAGCTGTTGCCCGAATCAACCGAACGGCTATCCCAACTCCTACGGATCTTGTGGAGCAACAAACCAAGGTACCTGTACGAGCAGTGCTTGTGTTGGAACGCCACTATATACTGATACCGTTCCTACGCAATGTTCCTATAATGGTTCTCAGGCGGCATTAGCAGTTGGGACACAAATGTACTGTTGTTCATTACCACCAACGCCTACCCCAACTCCAACGATTGATCCGTGCTCAACATTACAGTTAAATCCCAATTGTGCTATAACAGCGAACAAGAGCGGTAATTTTTGTGGCGGGAATGCTCCTCCGAGTAATTGTCAGTTAGGAGGTAATGCAAATACGCTGTATTCATGTCAATGTAATGCCCAAGGTAAGAACTGCGTGATGGTTAGTTCTCAGAATTGTGCACAATCACAAAATGGTGCGTGTATTGTCATTCCTGGTGGGGTAAACGCAGACCACTGTGGCACAGTTTCACCTCCTCCCGTTGCCGCAGCATTCTCGTTCAACCTTACTGGTATTGGACCAGGAGGAAATAAAAACCCGGGACGCAAAACGCGGACCTTTTTTCTCTATTTCTCTCCTCATCAATTTGCCAGTGCGTTACTTGCTCAAAATACGAATCAACGAGTGTTAGGTACCCAAGTGATCAAGGTTTCTGGCACTGCGACCTATAATGCTTCAGCTGGAGGGTTTCAAGCTTCAAATATTTCCCTTGCTGCAGTTCCCGCGGGGCAATATGATGTAATTCTTCATGTCGATGGATCACTCGATAAATTTTTACAACCTATTGGCGGCGCACCATATTTTACTATTACGAATGGTCAGCCAATTACGCCGAGTTCAGTTTCTCTTTCAGGAGGAGATATTGCCCCTCCTCCTTCAGGTGATAATTTTGTTGATATTCAAGATTATAATGCGCTGATTACCTGTATGAACAATGTCAATTGTGCAAATAAAACATTAGCAGATATTAATGATGATGGAATTGTAGATGGAACAGATTTACAGCTTCTCCTGCAGTCTTTTGGTCAGTTGGGTGATAGTTTTAGTAGTCCCTTATTCGGTTGTGTTCTTGACCCAAATTGTAAAACGGGGGGAGGTACGATACAATTTTGTCAGTTGGTTTGTAAAATACAATGAACAATATGGTAATGAAAAAATATACTCCTCTTTTTATGGTAATTACCGTACTTGTGGCAATACTTATTTTTTTTATTATTCAAAAAAGCAGTCATGATATTTTTACAACTGCAATCGCGACTCCCACACCGTATGTTGTTTCCGTAACACCTATTTCGCCAAACGCTGTTGCCACACTTTCATTAAAGCAGGAACAACAAAATACCGTAACAGTTCACATCGATAGTCAGAATAAGCCGGTTACTGCGGTACAACTCGCATTATCATACAATCCACAAGTATTATCTTCGGTTACCATAAACCCTGGTCAATTTTTTACAAATCCTGTTGTGTTAAGTAATACTGTTGATCCACATAAGAAAATGATATTTTATGTGCTAGCGATTCGGCCAAATCAGCAGCCACCAACAGGGATAGGTGATCTCGCAACGATTACCTATACCGTTAATTTTGGTGTTGCTAGCACTATTTCCTTAGAATTTTTGCCTCAAACGAAGATAACAGAACTTGGTATAGAAGAATCAATATTGAAAAGAGCAACAGGAATTGAAATTCCAATATAAACGGAGAAATGTTATTTTATAAGGGATTTTAAGTGAGCTCCAATAACTTTCGTTGAAATAACACCAATGATATTTCCTTCTTTCATAACCATCAATCTTCGAATTTTATATTTTGTTAAAATTTCTGCAGCTTCTAACACATCGGTGTTGTGATCAATCATAATCAAAGGATAATTTTTAATTCGATCAACCTCAATATTATCTGCCTCTTTGCCACGAGCAAGTACTCGTTCAATAATATCTCCTTGAGTAACAATACCGACAATATCGTCGTTTGTTCCGACAAGAAGAGAGCCTACTTTTTTTTCGGCCATCAATCGTGCTGCATCTCTGGCAGTAGCTTGTGGGCTAATATAATACAGCTGGGTATACATGATATCTTTTACTTTCATGGCTGTACTTTCCTTTCTTGGATAATATCAGACGAATCTTATTAATGCAAGTGGAATTAATAAGCAAAACGATAAAGTGATTTTTCTCGGTAATCATGAAAATAACAGTAATTTTGTAGCGAAAGTGTCGTATTTCAACGAACTTATTATGCCATTTCTCTCTGGACCTTGAAATTTTACAAAAATCCTTATATAATGAATTTATCCTTATTAATAGTGCAGAAGACATGAGGTCTTAAAACCCTAGTCATATCGGCTAGGCTTTCTTTTTTAAAAGCCGCAGAACGCAGACATAGGTTAATTTGAATCGTAAGGTAAATAAGAGAAGAATATGTCAAAAAAGTCAAAGGGGCATACAAAGTTAAATCAGTGGTTTGCAACGTCGATTTGTGGAAATGATATTTTAAGTTCTACATTTTATGTATCTGGAGTTGCGATTGTTTTTGCAGGGGTTTACGCTCCGATTGTCCTCGCGTTAATTGTTCTCGTATTGTTTTTTTATAAAGGTGTTTATACAGAAGTTGTTGAAGCATTGCCGATTAATGGAGGTGCGTATAATTGTTTGTTGAACGCTTCCTCAAAACCATTTGCAGCAATTGCAGGAACCATGACAATTTTATCGTATATGGCTACCGCGGTTTTGTCAGGCAATACCGCAATAGAATATCTTCATTCAGTGATTAAATTTCCCGTCATACCAGTAACGATCGCATTGCTCTTGGCTTTTGCGTTGTTAGTTATTTCAGGGATTAAAGATTCTGCAAAAGTAGCGTTTACTATTTTTGCAACACATGTGATCGTTTTAACGCTCTTTCTCATACTCGGTGGCTGGTATGTTTTTCATGGGCATTCGTATCTTATGCAAAATGTACATTTTACCCAAAATGGTATAGTTAATAAAAAAGGCCTTATGACGGCCTTGTTTTTTGGTTTTGCGACATCACTTTTAGGAGTATCAGGTTTTGAATCGTCAGCAAATTTTGTTGAAGAACAAGCACCTGGTGTATTTCGAAAAACGCTGAGAAATATGTTAATTGGTGTTGGAATTTTTAATCCTTTGATCGCACTTATTGTCTTAAATGTCCTACCCTATGCACATATTGCCTCAGCTGAAGATTTTCTTCTCTCCGACGCGGCTAAAGTTCTCGGGGGACATATATTCCAATATATAGTCATTGGTGACGCGTTTCTTGTACTTGCCGGAGCAGTATTAACGGCGTTTGTGGGAGTAAGTGGGTTAATGTATCGCATGACCACTGATGGGTGCTTACCAAATTTTCTTGCAAAACAAAATACGAAAGGTTCATATCCATATATCATTGTTGCATTCTTCATTTTTTCCGCTTCCATATTACTGGTAACACAAGGAAATCTGCTATCGTTGTCTGGGTTATATACCATTGCATTTTTAAGTGTCATGAGTTTGTTTGCTCTCGGAAATTTAATCATGCGTCGGACTCGGCCGACTTTGAAGCGAACATATTATGCAAGTCAAGTATTAGTTTTCCTCGCATTTCTCGCCACTGCGAGTGGAGTGATTGGAAATATTCAAATTAATCATGAGAACTTCTTTTTCTTCTGTATCTATTTTATTCCCGCTATGGCAATTGTATTATTATCAATCAATGAAGATGTGTTTATGAAAGTATTGTTAGGTCTCACTCGTAAAATTCCTACGGTATATGGTTATTTACATAAACATTTTGAAGATCTTATCAATGGAAAGTTTGTTGTTTTTATCCATCATCCGCACAGAATTCATGAAATTCTTACCTATATTGATAGAAACGAAATTGGCAGATCAATTTATTTAGTTCACTGCAATAATAACGAAAAAGGTGCGCAATATGATAAAAGTTTTAAAGAATTACTGCATATTGTTCCAGCTCTTCAAAAAGCTGGTGTGTTTCCACACCTTCGGTTACATGTATTATATAAAGAGAAACCGTTTGGACCTGATACCATTGATGATATTTCAAAAGAATTACATGTGAGAAAAAACAGAATTCTTATCGGCTCAATTCATGAAGAACATCCATTTGATTATGAGGAGTTAGGTGGCGTTCGTATCATCTTCTAATTCCTTACCTAATTCTCAAGTAATTATCACCTAATATTTATCATGTCTCAGTAAAATTTGTCTCCTTGGTATGACAAAAGTTACGAATCAAAAAACGTTGCCGTTTAACTTTAATCCTGATCGGTATGTTGGATTTTGTCGAATATGTGGCAGAGAAGTTACCAAACGGGTTGCAGAGTTTTCGCAGAAAACATATGGTCTGATTCAGTGTTATTCTTGCCAGCGAAAAGGAGGAAAAAACTATGGTAGATCAAAAAGCCGTTGATACGAAAAAACAAACTAAAACGATTGAAGAAAAAATCAAAGAAGTAAATGAAATCTTAACGAAAGGTGAACCAGGAAATATTAGTGTTGATACGTACTCAGGTTATTCTGGATATAAGCCGCAATTTATTATTGATGCAATGAATGCGATATTTGGTATTGGAGGATGGGGTTTTGAAGAGCTTTCAAGTAGTTTAGAAGGCGGTGTTGAAGGAAAGAATGCAACAATGGCTGTTGGTCAAGTGAAAGTATGGATTAAAGGAGTAGAATTTGCCCCTGTTGGTTGGGGGCAAAGTAGAATTACGAAAGGTGATATTGGTGATGCGAAAAAAGGTGCTCAAACTGATGCAATAAAAAAAGCACTTTCTTATTTTTCAATTGGAAATAGAGCATATCATGGTCTTCTGAAGGGATAATTACCCCCGAGATATTTCAGTAAATTTCCCAAACCTGTTATCATGTAAAATATTCATGGGAAAAAAATTCAATCAACAGGCATCTGTATGGGTTACTTTGGCCTTATTCGTTATATTTCTTTTAGCGATCTTTTTTCGATTTTTTAATTATACGAATCGATGGGGGTTAGCTTCTGACCAAGCGAGGGATGCTATCATCATTGAACGATCAATCCAATAGCATACATTTCCTCTTATTGGTCCATTCTCTGCTTCAGGACCGTTTGTTTTTGGTCCTTCCTGGTATATTTTCTTTATTGTTTTTACTTCAGTATTTCCCCAATGGGTCATGACGCCATGGATTGTTCAAAGTATTATATTTACCCTCATGGTATTTGCGATGGTAAAAATTGGAGAAGAAATTGAACAGAAAAGCTTAGGATTACTTTTTGGATTATTTACCGCAATCTCTACCGCGCAAATTACATTATCAACAAATCTTATTTTTTCAGCGCTCGTGAGTTGTTTCTCCGTAGGTTGTTTATATTACTTTTTACGATGTCTTAAAAAAGATTCGGTAATAAACTTTTTTATATTAGCATTATTAATGTCGGTTGCCATTACGGTACATTTTCAGGCCATTCCTTTATTGATATTGTTGGTAATTGCTTGGGCAAAAAAGCGAATGAAACCGAAATATCTCTTCTACAGTATTGGTGGGTTTATCATACCGTTTATACCACTTATTATTTTTGATACACAAACGGGTTTTTACGAAAGTACGCATCTCGTACAGTTTTTTCTTTTTAATCATGATGCGTATATAACGAAACGTTGGTTAATTTACGCTGGGCAATTCTGGCCTGATGTGTGGGGTGATATAATTGGTGGGAATTTGTTTATCGGTGCCCTGCTTATGGTTATTTCTTTTGGTATCGCTGCCTATCAAATAGGGAAGAAACAATTAAATAGGGAAATGGGTTATTCCCTCATTGCTTTTGCTGGAATATTTATTCTGCTTCGATATTTTCGTGGAATTCTTTTTGAAGGTTTTCTTTCGTTTCTGCATCCATTTGTCCTCTTAATCAGTGCGTGGGTATGTTTGCAAATTTATAAAATGCATAGAATTATTGGGTTTTGTTTTATTCTTTTGATTGTTGTTCTGACAATGGTAAATAGTTTGAATGCAATACTTCATTCAACAAATAACACCGATAAGGAAACGCAAATTCTTGAAAATGTTATTGAAACAAAATATCCAAATAAAACATATGCTTTGTATGATTTTCAATATAAAAATACATAGCAAAGCCTTCCTTTATCACTTTTTATTCTTTTGAAAAAGGAAAATAATACCAAAGGAACACGAATCGGGTTGTCGAATCGGTTATTACAAGATCCTCGGTATCCACTTATGTACCATATTGAATTACCTTATCCGATCTATGTCTATGACTTAAATCGTGCAACAGTTGGTGATATAAAGAAGGATCAATGGATACTGGTTAATCCAAGAGCAGTCTACAGCTCTATTGAAGATTGGTATAAATAACTGTTTTCTAAGTCTCAATTGAATAATACCAGTATTTTCGATACAATTGGCTATATGTTTAAGCCTGTTTCTGCAAAAATTGAATTTCCGAAACTTGAAGAAGAACTTATCAAGTATTGGAAAGAAAATAACATTTTTGAAAAATCAATTTCTACTCGTCCGGAAGATAAGCGATGGACGTTTCTTGATGGACCTCCGTTTATTACCGGAATGCCTCATTATGGAACACTGCTCTCGAGTATTCCTAAGGATGTTTTTGGAAGGTATTGGACCATGAAAGGATTTCGTGTCCGAAGAGTATGGGGATGGGACTGTCATGGATTACCTGCAGAAAATAAGGTAGAAAATAAACTTGGGCTTAAAAGTAAACGAGAAATTGTTGAAAAAATAGGCGTAAAAAAATTTATAGATGAATGTAAATCGTATGTGAGTGAAGTTTCGTCAGAATGGGAATGGTACATCGATCATATTGCCCGTTGGGTTGATTTTAAACATGCCTATAAAACTATGGATCTTTCTTATATGGAAACGGTCATGTGGGTATTTAAGCAAATGTATGAAAAAGGACTCATCTATAAAGGTTTGCGAGTTTCTCTCTACTGTCCTCATTGTGCAACGCCGATTTCCAATTTTGAAGTTGCTATGGATGCTGAAAATCATAAAGAGTTACTTGATCCCGCTGCGACATATAAATATAAACTTGTTGGAGAAAAGGATACCTTTATCTTGGCATGGTCTACAACTCCTTGGAATAAATTAGTGACGCCTGCTCTTGCAGTGAATCCTAAATTTACCTATGTAAAAGTAAAACAGGGAAACGAATATTATATTCTGGCAGAGACAACATTGAACATGTTACAGAGGGAACCGTATGAAGTTGTTGAAAAAATGAAAGGAAAAGATCTCGTGGGAAAACAGTTTGAACCGCATTATGATTTTTATCAAATAGAACCTGGTAAGAGAGCATTTATCATTGTTGGTGGCGACTTTGTAACCGCTGAAGAAGGCACAGGAGTTGTTACTATTGCGGCATATGGAGAAGAGGATTTAAAAGTAATGCAAGAAGAGAATATTGAAATTGCTATTCATTTAGATGAAGAAGGAATGATAAAAGCAGATGTTCCTCAATTCGGTGGACTATATTACTTAAAAGCGAATAAATTAGTTAATCAAGATTTAGAAAAACGAGGATTAGTATATCATGAGTATCAATATGCTCATACGGTGCCACTTTGTTGGCGATGTCATACGCGGTTGTATTATGCTCCCCAAGATGCGTGGTACGTTGATATTCAAAAAATGAAAAAACAAATGGAAGAAACGAATGAGTTAGTGAATTGGTTTCCCCCTCACTTTAAGTATGGACGTTTTTTGAAAAGCTTACAGTCCGCTCCTGACTGGTGTATTTCTCGAAGTCGATTCTGGGGCTCACCTGTGCCTGTCTGGGAATGTGTCTGTGGAGAACGAATCGTTCCCGGTTCAATTCATGAGCTTGAAACATTGTCAGGGGAAAAAATAACTGATTTACATAAGCCAGAGATTGATGAGGTCGAGATTCATTGTTTAAAATGTGGGAAAGTTGCAAAACGAGTTCCTGAAGTATTAGATAGCTGGATTGAAGCGGGGAGTGCTTCCTTTGCTGAACGGCATTTCCCGTTTGAAAAAAATGAAAAACTTGCTGATTTTTTTCCTGCAGATTTTATTACCGAATACACCGGGCAAATTCGCGCGTGGTTTTATGTCCTTCACGTTATAGCAAACGCGCTGTATAAATCAAATGAATTTAAAAATGTGTTAGTCACTGGCGTTATTTTAGGTACGGATGGTCGGAAAATGAGCAAAAATTTTGGAAATTATCCAGATCCAAAAGAGATGTTGCAAAAATATGGAGGGGATGCATTACGATTGTATTTACTTGGTAGTCCTGTTATGCATGGAGAAGACATCATTATTTCTGAAGAACAATATCGTAATCAAGTACGAGGCATGTTGCTGATTTTGTGGAATTCATATAACTTTTTTATGATGAATGTGCAGACCGATGGATGGGAACCAAAAACAAAAAGTGAAAAAAGTAGTCATGTGTTAGATACATGGATCATTTCGCTTCTTCATTCGCTTGCCAAACAAGTAACCAATGATTTGGAAAAGTATGATACGGTCGCAGCTGTTGAACGGTTTCGAAAATTTATTGATGCATTCTCTACCTGGTATATTCGTCGGAGTCGAGAGCGAGTGGGTCCAACGGCAGAAGATCCTGTTTCCAAAGAGCAGTTCTATCAAACAGGATTTACTGTTTTTACTACTCTTTCAAAACTTCTCGCGCCAATAATTCCTTTTATGAGCGAAGAAATATACCGAAATTTAACACAGGAAGCATCGGTTCATTTAGCCTATTGGCCGGTTGTGAATGAATCATTACGTGATAAAAAACTTGAAGAACAAATGAAAACTGCACGGTTATTAGTTGAGGAAGCGCTATCTCAGAGAAAAGCTGCACAAATAAAGGTCCGACAACCATTACAAAAAGTGACACTTGCAACACCAGAACCATTACCGAACGGGATACTCAAATTGATTCAAGACGAACTTAATGTGAAAGAAGTTGAAAATACCAAAGGTGATATGCTCGTGAATTTGCATACCGAGATAACCCCTGAACTGAAAGAAGAAGGCGAAGCACGAGATATTGCACGGGCAATACAGGAAGAACGAAAGAAATTAGGCACCTCGCGAACAGAACAGGTGCATGTTACTTTGCCAACTTGGCCAAAAGCATTTGAATCGTATATTAAGAAAAAAGCACTTGTTGCTACGCTGCAAAAAGGGGATCAATTCAAAGTAACTCGGTTATGATGCATCAAAAGCTGCCGTTGTATCTTGATATTAAGTTAATTCTACCGGTACTTGTATTGGTTACGTTAAGTTTGGTAACGTTGTTCTCCATCGATGTCTCGTTTTTTCGCTATCAGTTATTATTTTGTATTGCATCGATAATCGTTTTTTTATTTGTTTCACAAATTGATTATCGATCCTTGGAAATGCTATCCGTACCTATTTATATCGGTTCACTTATTTGTCTTTTGATTGTTTTATTTTTGGGATTTTCCACAAGAGGTGCAGTTCGATGGCTCGCGCTTTTTGGATTTAGTATCCAATTTTCTGAAATTTTGAAACCATTACTTGCGATTTCTCTTGCGTCATTTCTTGCTCAAAAGAATGTGATGTCTCGAAAAGTGTTATTCCAGGTTTTACTTTTTGTCGCCCCGATTGCTTTTCTTATCTATCGTCAACCAGATCTCGGCAATGCACTTATTTACCTTGGGACTGTTTTTTTAACATTGTTAGTCTTTGGTTTTCCTCTTCGTTGGTTTTTTGTTGGCATTGTGGCTATAACGGGAAGTATACCTTTAATTTGGAGATTTCTTCATGAGTATCAAAGAGCTCGGTTATTAACTTTTTTTCATATTACCAACGATCCCTTAGGAATATCCTACAACGCAATTCAATCAGTAATTGCTGTTGGTTCAGGAACATTACTTGGAAAAGGATTAGGACAGGGAACACAGTCTGGACTGAGATTTCTTCCTGAACGGCATACAGACTTTATTTATGCAACGCTTTCCGAGGAATTAGGCTTTGTCGGTTCCGTGATTATCTTAATTGCGTTCGGATTTCTTTTTATGAGGTTGTATGCTATTTTTAAAGAAAGTAATGACCTATTTTCACGAGTTTTCATTGCTGCGTGCTTCTTTTTGATGCTTATTCAGTGTGTCGTCAATATTGGTATGAATATTGGTATGTTGCCTATTGTGGGTGTTACGCTACCATTTGTCTCCTATGGTGGGAGTTCGTTGTTATCCAATGCTATTTTTCTTGGTCTTGTTTCTGCTATGGGAAGGTATGCGAAGACCCGAAATGTGCTGGAAATTGCCTAGCGCTTTTGGTATAATGATAACTATTGTATGAAATACGCAGTTATTATAAGTGGAAACAGACAATATAAAGTCTCAGAAGGAGATATTATTGAGGTTGATCAACTTGCCGGTAAGGTAGAAGATACCCATACGTTTGCGCAAGTGCTTCTTTATGTAGATGGAGATAAAAGCCAGTTTGGAACACCACTGTTGTCACATGTTCCCGTTACCGGAAGTATTGTTTCGCATAAAAAAGGGAAAAAAATTCGCGTTGCTAAATTTAAAGCAAAATCTCGCTATCGAAGAGTACAAGGTTTTCGACCTGCAGTAACGCTTGTAAAAATTACTTCTATCGGTTCACAAGAAGGCACAAAAGATACAGCTTCTCCAGCGAAAGTAAAATCTGAAAAAAAAGAAACAGTTCAAAAATAACTCTTGACAAGTTGTGAAAATTTTTTATAGAATAGGATTGGTTTTCACAGGAGATACGAACTATGGCACATACAAAACAAGCAGGAGCAGTAAAAGGTAATAGAGATTCAATAGCAAAGCGTTTAGGCGTAAAACTTTATGCTGGCCAAAAAGTGAAAGCCGGAAATATCATTGTGAGACAAAAAGGGACAAAATTCTTTCCTGGTAATGGGGTAGATATGGGGAAAGATTTTACGATATTTTCTCTTGTTGAAGGTATAGTTAAATTTAAGAGACTTAAAGGCAAGAAAATTATAGAGGTTGTTAATGGATAATACGGATAATAGAATATACGAACTAGAAACACATTTAATTCAGTTAAACCCGCTTCAGCCTCGAGGCGTCATCATGCCCGAATCCCTTACCGATTTAGTTGATTCAATTCGCGAGCAGGGTATTCTTGAACCACTCATCGTCGCTCAAACTCCCGCAGGATATCAGTTAATTGCGGGCGAACGTCGATTGCGAGCTGCAAAAATTCTCGGTATTCAGAAAGTGCCTGTTGTTATTAAAGAAACAACACCTCAAGGTATTTTAGAAATGTCCATTGTTGAAAATGTACAGCGGGAAGACTTAAATCCTATTGAGCGTGCACTTGCATATAAACGGTTAATTGATGAATTTGGATTAAGTACAAACGAAGTTGCAAGAAGAGTTGGTAAAAGTGTTCCAACAATTTCTAATACAATTCGTTTGCTTTCCTTGCCAGATGCAATCAAAGACGCACTTGTTGCAGGTGTTATCACTGAAGGGCATGTGCGACCACTCATTTCACTGGGTGACACGGCACTTATGTTAACATTATTCAAAAAAATATTGAAGGAAAATAGTACGGTAAGGCAAACAGAGGAGATGGCACGACACGCAAAAGGGGAAATTCAAAAAAAGGAACCACAAACGCATAAATCAAAAATCTATATTCCCGAACTAGTTGAGATGGAAAAATTAATACAAGAGCGTCATGGGTTTTCTAAAGTGCAATTAAGTCAATCACGCAGTTTAGCAAGAATTGTAATAGAAGTAAAAGGTGATCTTGAAGAAACGACGCAACATGTAAAAAATGTCGTCAAATTGCTACTTGAAGTAGAAAATAAACCTTCATAATTTCTCATAAGTTTTCACACTCTACTGGATTTTCTTCCTAGGTTACCTGCTATACTATATTCACGATGATTTTTCTTGCTGGAGATAAGCATGGATACGCAGCAATATAATGTGTTGCTGCATATCTTCATGCACTTCACCTTTCTTTGTAAATGTTGGAATTAAACATGAACACGGGGATATGAGACTTGAAGATTTTATTCCTCTCGGAACAATATGTTTTGGAAAATAGAGAGAATAGCGGAATACTTTCCTTTGGTACTGTTATTGGTGTTGAAGTCGGAGCAAATAAGTTTGCTTGAATAAGAGCTTGTTTAGCAACAAATGAGCAAATAGCAAAGTGGGCAAAAATATATGATAAAACTAATATTTTATGTTTATCTGGATGGCAGACGAGTATAGAAATGATACAAAAAATTGTAGCCACATGGAAGCACGCAGAATATGATGGAAATGAGAAAAGACTCCACATGTTTACGAAATTTGAAACTTGGCATTAAGTCTGCGTTTTGAATAATTATTGAACTTATTTTTGTCTATTTGGTGGAAAGGGGTTTTTGACGAGTCTGGCCGTATTCACTGGCCAATATACGAAAAGTGATTTACCAATAAGATTTTTTCTTGGAACAAATCCCCACTCACGAGAGTCTGAACTATATGGTCGGTTATCTCCCATGACAAAGAAATTATCTTGGGGGACCGTTATAGTATTTTCAGGTCCATCATGTAGATATGAACCACCGTATGTTTTAACATCAGATTGTAAGTAGGGACTTTCGTCAAAGAGTTGTCCATTCACGTAAACATTTCCATCTTGAAGATATATCTTATCACCGGGAAGACCAATAACTCGTTTAATAAAATCTTTATCAGGTGAAGGAGGAGCAATAAAAACAATAACATCGCCTCGATTTGGATCTCCAAAACGCAACGAAATTAAATTCGTTAAAACATATTCTTTATCTTTAAACGTCGGATACATAGATTCCCCAGTAACTTGAAACGGACGAAAAAGAAAAATATAAATAACGAGAAAGATTGACGCTGCAATCAAAATGCTCTCTATTGTGTCAACCAAAAAAGCATAAATTTTTCTGACTATTTCCACAGTATCTATTGTCACGGATTTCTGAAATTTTGTCAACGTTGGTATTTTATGATACTATGGATCCCACTTGGATCTGTAGCTCAGTTGGCTAGAGCGTTGCATTCACATTGCAAAGGCCAGTGGTTCGAGCCCACTCAGGTCCACATCAAATAGTTATCGGACACCCCCGTCAGGTCGTGTTCCTGCGCCACCTCCCGTGCCTGATCCTCCACCGCTTAACATAGTCCACCTCCTTTCCTAGGTATATTCTGAACCTTCCAGAGAATATACAGGCATAATAAGAATAGCTTAAAACGAGGGTAAGATGTACGTAATAAGGTGGATTATGGAATAAATGATTTAATAAGATCAATTAATTTTTTAAAAAATTTGCCACTCGGGAGACTTTTATGTCCAATTTTTGGCAGAGAGAACCCAAATGAAGATTTTTTATCTAACTTAGCACCAAAACGAATTAAACCAATAGCTGTTGCAAAGGGAGTATCTTGAATTTCATCGACAATACCCTTCATATTGCTAGGAGCACCAACTCGAACAGGCATTGCAAGCATTCGTTTAGCAGAATCAACAATCCCAACTGTTCGAGCGCCACCTCCCGTAATGACTAACCCTGCAGGAGTTTGGCCACCTAAACCACTTTTTTTGAGTTCATGACCGACCATCGTGAATATTTCGTTAAGACGTGGTCTGATGATACCCTCGACCAGCGTCTTTTTAGATACTTTATGGAGTTCCTCAGGTAATGACAATGAAGAAAGATCAATTTCATCATGATTTCGGTGTTGTTCTTTCTTGTCAGTTTCCAAAACTTGCTCTTCCATATAGGTTGGCCGCTTTGGTGGATTTGAAAGAAATAATTTTATTTTTTCAGCACTTTCAAGGGAAACCCGCAAACCAATTGCTAAATCATTCGTAACATGTCGTGAACCAATAGGCAAAACTGATGAGTACGCAATAGAGCCTTCAATATATACGGATATATCTGTTGTTCCTGCTCCGATATCGACTAAGATAATACCTAATTCTTTCTCAGTATCAGAAAGAACCGCAAGTGAGCTTGCGTAACCACTAAAGACTACATCATCCACATCCACTCCGACTTCAGTAAGCGCCTTTTCAAGGTTACGAATTGCTGTCGTACTTGCCGTAATAATATGGGTATCAACTTCTAACCGGACACCCGTCATTCCGGTTGGGTCTTTAATTCCTTCTTGCCCATCGACGGTGTAGTTTCTAGGAAGTACATGCAAAACCTCTCGTGATGACGGAAGTGATACCGCACGAGCAGCGTCGATGACTCGGACGAGGTCATTATGTCCAATTTCACCTTCAGGTGTGGACACGGCAACAACACCTTTTGAATTGATACTTTCAATATGATTTCCATCAATTGAGGTAATAACATGCGAAATAGAATGGCCAGCCATACGCTCTGCAGCTTCTAACGAAGAATTGATAGCGACAACAGCATCTTCAATATCAACTATTTGTCCTTTTCGAATTCCTGCGGATTTTACTTCGGAGACGCCAAGTACGTTGACAATACCCTCTTCATCAACTTTTGCAATTATAGTGACAATTTTTGATGTCCCAATGTCAATACCTACGATTATTTTCCCATCAGCCATACTTTTAAAACGTTATCACCGGATTATCATAACGAAAATCTATCCGGTGAAATCGCTTTCCTTCTATTGTAAGCTGCCTCTCAATAAGTTGTAAAGAGGCGATTTGCTGTTCTATATCTTTCTGATTGCTTAAAATAATTTCTTGATTGCTTGGTAGGGTTACGAGGGTATTATTATTTTGTGCTGGTTGAACTGAAGTATATTCGATGCTGTTTTTATCGAGTGCCTGGCGAACGAGGGATGAGTAATCTTGCGTGTTCGGTAAGATTTTTACCTCGTGTTTCATCAATGGGAGTGGGCTTGCAAGAATTTTTTTTCCAGAAAAGAGGAAGTAACTGACAAATAATATGCTTAAGGTACCAAAAAAGATGCAAGCAGCAAGTAATGATTTATTAATAATGGAACGGAGTTTACGTTTGTGTGGAACTTTTTTGAGCATAGGTCAAGATTGTTAGTATATTCTTTGCTGCATCTTTATGAAGCAGAATGTCGGAGTCTGGTTTTTGGTTCGTGCTATTTCCTTTCTGATTAATCATATCATGAATATGCTGGAGGAATTGTTCAGGAGTTGCGTTCTGTTGTAAAAGAATCTGGCCTTTTCCATGCGCTTTAAAAAATAGTGCATTTTTTCGTTGTTCATCATGTTGGGTGTGGGGAAGCGGAATAAGAAGTGCTTGTTTTTGCATGACTAACAACGTGGTAATTGTGTTCATTCCTGCACGCGAAATAATAAGATCAGCCTGAGCAAATATCGAGACAATATCTTTGGGATCAACAAATTTTACCAATGTATACCTATTTTTAGCCAGTGGACTGAGGGCATCTTTTTTTTCGGTAAGATTGTCGAAATCATGAAATTCTTTCGCATCACCAGTCTGGTGAAAAACGGTATAGTATTTAACTAATTCTCCGAGCGTTGCTGATACGAGCATATTGATGGCATGAGAACCTTGGCTACCGCCAACAATGACGAGTCGATGTCGATTGCTTATCTCTTCTGTGCTTGGTATCTTGTGTGAAAAAATTTCTGATACAGCAGGATTACCAGTGAGCGCGATTTTGTTCCGATTAAAAAAATTGCTAGAACTCTGCCATGAGATACAAATCTTTGTTGCAAAAGGTGCAATCACTCTGTTTGCAAGTCCTGCTTCAAGGGTTTGTTCATGAATAACAATAGGAATTCGCAAAAGAAAACCAACCAAGCAAATAGGGACTTGCACATATCCGCCAAATCCGAGAATAATTGTTGGACGAAATGTTTTAATAATACGAAATGCCTGCCAAAATCCAATGGGAATTTTCAATATTGATGCGAATGAATGGTTTGTCCACTTTCGTTGAAATCTTCCTGTCGTGATCTCAGCAAATGGTATCTTTCGTTTTGTGAGAATTTGATATTCAAGCGAAAGCGTTTTTTCACCTTCTAAAGCAGTTTTTCTTCCCACGTAGAGCAGATGTGCTTCAGGAGGAAGTGCTTCAATAACTGCCAAAGCTGGGGTAAAATGGCCACCAATAATGAGAACTCTCATATGCTTTGTTTTCGAATATTCAATAAAATACCAATCGAACATAAATCAATGATTAATGATGAACCCCCATACGAAATGAAAGGCAGTGGAACCCCGGTGAGAGGAAACAATGTTGTCTGAGCTCCTAAATTAATAATCATTTGCATTGTTAAAAATGCGGTGATGCCACCTGCTAATAGTTTACCAAACGTATCTCTTGCTCGCATAGCTATAAAGAGTCCTCTCCAAGCAAGGACTGCTAATACGACAAGCAAAATGGTTGAACCTATAAAACCAAATTCTTCTGCGATGATAGCAAAAATAGAATCAGTAGTGTTCTCGGGTAAATACGCATATTTTTGCAGTGAATTACCAATGCCTACTCCTGTAAGTCCTCCCGAACCAAGGGCAATTAATATTTGTGTGACATGATAATGCGCGGGGTTTGAGGGATCGGTAGGATTAAGGAATGTTGCTAATCGTTTCGCGCGATATGGTTCAATCTTAATGAGAATAAACCCAAGAATGCCCAGAATTGGTCCCATAATACCTAAATAGAGAAAATTTCCCCCCGACAGAAAATATAAAATGAGTGCTTCAGAAAGAATAATAATTGCTGTTCCCATATCAGGTTCTAAAAGAACTAAAACGAGAACAAGTCCGACTAATAAGAGAAAGGAAAAAAATCTTCCTTTTTCTTTATTGGAAAACCATGCAGCAAGGTATATGGCTAACGTTAATTTAACGAACTCTGCAGGTTGCAGTACCGTAAAGTGGAAATTAAGCCATCGGTGAGCGCCTAAAATTGGTTGACTCAATCCAGGAATAAACACCATCAGTAGGAGAAGAATAGCAAGAATAAGTAAAGGAAGTGATAGTTTATAAAATTTGTGATAATCAAAATAAGTCAGAAAAGACATTCCAATAAATCCAAAAATCATCCATATCGATTGATCCTTAATGTAATGAAATTTATCTCCATGGAAATCACGGTATGAAATAAATGATGAAGCGTCGTAAATCATGAGAAAGCCAAATAACGTTAGTGCAATAACACCAATGAGCAGTACGAGGTCTATTTTTTTCATCTGATGAGCGCGAGATATAGTCCGACGATAGCAAAGAAGAAACCGAGTAACCAAGCCCGCATAACAATTTTAGGTTCTTCCCATCCTTTATGTTGCAAATAGAGATGAAAAGGCGATACAGGAAATAATTTTTTATGAAAAAACTTTTTCCAAATCATTTGTAATAATGATGATCCTGCTTCAATAATAAAAACGCCTCCGATGACGGCAAGCGCGATTGTTTTTCCGGATAACAAACCAATCACTGCTAACACAGCACCTAATGATAATGAACCGACATCTCCGAGCCAGATTCTCGCTTTATAGATATTAAAATAAAGAAAGGCTCCCACAGACCCCATAAGTAGAGCAATAAAAATACCGAGCGATGGGTCCAATTGTTGTGCTGAAATAGCTAAAAAGGCGACAAGACAAATAAGAAATAATCCTGATGCGAGCCCATCTAATCCATCAGCGATATTAGAAGCGTTTGCAAACCAAACAATTACAGCAGCTGCAAACGGAATATATAAATAACCGACACTTGCCAGACCAAAACCACGTATGTAGATAAAATTACCATTTAATTTTGTATAAAAAATAACGGCAATAATTAATGCAAGGATCAATTGAATAATGAGTTTATGACGAAGTCTAAGGCCAAAAAATGCTGATCGAATATTAGTCATTTTTTTTAGATCATCATACAGACCAAGCATACCAAAACCTATAAACGAAATGAGAAGTACTGTTAATGCCCAAGGGTTAATTTTTACATTTAAAAGACCATAGGCCCAAAACGTAAGAATTGAGACTGCAACAATAATGAGCAGTCCTCCCCCAATAGGAGTGCCAACTTTCCAAGAATGAAATTTATCAAAGATTGTTGCACGTTTATTGAAAGGATCTTTCGTTGCTTGCGTACGTCGTTGCAGCTTAATTTTATATAAGAAATCAATAAAAGGCACAAGTAAAATTGCCGTGATAAACGACGATAATATGGATAAACCGAGGAGTTGCACCATACCGTCTATTATACGTCAGTAGCCGAGTATAAACAATGTAGAGTTGAGTGATAGTATGATATCTTATAGTATTTATATTGTAGCTATGCCAACTTGTTATTGGACTACATAACCTAAGCCTGATCGTGTAGTCGTCGAAGTTGGTATGCCATTTTTCCAGTCTATTTCAATATAAACGCGGGAATTAAACAGCGCGTTGAGGTTTGCGATACTTTTTCTGGCTGTTGTATCAATGACATCACCTGTATCGCCAACAAAGACATATTTTCCATCAGTACTATGCAAAAGCCAACCATCTCCTAAACAGTCATATGCGCAATTTGCTTGGTTTTGATTGAACGGATGTACAGGAATATCTGCGATTTGTTGAGGTACCGTTGTTTGTGCATTGGATACATTAAACACGTGAACGTAATTACAAGTATAATCGATAACATACAGTTCTTTTTCGTCAGGCGAAAGCGATACGCCATGACTTGGATCCGTTGCTCCAGAATTATTACAGGAAGCGCCAGTTGGCTTTTTAATAGGTACGGTATATAACACCTTACCCGTAGTCAAATCTGCAACTTGAAATCCTAAAAATCCGGTGACACTCGTAAAGACTAACGTCTCTTTTCCATTGATCGTAAATGGTCGAATACCACTTTGAAACGGACCAACTTTTTGCATAATTTGATTTGTTGTGGTACTCGCAACATAAAAATAATTGGACCCATTATGAGCGAGATTTCTGTCTCCCATGTAGACATGTTGTCCGTTGAGACTAACAATTGTATTATGGGGTCCATTATCATTCGTTCCTCCGCTGGTATCAATAGATCCTGTTTCATTTCCTGTTGTCGCATCAATAATATACCATTTTCCTCCACTTGCTATCTCACCTTCAGGCATATAGAGTTTTGTTCCATCTGGGGTAATTGCCATACTATCGATACCATGCGTATAGTTTTTTGTCCAAACAGGTTTGTTTGCCACAAGATCATATTTAAGAAGTGATCCATTTCCATTTCCACCGCCATCACCGCCATATGATACATAGAGCATATGTGCTTGCGGGTCTGCAGCAATTCCTCGTATCCCTCCGTGCGCAGGGTAAGAAAGTATATTTATCTGTGAAAAATTATTATCCATATTATACACTGTCATACTACTGTCTTCTAGAACATAGAGCAGATGTTGAGTTCCTCCAGTGGGAGTAGGAGTTTGGGTCGGCGTGGATTGGGGAAGCGTGGGTGTAGGAAATGGCGTACCTGTTGGCGTGGAGCATGGGGTAGTATTAAAATGAACGAAGGGAATCGTATGGGTTTGTCCATACCCTTGTTGATTAAAGTTTCTAATTAAAATATTATAATCAATCCCATTGACAGTTCCATCATCATTCATATCGGCATAATTTGTTACGTAATGATCACCAATTTGGTGCGCTTTGCAAGAGGAACTTGTTGCTTTTGTTCCAAAACAATCAACGAGAATATTATAATCAGTAAGGTCAATGGTATTATCATTATTGAAATCTCCCATAGGTAAGAATATTGGATTAGTAGGTTGTGAAGCTGTTCCATTGAATGAGGTTGTTTGTCCTTGTGCAATGGAAATAGGAAGTGCATTATTCAGAATTTCTTGCAGGGACCCTTCAGGAGATTTTACCAGCACATAATAGCTTCCTTGAGGAATAGTGGAGAGGTCAATAGTGGTATTACGAAATGATCCGTTTGGATCTGACGAAGAGAAAACGACGCTTTCTGAAAGAATAGCAACAGGTTGTTGCGAAAAATCCTGTGACGTATAGAAAGAAAGAATAACAGAACGTTGCGGATGATGCGGATTTGCATTATTTTGGGGATCAATTCCTTCAAAATGAACTGCAAGAGAGCCAACCGGCGGACCAGCAGATGGTGTTAGCGTAGGAGGAATAGTCCCTGTGTTTGTTGGGGATGGAAGGTCTGTCGGAGTGGGAAAAGGAGTATCTGTTGGCGTTATGGTTGGAATATTTGTTGGTGTTTCACTGGGTTGTGTTGTCGGAGTCGGAGGAGTAATAGTTTGACAAGGCGAGGTTACTGATGGTTGTCCAGTTGGCGTAGGAATTGGTGTGCCAGTAGAAGAAGGAGGTTGTGTTGTCGTAATAGTTGGGTACACATTGGTTAAAGTATTCCAAAATCCTCCCCCAGATGTCCACGTCACAGACATACCTGTTTCTGCTTTAATGCGGTTTTCCATAGGCCAAGGCCAGAGAGGAGTTGTTGTCAGTTGTCCGTTTTGGTATTCATACAAGATATCTGCCCCTATATCTGCTCCATTTGCTCCTTTGTGTTTCAGAGGTGATGTATTGGGGACAAACAAATATGCCCCCAGCCCGTACGTATTGGTATCATATCCAGGGTCTACTTGTGTATCAGTGCTTCCCGGGGTTACTCCGAGATTTTTATTTGCAAAAAAATCAGAATAGCTTTCCTGTGGAGCACCTATTATTGCCGTGTCATTATTAACAAACACATTATTTGTTAATGTTTGTTGACTTGCTCCTTTATTATATCCGACTTCGTTATTCACAAATGTTGAATTAGTAATAATACCGGGATTTGGATCCCACCATTGAATGCCATTGCCATGCTCATAGCCAGTTGTACCTGTTCCTTGTTTTCGATTATTGTAAAAGAAATTATTAGTGAATGTTGTATTTTTTCCTGCAGAATTGTTTGTCACAACTCCATTCCAGTTATTGAAAAACATATTACCGTAATAGCTCACGTTATCAGTTGGTGGACCATCTGATGTTTCCCACATCGCAGCAAAAATATCTGTTTGCTGCCCAACGGGAATACCGTTCCATCCAATATCATTTTCTAATACGACGTTGCTCGACCCATAGACATTATAGGGAGCGCGAGGTGCTGGGGAAAAGTTTGATTGAGAGGTCCATTTTGCCCAACAACGGCGTAAGATGACATTATTTGCATGGTAAACAGAGAAAATATATCTTCCATTTCCCCAAGCAGCAACGTCTTCAAGAAGAATATTAGAAGGTGACCCATTACCCCACGCTTCAACATCAACAACATGTTTGTTTCCTGTTCCTGCATTATACGCAGTGATTCGTTGGATTGTAATAGCAGTGCTTGGGTTATATACACCTACAACGTCTCCTGAACTATTTCGCGCTACCAAACCTTTAATAGTAATATACGAGCTATTGTCTACCTGAATAATTGCTGGATAGTTTGCATTACTATTTCCATCAATAATTGCCGCACCGTCATGCGCAGCCTCAATAGTAATCGGTGCTGTTTGTGTACCATGGATATTTTGCACAAGAAGCTGACTATTGGTAAACGTACCATCGTTGAGAATCAGAGTATCTCCGGGATGAAGACTTGATACTTTTTGGGGGAGATTATCACCAGGATTTGCATAAATCATGTTACCCGCTGCGTGTTGTCTTATATCCTGGTTTTTTTCTGAAACGATAACGAGGAAAGAAATGATAACTGCCATAAAAAGAAGCATACTGCCGCGAATGATTTTTGTATGACCAGTAAAAAATTTCTTATTCATGCATTTAGCATAGAAGAAAATGGTGAAGGTAGCAATTCCTATTCGTAGGAGCGGGATACGAGAATTGAACTCGCTTCTCTACCTTGGGAAGGTAGCATACTACCGGTGTACTAATCCCGCTTTCACTCTATTATATCGCTTTCGTGTGGGAATATAAACGGTGTACCTTACGATACGAATAAACTTGGTAAATTGCTTAGCGAGGAATAGTGAGAACATTTCCAGAGAATATTTTACTTGGTTCAGTGAGATTATTTGCTTTTGCGATGTCTGTCCAACGGTATCCATTGCCATACGCTCGAACGGCAATATTCCAGAGATCATCATCTTTTTGGATCGTATATGTCGTTCCTGTAATGGCATATCCGTTCTGTTGGGTTACCTGTTGCGACGCAGAATTTTGAGCAACAAGAGTTGGTGTCGGTGTAACTGTTTGAGGTTCTGGAGTTATTTGTTGCGGAATAACTAAGGTCATTCCACTGTAAAGTAGACTTGGATTTTCTAATTTATTTACTCGGACAATATCATTGTAGTTATATCCTGAATGATAAAATTTTTCTGCTATATGCCATAAATCATCACCGGGGGCTACGGTATAAACTTGTTGCCCATTCACTGGTTTCATACTTAACTGCTGTGTCGGAATAGCGGTGGGTTTAGTGGTTGGAAGAGGCGTGTTGGTTAGTTGTACCGTTGGAGTACTTGTTTGTCGTTTTGTAAGAGATCCTAATGCTGACCCTTGGACGTTCGTAGGCGCTACAGTCATTTGTTGTCCCATTGGTGTTGGAGATGTCGTTGCATGAAGAGGGACTGGTGTGGAAGACATAATATTCGTTGCAATAGAAGTTACTTGTTTCACATGTTGCATTCGAGCAAATGATACGACAAATAAAATACCAATAATAACCACAATGATTCCGAGTAATAAACTCGTGTATGATTCCCCCCAACGAAATGTTGGTGGTTGCACTGTATTTTTATTTGTTTTTTGTACTGGTGTAACAGTTTTTACCGATCTTTTTTTTGCTACGGTTTTCTGTCTTCTTCTAGAATTAGGCATAATAAGTCACCTGTGTTTCGGGCAGATATTAGGCAGAAATTAGTGTGATGGTTGCGGGGTGAACGGGACTCGAACCCGCGACCTCTTCCGTGACAGGGAAGCGCTCTAACCAACTGAGCTACCACCCCACTAATGACTTCATTCTATCAGATTCTTGCAAACAGATCAATGCTTTGATATGGTAAAAAAATGACAAACAAAGAAATTGCCAGGTTATTACGTAATGTTGCAGCAGCTTTTGCAATGATTAATGATAAAAAACATTATTTTCAAATTGTTGCGTATCAAAAAGCTGCAGATACTATTGAACATGAGACAACCCAAGTTGCTGATTTAGCAAAAGAAGGAAAACTAGCGGAATTATCAGGAGTGGGTACTTCCATAAAAGGGCATCTTGAGGAATTAATAAAAAAAGGGACAGTGAAACATTTTGATGAAATAATACAACAAGTTCCTCCAGCAGTTTTCCCATTACTTGATATACCTAGCTTTGGGCCAAAGAAAGCATTGAAACTTGTTAGAACATTTAATTTGTCCAATCCAGATACAGTAATAAAAGATGTTCAACAGCTTGCAGAAGCGAAAAAAATTGAAAGTTTAGATGGGTTTGGTGAAAAATCACAAGCAGACATCTTACGGGCAATTTTAGAGTTTCATAAAGGCGCTGGTAAGACTACTCGGATGCTTTTACCTTTTGCCAACGAACTTGCTGAAAAACTTACTATATATCTGAAAAAATCACCGGAGGTGAAACAAGCAGAACCGCTTGGAAGTTTACGAAGAAAGGTTGCAACAGTTGGAGATATTGATATTGCAGTAGCAACAGAAAAACCAGAAGAGGTCATTGAGCATTTTGTACAGTATCCTTATAAAGAACGAGTGATAGAAAAAGGCCCCTATACTGCATCAATTCTCACTTCTGGCGGTCATCAGGTTGATCTGATGACGCAACCGGTAAAAGGTTTTGGCTCATTGTTGCAACATTTTACGGGTAGTAAACATCATAATGTTCATTTGCGTGATTATGCATTGCGAAAAGGCTTGTCACTTTCCGAATACGGCATTAAAAAAGCCAAAGATAGTAATGGAAAAAGGATACAGTACGATACAGAAGAGGGATTTTATGGAGCTTTAGGAATGGATTGGATACCTCCTGAAATTCGTGAGGATTCAGGAGAAATTGAGTTAGCATTACAACATAATTTACCAAAATTATTAACACGCCAGGATATGAGAGGAGATCTTCATATTCATTCAAGTTACCCTATTGAGCCAAGTCACGATTTAGGAACAAATACGATGGAAGAAATGTTGGCGAAAGCTCAAAAATTGGGGTATTCATATCTTGGATTCTCTGAGCATAATCCAAGTATATCAAAACATACTAAACAACAAATTTACTCAATACTGGAAAAGCGATCTAATAAGATTGAAATCCTGAGAAAGAGTAATAAAAATATACGTATAATAAATTTGCTCGAGGTGGATATCCTACCAAATGGTGAACTTGCTATTGATAATAAGTGCTTTGATTATTTAGATGCTGCGATTATTTCAGTTCATAGTGTTTTTAGTATGAATAAAGAAGAAATGACGAAACGAGTTTTAAAAGGTTTATCACATCCTCGGGCAAAAATACTTGCTCATCCTACTGGCAGATTACTAAATGAACGCAATGGCTATGAGTTAGATTTTGAGAAAGTATTTTCTTTTGCCGTAAAAAACAATAAGGCATTAGAGATCAATGCATGGCCCGAACGTACAGATTTGCCAGATACGCTTATTCGACAAGCGATACAACAGAAAGTGAAAATGGTCATTGATACTGATAGTCATGCAACAACGCATATGGATATGATGCCCTATGGCGTTTGGAACGCAAGAAGAGGATGGGTAACAAAAGATGACGTTTTAAATACATTGGAGTATAATAGATTTATCGAATGGTTAAGGAGGTGAAAGTAATATGGTAATTTGGATCATGGTTATTATTGCGGTGATTGTCTTGTTTATCTGGGCAACCTATAACAGTTTAATTACAACGAAAGTTCGAGTTGGTGAAGCGTTTTCTCAAATTGATGTTCAACTCAAAAGACGTTCAGATTTAATTCCTAATCTTGTAGAAACTGTAAAAGGGTATGCAAAACATGAAAAGGAAGTTTTGGAAAATATCACAAAAGCACGTTCATCATTGCTTGCTGCGAGTGGGGTTGCTGAGAAAGCAGTTGCAAATAATCAATTAGCAGATACCTTAAAAACGCTTTTCGCCGTTTCTGAGAATTATCCACAATTGAAAGCGAATGAAAATTTCTTAGCGTTACAGGAAGAACTATCTGATACGGAGAATAAAATTGCTTATGCGAGACAGTTTTATAACAGTACGGTCATGGATTATAATACAAAATTGAGTGTTTTTCCAACAATGATATTTGCAAATATGATGCATTTTCAACCCGCAGAGTTTTTCGCAGCTACCGAAGCTGAAAAACAACCAGTGAAAGTTTCTTTTTCATGAGGTAATCATATGAATATCTACTCTGCAATTAGTGCAAATAAATGGAAGACATGGCTTATTCTTGTGCTTTTTGTTCTCTTTATTACAACACTCGGTTATGTGTTTGGAAAAGCACTTGGATACGGCTCGTCGTTTATTGGATTTGCTTTTATTTTAGCGGGAATAACCAGTTTTGGAAGTTATTATTTTTCAGATAAATTAGTTCTTGCAACGGTTGGTGCAAAGGAAGTAAAAAAGCAAGATAATCCGCAACTATATCACATCATTGAAAATCTCTGTATTGGAGATGGACTACCAATGCCTAAAATTTATCAAATGGATACTGATGCTCCCAATGCATTTGCAACAGGACGTGATCCGCAGCATGCAGTTGTGTGTGTTACTTCAGGAATTTTACAACGGTTAAACAAAGCTGAACTCGAAGGGGTTATTGCTCATGAACTTTCTCATGTAAAGAATTATGATACCCGGCTGATGGGGATTGTAGCTGTGCTTGTTGGTTTTGTTGCAATTATGGCAAATATGTTTATGCAAAATATGTGGTGGGGCAATATTGGTAGACGGAGAGATAGTAGAGAAGGAGATCAAATCCAAATGATATTTATTTTACTAGGTATTGTATTTGCTATTCTTTCCCCAATTGCTGCAACGTTAATCCAATTAGCTTTATCACGCAAACGAGAATATCTTGCAGATGCATCCGGTGTGTTGTTAACAAGGTATCCTGAGGGATTAGCAAGTGCATTGGAAAAAATTTCAAAAGATCCTACACCAATGCCGCAAGTGAGTAATGCAACGGCACAGTTATTTATTACCAATCCCGTTAATGGCAAAGATTTGAATCAATGGTTTTCATCGCTTTTTGATACGCATCCACCTATTCAAGAACGAATTCGCATTCTTCGTTCAATGTAATTCATGATTTCATTTTTAATCATTGTAGGAAAACTCATTGCTCGATTAAGTACATCGCTTGGAAAAGGAAATGGTTCAACGTGGCCTGGTCATATAGCTCTTTCGGTACACAAAACATTTATTCGTGATTTACAACAAAAGTCACATATTCGCATTATTTTGATTGTTGGGACAAACGGAAAAACAACAACAGCGAAAATGCTTGCTACTATTTTGAAGTACCAGGGAAAAAAAGTCATCCAAAACACCTCGGGAGCAAATTTACTCAATGGAATTGCTTCAACACTTCTCCTTCAGGCTGATTGGCGAGGGAATATTACGGCGGACTTTGCTATTTTTGAAATCGATGAAAATGTATTGCCGTATATTCTTGAAGAAATATCTCCCTTCGCAATTGTTGCCTTAAATTTATTTCGAGATCAATTAGATCGATATGGTGAACTTGATAGTATTGTTAAAAAATGGAAAAAAGCGTTGGATAATATTCCTACCAAAACACAATTATTTTTGAACGCTGATGATCCGCAAGTTGCGTATCTTGGGAATACGCGTAATGTGAAAATACATTATTTTGGGTTACAGGAGAAAGGTACAACAACACTCCAACATGCAGCAGATGCGCTATATTGCCCCAATTGTAATCATCGGCTGCATTTTGAAAAAGTATATTATTCCCATCTTGGCATGTGGAGCTGTCCGCATTGCGGATATGCTCATCCAAAACCGCAATTAACTACGTTTTATTTCCCGTTACCCGGACTCTATAACAAATATAATACGCTCGCAGCAGTTTTAGTAGCGCAAAAAATTGGTATCCCTGATGATACCATTACTCTCGCGTTACATGAAGTGAAGCCAGCATTTGGAAGACAAGAAAAAATTATCAAAGATGGTAAGATAGTCCAACTTTTTTTAGCAAAAAATCCGACAAGTTTTAATCAATCATTGCAAACTATTCATGAACTCGGCGCGAAATATGTCTTATTCATTTTGAATGATCGAATTCCTGATGGCAGAGACGTGTCGTGGATTTGGGATATGGACTTAGAGAATTATGTGGATGCATATGCATATATCGGCGTGAGTGGTGATCGAGTATATGATATGGCATTACGAATTCAGTATGCCGCTGCGGAACAAAAAAACATTTCTTCGTTTGAAGATTATATCCAAGCGATTGAGACAAGTTTACAACGAACGCCGAATGGACAAACGTTATATATATTACCGACATATTCTGCTATGCTGCTCGTGAGAAAGCATTTACTGGGGAGAAAAATTTTATGAACGAGTCGCTAACCATTGGATGGCTTTATCCAGATCTCATGAGTATCTATGGTGATCGGGGGAATATTACTTGTTTACAGAAACGATGTGTATGGCGGGATATTACTGTCGTAGTCAAACCGATAACACTGGAGTCAAAAGCAGCAGAATTGCGATCACTTGATCTTTTGTTTATGGGAGGAGCGCAAGACAGACAACAGACTATCGTTTTTCAAGATTTACGAAAGAAAAAAGAAGTATTACGAGACTTAATCGAAAAAGGCATTCCAGGGCTCTATATTTGTGGCGGTTATCAATTCTTGGGAAAGTACTATAAAGAGGCTGATGGATCTCTTGTTGAGGGACTACATATCTTTGATTTATATACGATCAATCCTGGAGAACATGCGAAACGACTTATTGGTAATATGTCTTTTACTGCACCGATAATTTCAGCTACAACGCGTTTTGTGGGGTTTGAAAATCATGGGGGAAGGACCTATTTAGGTAAAAATATTAAACCTTTCGGGAAAATTATTATGGGGTTTGGTAATAATGGAGAAGATGGCTATGAAGGTGCCATATATAAAAATAGCATAGGAAGTTATTCTCATGGGCCAATTTTGCCGAAAAACCCAGAGATAGCTGATTGGCTTATTCTCAAAGCACTTGCAATAAAATATAAAATAGCGCATAATCTACAACGCCTTGATGATATCTTGGCGGAAAAAGCTCGAATGTATCTGCTGCAGAAACCGCGTCTCAGCTGATTGCTATGAAAAATACCAATAATCATAGAAAGGATGTTTTATACTTCAAATTAGGAGGTATATGGGACTCGTTACGCATTGTTGAAAAAGTAAAAGGAAAGTTTATCCTCAATAAGGAAAGGCTGGTAAAACTAGAGAATGAGTATGGATTGTATGATATTGAAAATTATCCTGCGAAAGAATTGAAATTTACCAGGCACATTCATTCCTACATGAATGAAATTTTTAAGGAACAAGAAGATATTCCTTCACAAGTGATTCGTATTCCTGGAAGAAATAGTCCCGTGAATGTGAAATTTATTCGATTATTTGATGGCGAAAGTGCTCATTTTACTCCTCCTTTTATTTCCTGTTTTGTCTCCTTTATTCTTGAACAGGCATGGAGTAATCCAGATAAAATTATTTTAGGTGATCATGGAACTGATACTGCGGATATTGCATTTCTTCCGCTTCTTGATGTCTTTACCTTTGATTCAACGTTGCCGCCAATCATTTTTACCGGTTCAAATAGAACGTCGGCTGATTTTGAGCGGAATACCAAAGATGATACCTTTAATGATTTAATTCATTTAACTGATCTTAATCTGAGTTCAGGTGCCTATTGGGTTTTTGTTCGTTATTTATTTAGTGCAAGTGATTTTGTGAAAGTCTATCCACTTACTTCGCGTGTTATCGATGACTTTTCAACATTTTATGCTCCGCATCTTACTGCGCAAAAGCTTGATGATATTTTTAACGAAAAGAAATTACAAGGAAGAGAACGTGTCACAGATATGAATAAGAAGCATATTTCTCGAAAGGTTACGTATGAAAATTTATACAAAGCATTAAAGAAGGTTATTATTCTCGATTTAGGAACGCAGCGAGAGATATCTGAGTATGTAAGAGATATGTTGAACCCAAAATATGAAGCAATTGTTATTGCAGCACATAGCTTAGGCAATGTTCCCAATGTCATCAAACATTTTGCAGCTGAAGCAGCTCGAAAAAATAAGTTAGTGATTTTGGTGAGTCGATGTCTCATTGGTGAGATTAAAAATGTCGGTGCAACCTATTTATTAAATGTTCCAGAACTGAGAAGTAGTGGGAAATGCATTATTTCAGGGTATAAATTAAATAAAAATGTGGCAAAAGCGATTGCAGTACGAGCACTTATGGAAAAGCTTACTCAAAATCAAACACAAGATTTAATTGATAAATTTACCTTGTCTCGGGGATTATCCGAGCATGATGTCATTTTCATTTAATAATTTACTAGTAATATATTTTATCCTCTTAACGCAAATATTATATTCAATAAATCACCTTATAGTAATTAAAGATGCTGCTATTTTAAAAAATTTTTATAGAGTATTATCTCCAATACTGCCGAAAATTTTAGCCTATTTTTTGAAAATACGGAATATAATCAAACGATTATTAACCAAGTGAGTAATACTAACCTATAGAATAATTATTGAAAATATATTATAATAATAGCTTAATAAGCAATTCGCTAATTTTATAATATGATAAAACGACATACTGAAGGTTTGTTATGCACACGATCTGAGATTATGCAATTTAATCAAAGATTATGGCAAGGTCCTCGTGGGTTAGATCCTCTAGCAAAAACTTTACCCTCGATAAGGCAAGAACAATTAAAAGCTCATTTGGATCTTAAGTCAGAAATAAATCCTAAACAGCAATGGTTAGATTTTCGAGGTTCTATTTATGGCGCTGCAACAGCACTCAGGAATAAAGAACCATTTGGTCTAGCGGTTATTGATAGAACGCCAGCCGGTGGAGATCACGAAGTAATAATTTATTATGATACGCCGAATGATCGTGTATATATTCAAGTTCCTCGAGCAATTGAAGAAAAACCGGATTCACCTTTAAGACGTGGAGGTACAAATATGACAGTAGCTCATGCATTTGAATTAGTTGCAAAAGGAGAACACAGGTCCTTTTTAGATACGGTTGATATTCCTTTGGGGAGAAGAGGGCGATGGACGGAAAATGTTACATTTCCAACGTTTGAAATAGGTTTTGCAGAAAATGATTTTATGAATGATGTTCTCAGTACAAAAGGTGTAACAGAGGAGACACAGCGATGGGTCTCCTCATTATTAATTAGACCGACTATTACTAACGCGATTGTATTTTATAAACAAGCTAAAGGTATTTTGCCTGAAAAATTTATTGAAGCGTATTGTTTAGCTTTACAAATGGATCCACGTTTGCTTCGTGGAAGAGAGGATAGAGAGACGGAAAACTTCCATCATACTATGTTTTACCATGTTGCTGATGGTGAAGATAAAGAAACACCACAACCTCTAAATCTAAATCAAGTTGTTATTGCGGTTCTCCGTGATAGCGATGCAAGAAAACTTTATAGAAATATGGACCCGCGGAGAATGGCGGAATGGGATAGAACAGGGACATTAGTTATTAAACCACCAGAATCAACAGTAGTTCCATTCAATTCTATTTTTCAAGGTGAGGATGAAAAAAAAGTTCCTGTTGTGTATTTAGATAAAAAATCAACCATCCTGACATTGCCTCCAAATGCTGTTAGAAGACGTTAATATTCCTTGCGCAGTGATTAAATTATCTCTATAATTGCACTATGAAATTTGATATTTCGCATACTGCAAAATTAGCAAATATTCCCCTCAGGAATGATGAAAAAGAAAAATTAGCACATGAACTTGAAGCTACTCTGGAACATGTCCAGCGGTTACAAGAAATTCCGACAGATACAGTTCCTCCAACAAATCATGTTACAGGACTCCAAAACATCACTCGGGAGGATGAAGCTTTCCCATCTCTCACACAGAAGCAAGCGTTGCAAAACGCGAAAGCTGTCTATCATGGATTCATTAAAGTGAAAGCTATTTTAGAACAATAATATGGATTTACATAATCTTACGATCAGCCAGGTGAAAAATGATTTACGCAATAGAACCTATTCTGCGGTCGAATTAACAAAGGCATACCTTGATCGAATTAAAACTGTCGATGCAAAACTTAATGCATTTGTCACGGTAACCGAAGATACAGCCCTGAAACAAGCAAAAAGAACTGATACGTTGCTTTCTGAAGGGGTAGAAGCTCCCTTGTTAGGTGTACCGTTATCCATTAAAGATAATTTTTGTACAGAAAATATTAGAACGACCGCTTCAAGTTATGTCTTAGAAGATTTTGTTCCTCCGTATAATGCCACGGTTGTTGAAAAACTGTATACTGCTGGAGCCATTTGTTTAGGGAAGACCAATATGGATGCTTGGGCTCATGGATCTTCAACCGAGACATCGGATTTTGGTGCAACCAGAAATCCATGGGACACTTCGCGACTTCCTGGAGGGTCTTCTGGTGGTTCAGCTACTAGTGTTGCTGCTGATGAAGCACTGGTAAGCATTGGGAGTGAAACAGCAGGGTCTATTCGACAGCCAGCATCTTGGTGTGGTGTGGTTGGGTTAAAACCAACCTATGGAAGAGTAAGTCGATATGGGGTAATCGCAATGGGTTCTTCACTGGATTCTCCAGGCCCGATTGCCAAAACTGTTGAAGATGCTGCCTTACTTTTGGAAGTTCTTGCAGGGTTTGATCCGCGTGACGCTACTTCCTCATCGCATCCAGTTAAAAAATATACCACCCTTCTGAAAAAACCGTTACAAAACATGACGATTGGCATTAGTGATGATTATTTTCAAGGAGTTGATGCCCAAGTAGTGCAAAAAGTGGAAGATGCGATTGCAATACTGAAAAAAATGGGTCATAAAGTTAAAACGGTACGCTTACTTTCTCCACAGATTTCAATTGATGTGTATACCATATTACAGCGAGCTGAGGTTTCTTCGAATTTAGCACGCTATGATGGAATTCGTTATGGTTATGGGAGGGAAAAATTTGGTGATGAAGCAAAACGCCGAATTATGCTGGGTACCTATGCATTATCGAGTGGCTATTATGATGCGTATTATTTAAAAGCTCAAAAAGTACGAACACTTATTATCCAGGATTTTGCAAAAGCATATGAACAAGTAGATCTCATTATTGCACCGACCAGTCCGTCAGTTGCGTTACCATTGGGTGCGAGTAAGAATAATCCCATGTTTGGAGAAATTTCAGATGTACTCGTTGAACCGTCATCCATTGCGGGATTATCAGGAATTAATATGCCAGTTGGGTTTTCAAAGGAAATGTTACCAATCGGTATGCAAATTATCGGTCCACAGTTTGCTGAAGATAAAGTATTAAATTTAGCTTTTCAGTATGAACAAAAAACAAGTTGGCGAGAGGAGAAACCGAATTTATGAAGTATACGCCTGTTATCGGACTTGAGGTACATGTTGAATTGAAAACAAAATCCAAAATGTTTTGCTCTTGTTCCGCAGACTATTTTGGAAAAGATCCCAATAGCCATACCTGTCCGGTGTGTTTAGGATTACCCGGCGCGTTACCTGTTCCGAATGCAAAAGCTATTGATTGGTGTGTCATGATTGGACAAGCGTTGCATTGTGAAATTCCATTACTGGCGAAATTTGATAGGAAAAACTATTTCTATCCCGATTTAGCGAAAGGATATCAAATTAGCCAGTATGATCAGCCATTTGCTATTAACGGTTTTATAAAACTAAGCAACGGTAAGCAAATCCATATTCGGAGAGCGCACATGGAAGAAGATACGGGTAAATTAATTCATTCCTATGTGAACGGAGACGAAGTAAGCTTAATTGATTTTAATCGTTCAGGAGTACCCTTAGTAGAGATTGTCACTGAGCCTGATTTTACATCTGCGAAAGAAGTAAAAGAATATCTCCAAACGTTACATCAGATAGTACGGTATCTTGGCGTATCAAACGCAAATATGGAGAAAGGTGAAATGAGACTTGAACCAAATATTTCACTTCGAGCTGAAACGAGTACACAGTTACCTGACTATAAAGTTGAAGTAAAAAATATTAATTCGTTTAATTTTGTTGAGGATGCAATCTTGTATGAAATTAATCGACAAACGGAACTACTTGAAAAAGGTCAGCGTCCCGCACAAGAAACAAGAGGATGGAACGAAGATAAGAAAAAAACAATTTCGCAGCGTTCAAAAGAAGAAGCACAAGATTATCGTTATTTCCCTGAGCCTGATATCCCTCCTATTCATTGGACCGAAAGTGAAATTAGCAATATAAGATCACAAATGCCAGAATTGCCGCATGTTCGATTAGATCGATTTATTAATACCTATCATTTATCGGCATATAATGCTGAAATTCTTACCCGAGACGTTGAAACGGCAGAATATTTTGAAGAAGCAGTAAAAATAAACCTAGAGCTTATCGAAAAACAAGAGAAAAGTACTGATGCAAAAACAATTGCTAATTGGATTATTAATAAAAAGATAGATATAACCAACACGCTTCCTGCAGCATTAGTGAAACAAATCATTACATCACTGCATGTCAGTGGAACAAGCAGCCAAGAACTAGAAACAATTTTGCAAAAAATTATTGCAGCACATCCAAAACCAGTACAAGATTATAAGAACGGAAAAGAAAATGCACTTATGTTTCTTGTCGGACAAGCTATGAAGGAACTGAAAGGAAAAGAACGAGCAGATATTGTAAAAGAAAAAATCCGTGCGTTATTGGTATAATAGCCGTATTCCTGCCTCAAACCTGCCAAGCTTATGAATATAAAAACCTATATAGGAAACATAGTTGAACAAGAGCGTGAAATGGTCTTTTTTGTTGGAATAGTCATTTTCTTTGTTTCGAGTATTCTTTTTATGAATAATGGGTTATCGTTAGACGCTATTTTAGGTACGCATGCACGAAGGCAAGTGCTTGCTGCTCGAACTACCAATACGCAAAATCAACCTCATGCAACATCATCAGGATCATTACAAAATATCAGTCCAACAAACACAGTACGAAAGATAATTACCAATAAACTTTCACCAGTACCTTCCCAAACGCCAATCGTACCGACAACTGCTCCCCATAATAGCGCGATATCGTCAATTCCAACGAATGTTCAACAACCAACGTCTGCTGCTCAATCAGGATTGCATGCGAATACGCTAACAAATCCAACGCCAACTCCTGGAAATACTTCCTCTGTGACCTCAGTACCATCCCCAACAATGACGCCAACTCCGACACTGGCACCTTGTAAGAACGTCTTTAATTCGGTTCCGTGTATCCCGCAAATTACTCTTCCCAAACCGCATTTGTAATAGAAAGCTTACTCGACAAGATCGGGTTTCAATTCTATAATAAGACATATAGTTTTTATGGTCGACTTCGTTCATCTTCATAACCACACAGAATTCTCATTATTAGATGGTCTTTCAAAAATAAAGCGGATGGTCAAACATGCAAAAGAATTAGGAATGCCAGCGGTGGCTATGACAGATCATGGTAACTTATATGGAGCTGTTTATTTTTATCGTGCATGTAAAGAAGCTGGGATAAAGCCAATTATTGGCTGTGAAATATATATCGCGAAACGAACTCGTCATGATAAGGAAGCTGGAGTGGATAAAGAATATAATCATTTAATTCTCTTAGCAGAAAATAATGAAGGATATAAAAATTTAATGAAAATTATTTCTGTTGCCAATTTAGAAGGATATTATTATAAGCCAAGAACCGATATTGAACTCCTCACAAAATATCATACCGGTCTTATATGTCTTTCTGCGTGTGTTAATGGGTATGTCGCGGAACCATTGTTACAGAATCAAGATCAGGAAGCAGAACGACGTGCAAGGCTATTAAATGATATTTTTGGTCAAGGAAATTTTTATATTGAACTCCAAAAACACCTTAATGTTCCACTTCAGGAAGTAGCAAATCCGAAACTCATCGCACTTGCGCAAAAGTTGGGAATTCCGATCGTTGCAACCAATGATAATCATTATACGGCAAAAGGGGATGCAGAAGCACAGGAAATACTTCTTTGTATCCAAACAGGTACCACTATGGAGCAAACCAATAGAAAGATGTCAATGCTTTCGTCTCCCGATTTTTATATGAAATCAGGTGATGAAATGGCAACTCTTTTTGCTGAGCATCCGGAAGCTATAGAAAATACTATTAAGATTACTGAGCGGTGCAATGTCGAAATAACACTTGGTAAATGGATTATGCCGAAATACGAAGTGCCTGGGGGTCTCACGCATGATCAGTATCTCGAACGTCTTGTCTGGGAAGGCGCAAAATTTCGATATGGAGAAATCACTCCTGTTATTAAGGAACGGTTAGTGTATGAGCTTTCCGTTATTTTTAAAAAAGGATATGCAACGTACTTTTTAACGGTACAAGATTTTGTAAACTGGGCAAAATCGCAAGGAATTAGTGTCGGTCCGGGAAGAGGATCCGCTGCGGGATCAGTTATCTCGTATGTTTTGCGTATTACCGATATTGATCCATTTTTCTTTAAATTACCTTTTGAACGGTTTTTAAATCCTCTTCGTCCCTCAGCGCCTGATATTGATCTTGATTTTGCTGATACAAGACGTGATGAAGTGATCCAATATGTAACCAGGAAATACGGTGAAGATAAAGTCGCACAAATTATTACATTTGGAACCATGGAGGCAAGAGGTTCTGTTCGAGATGTTGGTCGTGCGCTTGGAATGCCGTATGCAGGTCCTGATCGAATTTCAAAAATGATTCCTCCAGGATGGCAAGGACACGCGATGACTTTAGATACAGCATTAGAACAAAGTCCTGATTTGAATCGCGCGTATAGAAATGAGCCTGAGACGAAACGGTTGATTGATATTGCAAAGAAAATTGAAGGAGTTGTTCGACATGCCTCCGTTCATGCTGCAGGAGTAGTTATCGCTGATAAACCATTAACAGAATACGTTCCGATTCAACGAGAACCAAGTGGGGGAGAAAAAGTTGTTACTCAATATGATATGTATACTGTTGGAGAAGATGGCGTAGGACTTTTGAAAATGGATTTTCTTGGTTTGCGAAATTTAACTATTATTGAAGAAGCATTAAAATTTATAAAACAAAATCAAGGAATTACGATAGATATATCAACATTGCCATTAGATGACAAAAAGACGTACGAATTACTTTCCAGCGCTGAGACAACCGGTATTTTTCAACTTGAATCTGCAGGAATGCGTCGATATATCAAAGAGTTACGACCGACTACAATTTTTGATTTAATGGCTATGGTTGCTCTGTATCGTCCCGGGCCTATGGCGAATATTCCTGAATTTATAGCACGAAAGCATAATCCAATGCGGATCAATTTTCCTGACCCTCGACTTAAAGAAGCGTTAACACAATCGTACGGAATGTTAGTGTATCAAGATGATGTTTTGTTGACAACCATAGCATTGGCAGGCTATACCTGGCTAGACGCTGATAAGTTTAGAAAAGCGATGGGGAAAAAAATTCAATCCGAAATGAAAAAGCAACAAGAATTATTTATTTCTGGTGCAGTGAAAAATGGTCTATCACAACAAAAAGCGCAAGAGATCTATGATTTAATTGCTCCCTTTGCCGGTTATGGGTTCAATAAGGCACATGCTGCGTGTTATGCAACTATTGCCTATCGAACAGGATATTTGAAGGCACATTATCCTGTTGAATTTATGACTGCGTTATTAACTGCTGAGTCTCGAGGAACAACCGGACCAGCAAAGGATGAGAAAATTGCCCAAGCAGTCGCAGAATGTCGAAGACTCAAAGTAATACTACTTCCTCCTGATATCAATAAATCGGACCATGAGTTTCAAATTGAAGATAAAACAAAAGTTCGTTTTGGACTTTCTGCAATAAAAAATGTGGGTACTGCTGCGATTAGTAGTATTCTTGAAGAACGAAAAAAAGCACCATTTACCAGTTTGGAAGATTTTTTATCACGTTTAACGGGGGCTGCAGTAAATAAAAAAACACTTGAGAGTTTAATTAAAGCTGGAGCCATGGATGCATTTGGAAAACGAGCGGTGTTGTTAGCTACGTATTTAGAAACAAATGAAAAAGTATCAAAAATAAAGAAACAACAATTAGAAGGGCAAGCATCACTTTTCGGTGATGACCCTACCCCTACCAAAATGACTAATATGGATCTATTTGCTGATATAGAAGATTTTACGCAAAATGAAAAATTAGCGTTTGAAAAAGAATTTTTAGGAATTTATTTGACTGCTCATCCACAAGCGCAAAACTTAGTGAATATTAAATCAGTGATATCCCATGAGCTTGATGCGTTAGTTGAAAATCAAGTAGGTATCGATGGATTGCAAGTAACGGTTGGAGGAATTGTTGAAACAGTAAAACGAATTTTTACCAAAAAATCAAATGCTGAAATGGCATTTATTACGCTTGGTAATGAACGAGGGATTGCCGTAGAATGTATTATTTTTCCAAAAGTCTTTGAACAATTTAAAGAATTATTGATCAAAGACGGAGTTGTTGTTATTGATGGGAGAATTGATACAAAGAATGATAAACCGGTTATTCTTGCAAGTGTAATCAAAAGACCAAAAACGATATCATAAAGGTTTGTTCACCTGATCCGTAGTCCTATAGTTGATATCTTCCGTTCGATAGTTTACAATACTGCTATGTCGTTTGAACAACAGAATAGGAGCGGGTTTTCAAGACAACATGTTCACAGAATTTCACAACAGGGTCTTTTTATCCGAAGCCTCCTGAGTGGGGCTGCACCGCTTTTGAATATGCAGCCGCACGAAAGATGGGCAATTGGGTCATATCCCCGGTTCATTCAATCTGAGGTAGATCCTGATCGTACTTCTATCGTTTTCGAAAAGAGACAAAGAATGTTAACAACGTTACGTGCATTAAAAAAATACGTTGGTCCGATTGGAACATTATTATATCCTGCAGGGTTTGGTGATGGGGTGGTTGCATTGCTTGCTGATCACACGGTTATCATTGATAGTGCGAGACCTATGCCATTGGAAATAAAACTTCCTGATACGATGCATTCCTTGCAAAGTCTTTTAGAAAATCCAACCTATGAAAATCAGATGAAGAAGATTATCGGATTGGCAAAGACACAAGCCATTCAGATTGTTGAACAGTATGGAGCAAATCCGAATACGGAAGCGTTTTCCACAGGGTACTATCATCTTGCAGACGTGCCAAATTTATATGCCATTCCCACCCTTATTGGTTCTCTTATCGCAATAGGGGGAAATCTCAATACGATTAAAATTAAACAAACAAATCAGGAATATATAGTATCAAGCGCTACTCCTGAGGGTGAAAAAACTGTCACGTATCGACAGCATACATTGCCATCATATAGTGCACCTGTTGATGCACAAACACGCAGGCAAGTGGTGAAAGATGTGTTAGAAGGTATCGATTTGAAAGAGCCAGTTTTTGTTCTGTCAAAAGGTGATAATGCTGTCGTCGCATATAATTTTAAAGATATGGATGTTACTTTTCTTGCTGATTATCCCTTTCTGGGTCAGAAATTAGAACAAACACATAGCTTTACGATAATTCCTGTTCCGGAAGGAAAAGCCTTGAGTTTATTTGGATATGCCCGAATGACACACCATATGGGGTATCTTGGTAGAAAGAAATAATCTCAGAAAACACCTGTTACCTATTCTTTTTATGTTCTCCATCTCCCCATTTTTACAGGGTGATTTTAAAAAACTCCTTGACGGAAGAAGACTCTATTAGGTAAAATAACCTGGATATATGGTCTCGTTTGCAGCGGAACCTATTTTTTTTATTGGTAATTTTCCCGTAACAAATACGTTGTTACATACTTTGTTAGTTGATCTAGTCATTCTTAGCGGAGTATATTACCTCAAAGATAAGATAACGCTTGTGCCATCAAAATTTCAAAATGGTGTTGAATTAGTTGTTCAGGGATTATACGATTTAACCCAAACCATTACACCGAAACATGCCATGAAGATTTTCCCTTGGTTTATGTCATTTTTTCTTTTTATTATCATTGGAAACTGGACAAGTTTATTACCGGGAGTTGGATCGATTGGTTTTTTCCATGGGAAAAATGACTTTGTTCCGTTACTCCGTGCCACCACAAGTGATATTAATACAACGCTTGGCCTTGCGTTAGTTTCTGCCATTGCGACCCATACGTTAAGTATTCAAACATTAGGAATCAAAGAATATTTAAGTAGATATTTCTCATTTAATCCTTTGTATATGTTTATTGGTCTTTTAGAAATCGTTTCTGAAATTACGAAAGTAATTTCGTTATCATTCCGATTATTTGGAAATATTTTTGCTGGTGAAGTAGTTATATCGACCATATCAGGTCTTTTTGCCTTTTCAGCTTTTCTTGCCCCCTTGCCTTTTTTGGCATTAGAAGTTATAGTTGGTCTGGTTCAAGCATTAGTATTTGCAATGCTTACGATGACATTTATGGCTATTTTAACGACACCGCATCATGAAGAACAGACAATAGAATCAAAAGGGGGTGAACACGAATGATATTTACTGTAGCAGGTGGATTAGTTATTGCTATTGGAGGTATTGGACCTGCGTTAGCAATTGGGTTTATTGGCGCAAAAGCAATGGAAGCATTAGGGAGAAATCCTGAAGCATCAGGAAGAATTTTACCAGCAATGCTTTTAGCTATGGCGTTCGCTGAAGCTATTGCTATTTACGCACTTATTTTGGCCTTTACAAAATAACGAAAAATAGATATTGTTCGAGCTGACCCCGTTTTTACAGGGTCGCTCCAAGAATAGCTAGAAGGAGCGTGAATTTATTACTATGAATATACTTAATGGATTTGGTGTTAATCCCTATATACTGGGTGCCCAAATCATAAATTTTTTGATATTATTCTATTTACTGAAGCGTTTTGCGTTTAAGCCAATATTTGCCATGTTGGAAAAACGAAGGCTTGAAATAGAAAAAGGATTAAAAGAAGCAGAAGAAGGAAAGAAAGCTTTGGAGCGTGCCTTACTTGAAGAAAGTAAAATACTCAAGAACGCACAAACAGAAGCGCAAACGATTCTTTCAGATGCGAAAAACAGCGCTGATCGGTTGGCAAGTGAAATTAAAGCACAAACTAAAGTGCAGGTGGAAGAAATGTTACAAGCGGCAAAAGAAAAAAACGAGCGAACGGAGAAGGAAATGGAAAAACGAGTTGCAATGTCCGCAGCAAAACTTGCAATAGATATTGTGAAAGAATCTATTCAGGGAGTATTTACGGAAAAAGAACAAGAGGAGGCAATTGCGCGATTTACGAAAAATTTACAGTCGAAAAAATTACGTAACCAATTATGACAAAGAAACAATTACGAGAGCTTATTCAAGAAAGTTATACCAAAGATAAACTTGATGAACAAAAAGTTGATGTCATTGCATCAAAGCTTAAAAGAAAAGATCTCAAGTCATACATTCGAGCACTCAAATTAAAAGAAGATAGAAACATAGTGACTGTTGCGGTAACAAGTGCGACCATATATAATACGACAAAACAAATATTTTTTGATCTTTTTCCGGGAAAAACAATTACCATGAGTGAAGATAAGTTGCTTATGCTTGGTGCGAGAGTGCGAGCAGATGATATGATCTACGATTTTTCCTTACAAAGAAAATTAGAAGATATTCTTGACGAAATAGATAGAACATATGGCGAAGAGTGATGATATCTTGAAAAAATTAGAAAGTAAATTAGCCCATTTTGACAACGATCCTAAAGTTGAAAATGTTGGTGTCGTTGAAAAAATAAACGATAATGTCGTTGTCCTTTCGGGATTATCAAAAGCAAAAATGGGGGAAGAAGTTCTCTTTGAAAATGGAACCTATGGTCTTGTTTTAAACCTCGATGAAGATTCTGTTTCTGTTGTTCTCTTAGGAGCAAACCCTGACTTAACGGAAGGAGATACTGCTAAAACAACGGGAAGAATTTTAAGTATCAATGTTTCAGAGGAGTTATTAGGAAGAGTGATTAATGCAGTTGGTGAACCCCTTGATGGATTAGGAACACCTCGAAAGGGTAAAGAGATGCCACTTGAACGAATTGCAGCGGGAGTAGTTGAACGACAACCTGTTGATACGCCATTGAAAACCGGAATTAAAGCAGTTGACGCATTAATTCCTATTGGTCGGGGGCAACGAGAATTAATTATTGGTGACCGAGGACTTGGAAAAACTGCCATTGCGATTGATACGATTATTAATCAAAAAACCATTAATGATGCGGCAAAGAAAAAAGATGCAAAAGTAAAACGAGTGCTGTGTGTGTATGTTGCTATAGGCCAAAAACAAAGTACGATTGCTCAAGTTATGCAACGATTACGAGACACCGGAGCATTGGAATATACGGTTATTGTTTCTGCGTCAGCTTCTGATCTCGCGTCACTGCTATATTTAGCACCATATGCAGGGACAGCAATTGCTGAGTATTTCTTAGAAAAAGGTGAAGATGTCTTAATTGTTTATGATGATTTAACAAAACACGCTTGGGCGTATCGACAACTTTCCCTTATTTTAAAGCGGCCAGCTGGACGAGAAGCGTATCCAGGAGATATTTTCTACTTACACAGCAGACTTCTTGAACGTGCCGTCAAATTGAATAAAAACTTTGGTGGTGGATCTATTACTGCACTTCCCATTATTGAGACGTTAGCTGATGATATTTCAGCCTATATTCCAACGAATGTTATTTCTATTACTGATGGACAAATCTTTTTGAAATCTGACCTATTTAATAGTGGCGTGAGACCAGCAGTGGATGTCGGTAATTCAGTTTCTCGAGTTGGAGGAGCTGCGCAAACGGGTGCAATGAAATCAGTTGCAGGGAGAATTAAGCTTGAATTAGCGCAATATCGAGAACTTGCCGTATTTGCGCAATTTGGTTCCGATTTAGATGCTGCAACACAACAACAATTGGAGCGAGGAAAACGATTAACTGAAGTATTGAAACAACCACAATTTCATCCGCTTCCAGAAGCATTTGAAATTTTAAGTATTTGGGCAGTAACCAATGGATTTACTGATGATATACCGGTAAATAAAATTTCGCAATTTGAGACTGAATTTCATGAATATGTTAAAGTTCATGACAAAAAACTCATTGAAATTCTTTCCAGTGGACAAAAAGTGAATGCTGAAGTTACCGAGCAGTTGAAAAAAATCGCAACATCCTTCAAAAAAGTATTTAAAGCGTAATTATGGCATCAACAATTGCTTTACGAAGAAGAATAAAAACAGCACAAAATATTTCCAAAACAACACGCGCTATGCAGATGATTGCTGCATCACGATTAAAAAGAGCGCAAGAAGCAGCTCTTTCATCGCGTCCATATGTGACGAAATTAGTTGAAGTGAGTAGAAACTTAGCACCAAAAAAAGATATCGATGCAATCGATCTGCATCCATATATGCGTAATGAAAAGATTACTGAAAAAACGTTATATATTGTCATTTCACCAGATAAAGGATTATGTGGTGGTCTGATTACCAATTTAGTTCGTGAGTATATAAAGTATAAGGGAGATAACTCCTCATTTATTACGATCGGTAAAAAAATTGAAGCTCCTATTGCATCCTCATCGAAAAATCTCATTGCATCGTTTCCGTTTGGGAATACCCTTCCTTCATTTGATGTGGTATTTCCTATTGTCAAACTCGTTGATGAATATTTTTTACAAAAAAAAGTTGATAGTGTTAAAATTATTACCACGCACTTTGAAAGTGTCTTTGCACAAACGCCTCGAATTGATACGCTACTTCCTGTTCGTATTGAAGAAGCTGGGGAAAAAGAACAATCATCCCAAGGAGATTCGCGAGTTTTTGAACCAAGTAAAAAAGAATTACTTCCTGCTCTTTTAAAGAGATATATTGAGATGGTACTGTATCAACATCTTTTAGAATCCTATGCATCTGAGCAAGCGGCTCGCATGATCTCGATGCAAAATGCAACAAATAACGCAAAAGACATTGTATCCGCGCTCACTTTATTATACAATAAGGCACGTCAGGAAAAAATTACTAACGAAATTCTTGATATTAGTTCTGCATCGGTAGCTTTAGAAGGAGAACAAGCGTAATGGCAAAAACAGAGAATGGCATTATAATTAAAATTCAAGGACCTGTTATTGATGTCTATTTTGAAGGGGAAGTTCCAACAATTTATGAAGCATTATATATTCCTTTAGAAAATGGGAAAAAATTAACGCTTGAAGTCGCTTTTGCTACTGGTGATCATGAAGTACGAACGATTGCTTTGGGAACTACTGATGGGTTATCTCGAGGAATGGAAGTCAAACGAACCCATGCGCCAATTTCTGTTCCTGTAGGAGATGTTACTCTTGGTCGTATCTTTAATGTTCTTGGGGATACGATTGACGATCAGAAAACACTCAGTGACCATGATAAAAAAATTACGAAACATCCAATTCATAAAAATGCTCCACCGCTCGTTGACCAACAAACAACACCGCAAATTCTCGAAACAGGCATTAAAGTTGTTGATTTAATTGCCCCTTTTACTAAAGGAGGTAAAGTTGCTGCGTTTGGTGGTGCAGGAGTTGGTAAAACAGTTATTGTTAAAGAATTAATTCGAAATATTGCGATTGAACATAAAGGACATGCTATTTTTGCGGGAGTTGGAGAACGTACTCGTGAAGGAAATGATCTCTGGCTTGAAATGAAAGAAGCAAACGTTATGGACAAAACTGCCATGGTTTTTGGTCAAATGAATGAACCTCCAGGAAATAGACTTCGTGTTGCATTGACTGCGCTTACTATGGCGGAATATTTCCGGGATGAAAAGAAAGAAGATGTCTTGTTGTTCATTGATAATATTTTCCGATTTGCTCAAGCGGGATCAGAAGTATCAGCACTCCTTGGTCGAATGCCATCAGCAGTAGGATATCAACCAACACTTGCATCGGAAGTGGGAACATTGGAAGAGCGAATTACTTCAACGAAAAATGGTTCGATTACGGCTATGCAAGCAGTGTATGTCCCAGCTGATGATTATACTGATCCAGCTCCGGCAACTATTTTTTCTCATCTTGATGCAACTATTGCTTTGGAGCGATCACTTGCTGAACAAGGTCTCTATCCTGCAGTTGACCCGTTAGTTTCTAATTCTCGGCTTCTCGATCCTAATTACGTTGGTCAAGAACACTATGACGTTGCTCGAGCGGTCCAACGTGTATTACAACGGTATAAAGAATTACAAGATATCATTGCCATTTTAGGTATGGACGAATTATCTGCTGAGGATAAACAGACGGTTACTCGAGCTCGAAAAATTCAACGATTCTTAACACAACCATTCTTTGTTGCTGAAATATTCTCAGGGCAACCTGGACGATATGTTCGTGTTAAAGATACCGTTCGTGGATTTAAAGAAATTCTGGAAGGAAAACATGATGCCCTTTCTGAACAAGCATTTTATATGGTAGGAAATATAGAGGAAGCAATTGAGAAAGATAAAAAGCTCAAGAAAGAAGCAAAATAATCATGGCTCTCCACGTACAAGTCGTTACACCAGAAAAAGTAATTCTCGATACGCAAGCAGATGAAGTGGTAATTCCAACTATTCAAGGAGAAATTGCTGTTTTACCTCACCATATTCCCCTTTTTACGCAGCTCGGGCCAGGTGAGGTCATTTTAAATAAAGAGAATACCACGGAAAGTCTTGTTGTTGTTGGTGGATTTCTTGAAGTAGGAAATGATACTGTTACAATTCTTGCGGACTATGCGGTTCATGGAAAAGATATTAGTGCGGTAAAAGCACAAGAAGCAGTACAACGAGCTGAAAAAGCAATGAAAGAAAAAGCGAACGATAAAGATTTTGCGATTGCAGAAGCTGAATTTAGAAGAGCGATCCTCGAGTTGCGAGTTGCTGAAAAATTGAAGCGAAGACATGTTAGCTAATACGTTCTTTTGCATGAGTATAGATTTCAACAAGATCTAATGCCTCCTGAGCACGAGTTGTTTCCATAAATGCAGTACGAATTGCTGCGGCGCCATCAAATCCAGAAAGATATATTTTAAAGAATTTTTTCAAAATGTTGTAAGGTTTTTTCCCATGCCATGTTTTTTCGAAAAGTTTTACATGAAA
>CAYQEE010000001.1:222467-259585 GCA_964416445.1 uncultured Gammaproteobacteria bacterium
CCTGCAAATCCCATCTCAGCAATTCGAGTCGCAGCTTTTGCAAAATATTCTGGGGTTAATCCCCATATCTGTGCCACAAGAGGAGTTTCTTCAGGAGTAAAAGCGAGTCGTTGACTGACCTTTTTGTCTCCTTGAGAAAACATTCCTTCAACGCTCGTAAACTCAGTGAAAAAAACATGGGGTTTGCCTGTTTTCAGAACGACTCGTCGAAATACAGTATCGGTCACATCTTCCATTGGCGCTAAGATAAAAATTGGTTTTGGTAATGACTGCCAGAAATTCGTTTGTTCCATAAGCTTTCATTATATAAAAACACGGCAAGGAATGAAAGTTATTCTTAATAGCCGTTCTTTGTGACAAACGTTACTTGCGGGGGAACGGAAAAGATGGTATCGGAAAGAGGTATTTGTTGGCAGTTATTTTTTTGTTTATTATATTCAGCAATGACGTTATTCATATATCCAGCAAGCAAGAAATTGCTGGAGACGGTACTCATATCCATAACATTTCCCTGCAGAGATACGGCGTTCCATAAGTATATCTTATTATTTTTTACTAACACATTCGTAATATGCAATCGTGGTGTTTGAAAATCGATTCGGACATTTGACTCTTTTGTATAGACCGTGGATCCTTGTCCGTTGAAGGTTAACGTACATTTCTGTGGAGGAAATTGTAAGGGAAACGGTGACGGCGTTCGGGGAGAAATTGCGCCAGTAATTGCATTCATATACGGTGAAGTAGGAAGAGGAGTGAGGATAATATGGGGAGGAATAATGCCAATTGCATGAGGAAAGACAACTTTAAAACTTGCGAAAAGAATTGCTATTCCGATAGCAAAAGCGAACAATTGTTTAGCTCGAAATGACATGCTTCTCTATTATATACAAAATTACTAAGGAAAAAGCAGCATTAAAATCCGAGTGCTTCATTGACGAAGATAATATGAATTCGTTTTGGTGCCGGCTCTCTATACAAAATGAGCAGTTTACTAACAAATGATTGCCATGTTTCTGGTAGTCCATATGCTTTTCTTGCACGTTCTGATTCGAGCGGTAAAACATATTCTTGAATTCTTCGCATTCCTTCATCGACTGAAGAAACAATTTTTTGGGTACCAACGACCCATATGACATGTGCTGAGCCATAGACATACCCTGGTAATTGACTACCTGAATTCGAGGCAATAAGTACCTGCCCTTCCTGCGTAACTGCATGGACACTGCCGACAGCCCATTCAGGAGCGGCACCTAACTTTTGCATGAGTAAACTATCAGTATTGCGATTTAATTGATTGAGTTTATTTCGTACAGAATTATAGTTGCCTGATGTATTGATAACTTCTGCAATTCCCGCACTTGCCAATGTTATTGATGTCATATCCATGACTTCTGCACCGTGGGGAATCAGAGCTACTACTCTGTTTTTTGCCTCTTCAGCAGTGGCAACAACTTCCGCACTCATTCCATTTTTTGAGAGTGATTCGATAGTTTTGGTTATCTGATCTGCTGGTGCTAATTGTGTGAAATCCATGAAATGAGTATATTATATAGCAGTTATTCTTGCAAGTACCTACTCATATGTGCTATACTTACTTTATGGAAACAGTAAAACCATTGAAACAACCTGTTTGGCCTTGTTCTCCTGTCCAAACGACCCTTGATGTGATTGGAGGAAAGTGGAAACCCCTCATTTTGTGGACCTTACGAGAAAAAACACTTCGTTTTAGCGAACTGAATCGAGAAATACCGGGCATAACGCAAAAAATGTTAACACAACAATTACGAGAGTTAGAACAAGATGGATTGATTATCCGGAAAATTTACCCACAAATACCTCCAAAAGTTGAATATTCAATAACTGAATATGGCGAATCGTTGTATCCTGTGCTCAAATCAATGTGTGATTGGGGCGAGGCACATGAGAAGCGAACCAACGGTAGTCTTTCCTAATTACGATATCCTAATTCCCCATTTTTTTTGAGAAGAGCAACGACGACAAATCGTTGCGTATCAAAAAAGCCAGTACAAGTGTACAGCGTAATTCGAGCGTCACGTGATTGATGGAGAATATCAATTTGTGTCGGAGAAACAATAGAAGTGTACGTAATGACAAACGTTTTTTGAGATTTGTCGCTATAGGTTATAGTAATGTCTTCGCCCGGATGACTTTGAGGAAGTTTTCCAAGAATGCTGACAAAATCGTGTCCATAGAGGATGCTGTTTCCTAAATCACCAGGAAGTGGGGATGAAGTAAGATACGACACTCCTTGTGTTGTTGTTTCCCAGGTTCCTTGTGATAGGTGAGACGGTATGATCGGGAGATCTAAATTGAGTGCAGATATTTTCAGTTCAATAGGTCGCTTTGTATTCTTGGTAGGTTTGCTTATTTGTGCTTGCATAGGTCCCACAAAACTTAGGTTTTTTGGAGCAGTTCGTTCCCAGTAGAGATACCAGCACATAGCAAAACAGCCTATTCCCATCAGTAATAACAGTGCAGACACGATGCGTTTCATGGCCAGTATTTATTTCATTCTCCGAAGAATGATTGCTGCGAATGTGGTGAGTAAGCCAATGAAAAATAACTCATAGAGCGAGAGTGCGTTTCCTGTTGAGCCAAGCTGGGAAAATGCTCCAAGTACAGACTGTATTGTATTTCCAGAAGTGTTACTGGTACTGGCATTGTTTGTCGATGATCCATTTGAACCATTTGCTGTTGTGGAATTTGTGCTCGCGTTCGTTCCACTACTTCCATTTGCGCCACTCGTACATGCATAATGCGTATTTTGTGCAAGATACGGCGTCGGATTGAGTCCCCAAGCGGATCCATCAGGAATATATATCCATCCTTGCGCTTCTAATACGTTAATTTCACTGTCAGTAAGGTTTGACGCATTCCACCAGTTTGTTTGAACTCCTTGTCCATTTGTTGGACAAAGACACTGGACGACTGTTGAAGAAGAAAGGGTATCTTGTCCTGTTTGTGTATAGATTTGATCAGTTCCATCATAACTTTGTTGTGTTCCAGGTACCCCATGAGTACCATTCGTGGTAATTTTAAGATCTCCTTGTGGATTTAAACAAGTAAAAAAGTTTGGAAGCGCCGCTGCATGCGTTGTAGATGCCAAACAAACAAACAAGATAGTAATAACCCCAAGAAGAACAGAAAGTTTCAATACATTTTTTGCCATATTCGATAAAAACCACAAAAGACTAATAACGTCCTGGAGTATATCATAAGTCAGTCAATATTGCAAGATTATATATAATTTCTCTTGCTAACGAGACTTTTTTTAAATCATTCGAATAATTCGTATTAATTTCTTTCGACCTATAGAGAAAGACATGTGGCATTGCGAAATGAGAGGAAATTTCATACAATGATTTCATCATAATTACCCAGCCGTCTTAGCTCAACGGTAGAGCAGCGGTATCGTAAACCGCAGGTTATCGGTTCAAGTCCGATAGACGGCTCATCAAACCGAGGATCTTCCTTGAACTGAGCTGCTAATTTTGATACTGTTGAGGTACCTATGGAATCACGGTTATCCAGGAAACTTGAACAACAAACAAGAAAACGTTTCTATCTGACAATATTTGGAACAGTCATCTTGCTTTTTTTATTACTGAAATATGGTATGCCACTACTTATTAATTTAAGCTTATTTCTCAGCAATAGTAAAAGCAGTGCGACAGATAAGCAACAAAATGGTACTCAATTCGTTGCTGCGCCAACAATAAATACAACGTTTTCTGCAACGAATAGTGCAAGTATTTCAGTTTCAGGAAATGCGCAGCCAAAACAAGAAATTCGGCTTTTCGAGAATGATGCGTACCTTGATGCAACGCAAACGAAAGATGATGGAAGCTTTTCCTTTCCGAATGTCACGTTACAACAAGGCAATAACATATTAAAGGTAAAAGCAAAGCAGAATAATAATGAAAGTGATTATTCCCAGGCAACAACCGTGTTGTATAAGAATAGTCAACCAAATCTTACAGTATCCTCTCCAAGTGACGGACAATCCTTCTCAAAAGATCAATCAACCATATCGGTATCAGGAAAAACAGATCCTGACGTCAAAGTGACAGTAAATGATTTTTGGGCAATCATTGATGCAAATGGCAATTATTCATATAATCTCCATTTACAAAATGGGGATAATCAAATCAAAGTAGACGCACTTGATTCAGCGGGAAATAAAACAGAAAAAACTTTGAAAGTCACTTACTCGCCGTAATGCCGAGTATCATCCACATGAATGCCATCAGGGAAGGATAAAACAGTCCATTGATAAAGAAACTACTCGTGAGTAATGCGGCAAGACACGCAATACCAAGAGCAGAATAAGGAGTATTTTTTTTGAAAAAATACATAATGATAGCTCGCTGAAGATAGACGAAAATACTAAGACCAATAATTCCCGTCGTCGCAAGAATAAAAAGTAAACTATTATCAGTTCCTGCGCCAGCATGACTGACTTGCCATGTCGCTTGGCCTAAATAGTGGTGTTGCTCTTGTGCATATCGGTACATATCAAATCCAATACCAAAAACAGGATCATCAGCAATGATAGTGAAAGCATGGCGTGCAGAATCAATACGTGCCTGTGAAGAAGGGACACGAAGCAAGTGAGCTCCTTCAGTTGGTGCGCTGGTAAAAAAAATAACAAAGAGAATAAAGAGGAAAATTGCTGAGGCAAATACTGGTAAAAACTTCTTATATCCTTTGGGAAATAAGTAGAAACTCAGTCCAACAGCTAATGCGAGAAACGCACTCCGAGAATAGGTTAACAGAATCGTAATGAAAAAAAGGAAAAGTATACCACTGAGAGGCCAGATCTGATTCCAATTTCTTTTTCCTATATTTTTAAAAAAGAAGTCCAACGTAAAGATGAAGTTCAGAACCAAATAAATACCAGCAAAATTTGGATCAAAAAAAGTTGAAAAAAGTCGTAAATAATGTTCGTCCCAACCGGCGTAATATAAGTTACGTAAGTCTGGATAAAAGAAATATTGTAATAGTCCAAAAACTGCAACAAGTACTCCAGAAACGATAATCCAGCGAGAGAGTGTTTCATATCGTTTCTTCGCGGTGTGAAAAAAGAAAAAATAGAGCGATGTATAGGCGGTATAACGAAAAAGATATAATGAGCCGATACTAATTTGCCCAAGCGGAAATCGAACGCTATTTACGAAAAGCGAAAAAAGACAAACACAAAGAAAAAAAATAAGTGGTTTAACGAAAGGAATGGCAAGATATGCTTTTGTTTTTATTGCTTGAAAACAAGTAAAGAGAAATATGCTCAAGGTAATACCATCTAATGCTTGTATACTTACCCCGTTGGGTAATTGTACCCGAAGTAATTCGCCAAATGGCAAAATACAAAGAAGTATTATTGTTAAGAAAGTAACCATACCTCATATTTTACATCTTTATATAAAAAATTACTCCTGACTTTGGATTTTGGTAAACTTTTTTCCATTCCTTATATTGAGGAGGAAGTTGTGCATGTTGAACGGCAATACCATGAATTGTATTTGTTTTGGTTATCCATGAACTGTCAATAAAGGGAAAATCAACGTAATAAATATTATGAAATCCAACAAGCAGTACTGGATAGTGTGTCCCTAAACGGGTTGCAAAATATCCATCAGTGTCATAAAAATCTCCGAAGGAAAAATTGAGGTGATTGGTGAGAAATTGTGTTTTTGTCTCCGTTCCGAACAACATGGGAATAAATTTTGCATTCGCAGTTCCCCGGTAGAAAAGTGATATCACGAACGTCATGACAATAAAACTCGTGAGCAGTTTTGCGTAGGGTGTTTTCTCAAAATAAGTTACACACCAACCGCCTAAAAGGGAAATTATTGGAAGATAGGGTAGGAGAAATCTTCCGCCTCCCGTTCGTGGAGTAATATACCAGACAAGTATTGCAAGAATCGTATACCAAACAAGTATTCGAATATTCGGAGGCATTTTTCGATAACTTACGATGATAAGAGGAAGCAGTCCTAGGTACACAGGGGATATGGGATCATCGGCATGAGTAAAAATTTGCCAAATATCCTGAAGAAACTTCAGAGGATTGAAGAGACTCAGTGAGTGAGAAACCGGATATGTTTGTGTGAAGAATGGATAGAGTGGATTACCAGTGTGTAGATACGAAAAAATAAACCAAGGTAACGGAACAACAAGAGCACTGAGGAGAAAGAGTGGTACTATTTTAATCAAATATTTTGGTTGCGAAGAAGAGAAAAAAAGAGTGAGAACAAGCAAAATACCCAATGAGCCAAACGATAGTAATTTCGTCGTAATTGCAAAACCAATAAACAAACCGGCAAGATAGAGAAATTTTGTTTGTTTTGTTTTGTACCAATCAAACCAAGCCCAAAAACTCATGATCTCAAAGAAGGTGCGTACTAAATCGATATATGCCGTAATACTTTCAAAACCGACAACAAGACTGCTATAAAAAATAATAACGCAGAAGAGTGAGATTAGAGGCGTAAAAAATTTTCTTGCGACTCGATACAAAGCAAAACAGGATAATAATCCAAAACTAAAATGAATCAGTTTTGCAATTATTTCAGAATGGATTGAGAGAGCTACAGTGTAAAACATTTCCGCTATTTTTGGCATATCAGAGTAATAGAAAAGTCCTCCCGGAATATGAATAATGGCATGATTGATAAGGTAAATTTTTGGCAGTGTTAAATGATACCAAAGGGCATCAAACGCAAGTTCTGGCCCAAGAGCGCCGATGAGATTTACAAGAACATGAAACAAGAAGAGAGTAAAAAGAACATAAAAAAAAGTATTCTGTGCTGTGAATTGAGGGATTCCTATTTTTTTTGAAAACAAGAGCATACTGAGAACTGTCCAGAAAAGTGTTGTTGCGAGAATAACAGGTGAATAAAGCATGTGAAAAATACCTAAAAAAAAGATGCTATACGCGTATAATCCCAAAAGAGTCGTTAATAAAAACATATAGTACTTCTGCAACTAATAAATAGGAAATATTGTGCTAAGAGAAAAATAAGGAAAAGCGAATAGCTGATAACAGGGAGTATTGTCGTGATTCGCTTTACCCGAAATATGAGAAAGAGAAGAAGAAAAAAAAGGATAACGGCTCCGTAAAATACATGAGAAAGCAGAAGCGTAGTGGGATACGTAGAAAAATAGTTTGGTTGTTTAATATTTGTTCCAACTAAGACAATCGAGGTACCAAGTAAAGCAGAATAAAATGCAAATTGTTTTTCTTTTTGTATAAGAAAAAAAGTTACGATAAAAGGAAAAAGGAGAAATACGAAGTGATGTTGCCAGGAGAGGCCATCAAATAAAACGAGTGCGGTGAGAAACAATGAGAAATGGACATTTTTTGAAACATTTTTTATCAAAGATATCCAAACGACACTTATCAGGAGGATACATTCGAGAGTAAGAGAAAGGACGGTTCGCAGTTGTATATGCGGAGTAAGTCGTGCAATAAAACCGGTGATACCTTGGTTATAATAAATCTCTCTTCCTTGCATATGAAAGAGTTGTGGGAGAACATGAAGAAAGTAATAGTGATAATATCCAATACCAAAGAAAATGCATGAAATACCACAAAGTGCCCCTCCAAAAAGGAGAATACCAAAAAACGTTGATCTCTGCTTTTGGAAAAGAAAAAAAAGCATGGTGAAAGCGAGAATCGGTTTCATCGTATAAGCGATAGCCAGAAAAATTACGCTTGGTATGCTTTTTCCTTTTGTATTGAAATAATATCCTATTAACAAAAAAACATAGGCAACCAAATTACTTTGTCCCATACCAAGCGTAAAGTTAGTAGGGAAAAAAAGCAGTGATCCAAGGAGAAATAAGAGAACATACAATAACGTATTTTGCTTATTTAAAAGAAGACTTATATAAATAATAGCGATGAGGGAAAAAATATTTATCGATAAAAAGATATTTTCAGCGACTGAAAAAGGCAAAGCGGTAAAAGGGAGAAAAAAAAGAAGCGATACAACGGGGTAGTTCAAATTGGTGAAAAGGGTGTGAGCGGAATAAGGATTTTGGTGGTGGAGAACTAACCGTGCAGAATAATAGAAGACGTTAAAATCAGGAAAGAAATGATTCCATAAGGAAAGAATACGATATCCTATCAAAAAAAAATCAATAAGCAAGAGAGAAAAAATTACTGGGTTTTTCTGGAGTTTTGCCATAGCTGCCATAATTTACCTCTGACAAGAAACGAATGAAAACTCATGAGAAGTGCGAGTACTAATCCAGCTGTTCCATCTTGAAATCCGCGTTTGGCAAGGTAATTTTGTATGAATTTCCCCGTTGGATAAGCAAGTATTGTAAATACATTTGCCTGTACCTTCTGGCCAAAAAGTTCTTTTGCGCGTATATCACTGTAGAAATTAATTTCTTGCAAGAATTCCGTGACATTAACATGGGGATAATGATACAAAGGATGAGAAAGTTCCTGCGTTGGTTCGGTACTGATCCATGTCTCATGCACTTTTCCAACCCAGGTTCCTGCATCTTTTTTTGCAAGGCGAAGTAAATAGACATTTCCCGTTTCACCATGTTTCAAAAACTTACCCCACATAAAATCAATTCTTCTGAGGTAGTAACCACTGACATTTGTTGCATTCTGGACAGTTTTAACAATCTCTTCTTGTAATTCCTTACTGACTCGCTCATCAGCATCGAGATACAGTACCCACTCGCATGTTGCTTTTGTCAATGCAAAGTTTCGTTGTTGCGAAAAATCGTTGTTAAGGGGATGAGAAATGACTGTTGCACCTAATTGAGTTGCGAGAGAAGTAGTCTTATCGGTTGATTGGTCATCAATGACGAGAATTTCATCACAAAAACCGACACTTTTGATTGCCTCAATAATATTTTTTTCTTCGTTCTTAGCAAGGATTACTGCGCTTATAGGCATACTTGTATTCTACCTTATTTTTTCTTTTCAAGCATTTCTCTTTTTTGAGAGGTAATACTGATGCTTACGAGAAACATTGCAAGGGGAGTAATATGGAGAAGGAGTCTATCAAAAGAGTTTTTGATATGCATAACTGGATCGAGTGGTGTGGTGAGATAAACTCCAAAATAAACAACGAGCTGTAATAATGTAGCGATAATAACAATTCGCGCAGTTTTGTTTCGAAAACTAACAAGACAAGCAATGAGGTAAGTAATCCAAAGAAAGTTCCACCGTGGGAAATTAAAAAATTCTTTGAGCATCGTAAACAATACTGGGAATATTCGTGAAATTCCTATCTGTGGACGAACGAAAGGATTCTCTGGTAAATGATATATATGTTTAAAGAGATACCAGGAAATGAGTATCAGAACACTTCCAACAAAAATGAGTACTTGTTGTACAGTAATTTTTCGTTTATCCCCTGCAAAGTAAAGCATGAGACCTTGTGAGATAAGATAATATGAAATGCCTTCACTTTTTACAAGTGCTGCTGTTGTAATAAAAAATTGAAAAAGAAAAAATGATTGCAAAGTTCGTTTTTGAGAAAAAGTGATGAGAAAGATCGTTGCAGAAAAAAAATAATATCCAAGAGGAAAGTCTGCATATCCAACATCAAATCGGCCAGCATGACGAATGACGTTCTCGATCGTTGCCAGTAAAAAAACGAAAAGCAATGCATACGATCGTGACAAGTATTGTCTTGCATATGCATAGAAAACTACGAGGAGCGCAAGATAAAATCCAGTGAAAAAGAAAAGAGCAACTTGATCGTTTATATGACCGATGCAGAGATAGACAAATGCTATCATCAAGCTGATAAGCGGAGGTGTAGAATTATTTGCGTAACGTATAAATTGGGGACTGATTCCATTGCTCAGATAAAATGCTTTTCCTCCTAAAAACCAGTTTGCCCATCCATCAAATGCTAAAAGAGGATGAATATTTGCTTCTATGATTACGAAAATTATGGTAGTGACAATTCCTGCAAAAAGAATACTTTCAATCATCGTAAATACATAACGAAACTTCCAGGTAAACTTCATTATTCTCTTTTTCATAAAAGCTTTTATGAAAAAGAGAATAACCCAAGGGATAATGAGTAGGGGAACGTTCCAGGGAATGTGGAAGAACGAATAGAGCATCATTTGTACCGTAATACTTCCAATGCCTATTCCATACGCAAGACCGCCTCGAGCAAGTATTGACCAGTGTGATAAAAAATCTCCAAGAAATAAGATAACCGTTCCCACAAAGAGAAAAAGCATACATGGGTAGAAAACTAAAAAAATTATCATTACTTTATTTGATAGACATATGATCCAATTTTTGCCTTAATACTTGTTGCAAAGCGATCAATAAGTTGAATGTCTTTGTGCGTTGCTAATGAAAAAGAGAGAGCAGCATCTTCATTCGTTACCTGATAAAGAAGAAGATAGTGACATTGCTTTTGTTCATTTTGTTGTAAAGAATATCCATTATTCAAGGAATAGAGCTTTTTGGGATAAAGAAGATATCGAAGGAGGAAATATGAAGTGTCGCCCGATGATTGAAGTAACATACAATCAGTATCTTTCATTTGCATCGTGAGCCTTTGGTAAATAATTTCTCGATCACCGTATGCTCTGACGAATCTTTGTGGTTGTGGTAACACAAACCAGGATCGTTCTTCAGTAAAAAGTTTTGAGACATTATAAAGTGTTCGAAACGTAGCGACAAATAACCACAGAAGGATAATGCTCAATAAGAGTTTCTGCAAGAAAGAAAATGTTTGGAGTTTAGACATTAGCGTATAGAAATACTATGATAATTATATCGAATTTGCTGTGGAAACATTACGGTAAGAACAGTAATCGTGCTATTTCCAGGAAGATGAATATTGGTATGCGGATAATTCTTAATCCATTGAAAAGCAGCATCATCAGTAAGGACGATAGTAGTTATATCCTTTGGAATAATCACAGTTAATGAATAATTTTGTGTTTGCTGCATGTTCCATTGAAAGGCATCAAATCGACTATATTTATAACCGATATCAGGAATATCTAATCCACTTAAATCGACAAGGTGATATTGTTTAAAATAATACATGTATGGTCGCCATAGCGTATCAGTAGTGATAATCATCGTAGAGTGAGGATTAAATTTATTTTCAATAAATGTTACTTTACCGTTCATTTTTATATCATTTTTTCGTATATCTGTATAATGAAAGGATGTGGGTCGATATGGCTTGGTAAAGTGAGGATCTCGGTTGTAAAAGAACCATGCCAGGTTAAATAAAACAACAGCGCTGAGAAGAATGATATACAACCTGTTATTTTTTCGAGTAATGCGCCAAAGCGCATATGCAATCAGAAGGAGCAAGGCGGTAAGATATCCCATCTGATATCCAGCGTGGTCACTTCGAATGAATAAATTAAAAAGGAATCCAGGTATAATCCAGCAGAGATAAAAGAAAATCATTCGTTTTGTTTCTTGGCTTCGATACCTGAGCGTGGCAATATCTTTGATAAAAACCAGGAGAAAAGCAGCGCTGAAACCAAAACTTAATAGAAATCCTTTTATCATAATGGCATCATTCACCATTCCTGTTGCAATTGAGGGACGAAGTGCTCCTTTTGAAAATTGGTTGGAAATTGCAAAAAACGTTTCTATCCCACCAACAGCATGCGTAAGAGGAATAAACCAAAGAAGGAAAATACCAATACTCGTAAGAAGCATTAATAGCTTTTCTTTATTATTTAAATAAAGAAATCCTAAAAAGCATAAGGGACCACAGAGCAGTATTTCCTGAGGACGTATGCCAATGAGTATTCCTGTAGCAATCCCTAGAAAAATGCCGACTGGTAATTGTTTCATAAATGATAAATACGTAGCATACGCAACAAGTATCGTTACAAAAGGTAATAATCCATACGGGTAGGGCGTTAAACCAAAGTAGTAAAACGTCGATCCTGATAGAAAAATGAGACTTGCAGCTATTCCAATGCGCGTGTTATAGATATACGTTCCTACCAGAAAAATTGCTATTGCACCCAACATACTTCCCAAAACACTTACTGCAAGTATTGCCATATGAGGATCCGTAACGAAAAAATGAAAAAATCGTCCTAATGCGATGTAAAAAGGATATCCAGGTGGTGCTGGTGTTTGCTGGAGGAAGGAATAGCGAACTACTGCAATGCTATATTGTGGTCCATCCCAATGGGATTGATACTGTTCAAGGAATGGAGCTCGTGAGAAAAAAGCTACAATGCCTAAAATAATACTTATAAAGATTATTTGTTTTCTCACCAGAACAGTATAGCGGACTTTGATCGTAACGAAAATAGTAAAGTGCTTGTAGCAGATACGTTCAAATGATACAATTTGATTTGGATTTCATGAGAAAAAAATCAATTAAACCACTCATTACTATCCTCATTCCTTCAGTTAATGAAGATAAGATCATCAAAAAGATGGTTGAAGATTGTTATAAATTAGAGAATTTACACCTTGAAGTACTGGTAATTGTTGACAGTAAAACAACAGAAAAAACATTACGAGAAGCGAAAAAAACGAAAGGGAAAGTTATTCATGTGGCAAAAAGTAACGGGAAAGGTTCGGCGATTAAATTAGCGATTCCTTATATTAACGGTTTGTATACAGTACAAATTGATGCTGATTACCAGTTTCTTCCTCGTGAAATACCAAAGATGCTCGCACCATTATTTAATGGGTATGATGTTACTCTGGGGACTCGTTATGAAAACGGAGCTGATGTGGAAAAAGGTTCTGTATCATTGACAAAAAAAGTGGGAAGTTTTGGATTATCATTGGTGACAAGTATTTTCGCAAAACAACGAATCACTGACGTAATGGCTGGGTTCAAAGGATTTAAAACTCCTGTTTTGAAGAAACTGAATCCGCAAGTCAATCATTTCGGCTATGAAGCAGAGCTAGTTATTAAAGCCGCACAATATGGGTATAAAATTAAGAATGTTCCGATAACCTACAAGAAAAGAACAGAAGGCGTGTCAAATGTTGCTAGCATAAAACATGGATTGTTAGTTCTCCAAACAATTATTCAAACGGGTTTAGCAAAAAAATAACGGAGACTACTACTTGTCACTGACAGTATTTAACGAATAAACAACCTTATCAGTTCCGAGTACATTCCAAACATCACAGACAATGCAATTTTTCTTCGCCAAACTTTTTATTTTCTTAATATCAAGTGACTGATATTTCTTATGGTTAGTTGCAATGAATATCACATCAGCTCCTTCTATAGCTTTGTAGACGTCTTTCTCTATTATTTGATTTGCATATTCGGTTACATACGGGTCATGAAGTATGACATTTGCTCGTTCTCGTAATAATGCTTTTCTTACTTTGAAACTTAACGACTCTCTGATATCATCTATTTCTGATTTAAATGCAAGACCAAGTAATACTGTTTTTTTTCCTTCTAATTTAATCCGTTCACGAATTCGTTTTACGAGAAGAAGAGGGATCGATTCATTAATTTTCCAACTTGTTGATATGAGATCGCCATAAGGTAAATCTGAGATAAGAAAAAAACCATCCTTGAATAAACATGGACCGCCAGTAAGTCCTGGTAAAGCTAACCCGCCACGTTTATATTTATAATTGACTAAATTAACAATCGTATAAATATCTCGATAATAATTATCTGCGAGAAGCATAAATTCATTTGCAATAGCAAAATTGATGTACCGATACATATTCGTAAATAGTTTTGCGAGTTCTGCAGAAATATCATCGGTAACAACAATTTCTGAGGATACTTTTTCAAAGATTTCTTTTGCTTTATTTGAACTTTTTTTATCTACACCTCCAATAATTTGTGGAATATTTTCAATCTCATCAATTGCATTGCCTTCAGAAATCCGTTCAGGACAAAACGCAATAAAGAAGTTTTCTCCTACATGCAATGAGGGAATCTTTTCGATAACAGATTGGACATATTGAGTTGTCCGTGGTGAAACAGTACTTCGCAAAATGAGTGTTTGTCCAGGTCGTAAATACTCACGAATCTTTTCAATTACTTCATTGATTTGGTCATAAACCGGATTCATATTTTCATCAACAGGGGTACCTAATGTCAAAATAATGTAATCACTCTTGTGAATACAAGAAAAGTCCGTTGTGGGATGAAAGTTTTTATTAACCTGTTTTTTTAATAGAGATTCAGCACCATATTCTTTAAAGGGCATAATGCCTTTACTAATACTGTTTATTTTATTTGGATCACGTCCTACACCAAAAACATAGAACCCTTTATTAGCAAAAACTAATGCAAGGGGAAGACCGACTCTCCCAATACCGATAACAGTTATGATTTTTTTAGAACTCATGAATTGATGATTGCATCCATTCGACAACTTCTTGGAGTCCTATTTCTAATGGAATTTTTGCCTCCCAGTTCAAACGGTACTTTATTTTTGATACATCAGGAATGCGTTTTTGAATATCAAAGGTAAATCCTGGAATTGTTTTTATTTGTAAAGGCTTTTTTTGTCCAGTCAATTTCCAAAGTAATTTAGCAAGGTCTTCTATGGAAACTGGCGTTGCATCAGCAATATTAAAATCTTCATTTCGAGCATTTTCTGATTCTGCAACCGTGACAATACCTTCAGCAAGATCACGGATATGCGTGAAACATCGAATTTGTTTTCCATTTCCTAAAAGTTCTAAAGGATACTGATTGTGTAATATTTTTTTGATAAGATCGGGGATTACATGCGCAATACCAATTTCATCACCAGGATACTCATTAATGCCATAGGCGTTGAAAGGGCGACAAATACTGTAAGGTAATTGATATTGATCGAAAAATGCTTTGCAATATTGTTCTCCGATGAGTTTTGAGAATCCATAGGAAGAAATAGGAGGCGGTATAACGGCAATATCACTTTCTTTACTGGGAAACGTTGCTGCAGATTCAAATACCATAGAGGAAGAAATATAGACCATGCGAGAAAGATTTTGTTTCACCGCTGCCTCAAAGGTATGCGAGTAAATAATATTATTGTCTGCAAGAATGGTTGCAGGATATTTATGGAAATAGCCAATTCCACCAATTTTAGCTGCTAAGTTAATGCAAATATCCATTCCCTGAAACGCGTCGATTGTTTTTTGTCTATCCAAAAGATCCACCTGAAGAAATTCGCAATCTCGAGAGGCTTTCGAACCTTCTTTACTGAGGTTATCAATAACACGGACGGTATACCCTTTTTGCAGTAAATTTTTTACGACTTCACTGCCAATGAAACCTGCACCTCCTGTTACAACTATTTTCTTCATCACAATTTCTGTTACCTATTATAGTATGAATATTCGTCTCGCACAATTGAGAGTATTTTCCTTGTGTAGTTACCGAGTACTTTTCAAAACAATAACATTTTTTACTACAAATTCTTCATCGGTTGGTCTCTTTATGTGGGATAGCTGCGAACCATTTTCGACAATCGTATAGGTGAGCTTTGCTTTATTTACTGGCTCGTTTCCGTACCACCAAAGTAAATACAGATAATTTTGAGCAAATTGTTTTGCAAAAAAATCATTATACCCGATTCTTCGTAACTGATATCGGTTATGCAGTGCATTGTTTACAATGAATTGTGCAACCGCTTTTCGAGAGTTGTAAGAAATTAAGCCGTCAACATATGCACTCGATTTTTCTGGCTGATAATACCAATTACTCCAAAAGTAATAATAGAAATTTGTGATAACAAAAAAAATGATAATACCAATGGTGAAAACTTTTCCCAAACGATGTTTCAAGAGATCAGTAAGCAGTAATGAAAAAAGAATAAAGGGAATGGGAAAAAGAGGCACAAAGTAATGGAGGGGTACGTTACCATGAATAAATAATGCAATAAATCCAACAGACATCCAAACAAAGAGTATGAGCCAAGAATTTACTAATTTTTTATTTTTGTATCCAGAATAGAGTTGATAGAAAACGTACAAAAGTATTAAAAAGAAAATAATTAATCCGGCAATGGTATAGGAATCATAAGGAGTAGGCGTAAAACTAAATGAAAAAAAGTTTATCACAGAGAGTTTATTTTCCTGAAGAACTTGTTGGGTAAGGGTATTCTTATGATAGATTCCTAAAAATCCAAGTATTCTGTAGGGAATCCATAATGCTAAGTTAAGTATCATGCTAAATTTATGTTGTGAATCATACATAAGAAGAGGAATAAGTGGTACGAGTAATCCTCCAAGAGATAATATAATATCTTTGAAGTTAACTCGTATTTTTTTGATGAATAAGAGAATAATTATAACTGGAATTAAAAAAAGCGGTGTATAATGAAAATTGAGCATCAACCCAAGAAGAAAGAAGAGTAAGAAAAGATACTTTTTTTCACCAATAACAAGCTTAGTAAGAATCCAAAAAAATGGATACACAAGCAAAGGGACGATAAAAGTAAAACGACCTAATCGAGTGGTGAACAGAAGCATAGGTGAAATACTAATAAAAATTGAAGAAATTATTGCTACCTGTTTTGAGAAGATATTTTTAATAACGTAATAATTCGCAGTTATTGTTAAAAGAGCAATAGCAACAGCAAAATATTGATGACTTATTGGATTGAATTTTGACAGCCATAAGATGGGACCATAAAGCCAATAAAATAGTGGTCCAAAATTTAACCATGGATGAGAAGTAGGTGGTCCAAGCACAGGAATCTGATGATGGATAAAAGCATTTTTGATATCTAATAAGTTGTCTCCTACTTCGCCATCAAAAGGAAAATTTTGTTCAATTCTAAAAATTCTTAGAAAAAGACCTATGAGTAAAATGACTAAAAAAATAGAATCTCCTTTTATCAATAAAATGCATTTTTCAAGCTTTTTTAAAGAACTATTTGTCTGTGATTTGGTTTTTATATCCCTATTGGATGTTTTAAATTTTTTCGTTTTCATAACAAGTGAATGATTGTCTTCCATTATACCCAAAGTAATTAAAAAAAACTTTCAAGATGTTTAGTGTGATCATTCCATGTCCAGCGAGATAAGATATGTTTGCGGCTTGCTAATCCTAATGACTTTCGCAATTGTCTATTTTTTGAAAGGAGTATTATTTTTTCAAATAGTTGATTTGGATCTCGTTGGATTAAATATCCTGTTTGGTTATTGATTACTGATTCAGTGTAACCTCCTTCGTTAACTGCAATAACAGGAGTGCCACAGGCCATGGACTCGATTGCGGTTAACCCAAAAGGTTCTGATAAGCTGAGGCAAAGAGTTGCGAGAGATTGAGCGTATAGTTTAGCAAGTTGTATATCTGAAATTTTGTTTTGCTTATCGAAAAAATTAACTACTCGAACAGTAATTCCCTGTTGTCGTAAATTATTCTCTATTGATTTTAGTAAGGGATACCCATTAATTATTGATTGTTCACCGATAAAAAGGACGGTTTGAGAGTATTCTGGTAACATTGTAAATAGGTCGGTATCAACTCCCAAATAACATACTTGAGAATTGAGATGATAAATACTTTGGATGTTTTTTTGAGTATAAAGTGAATTTGTAAGCAATATAGCTGCGGATTTTGTATTTTTATAATCAATTGACCTTCTTATTCTCCTTGTGATTACTTCATAATATTTATTGAGCAAAGAAATATTTTCGGGAATGGGAAAGTTTGATTCATATCCAATTCGTAATAACTCTTCGCAATAATAAATTGTTTTTGTTTTTAGATGTCGTAAGAGAAATGGTGCTTGAGTAAATTTATCGGGATGAACTATAACGATATCAAAATCTAGAGAATCAATATCATGCGCAATTTTTTTATGGAGGCGACGCAAAAGTATGAAATTTTGAAAATCTTCTGAAAACCTTTTGAATGGTTTAGGAAATCTGCTTTTAAGGTTGAATTGATAGTCATGCATTTTACAAGGTAATTTTTCAAAGTTCAAAAAATCATGATGGTGAGATTCTAATTGAAATAAATGTATAGTATGTTTGCGACTTAAATGCTTAATCTCTTCATAAACAACGCGCTTTGCACCACCTGGTGGTAAATTATGAAAAAAAGCAATTTTCATATCGAAAAAACAGTAACTATCCCTTTCGATATATGCCATTTTAAAATATCTAACCATAATGGAAAGAGTTGGGATGATTGTGTTTGTTTATCGAGTAATTTTTTATAGAGTTTTACTATTCCTAAAAATGGAATGGTAATAATTGTGGAACCTAATCCTAAGAACCAAGCGATTAAAGTATATGTTCTGCCATGATATTTTTTAAAAAATAGGTACGTACTTTCCATATAGCCTGGTAATGCTTGGGAGATGGTTGTTTTTTTCCAAGCAGATCCTCCATAATGAATTAGACCGCCAACTGGTAAATAAGCAATTTTCCAATTATTTTTATAGAGTCTCATACACAAATCAGTTTCTTCCCGGTACATTTTAAATTGATTGTCAAAAAAACCCACATCTTTTAATGCTTCAATTCTCAGAAGCATATACCCGCCAATAATATGTTTTGGTGATAATTCTTGCTGATGGTCTTTTCGAGTATAAAATAATGGATGATAATCTTTGGCAATTCTATGAATAATTTTATAAAAAACCATATTATATTCAAAAACATGACTTAAAAGGTTTGGAAACGTATGGTAAGCAGATAAATGAAATTGTTTTGGATAAGAATAAATTCTGCAACCTACCATAGCAACCTTATCATGTTTCATAATATAATCGAGTGTTTTTTGAATAGTATGAGGCAAGACTTTCGTATCAGGAGTCAGAATTAATGCGAATCTACTCTTTGCGGCTTTTAATCCAGTATTAACTGCTCTCCCAAAACCAACATTTTCCTTGTTTTGAATGTAGCGAATGTTAGGATAGAGCTTGAGAATGTATGTATGACCTTCTTTATCGGTTGAATTATCAACGAGAATTAACTCCATATTGTCTATTTTTTCTTTATAAACTGATGCGATGCATCTTTTCACCATCTCGAATTCGTTATACAGAACAACGATTACAGATAATTTTTTCATATTTTTGGATTTGTATTAAGTTTTTTTGCTTTTTCAGCGAACTTTGTTAATTTTAAAAAAGTAAAAACATAAACAATGATTGCTGCAAAATCAGATCTTGAAAAAAGAAAAATAAGGAAAAAATAGCAAAGAAAAGTAATCAGCACTTTTAGTATGAGAAAAATAATTGTATGAGGAGAAAGCGTATTGAGAAAATATATAAGCAGATAGATTATAAAAAAGGCTATAATTTTTGGAAGTAAAATTTTGCTATAGCGTATTCTTATATGTACTTTATAAGCTATATAAAAATAGAAAATACATAACATTAATGCACTGAAAAATGTAGAAACAGGAATAGCAAGATACCCCAGTTTATTCAGTAAAACAAAAGAGCCTAGCCAATTAAATAGGTTACTCAATAAGGTCGCGTAAAATATATATTTTGAATTACCGGTAACGAGAATTCCTTGTCCCAGTGGAACCATAGTTGAACTAAATATTGTCACTGCAGTAAACCAGTACAAGGCTGGAATGCCTGCAAGCCACTTATTCGTATATAATATAGCTGTACCCTCCGCTCCATACCCAAAGATGAGTAAAGGGAGAAGAAAGGTAATAACGCTCATGATGCTAATGGATTTTTCAATCGTATGTGTGAGGGCTTTAGTATCATGTTGTAATCTTGAAAAACCAGCAAAAGCTACTCTCCCAAAATTATTTGAGATTGCAGCGTCCGGAGCAGTTGCCAAATTAGAAGCCCAATTTAATATTCCGACTGCATAAGGGCCACTTTGTGTTCCACCGAGAATAGGTATAATACCCGTGCTGAGGAAGTTCAGAAACCCATTACCTTGAACAAAAAAACCAAATCGGATCATATTTTTAACTTTTTTAATTTCGAAATTAAATGAAGGAATCCATGGTTTTAAGATGTACACAATGGCAACCTCGACAAGTTCTTTGAGAAGCGTAGCAAAAATAAAGCTCCAAATATGAAAACCGAGGAATGCTAAGAAAAGTGCGCTGATATAGTAGAAAAGTACTCCCGCAATATCAATTGTTGATATCGCTCTATAGTCTATTTCTCTTTCCATTAACGCAATAGGTACTGCACGTAATGCTGTTAAAATAAGCACAAATGATACGAGTTGTAACATAAAAATATTCATTGGAGAAAATGTTGGATAGAATGCGGTGACAAAAGGTGCAAAGAAAATGATCAAACAGGTTAATGAAACACTTAAAAGAAATTTAATAGTGAAAATTATTTCCAACTCTTTTTGAGTAGGTTGCGTTTGATGTCGAATAATTGCATACGAAAGACCAATATCAGAAAATAGAAGAAAAAAGTTAATAATAAAGATGATGATAACATAATATCCAAAATCTGAAGGGGAGAGAATTCGAGCAAGAATTAATTGACCGATAAATGCAAAAATCTTCAACGTAAATTCTCTTGCAAAGAGAATACTAAACCCAGAGGCTATTTTTGATTTAACATTAGCAGATTCTTGGGGATCATGAGCTGGCATTTTATATTTAATGAGTGTTACCTGTGTGACTATTATATTGATTTATCATTTTCTCCGCAACATTTAAAGCTAATAACGATTGATTTCTTCGTATGCTTGGTCTATAGTTATATAATAAAAATTAGCCTTGAATACGTAATGAGGAAAAATAAGAAATTAATAAAAATTTTTGAAGGAGAAACGAGAAAAGATTCTCGAGGCAGTGTTTCGTTTAGTAATTCATTTTCGTTTTCAGGAATAAAACGATTTTACCAATTACAAAATTCAAGAGATCATCCTATACGGGCATTCCACATTCACATGAAGGAAGCAAAGTATTTCTATGTTATTTCAGGACAGATTTTGTTATGTGCGGTTTGGGTCGATGATCCGAAGAATCCATCAAAAGATGTAAATGTAGAGAAATTTATACTTTCAGCTGAAGAAATGAAAATTGTTGCTATTCCCGCTGGGTATGCGAATGGCATTAAATCGTTAACGCTGAATGCAAAAGTGATTGTGTATTCTAACGCAACACTCGCACAATCAATGGCAGATGATTACCGAGTCGCCTATGATTACTGGGGAGAAAATATCTGGGAGGTAGATTAGTATGGATGCAAAACTAACTGGACCATATAAACATTATGATCGTTGCCGATTTTGTTTTAGCACTGACGTACTACCTGTTCTTGATTTAGGGTATATGCCTCTCGCTGGAGGATTTTTACGAACAGAAGAACATTTTAAAGAAGAAAAAAATTATCCGTTGGTACTTAATTTTTGTCGATCCTGTTATCTTTTGCAAAGTAGTAATATTGTTGATGCAGAAACTCTTTTTGGCGAGTACTTTTATGCATCCTCAAGTATGAAGACACTTATTGATCATTTTAATAAAAAAGCAGAAGAGTTAAAGAGTATCTATCCAGACGCAAATAATCGTTTTGTTGTTGAAATAGGATGTAATGATGGAGGTTTCCTTGCTTCGTTAAAAAAACGAGGATTTACTGCACTCGGAGTTGATCCAGCAAAAAATATTGTCGATCCACTTATTGCAAAAGGTTATCCAATACTCAATGATTTTTTTACAGAAAAAGTTGGGAAATCAATTGTAAAAAACTATCAAAAAGCAGATGCAGTCTATAGTTTCCATGCGATGGCACATATTGAAGATATGCATGATGTGGTAAAAGGAATAAAAGCACTTCTAAAACCTGATGGGTTTCTTGCATTTGAAGTTCATTATCTGGGAAATTTAATAAAAGAATTTCAATACGATATGATTTATCACGAACATGAGTATTATTACTCATTACTCACATTGAGAAAATTTTTTGCACAACATGCTATGGAAGTTTTTGATGTACAACCACAATCAGTAAGAGCTGGCTCAATGATGTATTTTGTCCAGCATAAAAAACTTGGAAAGAGAAAAGTTACCGAAAATGTTCGAAAATATATTCGTTTCGAGAAAGAAATGGGTTTACATAAAGAACTTTGTTATCGTAACTTTTCTCATTATATTCAAAAAACACGAAAAGAGTTAGTGCATACATTGCAGGTATTAAAAACAAAAAAGAAAAGAATTATTGGATATGGCGCTTCAGGCCGTGGTACGGTTATTATGAATTATTGCCAATTAGGAAGTGATATTCTTGACTTTGTTGTCGATGACGCTCCTGCAAAACAAGGTGCTTTTACACCGGGGAATCATTTAAAAATTAAAAATGCTTCATCTTTGTATAAATCCGATTACGCAATCTTATTTGCGTGGCCTTTTTTATCGGAAGTAATGAAGAGGAATCAAGGATATTTGCAAAATGGTGGTAAGTTTATTGTTCCGTTACCCAAAGTGAAGATTGTTGGTATGTAAAGAATTTATGAATACTGGTCAACCGAATATATTAGTTTTAGGAACAACAGGTATGGTTGGCAGTACGATATATGAGTATCTTGCGTCGCAGTATCCAGAACACGTCTGGGGTACAACACGAACAAAACGAGAAGATGGTCATACCTTTTTTTTGGATGTTGCTACAACAGAAGAAAATTTTTCTGCTATCCTCCATCAACTGAAGCAAATAGATTTTATTATTAATTGTATTGGCGCATTACGAAACAGTGTCTCTGATTCTGAAATGAAAAGTATTAACGCTGACTTTCCAAATACACTGGTAAAATATGCATTACACCATAAAACTCGCATAATCCATATTTCTTCAGATGCAGTATTTCAACCATTATCTGGTGATGTGACTGAAGATGCAGTGCCTCATCCCCAAGATTGGTATGGAAAAACAAAGCTACAAGGAGAAGTATCTTCCGACTATTTCCTTTCTCTGAGAACGTCGCTCATTGGAATTGATTCTTTGGAGCATAAAGGAATTATTGATTGGGTACTGAATGAAAAAGGAACACTTTACGGTTATGAAAATCAAACTTGGGCAGGCTGTACCAGCTATCAATTCGCGAAATTATGCGAAAAAATTATTGTGCAGCATGCATTTGATGCATTACGAAAAAATTCGCCAGTTTACCATTTCGCACCATTACAGGTACCATCAAAATATCGTTTATTACAAGATATTGTTCATGTTGCCCAGTTGCGTAAAACAATACGTAAATCTTGTGGCGAAACAATAACGCGAAGATTAGTTACAAAATTTCCTCTTGCCTTATGGTTGCATACATTTGCAGCAGATGCGGAAGAAGCGTTATATGAATTATTTCACTATAAAAAGCAATGAATAAATCGACACAAATAAAATCAAAAAAAATATTGATTACCGGAGGCGGAGGATATATTGGTACGTGTGTCGTTGAGCAATTACTCAAAGAAGGATACTCTGTTCGAGTTTATGATAAGTTTTATTATGGCAAGCGGTTATTTAATACATTTGAAAATACTAACAGACTTGAGCTCATTAAAGGAGATATACGAGATAAAAAGAAATTATCAAAAAGTATGCTTGATATTCATTCAATAATTCATCTTGCCGGTATAGTAGGTGACTTAGCATGTTCCGTAGATAAAACATTGTCCCACGATATCAATATTACCGGAACAACAGTATTGAAGGACATTTCAAAATCATTTCCCATCGAACGTTTTATTTTCGCATCAAGTTGTTCTGTTTATGGGCAAAATCACCATGTTGTGAATGAATTAAGTCCAATAAATCCCTTATCAATCTATGCGCAAACAAAATTGGCATCGGAGAAAATACTTTTGGAAGATGTTGCTGAAACATTTCATCCGGTGATACTCCGATTTACAACCGTATTTGGTCATTCACCGAAACCTCGTTTTGATTTAGTCGCGAATCTCTTTACTGCTCAAGCATATTCTGAAGGAGAAATAACCATTATGGGAGGAGAACAATGGCGTCCGTTTATTCATGTTCGTGATATCGCTCGTGCTATATCGTTGGTATTGAAAGCTCCTCGAAGTAAGATTACTCGACATATTTTTAATGTCGGAGATGATACACTTCATTTGCAAATTAAAGAATTAGGATATTTGGTACAAGGTTTGAATACAAAAAAACATATCTCCCTGCGTATAGTTCCAAATCCTACGGACAAAAGAAATTATCGCGTATCCTTTGCCAAAATACAGAAATACTTAGGATTTGCTGCTACTATTTCAGTAAAGGAAGGATTACAAGAGATTTATGATAATTTTAGTAAAAATCTTTATAAAAAACCATTTACACACCCTTACTATAGTAGTTTACAAACTGAAAAATCGAGGGAAAAATGAAAATAGCACTCTCCATAATTATTCCGGTCTACCATGAAGAAAAAAATATTCTTAAAGTTATCTCAAGCATAACAAAGTACGTGCATACTCCTCACGAAATTATTCTTGTATATGATAACCAGGAAGATCCAACAGTTCCTGTCGTTAAGCAATATCTGCAAACAAATAAAAAAAAAGGAATTTATCTTCAACAAAATATTGTCGGAAATAAAGAAGGTGTCATGAATGCGATAAAAACGGGATTTCATGTGGCAAACGGAGAAGCAGTTGTCGTCATAATGGCTGATTTAGCTGACGACATTCGGCAAGTAGATACCATGTATGCACTGATTCAGCAACAAAGTGTTGATATCGTTTGCGCATCGCGTTTTATGAAAGGAGGCAAAAAAATAGGGGGGCCATTTATTAAAAATTTGCTCTCTCGAACTGCGTGTTTGACCTTATATTATCTCTTTCGTATTCCGACACATGATGCCACAAATGCATTTAAAATGTATCGATCATCACTATTTACCAATATCACCATTGAAAGTAAAGGAGGATTTGAGTATTCATTAGAAATTATTCTTAAAGCTCATAAAAAAGGATATACGATTGCTGAAATACCAACGGTTTGGAAAGACCGTGAAGAAGGAAAGTCAAATTTTAAATTACTCTCATGGTTACCGTACTATCTGCAGTGGTACCTTACCGCGATTCCCGTTGTAAGAAATGTTTATAAATATACGGCAGCTTTTTGGTTGCTGCTTTTCATAGGAATTGCAGCGCTTCTTTGTTTGTTGCAGATAGGAGCAAGCTTACAACAAGGTATTCTGTTACGTTCCTCACTTGATTTTTCTTGGGTTTCTGATGCAATTGAACGATATCTCCATGGATATGTTGCAGGCAGAGATTATCTATTTACCTACGGGCCGATGTTTCAGTTGTTATATGCCTTACCAGCCATAATATTTCATATCCCCTCCTATACAGCTGCAGCAATCAGTCCAGTGATTATTGAAATAGTGTTTCTATTTGTTCTTTTAAGTTTAGTATGTCTCCTCACTACAGAGAATAAAGAACGAATCCTTCTGTTTGGCTATTTATTATTTATCGTTGGTGTGATTAATCCTGATTATGCAAATATTATGCTGCGTTCGAGTCTGCCATTATTATTTGCTGTGTTAGCAATTACTCAGTTCTTTTCGGATAGAGGAATCATACGGTTACTCGTTATTGCCGCATTACCATCATTATTTGGACTTTACTCCTATGATATCTTTCTGCAATGTGTGTTCATTACGTTTGTCTTCGCAGTCTATGCAGTAGGAAGTGATTTGCTTGCATTGTTTACCGCAAAGCAATTTCATAGTGGTAAATTAATAAAAAGTACTTCACTGAGAAAAGGAGCATTGCTTTTCTTATTTCTTATGCTATTTCAAGGAGTAATAAGTATAATACTCTCAGGTGGAATGAGTTATTCCTTCTACTCATTAGCAACAATTTCTGATTATTTTTATGTCATGAACACGGCATGGGAATTCGGGAAATCAAATTATCTTTTCATTTTTCCCATACTATTACCAGTGCTTTGGTTATTGCTTATTCGGAATAATACCTATGCGGCTCGTGAAAAAAAGATATTTATTGCACTACTTGTCGCTTCCCTTCTTGCATTGCGTGCTGCATTCGTACGTTCTGATTCAGGGCATATTGAAATGAGTATTTTACCAAGTATTATCGGTACGTTTATCTTTTTATTTTTTCTTCGAAAACAAATGAATAGACGACTTTTTACGATCGCTTTGATTTTCTTTGCACTGATTCCCTTTCGGGAAAATTACTTTGCGTTCATTGCTGGATCAAATATAAAAGAGATAGTCCACGTAATTAAGAATAAACCAGATTTCCTTGCAATCTATAAACTACCTTCCAATTATTATTATTCGACTGAAGATTTACAAAGATTTTCGAGGATTATAAACAGTTATAAAGGAAAAGTTTTTGTCTATCCCTATGATAGTTATCTATTAAATATCAATCATACAACCTATAATTCTTTTCCTTTGCAATTTTATGATTATTCAAACGTTCCTATTGAAAAAAAAGCAATATCGGAAATGCAGAAAAATCCACCGATCATTATTATTTTAGGAATTGACACAAAAGGTGCAATTCAGTTAGATAATATGCCAAATTTTACCCGGAATCCACTCTTTGCACAGTATGTGTTATCACATTATTCTGTGGATGAAGTCCATACCAATTATCTCATTCTTCATTATCATGGTGAAATGCATAGGCAAAGTATTGTAAATACAAATGAGTGTTCTGTTGAAAAAATGCATATTCATACAAATCAGCTCGCGGTAATACAAACAGATGTGATAAATCTTATCAAGCCTTCGGTCTTCTTTATTAACTCAACACAATCTCGTATTCCTTTCAAACCATCGATAACAGATTATTATTATTTTCGTAATATAACGGATGCACGAGCGGTTAGCAAATTGTTTTTACATACAATTGCTAATAACCAAGGAAGTTATTTGGTTCAGTCAATACTTCTTGAAGAAAATCCTTTTACGAAAAAGATAAAAAAAATAGATCCACAAATAATTTCTTATCAAACCTATTGCGTTTTATGACGATAAAAAACAGCAATAGTCATTGGGCCGGGAACCAGGCCGCTCATATAATAGTTGATATCGCGATTAAAATAAGAAAAAAAATGTTCATTGGGAGTAAAGAGGGCAATTTGTTGGTATCCCAAATGCTGGAGCTTCTTTACAATAATTTTTTTATCTGAGTTTTTCATATACATTAGCGAGGGCAAATGATCTGAAATAATGACATAAGCAGGGAAAGTAGTATCTTTAGAAGATATTATGGTATAGGAATATTTTGCTTTTTGTGTTGGGAAATAAACTGTTTGGTAAAAGTCTTTGAGTAAAAAATCTGGTGTTCCTTGAAATATAGGAATATTTTCAAGTCCGATTTTTGCACCTGAAGGAATATGGTGGGTAATCCATGCTGATGCAGAACTCTGAGGACTTGCAGAAAGCTTTACGGTTACCCATGTCATTGATTCAAGAAACTGAACAATAGTTAAGCTAATAAAAATGATGATGAGATATTTGCGCAGTGTTTGCGTTTTTTGCATGAGATATGAATAGGCAACTGAAGGAATAAGTCCAAAGAAAGGTAGAAATACCAACATGCGATTTCCCCGTGCTCCTATACCAAGTTGTATGATACTTAAGGCAAAAAGCACAAAGGTAGCAAGAAGATAGCAGACTTTTTTATCGTATAAAGTTATCTTATGATGTAAGAATGTATTCCATACGTTGCCGAGAAGGAAGAAAAAACTTACAAGAAAAAGGAAATAATAAACATGACCAAAGAGAGAAGGATATTCAAAGAAAATGAAAAAAATACCGTATGGCATGCCAAGAGTAAAGTTATTTGTATCAGCAGCAGGACCTGTTATTGCTGATTTATAGAACCAAAAAGAAATTGCTTTATAACTAATGAGAAAATCTGGTGCTGCTGTGATGAGAAAGACAAGAAGCATGAGTATTATTGCAATACTCAAAGTACGCAGTTTTTTTTGCCAAAACGGGGTAAAGAGAATAAACGCGATAACATACGCAGGGATTACTGGTAATGCGCTTAATTTTGTTGATAACGCGAGAGCTGAAACTATTCCCAGAATAATAAAGTTTTTTGTCGTAGGATTTTGGGCATACCGAAATGCAAACAGTAATGAAATAAGTATCCAAAATGCAAGCGCAGTATCGTATCGATAGAAAACGGTCATGAGAAATGTCAGCGGAGTAAGCGTAAAAAAAAGTACCGCAACAAGTTTCTGTGAATGCAGATAGTCTTTTGTGATAAGGTAGAGGGAAAGTATGGATAAAACTGCGAAAGTAATCGTACTTATTCTAAGTACAGCAAATAATTTAAGTTGTTCATTCATCATAAGTAGTGATGATTTGATTACCAATGGATTAACAAAATGTACTAATACAAAAGGAATAAGAAATATGCCAGTGACAACATAATAAAAGAATAATCCATTGGTACCTCCCCAAATTTGTGGTGAACCATTTTTAAAAGTTGTCATAAGGGAATGTGCTTGTGCCCATTCATCCATATGATAGGAAAACGGATGAACATTGCTTGGTAAACCCCAGGTTAGTTGACTCAACGTTATGAAAAGATAGAGAAGAATAATAGAAGAAATTATTTTATTTTGTGATATAAAGCTCGTTGCTCGAACAATACTGTTTGTAAAAATAAGACTTACTGTACCTCCTATACTTCCCAGAGCTTCCAAAATATATTGCGTGAATAATACAAATATTGATCCAGGGGAAGTTGCTTGATCAATGGCTTTAATCAAAAGAAAGAATAAATACAGTACAAGTATGCTGAGAAACGTCAGGAGAATAATTTTTTTATTGGTAAGTGTATAGAGGGAAAATAAAGCAAGCCAACTAATGAAAAAAAACAGTAAAGCGATTGTTGGCGTATTCCATGATTGCCTAGATTTTGAAAAACTTTTTGTGAAAAAAGAAAATACAGAAATTGTCTGGTGGGAAGAGGGTAATAATTTCTTTTGCAATGATTTCATGGTAACCAAGCTGATAATCTATTGATAACTCGTAAAAATGACTCAGCTAAAAAAGATGAAATAGGGTCATGATACTTTTTGAAAAATTTATAACGACTCTTTTCAAAGTTTCTTTGGATAAATTTCTTATTAGATGAACTTTTTCCGCCTAAATGAATTACCTGCGCTTTTGGATAATAGAGGATACGAAGGCCAGTTTTTTTGACTTTATAACAGAGATCTGATTCTTCAAAATACAGAAAAAATTGTTCATCAAATCCTTGTATTTTTTCAAATGTTAATTTTTTTATAAGCATACATGCGCCACAAATGACAGGTATTTCCGTTTCTTTAGTTCTGTCAAAGTCAGTAAGAAAGTATCGTTTCACGTAACGATTATGAGGAAAAATTTTTCTTAAAAAAGAAAACGCAAATAATGCTTCAGGAATCATAGGGAAGCCATTACCGGTTTGCGATACCTGTTTTTTATCATTGAGGAATTGCGGTCCAATTATCCCTATTGATGTATCTAATTCTAGAGCTTCTATCATTAAGTTGAGCGAATTTTTAAGAAACAGCGTATCAGGATTGACCAGTGCAAGGTAATCTCCTCGTGCAATCTGAGCACCTTGATTCAGTGCAGGTCCATATCCCTTATTCTCTGTGTTCTGAATAATATGGAGCTTCTTGTCAGATTGTATTTGCTCGGGAAGCGGAAGGGGAGAAGCATTATCAATAATGATAACTTCGTATGAGAGGTCAGCTACTGCTTTTTTGAGTGATTGGATAGACTGAATGATTTCAGTAGGAGTAGCGTAATACACATAGATAACAGATAGCTTTACGTTCATGATCAACTGATAATCGTTACTTTCGGAAGCGGTAAAATCAATTTAGTTCCCTGTTTCCTATATCCTTCTAATTTTTTTAATAATGCTTGCTTGTAGGTCCAGGCAAGTAACAAGAAATAATCGACTGATTTTTCTTGTAATGTATCTTCGGGATAGATAGGAATATGTACTCCTGGCATAAACCGATATTGTTTATATGGTGTACTGTCAACGATATAGTCAATTATCTTTGTATCTATTCCACAATAATTTAAGACAATAACCCCTTTTGCGGGAGCGGTTACTCCCACAATTGTTTTACGGCTCTTTTTGATTTTTAAGAGCAGTGCTCGAAATGTTTTTTTAAATGATTTACAGAATTGGACAAACTCATCATAGGAAGAAAGAGTGTGCAGTTGTAATTTTCTTTCCTCATCGAGGATTTTTAAGAATCGCTGAGTAGGTTTTCGTCTGGTATATGCAACATGTTGGACAAAAATACGCAGCGATCCTCCATGATTAGCGATACGTTGTGCATCAAAAATTTGCAAATGATGCTTTCCAAAAAGGTACATTAACGATTGCAACGAAAAATAGGAGTAATGTTCATGGTAGATTGAATCAAATGTTTTCTTTTGGATCATATCAACTAAGTAGCCGACTTCCGCAATGAATACTCCGTGCTTTGAGAGAAGTAATTTTATTCCTTTAATAAAGTCGTCGAGGTCAACGACTTGCGCTAAGGTATTTGTCGCAAAAATAGCATCCATTTTTTCTTTGGTGGCAATTTTTTGAGCTACTTTTTCAGTAAAAAAATCTGCAATAACGGGGATGTGCATTTGCTTTAGTTTGGAAACAATATTCTTTGCTGGATCAATTCCGAGCACATTAATTTCATGGGATTGTAACTGAGCAAGTAAAACACCATCATTACAGCCAATATCGATAACATGAGAGTTTTTCGTAAGGGAAAATCGTTTTTTACTCAGTTCAGCAAGGTTCTCTAAATGTGTTTTTAATGGTTGAGAAACGGATGATGCATAATGGTATTGTATAAAGATATTTTTTGGTGAAACAAGCTCATTTAATTGTGCGAGCGTACATTTCTCACACATGCAAAGCGTCAATGAATATTTTCTTTCAGGGATTTTTAGTTCTTCCTTTGAAAGATAATAATTAACCATTGGCATGCGGCCAAAAGAAATAACTTGTTTGAGTGGATTTCCACAGACCCGACACGTTCGAATTTTCATTCTTAACGATTATAGTATGTATGAAGATGCGAATCAACGAATATTTTGAAACTCTGGTACTTTTCCGAATTTGGCATTGGTAAATCCAAATTTGGCAAAAAGAAATTGGATTAATACCGGGAAAGTATCAATTGAATATCGGAGTGAGTTACCGAGTGAGGCGCCTCTTTTATTTCCGGAATAATGTGTTTTTACCGGAATTTCTTCAATAGTGAAACCATAGTAAATTGTTTGTGCGATTATTTCAAAACTAAACAAGTAATTGTTTGAATTTTCCATAAACGGAACTTTCTCAAGCATGGTACGGGTATAGATACGAAATCCCTGATGAAGATCAGAAAGTTTTGTTTGCAATATAAGGTTATCAAATTGCGTAAGTAATTTTGATGGTATATATTTCCAGACATACATACCACTTTGCAAAGCTTCTGTCCTATTTCCCAAAACCATTCCTGTTTTTGGTGTGAGCACGTTAATTGCAGGAGAAATGCTTCCTGGATCATATTCACCATCAGGATGCATTTCTATCAATATTTCTCCTCCTTTTTTAAGAGCTTTTGCTAGACATGTTTTAATATTTCCTCCATATCCTAAATTTGTTTTATTTTTATAACATTCTATACCGAGTTTTTGAGCAATTTCAAACGTGTTATCAGCAGAATTATCATCAATGAGAAACGTGTTTTCTTTATATTTGTTAGGAATTTTTTCCCATACCTGCGCTATGGTTTTTTCAGCATGATATGCAGGCATAAAAATAATCACGCTTTTCATATTAGATTCGATAAATGATAAAATGATGGTTTTCGTATACTTTGATCAATGAATAATGCATGGTAGTGTGCTCTGTTATGAGATATTGTATATGATATTGTTTGGCGATTGAAAGTACTTTTTGTTCGTTCAGGTGTTGATAGATATTCTTTTGGTCTGAATAGCTATAATGAGTTTGCGTTAACCCTATCATTTCCATTCGTTTCCACCACTCGCGTAAATATTCAGGGGATAAATAGCCTATTGTTCCTTCTTTCCAATCAGCAAATGTCGCGCGTTTTGAGTATACTTGAAATCCCTCCAAATAGGTTGGTGTAAGAAATAGTGTATTTTTACCTGTATGATAGAGAGCCCAACGTTGGGTAACTGTCCAATCATGAAGATACGGGTCATTTTTCAAAAAATTTGCCCTAATAAGCTGGGGAGTTTTGACAAAGCACAAATAACAAAAAAGTACTAAGAGAAAACTCTTCAGTACGTATTGTGGTTTTTTTTTCGTAATAAGAACATATCCTTCTATACCGAGCAATAACAAAACAAAACTATATTGTACTGAGTTTAACGTAAATGTGAAGTTACTAAAAAAATAAAGGAGCAAAGCAAGACACGAAACTGTTACTATTACTAGTTGTTTGTGTTTCAGCCCACGATAGATAAGAAGAATTGGTGGAAGTGATAGGAGAACGGTAACAAGTGGACTGATATGGAAGGGTACTATGGCGACAATTTTAGGTACAGGAATGATTTCAGAAAAAATAATTCCTGCGAGTAAAAAACAGTACATGGGAAGTAAAATCGTAATAAATTTTTTATAGGGAAACAAATTTTTTGAACATAAAATCCATAAAGATATCCCTGATGAAAGAGTGAACAGCAGATAAGGAAACCAAATCGTTGGAATTGACCAGGTAAAAGGAAATGAATGGTGAGGTGACCGAATCATGGTAAGATGCATCCATGTTGTATCATATCCCATTCTATTCTTTGCAAACAGGAGAACTGGATATATAATCGGTGCTGCGAGAATTCCAACAAGAAAAATAAAAGATAGCAGTTGTTTATAGGCTTTTTGAAAAAACAAACTGCATACGATGCAAAAAGCAAGAAATCCAGCCATAGGAGGATGAATATAAAAAGAGATTGCTATGAGAAGTCCTGCAATAACATAGTGACTTGAAAAATAACAAATAAGTGCAAAGAGTAACAATGATAACCCAAATTCTGACTGACCAAATTGGTTATAGAAGATATCAAATCCTAAACTTGGTTTTGGAAATATCCATAAAAATACGGCAAATAGAGATAGGATTTTTTTCTGAGTCAGTTTTTGCATAAGAAAATAGATACCTAGGAAAAAGAAGAAACGAATAAGGATATGAAAGAGCAAAAATAATTGTTGTAACGGAAAAAACAGGCTCAAAAACGCAAACCATTTCCATAAACTCCCAAAATAAACCTCTTTCCAAGTCTGTACCATCACATCATGATGGTAGAGTGAATTGTCCACAAGACTTTGGAGATAGGGTATATAAATTGCATGGTCATTTTGTCCGAAGTTATATCCCTCGTAAAGGAGTGAAAACATCGTTGCAAACGTAATACAAGAAGAAAGCTGTATTTTTTTATTGTTGGATAAATTCCGAATCGTTTCATGAAATTTGTATGTCTTTGAAGATTTCAAACACATTATTTTATATTACTATTTCTCCTCTCTGAAAACTGAAGTACTTTCTTTGTTTTATTACGTAACATAATATATTCAATAAGCCCCGTTGTTGTACCCCAGAGAACTGCAAAGTCTGCAGTTATTTGAAGAAGCGGGAGATAGTATAACGCCTTCCAATCATTTATATAGTAATAATTTTTCCCGATTGACCAAAGTGAATAAAGTACTGCAAGTGAAATACATGTATAAAAAAGTAATTGTGGTTGTGGAATAAGAAAAAATAACAAAAGAATAAGGATGATATATCGCAAAAACAGGAAAAACACTTGCGGACGAATATATAATGCTTTTCCATCGCCTTGTGCGTAATGAAAAAATTGCAGAAAGGCTTGGAGCATATTTTTTCTTTGTGGCCAGTAAACGAACGCATGTCTTGCGAAAAGAAAGTGAAATCCAGCATCTTTGAGTTTTTTTGCAAAGACGAGATCTTCACAGGTATCAAGATATTCAGGATATCCGTTAACGGTTTTCCAGGAGTTCTTAGTAAATGCAATGGATCGTGAGGAAGGTAAAAACTCTAATTCATTGATTCGATCAGGCATAACGCATGTATACGTTGCAAGAGATTTTTCAAATACATTGACGGTTAAGGGTTTATAATAACCACTTACCACAGAAATGCTTTTTTTATGAAATTTTTCAAGTAAATTTTTTATCCAGTTCTCATCAAGAATACATCCAGCGTCAGAACAAAGGATAATTTCATGAGTTGCATGCCTAATTGCTTCGTTCCTTCCTGCCGAGCGATTGCCCTTCTTTACCAGTAATTTTGCCGGTATTCCTGGATATTCATTAAAATATTTTTGGATAATGATTCGAGAGTTATCATGAGATCCTGCGTCAACAATAATAATTTCGTCAGGGAGAACAGTTTGTTTATAAATTGATGTCAGAAATTCTGGAAGAGTTTTCTCTTCATTAAATATGGTCGTAATGAACGTTGTTTTTAGATTTTCCATAATGAATAATATTGTTTTACTAAATGATTCCAAGTTTGTGTTTTAACCCAGGAATATGCTTCATCAATCTTTTTTTGATTATGTTTCTTGTTTTGTTCGATCATTTTCTCCACGAGTATTTTAGGGGATTCTTCAATAATTATCCATGATGCAAACGGCGCCAAACAGAGATAATCTCGCTTAAGGGGGTTATCATAGAGGGAAAATACTTGTTTTTTCATTGCTAAAGCTTCAAGTATCGTTAGATAGGAAGACGCAAAAATAAGGGAAGCTTGTTGCATTGGTTTCGTAAGGGATTGCGTAAAACCATGCACTTTTCCATACGATTCAACAATTTTTCGTAATGAACCATCCCCAAATGCTTCAAATGTATATTGGATATTTTTTTCTTTTAAGATATCGAGTGCTTTTAAATACCGTGTTAATCCCGTATCTTTTTCTAATCGACCAATAAAAATAATGTTTAATTTACCTCCTTCGGGTTTTTGGTCTTTTAATTTAAGGAGCTCTTCATTAATTCCTCCATACGATATAATCGTCGGTTTTGTGCCATACCATTTTGTAATATAGTCACCAATACAAATATTTCCAAATGAAATACGTTCTGAAATTTTACGAATAATAATTGCTTTTTTTGCAGGAGGGTAAATTGTTTCATATCCATGAAAGGTTGTATAGACAGGTTTATGGACAAAAAAGAATCGAAAAGGAAAGTACCAAAAAAAGACATCATGACAGTGGATAATATCTGCTTGTTCAATAAGTTTTTTATTCGATTCCATCCATATCCATATACGAAACTTCTTCAATCGATCATCCGGAGAAACATTCATTCGATGGATTGTAATGCCATTGATAGTTTCTAGTGTACTCCAGGAGTTATTTTCCGTAATAATATGAACGATATGACCATCGTTGACTAATCGCTTACTTATTTCCAGAACATGTTTTTCAACGCCTCCAACGTGAGGGTAAAAGAGCCGAGACAAAAAGAGAATAGTCATTTCACCTAGGAGTATAACAAAAAGTTTAGCAATCCTAAAGGAATAGCTAGCTTGAAAGATTATGGAAGTGGGTTATCAATTGAATTCTTCCGAAAGCTCATCATTTCGATAAATCCATCGAAGAAGGAAAAGAAAAGGAAGTAAGAGTAAAAAAAGTAAAAGCGTGCATATATAAGAAAGTAACCTCATATCTCATACTCTATAGAGCATGGATAAAGATTGCAATAATCGTTAGCGCTATCAAAAAATTCAAACAATTTTCTTTCAATATTTTTACAAATATCTCTTTACAAATGAAGCACAATAAGCATACACTAATAAGAAGATTTATGTTAGGTATTATTATTGTCATACTAGTAATTCTTTGGTTTTTGGGATATATCCATATTGGTCCAATAACTATTCCTGATATTATTTTATTTACCATCAATGGTCATCCAATTACCTTATGGAATATACTCATTTTGTTGGTCATTGGATGGGCAATTGGAATCCTTCCGACACCGTTTAGAGAAATTACAACGGTTCTTCTTATCCTTTGGATTCTTTCTGTGCTGGGTATTATTGGTGTGATCTCAGGATTATCAAATATACTAGTAATCGTTATCATTATCGCAATTATCGTGTCTCTCGTTTTGTAATTACCATCGCATATCCCCAAAAGCCATGTGCTTATTTTAGCCATACACTAAAAATTGATTTTTGTTATAGTCTAACTATGTTAGATATTGTTATTTCTGCTTTGAATGAAGAACACTTTATTGGTGATCTTCTGCAGTCATTGGCAAAACAGACATATAAAGATTTTATTGTTTACCTTTCTGATGGCAATTCTGATGATAAAACAGTTGCGGTTGCAAAAGAATATGCCCAACAATTTCCATTACAGATACTTATAAGTAAAAAAAGGGGTCTAGCACATCAGCGAAATGTGGGTGGATTTGCTGGAAAAGAATCTCATATTCTTTTTCTCGATGCTGATATTATTTTACCTCCTTATTTTTTAGCATCGTTGTTACGACAGGCAAAACAAAAAGAATTAATCAATTGTTGGATAAGTCCGTTGTCTCAAAAGCCAATTGATAAAATTATGTTTCTTACCTATAATTTGCTCGCTTTGGAGGTCGTTCGTTATTTTTGGCCGGTTGGTATGGGTGGATGTCTTTATACAAAACGATCTATTTTTGAGGATCTTAAAGGATTTGATGAGACACTTTCTTTTTGGGAAGATGTGGATTTTATCAAACGAGCAATAGATAATGGCGCACATTTTACCATAGTTCGAAGACCACTTGTGTATCTATCGACGAGAAGATTTGAGGTTGAAGGAAGAATTAATTATATTACCCAGATGCTGAAAGGAACGATATATGCTTTACGTACTGGCCAAATTCCAAGTTCAGCGCAAATGTCTTATCCAATGGGTATTAATTATGAAAAACTGAGTAAACGAAAGAAATTTTCCAAACGGAGATTAACAGCACTTTTGAGAAGTTATATAATCTACCGAGACTTATTTCTCAAAATTTACTCAGTTTCCGTTGATACCGTTAATCCCCATATTAATGTAAACCAAGTGCTTTTTATCCCTTTAGTCCGCCAGCATAAGAAAAAAATTAAAAGACTATGGAAAATTATTAATCGCGAAAAAAGGGTAATATTAAGATAATGTCGCAAGGCGAAGAGTGATTAGCAAGTATTCATAA
>CAYQEE010000002.1:0-171323 GCA_964416445.1 uncultured Gammaproteobacteria bacterium
CCTGCAATGGATCTCAGCCTCAAAAAACTGTATCGTACTATTTTACCCCTGAGCGGATTCGAACTTGTGTAACTTAACTTAGGATTGAGAACATGTTTAAAAAGTCAGTTGCATACAAACATTCTGTATGCTAAAGTCAAATTAAGAAAAACTAATAAAAGGAATCTATAATGAGTAAAAACCTTTACCTCAACATATCAGTCAAAGATACACAGAAGGCACTCTCCTTTTATACAGCTTTAGGTTTTGAAACAAAAAAAGAGCAAAGTAATCCAATGAGCGAAACAATAATATTCAATGATGGCATGCTACTTATGCTCGTGAAAGAAGAATTTTTTAAAGAAGCTGCCAAGCGTGATGTTGCAGACACAGAAACAACAGCTGAAGTGGTACTCGCAACCGAGGTTGAAAGCCGCGAAGCAGTTGATGAAATTGTAGACAAGGCAAATAAAGCTGGTGGCAAAGAAATTGGTGAGGCCTTTGAGCATGATGGAATGTACACACGCATTTTCCGCGACCTCGACGGCCATCAATTCAATATTTTTTCATTTGTGCAATAATCTACATAGCAAGGAAAAAATAAACTGAAGTTAGAATCTCAGTACTCATAGGCTAGATAATTACTAATAACTTGCAATAAAGTTTGAAAGACTATTTAAATCAATTTCCAGTCTCAAAGTTCGAAGTTTGACAGCTAGGGCCTGCTGATACAATTTGATATAGAAAATGTTGGGAGAGAAGATAATTTTGGAGCCTATTTTTTATCTAACTTAGTTGTTTTAAAAACTTTCCCCTTTTTATCATAAGTAATCCATTCTCCAACTTGTTTACCCATTTTAAAATACCCAGAGCGCATTTTTGTCCCATCTTTACGAAACCATTCCCAGTATCCCTCACATTTTCCGTCAATCATTTCTCCTTTTGCCCAAATACTGCCATCCTTATGGTATTCGATGTGTGTTTGCTTCATATTGTTAATTTATTACACTTTATCACTTACAACTTCCAAATAATTCACCGAAAAGACCAATAAAAGTTCCAACATGCCAACCATTGTGTTCTGCTAAAAGGAGATGGCCACAAACGCTTGTTTGTTGTCTAGCATTGTCATCTGTTAAAACGATTACTCTTTTATAGTCTGCTATCGCTGCTTGTCTATTAATTTCGTAGTAGTAATTATGAATATCTCCCCTGTTCATGAGTGCGTTGACATAGTTAGGGTTAAGCTGAATTGCTTTATTCAAGTCTGGCAAAGCATCTTTATAATTTTGCATCCTCATATTGGTATACGCTCTGTTATTATATGCTTGAGCAAATGCGGGATTAAGTTGTATTGCTTTTGAATACTCTGCGATTGCTTTTATACAGTCACCTCGCTCGTAGTAAAAATCACCTAACTTGAAGTATCCGTTTGCAGTTGGCACCAAGGATGGGACTGGGTTTGTATTATGAATTTGAGTGCATTGTGTGTCTGGTGCTGTTGCAGATGTATAGAGTCCGCATGCGAGTATTCCTAATAAAATGAGTACAACCGCACTCGCGATGATAAGTGGTTTTCTGCTAAGTTTCTTTTGTTTTTTGTTGAAAAATTTCTTTGAGGAAAAAATATAGACAAAATATCCAATTATAGCAATACCAAGAAGTAAGGGAATAAGTTTCATCTTTTATGAATAAAGAATCCTCGAACAATTTCTGCTGAAACTAGAAAAACACAAAAAATAATGAGAGAAAACTCTATTGACAATGGTCCCTCTCAATAACTCAGGCATATGGCTTATAAATGCCTGAACTACATAACACAGACCAATAAAGAAAAATAAGAAATAACCAAATTTTCCAACGATCAAAAGTCTTCCCTTTTTCTTCATGATTGCATTATAACAAACTGATAATAATACGTTCCAACATAGTTGCTCAGCCCCTGCCGAACATCTTAGCTTCAAAAACTGTATCAAACTATTCAACCTCTGAACAGATTCGAACTTTAGCTTCAATACTTCTTGTTTCAAGAAGGTTTATTTATTACAATCAATTTCTATGAAAAATGTTATTGCTACGTGGAGTGGCGGAAAAGACAGTTGTTTTGCAACATATAAAGCACTACAGGCAGGATATCAAGTTAGATATATTGCAAATACTATTTCTCAAAATTATAAACGTGTACGATTTCATGGCGTTAAAGCAGAACTTATCCAAGCACAATCAGAAACAATTGGCATACCACTTCTCCAACAAGAAACGACCCCAGAAAACTACGAAGAAAAATTTAAAGAAAACCTCAGAAAAGGTCTATCACAAAATATCATAGGAATTATTTTTGGTGATATTCATTTAGTAGATTGTCTGGCATGGGCAAAAAAAATTGCAATAGATTTAGAAATAGAAGCTATTGAGCCACTTTGGCACATACCACAGCAAAAAATTTTACAAGAATTTATTGATGCCGGCTTTGAGGCAATTATTGTTAGTACACAAGCTAATATTCTTGGCAAAGAATGGATTGGAAGAGAAATTGATCCTTCATTTCTTGAAGACATTCAAAAATTATCAAAAGTTGATGTTTGTGGAGAAAACGGCGAATATCATTCGCTCGTTATTAACGGACCTTTGTTTAAAAAGAGAATTGATATTACAAAGTCAGAACCTATTTTTCGGGATGGGTACTGGTTTTTAGACATACAAGAATATCAACTGGTATAAGAAGTCATTTCATTTAATCTTTCAATATCAGCTTTTTCTAACCAGGATACTGTAGAAAGAAAATTCTCTCTTATCTGTTTACTAGAGTCAGCACCAACAATTGATACAAGAATATTCTCTCTGCTAATTAACCAAGCAAGTGCAATTTGAGAAATTGTTTTATGATATTTCTTTCCTAATTCTTCAATAAAGTCTACAATCATAAGATTTTTTGCAGTCATTTTTTCTTTTATAAATTCTGCACGAGCATGTGCTGGCAGTGGTTTATTTTTTCTATAAACTCCTGACAAAAATCCCCCAGCCAATGGTCCATATGGCATTACTTTTAGATTGTACCGTTTCACAAGGGGTAAAAATTTTTCTTCATATGTTTTTCTATCGATAAGATTATAATATGCTTCAAGATATGTATACAAAATCCCAAGCTTTTGTCCCATTTTTAATGCATTTTCTAATTCTTCTGGTGAATAATTTGAACATCCTACAAATCGCACTTTCCCCTGTTTGATCAAGGAACGGTATGCTGTGAGCGTTTCTTCAATGGGTGTATTTTTATCTGACCAATGCGAAAGATATAAGTCCACGTAGTCTGTTTGAAGACGTTGTAAACTTTTTTCAATTGCCTTTGTTATATGCTTTTCACTTAAACCTTCTCCGTTTTCTCCTTCCCACACTTTTGCTCTAACTTTTGTAGTAAGAAAAATCTTATCTCGATTCCTTTTTTGTTTCATCCATTTTCCAATAATTGTTTCTGCTTCTCCTCCATGTAAACCATCTACCCAATTGGTATACATATCAGCAGTATCAATAACGTTTCCACCTAATTCAAAATATATATCTAAAATCTTAAACGCTTCTTCCTCCGTCGTTGTCCACAAAAATTGCATTGTACCTAAAGCTATTTTAGAAAAATTTTGAGGTAAAAGCATGAAGAAGTTATACCACAAATGGAAGCTGAAAAATATTATTAATAAATGTTATGGGAGGAATTTCATGCCAAGAAGTTCAAAGTTTGATAGCTAGAGTCTGCAAAATTTCTAGCCTCAGATTTAAATATCAAAGTAAATCAAACTCTACCCACAAACAAAGAGACTCGAACCTTTGGTATACTCTACTTTATGGATGATATTTTTGTTCAAAATGCCTTAAACAAAGGCAAAGAAGGAAAAGTATGGTTAGATAGTATTCCAAATATAATTAAAGGCTACGAGGAAAAATGGTCTATTAAAGTAGCACCACCCTTCACTCTCTCCTATAATTACGTAGCTCCTGCGAAAACGAAAGATGGAAGAGATGTTGTTTTAAAAATCGGATTTCCAAAAGATAAAGAATTTCAAACAGAAATTAGCGCATTAGAAGTATTCAATGGTGACGGAGCAGAAAAATTATTAGAAAAGGATAAAGATAATGCTGTTATTCTTATTGAAAGAGTTACTCCTGGTAATCCCCTTAGTTTGCTTAAGAATGATAAAAAAGCAACACAAATTCTTGCAGAAGTAATGAAAAAGCTATGGAAGCCTCTTCCCCCAAATAGTAGTTTTATTTCCCTCCGAGAATGGATTAGAGCTTTACCATTATATCTTCAACAGCACAGTAAAAAGGGCCCATTGCCATTACAATTAGTGGAAAAGGCGAACGTTTTATTTAATGAGCTTATTGCTACATCTGCAAAACCAGTCCTTATTCATGGAGACTTACATCAAGATAATGTGCTGTCATCTGATCGTTCTGATTGGCTTGCAATTGATCCAAAAGGAATTGCTGCGGAACCATGCTATGAAACTGCAGCGATGATTCGTAATCCCTATGAAAAGATGAAGAATATAGCTGATTTAGAACCAATTTTACGAAAAAGAATTCTTATTCTATCTGAAAAATTGGATTTTGAACCTCAACGTATTCTTAAGTATTGTTTTGCACAAACTATACTCTCTGCAGTATGGAATCACGAGGAAGCAAAAGGGTCAGAACATGCAATCAAAATTGCAGAAGTATTAAATACGCTTGAATTCTAGAAATTTTGATACGAAAGAAGTAACTGCACCATGCGGTGCTTGTAGGCAGGTCCTCTATGAATTTTCTCAAATTTCGAATAATGATTTAGAACTTGTCCTTTCTTCAACGAAAAAAGATAAAATTATTCTTACAACTGTTAACAAACTTTTTCCCCTTGCCTGGGGACCTGGAGATCTTAAAATGGATATAGCAAAATACCGTTAATCAATTCAATATTTTCTCTAGGTAACGATTATTTTTTGTTACTGCAATTCCTATCATGAACGCTATAGCTTCCATATCTATAATAGCTACTGAAATTTTTATCCACTCATGATAACCATAACATAGTATACTATTAAAGTATATAGAACTACTCATGTTAGCTTTTTTTATTGGGATTGTCGCAATTACCGCCAGTATTACGACTGGAATTCTCTTTTATGTTTTTCCTAGTCACGCATCAAGTGATGTAAAAGGTCTCTCAACACATCAAAAACCTTCCTCAACTCCAACCCCCTTATTTAGTTTATTCATTGATTCACCAACACCGCAAGATCAGACTACCGTTAGCGTTACTGCCATAAAGTCAGTCAGCCTAACCCAACCACCATCAATAATAACACCGATTGTGATTACTATAACTCCAACTTCCACATTAACTTCAACACAAACACCAAGTCCTACAGAATATATGATTTCTCTTCAAACACCTACACCTACGAAAACAGTAAGCCATACGCTTACACCTTCACCGACTAGCATTTCTAATTCTGCAATCTCTCCCACCCCAACGGCAATTCCAACTATTGCAGTAACTCCAGTGAATACTCCTCAAAATACACAGGCAAAGGGACTTAATGCGGATGTAATTTTTAATCTTGTTAATCAACACAGAAATTCAATTGGACTTCCAGCATTACAAAAAGACTCACGAGTATGTGCAATTGCAGAACAAAGAGCCCCGCAAGTTTACAACGAGATCTTTATTACACATAATCTAGATGCAGGACTTCATGCGATGCAAATACCCTATTGGATCACAGAAGATATTATCAATGATGACACTGAACAAGACGCAGTTGATTGGTGGCTCGGTGACCCAACTCACCGACAAGTTATAGAGGGAAATTATTCATATAGCTGTGTTGCTTGTATCGGTAATAACTGTGTACAAGTTTTTACAAATTTTGTTGCAAAATAAATTATCTCGATTAACCTTAATTTTAATAGCGAAATGCATAATATACTTATGAGACAAGTCGTAATATTACTAGCAATTTCTTGTATCGTAATCATTGCTGGATTTTTCTATTACAGGATTCACTCTATGAATTTAAACGCAACAAAGCAATACCATACTATCAGCCAAACAAATGTCATGGTTTCTCCAAATATAATAACAGTTTGTGGAAAAATATCAGTTCTTGGCAAAAATACAACGGAATCATCAAACCAAGCTGAGGATTGTTTTTACCATGCATACCAATCATGTACTCCCGCTGCTTTAGTTTTTACCCAGGCGGGTGTTGATGCAGGCAGCATCCATAATCTTAAGATATTTAAAGATAGAAACACCTGTAAGATTACCGACACCATACAATCGTATATTGCACCTCGCCCTCCGAGTACAAGACAAACTTCTCTTTGTAGCATACTTAATCAAAAACCAGATGGACTTCATATTACTGGATGTTCGAATGTAAGTGAAATCGTTATTCCAAAATAAGAAAAACTTCATATATGACAAAAAAATTTGTTGATCAATTTATTCAAAACATGAAACGAGCTGGTATGGTAACCAAAGCTTCTCCATGGCTAGTTGAGGGCATTGGAAATCAACATATGAACGTCCGTTATGTAGGAGTTACAATTAAAGACGATTGGATTGAAATACTCTCTCCAAATAATAATCTCCTAGTTAAATTTATTATAGACAAAAATAACGCATTTCTCGAGTTTTATCTCGCAAATAAAGCTCCTTTTTTAAAATTTATGCATGTTCCTTTTCAAGAATCAAATAAATGGGAAAAAGTATTTGGGGAGATTAAAAGAGTTTTGAAACGAGATAAGAACGATTTTCTTAACCACCGAGATATGTTAGGTAATCTTTATACAAAAATTAAATCATCTTTAATCTCATAAAAGAAACATCATACATTTTTGCGTATGATGTTTCTCATGAATTTCCCAATATTATTGGGCTGATGGAGTCCCTGAATTTCCATTTCCTCCACGCATACCCGGATTAATTTGTATTATTTGAGCGGTTACTGAACCATCTGAATTTGCGGGACCAACAACGTTAACTTGTTCTCCATTCTTTAAATCAGCAGATGTACCAGCGACAGCTTTATTAATACTTGTGCTGCTTGAATATAAAACAATTGCACTACTTCCATCTCGTTTTTGAATCGAGATACTATTATTTGCAGTATCTACATTAATTACTTGCCCTCTTACTGCTTGTGCATTTGCTCCAAATCGTTGCCCAAAATAACCACGTTGAAATTGTCCTCCAGCTGAACTTGTACTTTTTTGATATTGTATGCCACCAAAGAATGCTCCAATTGCAACGAGAATAATTACAACGCTTACAATAACTTTTGAATTCATATTTATTCACCTCCTTTCAAATACCTATTAAAAAAATCAAGAGAATGTTGCATAGCTATAGTAAAATTTTGCGAAATATTATGATCATCTTCAGGATAAACATAGTACTCAACAGTTTTTTTATCCAGTTGTAATTTCGCTTTTAATGACTCCGAAAATGCAATAGGTACTTCTTGATCACTGCCACCAACATCGAGCTGGATTGGAGTCATAATATCGTGAATGTAATATATAGGATCAATCGTATTCCAAAATGCTGGATTAGAAGATGGTTGCCCATATTGCTGGATCATTTGCTGTCGTGAATTCTTGCGTAACGCTAATTCTTTTTGAGAAGGTGTAAAGGGCGCAGATCTGTGCCAATGATTGAGTAGGTCATCATATGAGCCAACTACTCCACCCCAAATAACTGCCGCTTTAATATCCTTTATGTTAATAACAAGATCACGAAGTGTAATATTTCCACCCATGGAATGAGCCCATATGCCAATTCGTTGAGGATCGGCATCTTGATACTTTTTAATAGACGCTAGTGCATTTAAATCATCAATTGTATATGCCGGGGAATAATATGCTCCTTCTGGTATACCTTCAGAATTTCCATTTCCTCGATAATCTGGTTTAAAAACAATATATCCATTGCTGGAAAGAACTGGGTAATATGATGCATACTGGCCACTTTGTGGAAACGTTTGATACTGCTCAGGAGGAATATATCCGTGATTAAATAAGATAACAGGCCAGCCATTTTGGGGTTTTTGTCCTTGAGGAACAGTTAAAAGTCCATATATTTTTAAGCCCTCTGAACGATAAGATACTAAATATTGATTGAAATTATTCCCTGGCGATAGCGTTTGTTCAATAGATATGGCACTTCCAGGATAAACATTTTTTCTCATAAACTCAATTGATAAAGGATTAGAAAATTGAACTGATTCAGTTATACCAGTAGAAAGTTTACTGTTTTGTAAAGTCGGCTGAGATAATGAATTATCTTTTTTAAAAATCATACCTATAGCTCCTACCAAAACTAAACTCACCGCAGAAATATAAACAATCCTTTTTTGAAGTTCATTCATAACGTAGTGCTTCAATAGGTTGCAGATTCGAAGCACGAGACGCTGGATACCAACCAAAAATAATTCCTATTGCCGCTGATACAATAAATGCAAGTAAAACAGATGATGGTGAAACTACAAAAAGAGAACTTGTTAAACTCGAATAGATATACGATGTTGCAATTCCCAATACAATCCCTATAATCCCACCAATAAAAGTTAACATAATTGACTCAATAAGAAACTGCATAATTACTATTTTCTTCTTGGCTCCTAATGCTTTCCTTAAACCAATCTCTCGAGTTCTTTCGTTTACCGTAACCAACATAATGTTCATTATGCCAATTCCACCTACGAGAAGGGAAATTGCAGCAACTCCAGATAAAAGTGTGGTAAATGTACCGGTAGTTGTTGATGCTGCGGTCAGAATATCTGATTGGTTAATAATAATAAAATCAGCTTTACTTGGATCCGCAAGGTGATGTCGTTGCAGGAGTAAATATCCGACTTCATTTTCAGCGTTTGTCATTACATCAGAGGTTTTTGCAGAAATGGATATATTGCTTAAATAAGTAACACCAAATAATTCTTGTTGCGCAGTAGTCAAAGGAATATAAACAGTATCATCGCGATTTGCAAAGCCGCTTCCACCTTTTGATACTGTTACGCCGACAACAGTAAAGGTTAGATTATTAATCCGAATGGTCTTTCCTAAAGGATCAGAACCGTCCGTAAATAAGTCCTGAACTACTTGAGGTCCCAATACAGCGATTTTGCTCATACTTGCGACATCTTGGCTCGTAATAAATGACCCTTCTGCTATAGTCACGTTATTTACCTGTTGGTAAGTATCTGTTATACCAATTACTTGGGTATTCGTGTTATTTCCGCCTGCGGTCACCTGTGCACGTTTACTATATTGAGGAGCAACAGCCGCAACATCTGTCACCAAAGGAGAAGAAGTTATCGCTTTTGCATCTGCATCGGTCAACGTCGTACCTCCTCCTGCTGCACCTCGAACGGCACCCGTAGACTGAGCTCCAGGAATCACGGTTAAGAGATTGGACCCTAGTGCCTGGATTTGCGATTGTATTGCTTGTTGGCTAGCTTGACCTAATGAAATAAGTGCAATAACACTGCCAATACCAATAATAATGCCAAGCATTGCTAATCCTGTGCGCAATTTATTTAATGTGAGTGTTGCAAAACTCTCACCAATTAGTTCTAATACTTCTTCCATATTGAACAAAATCCTTTCTATTCTATTGTTTTGGGCTTTTTTGCTATTTTCTGAGTATGTAATGTCGTATCTTTAATTAATTTACCATCTCTAACATGGATTACGCGTTTTGCATGTTCAGCGATATCGGGCTCATGTGTAATCATAACAATTGTATGACCTTGTTTATTTAAATCTTGGAAAATATACATTATCTCTTCTGCCTGTGCTGAAGCAATATTTCCAGTCGGTTCATCGGCCAGCAATATAGCTGGATTCATAGCAAGGGCTCTTGCGATAGCTACTCTTTGCTGCTGCCCTCCCGATATTTGGTTTGATGTGTGATTCAATCTATGACCAAGTCCTACCATTTCTAAATATTTTTTGGCTTTGACTTGTCTTTCTGCAACAGGTACACCCGCATATCGCATTGGTAACATCACGTTTTGAAGAACTGTTGTGCGAGGTAAAAGATTAAACGCCTGAAAAATAAATCCAATTTTTCTATTTCGGATATCTGCTAATTGATCGTCACTTAATTTTTCAACATTTTCTCCATCTAGAATGTATGTACCTAAAGTTGGTGTATCTAATGCACCAAGGATATGCATAAGAGTTGATTTTCCAGATCCTGAAGGACCCATAATAGCCACAAATTCTCCTTTGTTAATGGTAAAAGATACATCATCTAATGCTCGGGTTTCTAATTCTCCTGTGCGGTAAATTTTAGTAATATGAGAAACCGTAATTGTTGCATGTTTTTCCACCGTTATTATCCTCCTCTTCCGCCTCCACCACCTCCGCCTCTGCCCCCACCGCCAAATCCTCCACCTATTCGTAAACCTCCACTAAATGGTGATGTGGAACCCGAGGTTTGAGAGGTTGATGATATAGTTCCAATAACTACTGTTTGTCCTTCTGACAAACCTGAAGTTATTTCTGTTTGTGTATCAGATGCAATACCTGTAGTTACCGGAACAGTTGTTACCTGTCCATTATTCAATACGCGAACTGTTGTTTGGCCACTTGTAGTTTGAATTGCCGCATTTGGAACAGTAAGTACATTATCCTTACGACCTGTTTGAATGATAACACTTGCAGACATACCTGGTTTAATCGTTGATAATGGCGCAAGAAAACTAACATAAACGTTATAGGTAATTACCCCCGAAGCATTTGTACCAATAGTATCAACCTGTTCTACTTTTCCAACAAATGTTTTACCGGGAAAAGCATCTAAAGTAATTGTCGCTTGTTGACCTGCATGAATATTTGGCACATCAACTTCAGTTGCTTGGACTTTAATATATGGTGTAGTAAAATTACCAATGGAAAGTACAGGGCTATTTGCAGTAGAAGAAGTACTATTTGATAATTCACTACTTAAGTTACCTGAACTCGCGGTAATACCATCACCCACCTGAAGTGCAATATTTGCAACTGTTCCTGAAATAGGTGCAGTAACAATGGAATCCTGAGTTGCTTGGTACGCAAGCCATGACGAATTTTCTGAAGCATTCGCAGAGGTGATATTTTGGTCAGACTGCAAATACTTTTGTTCATCAGCCGCAAATTGTTCTCGAGCAGACGTCAGTGCAGAGTTTATCGCATCTATATCATTTTGTGTATAGGCTTGCTTTGTTGCTGGATTAACAGCACTTACATTGATATTATTTTGCATTGTTGTTACAGCGCTACTTGCTGCAATCACTGCAGCTCTATCTTTTTCTAAAGTTGTTTGATTAAGTGTTTTATTTTGACTTGCTGTGTTTGCTGTAACAACTGCATTTTCATATGCTGCATATGCAGAAGCAATTTCCTGCGCAGTAGCCGTACTTTTTACTTTAAAAAGATTCTGACCTTGTGCCACTATATCCCCATCTTTTACATAAATATCCTCAATGATTCCCGTGGTTGGTGATCCAACTGTAGCTTGACTAATAGAGGCGACGTTTCCATTTTCTGTTACCGTGGAAATAACTGTATTTCTTTGTACTTGTGTTGTTTGGTATTGAACTTTTGTTGATTTATTACCAAAAACTTGTACTGCTAAATAAGCTAATATAATAACCACGATAATAGTAATTATCGTGTTCCGAGTACTTCCAAAGAGAATTCTTTGAGATTTATGAATAAAATTTTCTTGTGAATTAGGGTTTTTACTATCATTTTCCATATACGTTATTATATTTTCTGTAAATTCAGTTAATTATTTCACAGGGTAATGGACAAACCTGAAAATTACCTTAAATTAAGGTCTCAAATTCTACGCGCTAATAGGTAGTTGTATTACAAATGTTGTCCCCTTACCCAATTCGCTCTTTACTTGTATTGTACCTTTGTGAATATCAAGTATTTTTTTTGCAATAGACAATCCTAATCCATATCCAGAAACAGTTTGTTTAGAACGAGAAATATCTGCTCTATAAAAACGATCAAATATATGAGGAATATCTAGTTTTGCGATTCCAATTCCTTGATCAGTTATGTAAATAAGTAGTGTACTATCAGTTTTTTCAGAGGTAATAGTTATCTTTGTATTCTCTTCACTATATTTAATCGCATTATCAAGTAAAATAGTAAATAACTGTATTAAACTCTGCTTATCTCCAAGAACTTTTTCAGCAGAGACCTTCGTGGTGAGCGCAATTTTTTTCTGCTTTGCAACTACTATTAATTTATTTTCAACTTCAGCTAAAATCTCTTTCAAGGATATATTCTCAAACTTATTTTTCCCATGATTATTCTGATTTTGGGCGAGATTTAATAGGCTTTCTGAGAGAGTTTGGAGATTATTAACTTCTTCTAAATTACTTTTAATTAGCGAATTGGCATCACCTATTGAGTGCTCTTTTGCTCGCAAATAAACTTCAATTTCTGATTTAAGAACAGTTAACGGGGTTCTTAATTCATGAGACGCGTCCGTTATAAATCTATTATGATCATCTACCATTTCTTTAATTGGTTTAAGCGTTCTTCCTGCAAGAAAATAACCAATACCTCCTGATACAACAAGTATTCCAATATTGATATACACAAGGATAAGAATTACTCTCGTTTTTGCTTCTTCCATTACTTGAGGATCTATAGGATGTGGAGGCAAAGGAATTGGTTGGAAAATCTGAGGATTTTCTTCAATACGGTACAAACGAAATTGTTGAATCCGCAAACTTCTATCTACTTCTTCTATTACTACACGGTAGAGAACCCCACTAAATAGCAGGCTAATAAGCATAATAATTAAGAGATACCATGCCGTAAGTTTTAAACGCGCCGATTCGAACATATTTATTTCACACCAATTTTATAACCAAAGCCTCTTACCGTGTGAATCAATTGAGGTTTTTTGCTAAATGGTTTATCAATCTTTTGACGTAAATAACCAATATAAACTTCTATTGTATTCGGTAAAACATCTGCATCATAATTCCATACATGGTGGATTATTTGCTCTTTTGTAACAATTGTATTTGCATTACGCATTAAATAACTCAATAAGGCAAATTCCTTACTCGACAGTTGAATTAATACTCCATTTCGCTTAACAGAATAATTTAAGGTATTAAGAGTAAGATCACCTACTTGTAATAATGTCCCAATCGTAACTTTTGGACGTCTAGCGATTGCTTTTATTCTCGCAAGTAATTCTTCAAACTCAAAAGGTTTGACTAAATAATCATCTGCTCCGACATTTAATCCTTCTACTTTATCAAAAAGTTGCCCTTTGGCGGTAAGGATAAGGATTGGAGAATCAATATGTTCTTTTCGAAGACGTTTACATATTTCAATTCCATCAATTCCAGGTAACATTCGGTCAAGAATAATAAGATCATATTCTTCACTACTTGCTAAGTCATAACCTTCAGTACCATTATATGCAATGTCTACGGTAAACGACTCTTGTTCGAGTCCTTTCTTAATTGAATTCGCAATCTTTTGTTCATCTTCAATAATCAATAACTTCATTGGATAATTATAGCAGGGGTATCTGAAAATTTGCTGTAAATAGTCTATTTACATCTTTTGAGCCTAAAAGCCTCTTTTAGTACGTTCTTCAGAGTTAGCATTTTGTCCTTACGCTTGCATTTTCACGCTAGATCCGCTAAATTATGACTTTTATGGTACGAAAACCTTGGCATTTCAAGCTTTTTACTAAAAAAATACTAACTCATATATTCACGTTAGTTTTTAGCTCTACAATAGTATTCTGCATATATCTCTCACTATTATCCATCCCTCAGGCATTTGCACAGTCAGTATCGTCTAACAGTACTTGCACCGTCCCTATAACGTTATTAAAATCTCCTCCTCAGCAACAGGTATCCCAAAGTGAGATACAGATAACACCTACTGCAAATTCCCCGTTGACTGCAACTCCTACTCCCTCTTCTGGACTAAATCCTGATATTCTTTTCAAGCTTGTAAATAACTATAGAAAGCAGCTTGGTCTAATAGAATTTCAAAAAGATCTAAAAACATGTAAATTAGCTACTGACCGTGCTCCTGAAATATATAATGAAATTTATGTAACACATACTATGCACAAAGGCATGTATGATAGAAATCTACCATATTGGAATACAGAAAATATTATATCTATGAATTCCGAACAAAATGCTTTTAATTGGTGGATAAACGATCCGATACATAGAGAAGCAATAGTTGGTAACTCTCTATATAGCTGCGTTGCCTGCTCAGGAAATACCTGTGATGAAGAGTTTACGAGTTACCTACCAAAATAAGGTATATGAAAATTCGTAAGAAACTAGGTAAAAATATTTTTATATAACACAAAATCTTCGGTTGAATGGAGAACAAGTCTTATCTCTGAAAAATTGTCATCTTGTTTAATAAAATTACTAAGAAAATCATATACAATGACCACAGCATCTTTTTTGGGAAATCTATACGCGCCGGTAGATATGGCAGGAAAAGCGATAGATTTAATTGCGTGTTGTTTAGCCAATAGCAAACTATTTTCATAACAACTTCTTAGGAGTATCGATTCTTTACCATTTTCTTTTCCATATACTGGCCCAACTGTATGAATTATATATTTCGATGATAAATTATAAGCATGGGTTATTTTTGCTTCTCCAGTCTTACAGCCTCCTAATGTTTGACATTCCTTTAATAAGTTAGGACCAGCTGCAAAATGAATAGCACCGTCTACTCCACCACCACCTAATAATGTGGGACCAGCTGCATTAACAATTGCATCGACCATTTGTTCTGTTATATCTCCAAGATCAATTAATATATTCGTCATAATTGAAGCAATTACGAGAATTTTATATTCTGTAAATACTTTCTTTCTCTTTTCTTTACAATATCATAAATAATATTTACTTGTTAAAGTCAAAATTACTTTATGAAAAGTAAATTAAAGAACACACGTAAAAATCGGCTAATTCACTTATCAGGAACAGATGATGCAAGGGATGATCTAGTATCAATACCTCCGAGTATAGCAGGAGAAGAATCAATAAGTGTGGATATGCCTGATCCAGAATCAGATGACGATATGTTAGCTAACGCACATGCAGTTGGAACCCAGTTAGATGAAGATTATGAACATCCTGAAGAAGTTGATATTGCACGAGATGTTGATGCTGCAGAGAACCATATTCGCTCACATTAATATAATTTCAGATACTTTTATGAAATAATAGATTTATCATAGATTGAATACGATCAAAGATGGTGATCTTTTGACAAATTTTTTGTAAAGCATTTGCATCATCAATTGAAGCTGTTAGAGTAGTAGTTGTTTTCGGATACATAATGGATTGAGGATTCTGATTATGTTGTAAGCCCAACGCATGTCCCATTTCGTGTGCTAATGTATGGAGTAATTCATTATGACTAATATTAAAATAAATTGTTATTCTATTATTCTGAGAATCATATAAACCCTCTTCAGGTCGTTGCTGTAATGCTGAGTTGTAGGTATCGACTGTTTGGTTAAGTTGTCCAATCTGAGTATTATATTCATCTGTAGAAATGTTTAAAGACTTTGCTAATTCATTTAGTTGAATTGCCTCAAGCTGTAAACTTTGTTGTTGTGCTTTTAGTTTTGTATATTCGTCTGGTGGGGCTCCTCCATTACTATTCCAGTAACTAATTTGTGAATTGAGAGTCTGCATTTTACTTTTAAAGTCTGCAGAAAGATTTTGATATTTAATCATTTGTGGATCAATAGAGTTCTTTTCGCTTTGCAATTGGCTTTCAAGATTTGTAATTTGATTATTAAGTGTCTGTCTACCATCATATACCAGGTTTATACTAAGTATGCCATTCTTCTGATCATAGATAAATAAATTTTTCCCAGTTACCTGATTCCAAATCGTTTCTGCTTGTTGGATATCTGCCAAGAATTCTGTACGAGATAATTGAAATTGCGGATCTACTTCATCTACTTTATATGATATTGGTTGATCACAAGGTGAATAATAAATAAGTTGACCAACATAGGGAATTACAGGCGTTTTGATTAAGATAATAGCGATAACTGTTAGAAGAAGGCACAGTTGTAATAACTTTTTCATGTCTTTGATTGTAGAAAAAAGTCTGAAATCACGCAAGATTTTTTTAAATGGATAATAGTCTTTCTAAGCAAATAATATGTTTTGCTTAGCAAATTCTTTAACAACCTTATATCGATACATTTTGTCCACTTCTTCACGTAATGAAGGAATTGTAACTATCTGTATTCTGATTACTAAACAATTTGGCACTTGAATATTCTGTATGCCCCATACCTTTGAATGCGCTGATACTTTAATAGCACTATCGTTATCGTTTATCATTTTTTCCAATATATTTTGTAGTATTTTATTTACTTTATCGACATCTTGATCACCTCTTATCGGTAAATCAACATAGAGTATCGATTCACGTCTTGAGTAATTTGTTACTTGTTTTATTTGACCATTTGAAATAATATTCACTGCACCATTTGGAGAACGAATCGTTATTGTCCGGAAACCAATATCTTCAATCGTTCCTTCAATGCCTGAACCGATATTGACATAATCTCCAATTGAGATTGTCGCTTGTGTTAAAAGAAATAGCCCAGCAATTACATCTTCAATAAACGGTCTTGCTCCTATACCTAATGCGATACCAATAATACCTGCAGATGCAAGAAGAGGAAACACATTTACTCCTATCAATATAAAAATAATATGCGTAGCAATTGCAAATAATGCTATAGAAATAATACTACGAACAATAGCAACATACGTTTTTCCTCTTTTACTATCAATTCTTTTTGGATTTTTAATCAAAGATCGTAACAACGTATTGAGTACTACAGTGATAGTTAATGTGAGAAATAATTCAAACAATAATCTGAAGTCAATAGAGAAAAATGAAATAGGCATTAACATTATTATAAACTATTTTATCAATAATAGTAGCTTGCTTTCTTAGAAAAGAACTATTGACTTCAGATTATTTTTATGTCTTGCTAGTATATAGAGTATTTATGGACGAGACAGAACAAAGTGCAAATATAACTCAACAAAATGATCCAAATTCCGTAAGTCAAGTTTATGTTTCAGACAACAATGGAAAATCTGATAACTTACTTACTAAATTGAGGCCTGGAAGATTGACAGCAATTCTCTCCGTATTACTTATTGTTATTGCTGTTCCAATTGCTCTTCATGTACTTTCGCAACCAACAGACATACCTATCAAAGCATCTACTGGAACAACGTTATCAATTACGGGAAATCAAAACTTTGCTATTGGCCAAAAAGTTAGTTTAAATGTCTTACTCGACCCAGGTGGAAAAGCAATTTCATCTGCTAAAATCGTCATAAATTATAATGGTAGTAAATTACAAAGAGATATCAATGGTCTTATCCCTAATCCAAAAGCATTTCCAAGCATTATTCAAGGACCAATCTATGATCAGTGTTCGAATAATAACTGCACTATGTCAGTAACACTATCCATTGGAGCAGATCCCACAAAAGTAATTACCCAAGCTACTAAAATTGCAACAATTAATTTTACCGCTATACAAATTACAAGTAGCACAGGTACGCTCGTAAGCTTTAATGATACTCAATCTCAAGTTTTTTCCATTTCGAGCGACTCTAGCGCAAATAAAAGTGTTTTAGCAACAACAGTTCCAATAAATATAATAATTAGCAAAACTTTGCCTAGTGGATCACCTGTTCCTTCAACAACCATATCACCTTCACAAACCCCTACACCCTCAACAACAGGAACACCCTCACCAACAATTTCAACAACTCAAACACCTTCGCCAACACCTCCTATTGGAGCACAAAATACATTTCTTAATCTTGCTTTAAAACTTGAAGTTCCTCATGATGCAACAACAGGTGCCGCCATTCAACCACAACAACCTACGAGACAAGCGACTGTCTATCTCTATAAACAAAATGAAAATCCTCAAGATCCGTCTGTTCAACCTCAATATACAGCCGTTGATACAATCTCTTACGAACCATCTACACAAAACTTTGTAAATCATAAGTTTTTATTAGGAAAAATCCCAACGGGGAATTATCAAATACTAGCAAAAGTTAATCAGTACTTGCGTAAATTGATTGTACAAGGAATTACTCTTCAAACTGGAGGAACAACTAATGTTGGAATAACAAAATTAACTGCGGGTGATATTATGCCTCAAGGACTTAATGGAAATTTTGGCGATAATATTCTTGATTTAGATGATTATAATTTACTTGCTGCATGTTTTGGCGCAAATGCTAACACATCTGCTTGTGCTAATAAATCGGCGGCTGATCTAGATAATAATGGATCAGTCGATGGTATTGACTATAATATAATGATACGAAATATTGTAACAATACAAGGGTATAATGGTAATAATTGGCAAACTTCAACAATTTCTCCCAATATTAAAGACACTAAATTAGCAGTAACCGTATTTCTTGATGGTATTGGAAAGGCAGGAGATAACACACAAAGGGGTTATACTGGTAATACTCAGCCCAGCCATCCTACAAGACAAATTACTGTTTCCATATCCAGTACCCTCGGCACTTTCATAGAAGCAACAATTGGAACGGTAACTTATGATAGCTCACAAGGAGCTTTCCTAGGAACGATTGATGCCGGCAATTTGCCAACTGGAGATTATAGTATTGGTGTAATAACTCCTCAATTTTTAGGTGGTCTCATTCCAGGAACGCAATCAGTAAAAGCAGGACAAACAAATACAATTAGGCGAGTGTATCTAACAGCTGGCGATGTCAATGGTGATAATTCTATTGATCTAAAAGATTACCAAATACTCGCTAATTGCTTCAATAACTCTCAATCATTATGCACTGCATTACAGAAAAATGCAGCAGACCTTAATGATGATGGCGTTGTCGATCTATCTGATTATAATCTCTTCATTCGGGAACTTTCAGTCCATTCAGGGGATTAATTAATTACCACAAACTAACAAGAATTAACTTTCCTAACCTTATAAAGATGCTTATGACAATTAGTAGATAAATCGTGCTGATAATAAGGCAAAGGAAAAACCTAATATTGCTCCACCGATAACATCACTGGTCCAGTGCTCACCAAGATAAACTCTGCTAGTAATCATTGCTAAGTCATAAATACCTAATATAAATAATAAGAGCATATTTTGTGTTTTGCTTAATTTTTTGTTTTTACTTATTATCACATAGAAAATTGTTGTTATAAATACAGCTCGAGCTGCATGTCCAGAAGGATATGAATTTCCTGCACTTATATAGAATTGTGGAAAGTTAATAAGATTTGATGAACGAACAAGAAAATGAGCAGGCGGAGAATGCTTTACAAAAGTCTTTCCATAGATTTCGAATAGATGAAAAAACCCATAAAAGAATAGAACAAATATTCCCTTCAATTTCCTATTAAGAAGAAGTATTATGAATAATAATACAGTTGCAATCTCTGCGCCACCTATTGTACTTAGCATTGAGAATGGTTGATCAAATCTTCTAGAAATATGGTCTTGTAGCCTCACAGTTAGGTCGAAATCAAACTGAGTAAAGTAATTCTTATGAACAAGATATGAAAAAAATATAAAAATTAACAAAAATCCCGCACTTAAAAAAAGAAATAATTTTGTGTTTATTTTCATAGATAGTTTTTGTTTCAAATATTATTAAATCATAAAACAACAATGCAATTCAAATAGAGATATTATAAACTAGTATTATATATCAACTTCAGTTTTCACAGAATATTTTATTTATTCCCGAAAATATTTTTTCCTTATTATTTATTCCCGAAATAACTTTTACGACGAAAAACACTATTATGCAATATAAAACAATTAAGAAAGTTACTATAAGCAGCTAATACTTGTGACTGATTTTATACCTTGAGGTTCTTGAGGAATTCTTTAAATTCACCATTTATGTCTGGGTGTTCCAAAGCAAATTCAACTACTGTTTTCATATATTCAAGCTTATTCCCTGTATCATAATACTTCCCATTCTTAATTTCGCAAGCAATTACACGCTTTCCATCTTCTAACATAAGCTTTAAAGCATCATTGTAATACAATTCAGCCCCTTCACCCAACATCTTCTGTGCTTTATCTAAGTAGTCAAAAATATCAGGAGTAAAAATAAAGCCACTTACATTTGCGAGGTCAGAAGGAGCATTTTTTTTACCAGGTTTCTCAATTATTTGTTCCACATCAATTAACCCATCTCTTATCAATTTTCCTCCAGCAAAGCCATAACGTTCATAATCTTCATCTTTCCGAGCTTTTACACTTGCAAGAACTGAACATCCAAATTCGTCATAAATTTCAATCAGTTGTTGGAACCGTGATTTAGGTCCTGCCTTAATAAAATCATCACTCCATGTATAAAGGAAAGGTTCATCGCCTATAATTTGTCGTACATTTAATAACGGTGTCCCATTCCCATAGGGACCTTTTTGTCTAACGTATACAAAATTGGCCATATCAGCTACCCGCTCAATTTGCTCTAAAAGAGGAAGTTTTTTAGGTCCACCCATGCGGAGATTTTCAATAAGCTCCATGCTCGGTTTATCAAAATGATCTTCTATTGTACGCTTATGATATCCTGTAACTATAATAATATCTTCAATTCCAGCAGAAACTGCTTCTTCAACTACATATTGAATTACTGGCTTATCTACCACAGGAAGCATTTCTTTTGGCATAGCCTTAGTTTGTGGCAAAAAGCGAGTACCAAATCCCGCAGCAGGAATTACCGCTTTTCTAATTCTTTTTTTCATTTTGGTCTATAAATCATCCGGAAAAGAAGCCTCACCTACTTATCCAGGTTTCCATATTGTATCGTCTATCCTCTTTACATGTCAATCCACATCTGATAAAATAAAGCAATCTCATTGAATTTGTAAGCAATAGAGATAAACTTACTTTTCTTATTTGGCATAATGATTACTCCTCTTCAATTTTTACAACAAACACGTGAGGAGTTACAGAAAGTTATCTGGCCAACAAGAGATGAGACTATTCGATTGACGTCAGTAGTAATAATTGTAAGTTTGGTAGTGGGGATCTTTATTGGAGGCTTAGATTTTATTTTTACGAAATTACTTTCTTTGCTAATTAAATAACATGGATACACCTGTAACACAAACACAAGAAGAACAAAAAAGCACCTCTGCAAATTATGCAGAGTCTAAATGGTATATTGTACATACCTATTCTGGACATGAAAATAAGGTCTCAAAAGCTTTAAGACAAAGAGCGGAAACCATGGGTTTTGAAGACAAGATCTTCGATATTATTGTTCCCACTCGAGAAGTAACTAAAGTAGCCCAGGGTAAAAAGTCTCAAGTTCAAGAAAAGATTTTTCCAGGATATATCCTTGTCAGGATGATTTTAACAGATGAGAGTTGGTTGTTAGTTCGTACTACTCCTGGAGTTACTGCATTTATTGGTGCAGGAAATAAACCTACTCCTATTTCAGAAAAAGAAGTTGAAGCAATCCAAAAATTCATGAAGTTAGAAGAACCATTATACAAGGCAGCTTTTACTGTCGGAGAAGCTGTCAAAATAGTTGATGGACCTTTTGCAGATTTCTTAGGAACAATTGAGAGTATTGATGAAACAAAAGGTAAATTAAAAGTTCTAGTTTCAATTTTCGGCAGAGAGACACCAGTTGAATTAGACTTCTTACAAGTAAGTAAAATATAATTATGGCAGCTAAAAAAATTAAAACTATTATTAAACTAAACATTCCCGCTGGTGCAGCTACCCCTGCTCCCCCGGTGGGTCCTGCACTTGGACAACATGGTTTACCAATTATGGAGTTTGTTAAAGCATTTAATGATAAAACAGCTAACCAAAAAGGTACTATTCTCCCAGCAGTTATTACTGTATATGTCGATCGGACATTTTCATTTATTGTAAAGAAGCCACCAGTCGCTGAAATGATTAAAAAAGCAATTGGTAAAGAAAAAGGTTCTGGAAAAGCAGGAAAAGAGTCAGCTGGAATTTTGAGTAAAGAACAAGCAAAAAAAATAGCTGAGCAGAAATTGGAGGATCTTAATACAGATAATGTTGAAGCTGCAACAAAAATAGTAATGGGAGTTGCCAGAAGTATGGGAGTGCAAATACAATAAATTTATGGGAAAAATTAGAGTAAATACTATTGGAGACGAAAACGCTGAAAAAAAGCAAAAAGAGGAAGCTAAAAAGCGAAAAGAAGCAAAGAAAGTTGAAGAGAAATCAGCTGAAGTTGTTACTGAAACTGAAGTTAAGAAAGAAAAGAAAAAGGTTCAAAAAAATTCTACAGCCAAAGTAAGATCAACACGGTATTCAGCTAGTAAGAAAATGATTGATAGAAATAAACAATATAATATTGAAGAAGCATTAACTTTACTTACACAACTTCAAAAAGCAAAATTTGATGAAACCGTAGAACTTCATATCAATACTATAGAAAAAGGTGTCAGTGGAAATGTAACTCTCCCTCATGGTACAGGTAAGCAAACAAAAGTAGCTATTATATCTCCTAACCATGATCCAAAAGGAGCGGATGAATTATTAAAAAAAATCGAAGCTGGCAAACTTGATTTTGATATTTTAATTGCAACTCCTGACGCTATGCCTAAGCTGGCAAAAGTTGCGCGGGTATTAGGACCTCGAGGATTAATGCCTAATCCAAAGAACGGAACAATATCAGCTAAACCAGAAGAAGTTGCAAAAAAATATGCTGGTGGCCAAATTGCTTTTAAAACTGAGGTAAAAGCACCAATTATACATGTCGCAGTTGGTAAATTATCTTTTGGGACAGAAAAACTTCAACATAATATACAGGCATTGCTTGGTTCAATTGATAAAGCGAAGATGAAAAATGCTTATGTTAAATCAACTATGTCCCCTAGCTTAAAAATCATTCTTTAATCCCCAATATTTACTACTTTCTTAGAAAAAGATATTTTCTCCAATTTAGTAGCAATTTAATAATTTGGATAGGATAAGTATACATAATATCTTAATTAACCTGAAAAATGGCATCATTAGCATACGCAATCAGCATAAACAAGCGCTTTTCAAAGCCTACTGATAATTTCAGTATAAACTGATATTTTCTAAAGCTTTCATATTTTAATAACTCACAGATTGTTTAAATTACCATATTGATCAACCTTGTTATTTCTGTTATAATCATTTACATCCTAAGACAGTAGGCATAAAATAAGACCTACCGAGGAGCAATCTTTACCTTTTGGTATATAGAAAGCACTCGAGGAGAGTGTTTTTTTTATGGATAATAAGAACGCAAAAATTAGTTCCGCAAAACAAAAAAAAGCATCGGTTATTACGGAAATTTCTGAAAGAGTAGCTAAAGCAAAGGCTATGGTATTTACTAACTATCAAGGACTTACCCATAAACAGTTAGAAGAATTCAAAAAAGTAATAAAGAAAGCAAACGCAGAATTTGCAGTTACTAAAAATACTCTTTTAAAGAGATCATTGAATGAAGCTAATTTAGAAACAGGAGAAGACAAGAACTTTGATCAACCAACTGGTGCTATTTTCTTATATGGAGATATCATAGCTCCATTAAAAGCTCTTACTAAGCTAATAAAAGAGATAGAAAAGCCTCAAATTAAATTCGGCATACTTAATGGTAAAATCATGTCAAAAGATGAGGTAATTAAACTCTCTACCCTTCCCTCTCGCGAAGTTTTGGTTGCAAGATTACTCGGGCAAATGAACGCTCCTATTGCTGGACTTCATAGAGCGCTAAACTGGAACTTACAGCAATTTGTTATGACTCTCAAAGCAATTGAAAATAAAAAGAATTCTCAGACTAAAATATAAAGGAGGTGAATCAGATGGCAAAATTTTCTAAAGATGAATTGATTAAAGCAGTTGAAGAAATGTCTGTTTTGGAGCTTGCAGAACTCGTTAAAGCACTAGAAGAGAAGTTTGGAGTTTCAGCAGCAGCAACAATGGTTGCAGCAGCTCCCGCAGGAGGTGCAGCAGCAGGCTCAGCTGAGGAACCAAAAGAAGAACAAACAGTATTTAATGTCGTCATTGCAAATGCTGGCGCACAAAAAATTGCTGTTATTAAAGCACTCCGAGAATTAGTTCCTACACTCGGACTTAAAGAAGCAAAAGATTTAGTAGATGCAGCTCCAAAAGAAGTCATGACTGCTGTCAATAAAAAAACAGCTGAAGAAGCAAAAACAAAACTTACAACAGCCGGCGCAACCGTCGAGTTGAAGTAGTTTTAATTCTGTATAAACAGAATATAAACAAGTTGCAACAGATTTTTTAATAAGGTTTGAAGCAACTTGTTTTTTTTGGATAATCTAAAGGCAACTATAAGTCTTATTTATTTTGGAATGGATTTGTGGAAAACTTGTGGAATCTTCTAACTATAGGTATATATTTATTTTAACAATACCACAATACTTTTCAAGTTACAAAATATATAATTGAAGAGTTGATTTATTCCTATCCCTATTCAGATCTTTTATCTTTTTCTTTTAATTTTTTTAATACTAAACAACTTGTAAGCCAATTTTTTTAAATAGCTCTTGACACAACTGTTCCAGTTTGTTATTTTATAAACACTTAAACATCACATTGACTTATTTATAAAGCTATGGCTGATCAATCAATATCAATCAATAACCTTCCCGATCTACTAACAGTAAAAGAAGTTGCACAACTTCTTAGAGTTTCAGTGTTAACAGTAAAGCGTTGGGGAAAACGTGGTAAACTTCCTGCAATTCGAATCAATTCTCGCGGAGATAGACGATATAAAAAAGAAGCTGTACTCTGGCTTCTTGGAATTCAGCAAAAAAGTCAATAATAATCTTCTCATTAATATCCTCGATACTTATAATTAAATTACTTTTTAACAAAATTATCTTTTATAAAGCCAATTGTCTCAATAGGGTCTCCGGTATTGATAAATACGTTTGATACAATCTCAAGTCCCCCTAATTTTTTCTCTCTTGGAATAAATCGTAGATACCAATTCTCTCCTGGGTAAATATAAAAATTATAGGGAAACTCATGTCCATGTTTATAAGAAAAAATTTGAATTAATCTTTGCATAATGTATGACAAGTTAACAAGCTCATCATTATTTATTTGGCCAAATGTCATATTCAAGGATTTAGGCTTAACCCATACTTCATCAGGCCACTGAGATGTTAAAGGTGAATAAATAGTAAAAAAATCTGTATCAAAAGTTTCTCCATCAGGTTGGATTGGAGGTGGAATAATAAAACTAATATCATTTCCAAGCACAACTAATTGACTATGAGGATGTGGTAAACTTTCACCTGCATGTTCTCCATGATTACTAAAAATGAAAACCGTTCCTTTACTTATATTCTCATTGTAGCGTAGTCTAAATGCTTCAAAAATAATTTGTACTTGCTGTAATGGCAGTTCATCGAAACTTTTATGATGATCAGGCGAGTGTATAATTACTTCATGAATAGGCGCAAAGGGAAATTTATTATTTAAAACTCTTATTAACCAATCAGTATCCCCTATATTTCCACCTATCCTGAAAATTTCTTTATCTTTTGATTCGTTACCAATACAGAAAGGACATACTGACATAAATGATTCTGACTCATCAGGTCTGTTTGCTCGTTGCGGTGCCAAAATTACATAGCCTCCAATTTGAGATTTTAATATTTTGAAATCCGACATAGTTAACCTCCTATTGCCTAGTATACTATTCTTGTTTCGGAAAAAACAATATTTAGCTAGATTGACGACTTATCTGTTTTTTGATTTAATTATTACACATGGTTAAGTGCTGAATCTTCATTTCTGAAGTGGAGTTTTTTGTACTTAACCCTAATATATATCAATATATATAGCAATACTTAATATTATATATTAACATGATAAAATATAGCGATCTCCAGGAAACCTTCAAGAACAAAAATTATAAACTTATTATAGCTGCTGATGCGGAACCAATAGTCCATTCACGAAGTAAAGATAAGGTATTAACAAGTATGCCTGCAGGTGGAGTTGCCGTTGCATTTGAACCAATTGCTCGAGCCTCACATGCCATATTTGTGGGAAGAGGAAAAACTTCTGAAGATAAAGAAGTGGTTGATAGCACAGGTAAAATTGAAATACACACTAATAATGATAGCTATATATTGAAACGATTATTTTTTACTGAAGAAGAAATTTACAATTATTATTTTGGCTTTTCTAATCAAACATTATGGCCTTTATGCCATGTAGCTTTCGAGAAACCAAGTTTCTCTTCTTCTTGGTATGAAGGTTATAAAGAGGTAAATAGAAAATTTGCTGAAGCAATAAAACAAGAAATTACCGGACCTACTTTTATTTGGCTGAATGATTACCAACTTACCCTTGTTCCCCACTTTCTAGGTAAATTAAAGAATGTAACAATAGGAATATTTTGGCATATTCCCTGGCCTACATGGGAAATATTCCGAATCCTTCCTCAAAAAAAAGAAATCCTAGAAAGCTTATTAAAATGTGATTACATTGCATTTCACAGACGATATCAAAGGAGAAATTTCTCACAAACAGTAGAGAGAGAACTTGAAGCTCGAATAGATTTAGAAATGAATAGAATTTATTACAACAATCATATTACAACTGTTAATAATTTACCTATGGGAGTTGATACTGATGTAATTAAACAATTAATCGAACCGGAGCCTACAGATAAGTTATTTCAGTTACCTCTACAGTCTGCGGATGAACTAACAGGTAAAGAACGATTCATAGAATCTTTATTTAAGAACACAAAAGTATTTTTAGGAGTTGATCGATTAGATTACACAAAGGGATTACTTTTAAGATTACAAGCTATCGACCTTTTTTTTGATAATAACCCTGAATATCGAGGAAAAGTAAGTTATGTAAGTATAATAGCACCGTCTAGACAAGAAATACCATCATATCTTATGCTTCGTGAGCAAATTCATACACATGCAGCTGCTATAAACCAAAAATATGCTACAAATGATTGGCAACCAGTAAATCTACTCACCGCTACTTTCTCCCGAAAAGAAATTATGGAACTTTATAGAAAAGCAGCTCTCTGCCTAGTTACACCATTAGATGATGGGATGAATTTAGTCTCAAAAGAATTCGTTATTGCGTCATCATTAGCTAAAAATCCTGGAATGTTAATATTATCTCAATTCGCAGGATCAGCTATTGATCTTACTGAAAGTATTATAGTCAATCCTTATGATGTTGAAGAGGTTGCAAAATCTATTAAAAAAGCATTTGAAATGCCTAAAAAGGACAAAGAAGAACGAATTAAAACCATGGCAGCTGTTTTAGAGCAGAGGAATGTGTATGAATGGGCTGAAAATTTCATTAAAGAAGGTGAAATTGCAGGCTTACAAAACAAATAAAATTATTTGGCAGTCTTCCTTTTTAACTTTTCTTGAATAACCAATATGACAAATGTAATTAGAGCTAATTGTCTCTTCCATCGCCAAGGTTGTTTAAATAAACGATAAATCCATTCAAATCCTAAAGTTCTCATCCAAAGCGGGGCACGTTTAACTTTTCTGCTTATATAATCAAAACTACCTCCTACTCCAATCATAATTCTAACTGGAATTTTATTGATATGCTCATACATCCAAATCTCCTGTTTAGGAAACCCAAAAGCAATGAATAGAATATCAATAGACTTCTTTTTCAATTGCTCTTCTGCCAAAGAATCCCAATCTTGAGAAATAAACACAATATCTAACAAGGGATATTCTGATCTCAAGCGCTTTGACACTTCATCTGCTACTGATTCTCTACCTCCTAAAAGGCCTATGGATATAGGCTGATTTGCCACTTTCTTACAAATAAATTGTACGAAATCTACCCCAGTAATTCGTTCTGCAAAGTGTTGCCCTAAGAGCTTACCTGCCCATACTATTCCAACTCCATCACACAATGCTATTTGTGCCTGATTCAAGATGTTTTTAAAGTATGGATTATTTTGTGAATAGGTAATTATTTCAGGATTCGGGGTTACAATATAAAAATTTTCATGAGTATTCTTTATTTTTTTTAATAGATACTCTAAGATTAATTCCTTTTGCGCATCCGTTATGCAAACACCTAAGATCTCTTTTTTCACTAATCTTTCGTTGTAGTTATTTTGATTATTTTTTTTATTATTCATGTTATCAATTCACTTATTTGGAACACTTTTATTGAACAATAAATTCGTATCTAAAAATGATACATTTTTAAAATTAATGCGTATAAATACATTTATTTTACAATTACACTGCGACGTGAAATATTAAATTATTCTCACCCATTATTCTATTTTTCACAAAACTAAGCACCGTCCAAATAAAAATTATAAGCTTATTTTTTAGTTATACTTCTCTTATATAAATCAATATTTTCTAAAGCCACTCCCGTTCCTCTGGCAACACAAAGTAAGGCATCTTCAGCAACGTGGCAAGGAACTCCAGTCATTTGTGTCATTAGCTTATCAAAGTTAAGAACTAACGATGTACCTCCTGACATTACAATTCCCTTATCAATAATATCACTTGCTAATTCAGGAGGAGTTTCTTCAAGAACTTTTTTTACTCCTTGAATTACTTCTAATAGTACTGGTTTTATTGCCTCATTAATCTCAATTTCATTTATTTCAATTGTTCTAGGTAATCCCGTTATGCTATCTCTCCCTCTAATTTCCATTTTCCTTAAATTTGGAGTTTTTACCGTCTTACCTTCTATAAATGCGTTCCCAATAGTTATTTTAATTTCTTCAGCTGTTCTTTCTCCAACTAATAAATTAAACTTACGCTTAATATAATTCGCAACAGATTCATCAATCTTATTACCAGCTAAACGCACAGAATTATGCACAACTACCCCACCTAGGGATATGACTGCAACTTCTGTAGATCCCCCTCCAATATCAACAACCATATGTCCAGCAGGCTGGGCAATAGGGATTTTAGCTCCAATAGCTGCTGCAAGAGGTTCTTCTATCAAATAAGCTGTCTTTGCTCCTGCAGCCATAGTGGCATCTAAAACAGCACGACGTTCCACCTGAGTTACTCCTGATGGAATGCAAATCATAACTTCTGGCTTGAAGAACCTAGATCTACCACAGGCTTTATCTATAAAATAAGAAAGCATCGCTTCAGTAATAGTATAATCTGCTATGACACCATCCTTTAGCGGTCGTAGCGCAAGAATATTACCGGGGGTTCTACCTAGCATTTCCTTCGCTTCTTTGCCAACCGCAACTACTCTATTCTCTTCTGCAGTAACAGCGACAACAGTAGGTTCGTTGAGTACAATTCCTTCACCAGCAAGATACACAAGAGTATTCGCAGTACCTAAATCAATTCCTATACGCTTAGATAACATAGTTAATGTGTATGAAAAGTAATTAAATCGTAAAAGATAAAATCAGTTTATATATATCAATATATGCTATAAATATATCAAATTATCGTTGGATCTAGGCTAAATTGATTATAACACCAGCACAGTTGGTTGCAATAGCCTTTTTTGTCAGTGTATAATCACAGTGCTCATGAAAAAACAAATAATAATCTCCGTCAGCATTCTTGTAGTTATTGTTATTATTACTGCAGGCATAATTATTTATGGAAAAGGTTATGTAATAGATTTTCAAAAAGGAAGGCCAGAAATAACAGGTACTGGTTTATTAGTTGCAACAAGCGTGCCTGATGGTGCACAAGTTTTTATTGGTGACGCAAATTCCTCAAATCAACATTTAACAACTGCTACTAATAATACAATCAATCTTGCACCTGGAACTTATAAGGTGAAGATATTTAAAGATGGCTATTTCCCTTGGGTAAAAAACATAATAATAGATAAAGAAGTTGTTTCTAAAGCAGAAGCAGTTTTGTTCCCCGTTGCACCTACACTAGAAAGTATTACGGGAACAGGTGTTAATAATCCAGTAATAGATCCTTCAGGAGGGAAAATAGCTTATACCGTGGCATCTCAATCAGCAAATAAAAATGGTATCTATATATTAAATATGAATGCAGGTCCAATATTAACCTTACAGAGTTCTGAAGTTCAAATTGCACAAGATACTCCGGACGTTTTATTTTCAAATGCTCAAATTTCATGGTCACCTGATAGTCAGAATATAATTGCCACTGTATCTGCTGGTACAAACTATACTACGTATTTATTAAATGCAAATGGCTTTAATACAAATCCAACTGATGTAACAGAGACATTAAGTACATATCAAGATACATGGAACACGCTTATTCAGTCCAAAGCTGATACTCAAATGGTAAGTATTAAATCTGACGTTAAAAAATTAATAGCGCAAAATTTTACCATAGCAACTTGGTCTCCTGACCAGACAAAAATCATTTATGTTGCTTCTACATCTGCTAACCTACCTTTAATAATTAACCCACCCCTTATTGGAGCTGATTCAACTCCTCAAGATCGATATATTCAGCAAGGAAATGTTTATATTTATGATATTAAAGAAGATAAGAACTTTAAAATACTTGATAATGTACCCAATGCTAAATCAAATATTAATAATGGAGAATTTCCTTTAAAATGGCTTCCAGACAGTAAGCATTTACTTTACATTCATGATAGAAAAGTGGATGTTATGGAATATGATGGGGGTAATAAGACTACTATCTATGCTGGTCCTTTTGTAGATAATTTAGTATTTCCCTGGCCTTCTGGTGGTAAATTTGTGATTTTAACTAATTTAGGGAATGAAGTAATTCCACCGAATCTTTATACAGTGAGTCTACAATAACTTTGCGCATCCGAGAGGGATCGAACCTCCAACCGCAAGATCCGGAATCTTGTGCTCTATCCATTAAGCTACGGATGCTTATTTTTCTGCGGAGAGGGTGAGATTCGAACTCACGGTAGGAAATTCCCACAGCGGTTTTCGAAACCGCCGCACTCGACCACTATGCGACCTCTCCCTTGCGTCCCTACCCAGAGTCGAACTGGGAATCTTCTCGTTAGGAGTGAGATGCTCTGTCCATTTAAGCTATAGGGACATTTTATTGTATTTTAACATAAAGACAGATAGAATTGACCAAACGGGGTGTAGTTCATCGGTAGAATGCTCGTTTCGGGTACGAGATGTACTGGGTTCAATTCCCAGCACCCCGACTTACTATTGAATTTTTAAAGCAAACATGCCAATATAGTAACATGGAAAAATTGACTAAAGCAGAGCGAAAAGAGCAAAGAAAGCTAGAACGACAAGATTGGGAGAAGCGAATGGATCAGGAGGAAAAGAGGAAAGTATATAAAAAGGCTAGTATATGGATACTTGCTGCTGCAGTAATAATTTTAGCAATTTGGGGGCTTATTTCGTTAGTTAATACATCTTCTACACCAACAACATCAATAAAGATGCCACCATTAAATTCAAACGATATAAGTACAGGGCCGGCAAATAGTAAAGTTGTTTTGTTAGAGTATGCTGACTTTCAATGCCCAACTTGTGGACTATATCATCCTATTCTTAAGCAACTACTAGCAGATTTTAATGGTAAAATACGATTTGTTTATCGTTTTTTCCCAATACCTACCATCCATCAGAATGCTCTTCCATCCGCAAGAGCTGCATATGCTGCCTACTTGCAAGGAAAATTCTGGGAAATGCATGATATGCTTTTTGAACATCAACAAGATTGGGCCACAAAAACAAATCCTATGGATATCTACATAACTTATGCCAAAAATCTCAATTTAGATATTGATAAATTTAAAAAAGATTACGCCGCTGATTCAACATTAAAATTCATTGAAGATGAAGAAAATACAGGTGCAAATGCTGGAGTAATTGGTACCCCAACCTTCTTCATCAATGGAAAACAAATAGAAAATCCTCAAGGTTATCAACCATTCAAGCAATTAATTAACGACCAATTAAAGAAATAAATTCGGAATTCTATAATGTCTTTTAAATTACTTCTAATTTCATTATTACTCTCATTTCTCGGGTTTTTAGATGCAACTTACCTTACTATTGTACATTACAAAAATATTATTCCTCCTTGCTCAATTGCTCATGGATGTGAAACAGTGCTTACAAGTAGTTATGCAACAATTGGACCAATTCCGATTGCATTAATAGGGAGTATCTATTTTGTCTCTTTAATTATAATTCTTATTCTAATTTATCAAAATAAAAATTCATTTTTTATTATGGTTATCACTTTTTTAACCTCTATTGCTTTATTAATTTCAGGAGGATTGGTATACATTCAGGCTGCAATTTTACATGCTTATTGCCAGTATTGTTTAGCTTCAGAATTAATTAACGTATTGCTATTTGTTACTGTAATATTTAATTATTTTAAAAACAAGAAAGATAGTAAATTATAACTAAAAAGTAATCCAAAAAAAATGGGAATTGATATTTGAAGCTATTTTAACTCTTCGTCAGCATAAATCTGAGATAGATCTAATTTCATCCACGGATAAATTTCTTCAGAGGTAAAAATAAGATGTTGCTCTTTTTCTGCAGCTTCAGAACTTTCAGAGGCATGGACTAAATTATATTGTTGGCTCATAGCAAAGTCACCTCTAATAGTTCCAGGCATTGCAGCTCTGCCTTTTGTAACACCAAGTAATGTTCTAATAGTAGTTGCTGCTTCTATACCTTCCCATAACATGGCAACAACAGGATATGACATCATATATGCTTTGAGTGAGGGAAAAAAAGGTTTATCTTTATGGTGCACATACCATTCATCTAATATAGCGTCTGTAAGGCTAATCATTTTGATACCTATCAAGTGTAATCCTTTTTGTTCAAATCTTTTAATTACTTCCCCTATTAATCCACGTTGAACACCATCTGGTTTAATAAGCACGACTGAATGATCCATCATAGTTATAACTTTAACAAATTTTCAAATTTATGTCCACTAGATACATTACCTATTATAGCTAAATTAAGAGTTTTTTGATTTAAATATTTTTGGGCTACTCTTTCAATATCTCCAATGCTTACTTTATCTATCCTTCGGTTTACCTCATCTGGATTTAAAATCTCATGTTCTAGAAGCTCCTGATGTGCGTAGTAAGATGCTACTGAACGACTATCTTCTAATTCAAGTACAAAATGACCTTTTAAGAATTCTTTTGCTTTTTTCAATTCTTCTGTTTTTATATTATCTGTTTTCTTTATCTTAGAATACTGCTCAATTATTACTTTTATTGCGTCCTCAATTCTATTTGGATCTACACCTGCTGACGAGACAAGTGTTCCACAATCTGTATAGTTGTCTGAACTTGTACGAACATAATAGGCAAGGCCTCTTTTTTCACGCACTTCATGAAATAAACGACTGCTCATGCCCCCTCCAAGAATTGTTGCTAAAACATCCAAAGGATATCTGTCTTCGTGCTCTAGAGGTATTGTTCGAACTCCAATTGCTATGTGTACTTGTTCAGTTTTTTTATGCTTAACTAAAAATGCTGGTTTTTTTTGATTTTCTTCGACTTTTTTTGCTTTTAATATATCAAAACCCTTCATATTGCCAAAATATTTATTAACTAATAACTCTACTGATTTTGAATTAATACCCCCAGAGACAACAACGGTAATATTATGCGGACTATATAGAGTATTCATATAATCAATAAAATCTTGCCTATTAACATTACGTATGACCTCTTTTGTACCAGCAATATCCCAACCCATAGGAGTATCTCCATAAAGAAGTTGTTCATATATATCTCCTAATTTTCGCATTGGCGTATCTTCATACATATTAATTTCTTCAGTAATTACTCCCCGTTCCTTGTTTAATTCATCTGCATCTAACTTCGAATGTTGCAACATATCTGAAAGTAGATCTAGCGATAACTCAACATGATCGCTAGATGATTTTACATAATAACCAGTCGTTTCTTTTCCTGTGAAAGCATTGAACTCTCCGCCTATTCCATCTATAAGACCTGCAATATCCATTGCTGATGGTCTTTTTTGCGTACCTTTAAAAGCCATATGTTCTAAAAAATGGGAAATCCCATTATTTTTTTTGGTTTCATATCTACTTCCTGCACCAACCATAACTAATACTGTTGCACTTTCAAACGAAGGCATAGGAGTAGTTATTAAACGAAGACCATTCTGAAGAACTTTACGATTATATTCCATATACAGCATCCTTTTAAATTTAAAGAAGCTTATTCTTTAGATATTTTCCTTGTATCATTTAGAATTATTTAGATGCATTTTATCACATTCTTTTTGGAGCAGCAATGCCCAAAAAGAAAAGTCCTTTACTTAATATTTGTCCAACTATATCAGTCAAAGCTAACCTAAAATCTCTTTCTGCAGATATTGACGCATCTATAATTCTAAACTTTTGATAAAACAAATTAAATGATTTTGCGAGTTCATAAACATATTGAGCCAAAGTATTTGGGGATAATTTAGAAGCACTATCCTCTACTACGTTTTCAAATTGCATAGCTAAACGAAGCAAATTCTTTTCATCTAATTGTGGTGAATAATCATGGATAATATTATACTTTTTATTTGCTTTTTCTAGAATACTTTGAGTTCTAACATATGTATATTGAAGATAAGGACCAGCATTACCCTCAAAACTTACCGATTTGTCAAAATCAAACTCAATATCTTTTCCCAGGCTAGATTTTAATAGCGCATACTTTACTGCACCTACACCAATTTGATCAACTATTTTATCATTATCATCGATATTTGTTTCGATATCTATATGTTTGGCTTCGTTAATTTTTTCTTCTGCTCTTTTCTTAGCCTCGTTCAATAACCATTCACCTGTTAACACATTTCCTTTTCTACTAGACATTTTCCCAGATGGCAGTCTGACTACACCATGAGCAACATGTATAGTTTTTTTAGCTAAATCTGGATTGAGTATAGATAAAACTTTTAATAAAACCTTGAAATATTCATTAATTTCGTTAGCAGTAACAATAATTGATTGATCATATGGAAACTGGTCGTACTTAGTAATAGCAAGTGCTAACTCTTTTGCTTCGTAAGTTGGTAAACCCAGAGAGTTTATAAAGACACGAGTGTGTAATCCGAATTTATCTCCTCGAAATATAACTGCTCCATCATGTTCTTCAAATACCCCATCCGAAATATGTTGCTTTACATAATTTAATCCAATAGGACCTGCATCTGATTCAAAGTAAAAATTATCAAACTTAGTTCCCAATCGCTGATATATTTTATTAAAATAATCTAAACTCCATTTTCTTCCCTTGTTATAAAGCTCCATAATCTTTACATCAGTTTTCCCATAAACTTTTTTATTAATATCAATAATTTCTTTCTTTGCTATTTCATTTTCTTCATATGCGTTTGCACCAAGAGCATAGGCTTTCCCCATATAATTCGCTCTTTCTTGCAAAGGCGAGTCATTTTGCGGCATATCTTTCATTAACTGTTGCATACCCCATAATGCCTTTGCGACATGTAAGCCAACATCTCCTTGATAACACGCTCTATGAACTATAGCCCCTTGTGATTCTAATAATCGAGCTAATGCTTCACCAACAATATTATTATAAAGATGTCCTACATGAAACTCTTTAAATGGATTAGGATCTGTAAACTCAATAATTATCCTTTTATTTTTAATTTTACTTGTCTTACCAATCTTTTCTCCATCTTTTAGCATTCTGTAAATCTGAGCGACAAGAAAATCGTCGCTAAAATGAAAATTGATAAATCCAGGCTTCACAGCCTCGATTTTACCCATTAAAGGAAGCTTTTTTAACAAATTACTAACAATTTCCTCACTAATCAATAAAGGGGATTTTTTTAATTGATCAGAAATCGTAAAAGCTATATTAGTAGTATAATCTCCATGAGACATATTTTCAGGGAATATAATATTAATAGGTGGAATTTGATTAATTCCCTTCTCTACCAAAACTTCCTTAATTGCATATTCTATAATTTCTTTTACATTGAGTGATGAGTTTGACATGCTTGCAGTTTATCAAACAGAATACTTCTTGACAACCTACTTACATACCTGATAGCTTAAGAAAAAGGACTCTATGAAAGTTTTATTAGTTGACGATGAAGCAGCAATTGTAGAAGTATTTTCCGAGGCACTCAAAACTGCAGGTTTTGATGTATTCACAGCTTCAAACGGTAATGAAGGTTTAGCTAAAGCACGATCTCAATCTCCAGATATCATTCTTTTGGATCAAATATTACCAGACATTAATGGTAATGAAATTTTACACGCATTAAAACAAGATCCCACGACCGTAAATATTCCTGTTGCGATTGTTTCAAATTTTACACAAGACACCATGATTCAGGATGCTATTAATAACGGTGCTGTTGATTATCTCATGAAATATCAAATTTCTTCTCAAGATTTAGTAGTCAAAGTAAATCAGATAATTCATGAACATGGTAAAAAAGCTAATACCGTAAATACTCCTCAATCAGCATCATAAGAATTTATACTCCGTTATAAATATTATTGTACTTGATACTTTGCTATCAATTACGCATACTACTAGTATGCTGCCTATTTTAATATTGTCTATTACAACAACTTTAATATTTGGAGGAATCAGTATTTACCTTTCTTTCAGAGAAGAAAAAACTAGACAGAAACTATTACAAGAATCATTTCAAGAAAAAAGAAAATCCTATGAAATCTCTATCCTAAAGTCATTACAAGACAAGATAGGTTACTCTCTCAACATTGAACAGGTGGCAGATACTTTAATTAGTAGTTTAGGCAACTTATGTTCTTATTCAGTAGTATCTTCTTTAGTAATATTAAATGATAAAGCGATTTTTAAGTCTTATGTAGATGAACCAGTAAGTAATGAGTATATACAGACAATAAGAAAAAATATGATAAATTCGCTTCAATCTGTTAGAAAGTCTACCCTTCCAGACAAAATTGTAGATATAAATTTTGGGCTTCCTCTCGATAACTCTTCACAGGAAATCATTAACTCGTTTTTTGATATACCAATTATTGTTAATTCAAAAACAGTTGGTCTTATTTACATTTCTTCTACAAAGCCAAATTTCTATAGCACTCAGGAAGTTCAATTGCTCTATGACGTAGCTAAACTAGCATCTACTACGTTATCAAGATTAGAAGAAGTAATAACAACTGAAAAAAGTAAATTAACCTCTATGATTTCTAGTTTAGCTGAGGGAATTTTTATGATAGATAAAAATCTTACTATCTCTATAGTAAACGAAAATGCCAAAAAAATCTTAAATTTGAACTCTGAAACCATAGACTATGAGACAGTTTCCTCTTCATTTCCTGATAAATTCGCATTCACAGAAAAAATTCAAAACGTACTAATGAATAAAAAAACAATTGAAGAAAAAGAATTATCTCTAGGTAATAAAATAATTCGAATTGTTATGACGCCGGTTATGAATCTATATAATAATTCTCTTGAGGAGAATGGAATCATTGGCGTTTCTATTCTTTTACATGACATAACACTTGAAAAAACTCTATCGAAACTAAAAGAAGACTTCACTTCAGAAGTAGTTCATGAGCTAAGATCACCATTAACTGCTATTCAAAGTGGTTCAGAACTTATGATAAACCAAAAAGATCACTTAGATAAAGATCAAGAGAATAAGTTACTAGAAATTATCAATAAGCAATCTAAAAGGATGTTAGGCGATATCAATTCTCTATTAGATGCTGCAAAATTAGATTCGGGACACTTTGCCATTTATCAAAAACCTGAAGATGTTGAGATCGTGTTAAAAGACGCATCTGAGTTATTTCATTCAGAAGCGGAGAAAAAGCATATAACTCTTAGCGTAGATATTGAAAAAAACCTTCCCAAAGGTCTTTTTGACCAAATTAGAATCAATCAAGTTCTTAATAATCTTATTTCAAACAGTCTTAAATATACTCCAGAAGAAGGTAAAATAATAGTTAGCGCTAAACTATATAGTAATCCACAGCTCCCTGCTAGTCCAACTAATCCAGGGATTATAGTTTCTATAGCAGATAATGGTATTGGTATAGCTCCAGATAAACAAGTAAATTTATTTTCTAAATTTGCACGTTTAGAGAATATTGCCTATGTACATAGTAAAGAAGGTACAGGTTTAGGTTTATATATAACAAAAGGTATTGTAGAATCACACGGTGGGAAAATATTTCTCGAATCATATCCAAACAAAGGTACAACAGTATCTTTTACGTTACCTATAGCAAATATCGCAAACGCGAAAAAATATCAATTAGAAAGCACCGCTGCTAAAGAATCTTCCTTAATGAAAGTAGTCAATTAGATCACTGTTGATAGTAAGAGACCTAAATTTACGTTAGAGAAGCTATAAAGAAACTAATATTTTAAATTGAACCATACTTATCTATTCTAGTAATCTGTGTCTCACCTATTTATCGATATTAAACAATATACATGCACCACCTAAAAGAATCAAAAATCATATCAATTTAATAAGGAGATTGCTAAAAACACATGTCTACTATTTAAATTATGTTTTAAAAAGATATTTATGAAAATTCAATTGTGAAAACTATGAAAATATCTCGCTTAAATTCCCAATTTGCATGCAGAATAAAATAATGATACTTTCAGCAAATTACCCAAATTTTTTGAATATTAGCTTTGTAAAAAGATTCCCGATCTCCTATTCAGAGATATTTTTTGTAAAATTATTTTTTTCATAGTTTTCACAGCCTGATAAATTCTTTTTATACTTTTAAATGATTTAATATTAAACTACATGGGGAATTCTAACTGATCACAAAATTAATAATTTTTCCCTTTACATAAATGATCTTATTTACTCTCTTACCTTCAAGATAATTAGATATTTTTTTACTATTTAATGCTTTCTGTTCAATCGCTTTTTGATCATCAATTTGTGAGTTATTTATAACTATTGAATCTCTAATTTTTCCGTTAATTTGAATTACAATTGTAACTTCTTCCTGTATTAAATATTTGGGATTATAAGTTGGCCATTTCTGTTTATGAACAGATTGAAACTCTTTATCACTAGTAAAGTAACGCTGCCAAAGCTCTTCAGTAATATGAGGTGCAAATGGTGATAACAACAAAACTAAAGTTTTTGCTTCTTCAATTGAAACAGCTTTGTCTTGATTTGTGCTCGAATGCATTTCATTATAATATTCCATTAAAGTCGAAATAGCAGTATTATATCTTAGACTGCTTACCTCCTCTGTCACTTTTTTTATCGTTTTATGCATTAATGGTTGAAAATCACTTGAGTCTTTATTCTGTATTCTTCCATTTGCAAAGCCATCTGTTACAAAAACCCAAATTCTTTTCAGAAATCTATTCATTCCTTCTATACCACTATCATAGAAATCTCCTCCCTGAGAGAAAGGCCCTAAAAACATAAGATAGCTTCGTAATGTATCTGCTCCAAATTTCTGTATATATTGATCTGGTACAACAATATTTCCTTTTGATTTACTCATTTTTACACCTTCTTTAATAAGTAAACCATGAGCTCTAAATTTTGAAAATGGTTCATCAAAATCAATTAACTTCATATCATAAAGTACCATAGTAATAAAACGAGAGTATAAAAGATGTAGCACTGAATGCTCTGCTCCGCCAATATACATGTTTACAGGGAGCCATTTACTAACTCGTTTTGAATTAAAGATTTTATCATGAATATCTGTAGATGTATATCTAAAAAAGTACCACGAGCTATCCAAAAAAGTGTCTGACACATCAGTCTCACGCTTAGCTTTTCCACCGCATTTTGGACAAGTTGTGTTAACCCACTCTGCAAGTTGCGCTAAGGGAGATTCTCCTGTACCCGATGGCTTCCAATTTTTAAGATCTGGTAATAATACTGGCAAATCACTCTCGGGAACAGGTTGCCAACCACATTTCTGACATTTTATTAAAGGAATTGGAGGTCCCCAATATCTTTGCCGAGAAATAAGCCAGTCTCGCAAATGATAAGTAACTTTTCGTTTTCCATAACCTTTTTGTTCTAGATAGTTCATTATCTTCTTTGTCGCCTCATGAATGTTCATTCCGTCAAGAAATTCCGAGTTTGTCATATAGCCTTCATCTTCCTGAACCTGTTCTAATTTAGTAATTGGCGATTTATCATTATCAGTGCCAACAACAACCCGTTTAATTTCTAAGTTAAACTTTTTAGCAAATTCAAAATCTCTCTTGTCATGGCCTGGCACACCAACTAAAGCTCCTGTACCAAAACCAACAAGTACAAAATCAGAAACCCAAATTGGCATTTTATATCCTGTTAGCTCGTTAATAGCATAACTTCCAGTAAAAACTCCAGTTTTTTCCTTTCCTTCTGCCTGCCTTTCGATTTCAGACTTGTTAACACTTTGTTTTACATATTTCATCACTTCATTTTTATATTCTGGTTTCGTTATTTTAATTACTAAAGGATGTTCTGGAGCTAAAGCTATAAATGTAGCACCAAAATTAGTATCTGGTCTTGTAGTAAAGATTGTGATTTTTTCATTAAGTCCTAAGATAGGATAAGAGATATTAATCCCTTCCTTTTTTCCTATCCAGTTTCTTTGAGCAATTTTCACTTTTTCAGACCAATCTAGTTTATTTATGTTCTCAAGTAGTTTATCTGCATATTTCGTAATTTCAAAGAACCATTGTTCTAAATTTCTTTTTTCTACGATACTTCCACACCTTTCACATTTTCCATCGATAACTTGCTCATCAGCTAATACTGTCTTATCGGAAGGACAAAAGTTTACAGGTGATTTTTTTCTATATGCTAAACCTTGTTTAAAAAGTTGAATAAATATCCACTGTGTCCATTTATAATAATTTGGATCATATGTCTCTAATTTTCTAGACCAATCGAAACCATTACCTATCATTCTTAACTGTCTATAAAAGTTCTCTTGAGAAACCTTAGCTTGTTCCTTTGGATTACGACCTACCTTAATGGCATAGTTTTCAGAATGTATTCCAAATCCATCTAGTCCAATAGGTTCTAAAACATCGTTCCCTTGCATTCTCTGAAATCGTCCATAGATATCTGCACCAGTAAAAGCATACATATTCCCAACATGGAGCCCTTCAGCAGAAGGATATGGAAACATCATGAGATTAAAAAATGGTTTATCCGAATTATCTAAATTAACATTATAAGTGCCTTTTTCATTCCAAACTTTCTGCCATTTATCTTCAATTTCCTGGGGATTATATTTTAATGTTCTATTTTGCTTTATTTTCATATATATAAGTATATCATAAATAGTAATGTTTTAGAGATTTTACCAATTTGGACTCAAAGAATACTTGCTACGAGGTCCATAATGAATTAGGATTAACTTATGAAGATTTTATTTCATGCGTTGCTACTTACGATAGCATTTGGCCTCGTATTTATTTGGGAACAATCATATTTAGTAAATTATACCATCCAATGTTTAGCTATATTGGTAGTATTTTATATCGTTCTTTCTTTAATCCGTAAAAAAATCAATCCAAATACAGAGCTGTTTGGTAGCGCTTCTGATATATTTATTCTTACAACGGCAATACTCTTACTTATTAATATTACGGGTAATCTCTATTCTCCATTATTTTTTTTACTTTACTTCTTAGGGTTTGGAATTACCTTTATTTTTGAGCCTATTTCTGTTTTTTTATTTACAATAGGTACAGTATTAATTTTTCTACCTCAAGCACTGAAAAACAACGCAATTGAGAGTTATATACGTTTAGGATCAATTGTCTTAATTTCTCCCCTTGCCTATCTATTCGGACAAGAATATAACGAAAGAGTAAAACAAGAAGAACTAACTAAAGAGAAAGACGATCGACTTAATGATACTGCTGAAACAATTTCAGAAGATATTAAAGATGTATTAAAAAATGAAGCAAAAAACTTAAAAACTTCCGATTTAGAAAAAATGAAAGAAATTCTTGATGAAGCTGAAGAACTCCGCGAAGAATCACAGGTATAAATGTTATGTTTTCAAAGTTACTAAATTTGAGAAAGGATCCTTTCTTACTTTTCTTGGTATTGCTTATGGTAATTCATACTTTCAGTTTGTTTCTCATTTATGCACCTCCCACTTATTCACTTACTATGTCAAATCAAGATTATCTTATTCAATTGAATAACTTAGATAATTCTTCCAATTTATATCAAACTCGAATAAATGATAATCCTATTATCGTTCTTCCCACTAAAAAGAACACTAATTTACCAAGTTTAGAAATAGTTAAAGGATTTCAGTATATACCTTTAACCAGTAACTTTAAATTTAATTTATCTTCGCAATTTATCGATTATGGCCACCTTTCAGCTACAAATCCTGTTATAAGAACTCAGTTCCTGTCTATAACTGAAGGTTCAGCATTTGGGTATGTAGTTACGGTATCAGAAGATCATCTTCTGCAAATACCTTCAACAAATACAGTGATTCCAGATACTACGTGTGACTTAGGTACATGCTCAGAAATTAATTCCGGAAGCTGGACTAGCTCTTTAACATATGGATTAGGTTATCGTTGTGACAACATTATAGGTAATGATTGCGCATTTGGATTTACAGATCAAAGCTATTATAAACAATTTTCTAATCTGAGCACGCTTAAAATTCCGCAAGTTATCATGCAGGGTTTAAACCAAGGAATTTCTAAGAAATCTGAAGTAACCTATAAATTAAATATCTCAGCAACTCAGCCTGCAGGTCAGTATTCAAATTTGATTGAATACATTGCTATTCCAAACTTTTAAATATGAAAAGAAATTTAATTATCGTTAGCTTTGTTTTTATAATAACTCTATTATTTACCTCAAAAGTATACGCTCAACAGGTTTCACTAGGTATTTATCCACCTATTTTCCAAATAACCGTTAATCCTCCTGAAAATATAAAAGTACCATTTACTATAAAAAATTATTCTGAAACTCCTGTTATTTTAGAAATTACTATTAAACCATTCAGACCTTCAAATAAAAATGATGGAGAAATTACCTATAATAATAAAGAACGTATTTTACAAACAGTACAAATTCTTCAAGATAATCATCCTATTGACCAAATAATTCTTGGGCCTCAAGAAGAAAAAACTCTTTTATTAAATTTAGATATCTCCAAGGACGAACCAGAATTTGATCATTACTTCTCAGTTTTATTTATATCTAAAGATAACTTAAATAATCTTAATACATCACAAATAACAACCGCAGGTATAGCAAGCAACGTTTTAGTTTCTATTGGAAAAAATTCTAAACCAGAAGGATTTTTATCCGAGTTCACTTCTCCATTCTTATTAGCCAAAGGACCAGTACCTTTTCAAGTATTAGTGCAAAATACTGGAAAACATTATATTAAACCTAATGGATCAATTGTAATACGAAATATGTTTGGCCAAGTAGTTGGAAATATTAAATTATTACCTGTAAATATTCTTTCAAATTCAAGTAGGTACTTACCAGATTCAAGCTTGAGCTCAATAATATATGCAACCTGGCCTGAGAAGTTTATACTTGGCCCTTATACAGCAGAATTAACAATTGCTTTATCCCCAGACGGACCTTTATTTAAAAAAACTATTAACTTTATTGGTCTACCTACTTCAATATTAATTAGTCTAATAATTACATGTTTATTACTGGCACTAATTGTATATCGAGTAAAAAGAAAACTTAAATAACTGTCAATTTCTATATTCGTCAAATAATAATATTTAAATCTAAAACATATACAAGCTATCTTAAAAATAGTAAACTTTAATGTAAATATCATTTATATTGTTAATAACCGTTCAATGATTTATCAACAATAGTTTTATTTCTTCAGACAATAAGGGTCTAGTTTAGTATATTTTAATTAAATGAAAAATTATAACATAGCATTCTTCCAATTAGTCTACTAGCAGACAATCACCATGCTTTGCTTATACTATTTTCAATTGCCTATTAAAAAAATCATAATTTAAGCATTACCTGCATTAAATGTAAAAGTAGTGAATAATGGAGAATTTAGAAATTATAGGTAACTACTTTCCTTCACTTTAATATCAATGAAGCTGAATAAAAAAGAAAAAAATAAGATAATCCTATTAAGTAAAATGTTAAATCAATATAAAAACTAATTGCTATCAATTTCGAGTTTAAATACTATAAACAATACTTTTTCAATTATCCTATTGGCCTTAGAGACTTTTAGACTATCAAAACAGTCTAAATGCTAATTATAAAATGACTATCACTAGCAACAAAACGCTGCTAATTGACTAGCCTATACTCCTTTTCACAAATAAAACTCTTTATTTTTTTCACAAGTAATTTTAATAGTTAATCTTTTTTCTTATCGTTTAATAAGTTACTTTTTTTCAAAAAAAGTAGTTTTCAAAATATTTTCTTACAAATGATTGACACATAATAAAGGACATAAATAACAAGATATTCACAAGATACATTTTGTACTATTTTGAATATTATCAATTGTATATTTTTTGCGTATGTTCGGGAATATGTACGTATTTTGTTTCTATTTTCACGGATAAAATCGTTCACGGCTTACCTTATAAATATATCAATAGGTATACAAAGATATCATCTATTTGCAAAAACTTAAACTCTGGGATATTGACAAGAGGATGTATACTATTTACTCTTATTATTAGTAGTATGTATGAAATTAGTAAGTAAAATAAAAAGTATAATCCGTATAATGTGAGGCTAATTTCTATTTTCACAATTTTCATTACTTCTTATGTCAATACTAGAATCATTTAAAAATTATTTATTTTCACAAAAGAATTCAGCTTCTCTACTTACCGTTAAAAACTATTTAGCAGATGTAAGAAAATTCATTCTATGGATCGAAAGAAAATATCAAGCTTCGTTTGACCCAAAAATCATAAATGCAGAGCTATTAAACGAATATAGGGAATATTTATCTAAAAAGTTTCTATCTTCATCTGTAGAAAGACAGTTCTCTGCATTACGAAAGTTCATTCATTATTTAACGACTACTGGTCAATTAGTTGAAAATCCATTTGAACATATTGAACAAGTTGCCCAAGCATCGCAAGATTTATGGTATTTAAAATCATTTAGGGCCTATCTATCAAACTACAACAATTCAAAACTAACTATAAAGAACTATATAATAGATATTAAACAATTTCTTTTATGGAGCCAGGATATATTTGGCATTACAGTTGGTGATCATAAAAAAGAATTAAACAAATTAATTACACTCGAGCTCATTGAAGATTATAAACAAAAATTATTAACTGAAAAAATATATTCGACGTCATCGGTAAACCGTAAACTATCATCCTTACGTAAATATTTTCTATGGCTAAATCATGAGAATTTAATTAACAATAATATTTCTAGAGATAATATAACTCAAACTAATTCTAATATAGGGTCTTCATTAAGAAAAGAATTTAATATTGAAGCTATCCTTGGAAATTCTTCAGAAAGCATTGTGGCTGAGAAGCTAGAAGATAAAGAACAACTTGTAGGCGTACAAACATATTCAAAGTTTCCCCCAATAAGATTATTACAAAAAACAGTTAAAATAATTAGTTACATACTCGATAAATTTATTATCACTCCCATTGTTCAAGTAACAATTTTGAGCCTATTTTATTCTAAACTGGCTAAGAAGAGACCGGTTTTCTCAAAAACTACAAATATACTTGCAAATAATCACACAAATTCAACTTTTTATTCATATTCTCCTTCCCTATTAACAGAATCATCTAATGAAAAACTTCGCTTCAAAATAAGTAATTATTTTTTTAATATAGGATTATCAATATCTTATAAAATCAAAAGATATCAAAATAAGTTAATTTTTAAATATTTTAACTTTATTGCATTAACTATTTTATGCACAATAACAATTGTATCACTCTATATTACATTTTTTCGCAATAGCACTGGTTCATTAGCAACAAATTTAGCTGCGCCACCCAGGGTCTTATCATTTCAAGGACGTCTCACTGACTCCTCAAATAATCCAATTACCGCAGCGACTGATCTGCGGTTCAGTATATATAATGATCCTTCAGCTTCAAGTGCACCAGGAGAAGGATCATTAATTTGGCAAGAAGCGGATTACAATGTAGTTCCTGATTCAAATGGAATTTTCACTGTGTTGCTTGGTAGAAACGAAACGATACCCCAAAGTATCTTTTTTCAAAACACTTCACTTTACTTAGGAGTATCTATTGCAAATACAAAGGAACTTAAACCTAGACAACAATTAGCTACAGTATCTTATGCTAAAAATACTGAAGAGCTCCAAGGTATGACAACTATCACTGATCCTTCAGTTTTAAACAATCAAAATGTCATTTTAGCACTAAATAGTAATGGAGTATTAAGCATTCCCGGTAATTCGAATACAACGTTTCAGTCACCTAATGGAGAATTTACACTAACTGGAAAAACTTTAACGCTTAGTACTGCACCAGGTACAGATACAAATATTCAATTGGCACCAGATGGGATAGGAGTGATAGATATTCAAAAGCCAATAACGAATTCAACCCTAAATAGTAATATTAGATCAGCCGATGGATCATATACTTCAGCTGGTGCTGTTGAAATTGATAAGATGCTTGGTATTCTCGCTACATCTAGTGGTCAATCAGCATTTACGATTGATCAAGAAGGACTTGGACCGGTTATAAGTGCATCTCATAGCGGTGTCGGTATCTTCACCGTTGATACCACTGGAAATGTATCTGCAACAGGAAATATAACAGGTAATACACTTTTTACAGGAAATGGCAGTTCCTACTATATTTCTGCTAGCACTTCAAACTTGAATGGCTTAACTCTTTCTGGTAACTTAAATCTCTTGGGAAATATTACATCTAATATTACTCCCTCTGCTAGTGGCGTTTATAACTTGGGCTCTCCTACTCAATATTTTGGTACGCTTTATGCTCAAAATATTATTACGAATGCTATTAGCGGACAAAATGGGTTTTGGGAAATTAACCAAGGAGTAATCAGTCCTAGTAATTCTTCTAATGATTTTACTATTGGTGGAAATGCTACCGGATCAGCATTTCAAGTTTTTGCAAATGCCACTGATAATGGTCCTGCCGGAACAGCCTCAACAACAGGAAACCTCGTATTTGCAGGTAATTCCCCCACTATTCAAAGTATTTCCAATAATTCTCTAACTATCGGGGGAACAACTACGGGTAATATTATTTTATCTCCTGGAAATGGTAGCGGTTCAGTAGCTCTTACAGGTAGTTCTTCATTTATGACCGGCACAGGACTAACAACAATTGGTGGCAACTTAGTAATAAATGGCGTTTCCAACGGACCGAGCACTCTAATTCATAATCCAAACACAAATTCTAATACAATGTATGAGATACTCCAATTAACAACAAACAATCAAGGTGTTGGGGCAGGTGGATATATACAATTTAAGGATTTAACAAATACCGACATTGCCAAAATTGGATTTAGCGATAGCAGCAATAGCGGTGGATCTCTGGTTTTTTACACTAAACCTGCAAATGGAAATGCTTTAAGTCACTCAATTGAACAAGCTAGAATAGATCCAAATGGCAACCTTGGGTTAGGAACTATTTCACCTCTTGCAACTTTAGATATTCGAGGGAATTCAAATACTTCTCCTATTGCTTCTTTATCAGGTACTACTAATTTTGCTGGTTTAGTAGTAGATCAATCGGGATCAGGAGATATTATTGCTGCTTCCCAGTCAGGGTTAGCTCGTTTTACTGTATCGAATAATGGAACTATTCAGGATAGTAAATATACAATCCCAGGAGGAATAGTATATAGTACTTCTACTGGATTACTACAACAAACCACATCAGGAAATATCGGCGACTGTCTAAAGTCAAATGGAACCGGAGTTCCATCGTGGGGACCATGTGGTAATTCAGCTTGGCAACTAAACGGAAATCTTATTTCTCCTACTAACTCCAATTATGATTTAACTATTGGAGGTAGTGCTACCGGATCAGCATTTCAAGTTTTTGCAAACGCTAGCAAGAATCAGCCAGCAGGTACTGTTTCAACATCTGGTAACTTGATTTTTTCAAGCAGTTCTCCAACTATTCAAACAACCTCAGATAACATGCTTACGATAGGAGGCAACACCACAGGAGATATTAATCTAATTCCTTCTCATGGAAATGGGAGTATCATATTAGGGAGTGGAGAGTCTGGAACTCCAAGTGCAATAACACTGCGTGGTGCAAATGCCGCAGGTTCAAACATACTAGGTGCAAATACAATCTTCGCTGCTTCGAATGGTACGGGTATGGCTGGTTCTGGAGAATTGATTTTCGAAACCGCACCAGGAGGACCAGCTCTTGATAATACTAGCGTCTCCACAAGTAATTCAAATGCTACCACTCTTACCTGGAATCATCTGGTGGGTTCTGAAAACAATATGATATTAGTTGTAGGTGTTGCGATTAATAGTAATAGTATCTCAACAGCTACCTTAACCCTCGATAATTCGACAAACTTTACGAATATAGGTAGCATAACAGCTTCAGGTACACGAAGCGAACTTTGGTATATTAAAAACCCAGGTTCAGGTAACCATACAATTGCACTAAAATTAACTGGAGCTGCACACATTACTGCTGGTGGAGCCTCGTATTATAATGTCAATCTACAAAATCCTATAGGAATACTTAGTTCTCAATCAGGCACTAGCTCTAATGCTTTAATTACCAACACTCCTACGAATACCAACCAAGTAATTATTGATATGGTATCAACTCCAAATATAGGAGGAAATCCTTCACTGAATCAAGTAACTCTCTTTAATTCAAGTAGTTATACCGAAGGAGGAATGTCAGCAACAATAGGATCTCAAGGAAACACGCCTACTAGCTGGTCCTTTATTACGGCTACTCCATGGGCATATACTGCAGTTCCGATAAATGGGATATCCTCCGGAACATCTGATGCCTTAGCACAAAGAATGACAATTGACCAAAAAGGTAATGTAGGTATAGGTACAATAAGTGCAGCAAGAACGTTAGATGTTAACGGAACTTGGGGTGGAAATACAGAAATTCGAGTAGATACTATAGGGAGTGATCAAACGATTCAAGATAATGTAAAAGCAGTTGCTTACGATTTTGAGAATAATCAAGGTTCAGTAGATAAAGATGCTCGAATTACCTATAATATTTTAGGTCTTCCTTCTACTGATGGTACATTCGCTTTTATTCATCTTGTTGCTGAAAAAGATACTACGTTAGCAAATCACCAAGATTGTATTGATGTAGAAGTTCAGAGTCAACTCGTTGAATCTGCAACTACAAATTCTGGTTGTACGTTAAACACAACAGCTTCATCATCAGCAGTTAAAGATTTTATGTTAATTCGAACTAATGGAAACTGGCATACAGCTTCAGGAGAATCTACAAATAACTTAGCTGATTTAGCAGAATACTTTGATACAACAGGTAAATTACCTCAAGCTGGTGAACTGGTAAGTAGTGTTGATAATACACATGTATCAGAAACGCAAAGTGCATATGATTCAAAAGTAATGGGAATTGTATCAACAAATCCTAATACTACTTATGGTGCATACTCCACTAGTTCAATTCCTTTGGCTCTTACAGGTCGAATACCTGCGATCGTCACGTCGGTAAATGGGAATATTTCAAATGGTGACTTCATTGTATCCTCCCCTTTTCCCGGAATAGGAATGAAACCCTCAAAAGAGTCCTATTCTGTAGGAAAAGCGTTAGAATCATTTACACCGACAGCCCAGACATGTACAACTATTACATCTCTTAATAACATTCCATGGCCTGCTGATGATGGACTCAATGTTTCTAAACCTTGTTTTCAATTAAAAGTATCCTCACTAGATTTAGCTATGCAAATGATTCTTGCAATAGATTATAATCTCCAACCGACTGATACTATTTATATAGGAAAAATAATGGCTTTAGCGAATCTTTCTAATTATAACCCTCAGATTGAATTAACTAGTACAAATAATTTCACATTAATATCACAAAATGCATCAAACATAAGCAACTATATAATTAAAGATTTTTCAGGAAAACTAGTACAGCAAGTTGCTGTGCTAAGTAACGCACTTATAGGGAATCTTAAAGCAGGCGCAATCATTAGTGAAGAACTTACAACCAATAAACTTACTATAGCTGGCCAGAGTCTAAAAGACTATATACTTGCAGTAGTTAATCAAGCAGGATTAGGATCGAATGGCACTCAAGTGATTTCACCTACTCTTCAGACAGGTGAAGTTCATACAAATATTATTTCTCCTCTCGGATCTACATCGATAGGTATCAAACTAGACAAGAATAAGATTTCAATTACTAATAACGCAAGTAATTCTGCCGTTGCGGTAATAGATAACCAAGGTAATGCTAGTTTCTCAGGAAAATTAAACTCAAATAATCTTGCAGTAAATTCTGATGCAACGATATCTGGAACGTTATATGCGCACCGAATAAAGGCTGATCAGATTGATGGACTCGCTCAAAATCTGAGCACAATTTCTGCACAAAACATAACGAATATCACAAATATTTACTATGCCACCCCTACTCCAACGGTCCAACAGACATCCAGTGAAAGCGGAGCAATTTCTCTTAGCAATATTACAAATTCACTGCCAGATTCTCATGAAAACTATGAAAAATTAAGTTCCTACTCAGCCTTCCTCTCTTATGTACCAAAATTAGAGGCTCTTACAGCACAATTTGATCAGGGTCTTATGTCTTTTGGACCCACTTCACTATCAGATACCTCGATTACCGGCCAATTAGCAATCGGTGGGCAAATGATACTGAATGATAACGGGATAAATGTTCTAGGAACAGAATTAGCATTACAGCCATTACGACAGGGTGGGCTGTCTCTTGAAGGCGGACAAATTAAAATAGATACCGATGGTAATATAAGCGTTAATGGAAAAGCAATATTTTATAATACACTTGCTACAAATATACTTTCACCTATAGGAGGAAATGACTTAACAATTAAACTTGGTTCCGATACAAATGTCACTTCACAAAGTTCTTTCAAAGTAGAAAATGCATCAAGTTCAGCAATATTTGGAATTAATCAACTTGGAGATATTTTCGCTTCAGGAGCTGCAAATATTAATAAACTGAATTTTAATGTTGTGGCACCTGCACTTGCAGTATCTGAAAACGAGGTAATTGCAACAAGTTCGGCTGGCACATCAAATATTTCGCCAAATCAACAACAAGTAACAATAGATGATTCTCTAGTTACACAAAATTCTTTAATTTATATAACTCCAGTTGGAACCGTAAGCGCTATTGATGCACCATATTTACTGAGACAAGTTCCTCAAAAATCATTTAGTGTAGGAATTTCACAACCTGTAGATGTTCCTATCCAATTTAATTGGCTTATTGTTAACTAACTTTTTTATATATTATCCTTGACATTATATAAATAGTTAGTTTAAAGTTAATATATGCAAGATAAAAAAGTGCGTTACTCTGTTACTTCAAGTAACATATTAAATTTTATCTGGGGCTTTTTCTTTATTATATTCCCTATATTCTTTCTTACATTTACAACTGAAAATTTTGTTTTACCAAAACAAATAATTGTAGGATTAATAGCTTTAGTTTCATTATTAGTTGTGGGGATAAGAACAGTATTAGATAAAAAACTAATTTTTCGAGAATCATTTTTGGATTTACCAGTTTTCCTTTTTATACTCTCATTACTTTTATCGACTCTTTTTTCAGTAGATCGAATTAACAGCATAATCACCTTTATTCCTGTTTTGTTTCTAGCAATTAGTTATTTCGTAATAACAAATACGGTAAGAACAGAACAAATCGCATTCTATTTCGTCTCAGCAATACTGTTAAGTGGATGTATCATAGCATTATTAGCAATCTTTACCTTTTTGAAAGCTTATATCATTCCTTTCGGATTCACTCATGTACAGTCATTTTCTCCTTTAGGAAGTCTTCTAGACCAAGCAATCTACTTAGCAGCATTAATTCCCATCACTCTTTACTTTTCGTATCCTATGCTTAAGGGCAAAAATGATGGAAGAGTATTAAGCTTTGGAATTATTTCCCTAATTTTACTTGCAGGTTTTGGAATTAGTGTTTATCAATTATTTACCTCCCAAAAACCAATAATTTTGCCTTTTACCACAGGATTCCAAATTGCATTTGCAGCAATTTCTCAAGATAGTCCAAGAATTGCACAGGGCTTCTTTCTTGGAAGTGGATTTGGTACATTCTTTACAGCGTTTACTCGATTTAAGCAGCCTGCTTTCAATATTTATCAAAATCTCTGGTTTCTTAATTTCACCCAGTCAACGACTTTTCTCCTTGAATTACTCACAACAACAGGATTATTAGGTGTATTATCATTCCTATTTATTCTTGCAAGAGCATTAACAAAACCATTTAAAACTATTGATAATCCTCTCTTCTTTTCGATCGTTATACTAGGAATTACCGCATTTGTTTTCCCTTATTCTTTTACTATCCTTGCGTTATTATTCTTTTTATTAGCAATATTCTCAGCAGCTGAAGGCATGAAAAATCCAGAGAAGTCATTTGATCTCGAGTTATCCCTAATTGCACTAAAAAAAAATCTATTCAACATTCATTCAGAACAACATGGTTCACACAAACCAAGTCAAGCATTACCAATAACGTTTTTAATATTAGTACTCATAGTTACAGGTTTAATTGGATTCTTTTCTGTAAAATATGTCATTGCAGACATCCTTTTTGATCAATCATTAGTAGCAGCTGCAAACAACAATGGTTCAATAACTTATCAAAAACAAGTTGATGCAATTACCATGTTTCCCTACAATGATGGTTTTTACCGAATATTTTCACAAACAAACTTATCTATAGCAAATTCATTACTCGCATTAAACGCAAGTCATCAATCCTCAAATTCTCAGAATCAATCAACGGCTCTAAATCTCATTCAACAATCAATTAATGTAGCTCGAACAGCTACAACATTGTCGCCTATGGACACATTAAATTGGCAGAATCTAGCTTCAGTCTACCGTAGTTTAATTAATTTTGGTCAAAATGCTGATCAGTTTGCAATTGCAACAACACAACAAGCAATTGTGTTAGACTCAGCTAATCCCCAAGAATACCTGACACTAGGAGGAATTTATTACCAACTTGGTCAATATGATAATGCAATAAGACAATTCCAAATTGCTGTAAATCTTAAGCCAGATTATCCAAATGCCTATTACAATTTGGGACATGCATATGAAGCCAAGGGAGATTTACAAAACGCCCTCAGTAATTATCAAGCCGTTAGGACATTAATCCAAAGTGATAAAACTAATCTTGCTAAAATAAATAGTGAAATTGATGCATTGAATTCGAAAATAAATAGTAATACGAGTCAATCTCAAACAAATACCAAGCCAACAACTGAAGTTACACCATCAGCAACTCCTCAACAATTAAACTTAAATCAATCAACAACACAACTTCCAAAACAAACAAACCAAATTAAGTTACCTCCTCCAACGGCAACTAATTCAGCAAAATAATAACTATTACGAATAAATCATTTGTTATTAACTCCTTGAAGATATTCACTAATTGAATTCCAGAAATAATGTACTCCATGGGGGCTCAATTCTGAGAAATTATTCGTTTCGTCTTTCTTATGTACCATTTGAAGAAGTAGATGGCTCTTTAAAGCCCACAGAATGAATTGAGACGCTTTATTTGGATTATTCGGCAATATCAATGCTCTCCAATTCAAAGCATTTAAATAAAGCTCATCTGATTGTAAAACGTTTATCCCTTTGTCAGCTTTCTCCCATAATTTATGCAATTCACTACTCTGAGGAATTAATTTATGTCTCTGAAGAAATGCTAGATTGTCAAATTCTTGCCTCCCTACTGGCTCTGAGAAAAACATCAATGACCCTCCCCTCCTCCTAGGATTTATCAATGCTTTAAAAGCTTGCTCGCTGGGCTTTGTTATTTCTAGTGAAATAATTTCATTTAAATATGCTTGCTCATACATATTCACAACTTCTCTATCAGCTACAGAAACATGTAAATCAACTGAAGTCCAAGGTAATATTGTTTGAAGAAAGGTTTGAGTATAAGGTGCAGATTTTGCAATAACATGAAATTTGAACCTATTGCTTGCTTTCGTTAAAATACTGATAATTGATGAATAAAAACTCATTCCAACCGCAGCCCCAGAAATAGGAACAACAAAATGTATCAGACTATGACTTTCAGGATCTAATTGCTCTATTCTTTTTTTATGCTCATCGTGTGACAACAAACTAACAAAGAGCGGGCTAATTGGATACGGATTTACAATAAATTTAACAGGAGCTAATTTAGCTTGTTTTGCATATTGTTGTAATTTAGAAACAGTCTGATGACTAGGAGAGAAAATTATATCCGCATCCGGAACATACCATAATTTCTGAGGAGAATCATCAGTTATCTGAACAATTAATACGATTTTTATGTTTTTTTCTCTTTCTAATCTTTTTTTTATTGCACTTAATTGATGCGCAAGACCAAAGTGAGTTGCAACAACAATAATAGTTTCTGGTATGTCGATTCTTTGATCAAGGATAGTTGTTAACTGTTGATACAACAGCTCTCCATGAGATCTAAGATAGGTTTTATAAAAGTAAGTAAAGATGTTTTCGCCAATACCACTTTGAGACCACTCCATCAATGCACGAGTTGCTGGATGAATACTGACAAATCGATAAATATTGCTAATAGATTGATCCTGTGATCCAAGAAGTACCGGGGTAATAGCTTGCGGCAAACCATGATATAACGCGTCAGATACCCTTAAGTGGCCAAAACCAACAGGGGCATATGCAAAAATTAGTATAAATGGTTTTTTACCTAATACTGCTGCTAAATCCGACATATAGATAGTCTATCGAAGTTATGTTAATCAAGCAACACGATTAACAAAAACAAGCACTCATATGAGTGCTTGTTCAAAAGAAATATTTCTTTTTCTATTATGCAGCCCGTTTGTCTCTAAAACAGTCTCTACATAATACTGGTCTATCACCTTTTGGCTGAAATGGGACGGTATCTTTTCGTCCACATTGAGCACAAGTGATTTCAAACATTTGTTTTTGACCACCACCAAATCCACCACTTCGTCCTCCACTATCACCCATTCTCTGTTTTTTAAGAGATCGACAATTAGGACATCGAACTGGAGCATTTTGAAAACCCTTTTTCTGATAGAAATCTTGTTCTGAAGCAGTCCAAACAAATTGCTTTCCGCAATCGCGGCATGTTAAATTTTTATCTTGAAATTGCATTACTAGTCACCTCCTCTTGAATCTTATTTTCCAATTGTATACCTTTGCTGGCTTTCCAGAGAAGGTGAACCTTGGACAATTCGTTTGGATAAGTATAGGGTAAAAGGCCTAAAATAGCAAATGCGACTTTTGAGTGGACCCGAGGGGAATCGAACCCCTTACTCTTCCATGCCATGGAAGCATGTTACCGGTATACCACGGGCCCAGAAATAACTAATTCAGTGGACCTGAGCGGATTCGAACCGCTGATCTCCACAATGCGAATGTGGCGCATTACCAACTGTGCTACAGGCCCACATATGATTCAAATCTTATACTCTATTATACACACTTCTACTGAACGTATGGAAGTGGATTTACAGTAACATTGTTTTTCCTAATTTCAAAATGAACATGTGGACCAGTAGTATGACCGGTTACACCAATATACCCTACAATAGTTTTTCCTCCAATTACATCTTGTCCAACACTTACTGCTACGGCAGACATGTGAGCATATAAACTAGTAATGCCATCTCCATGATCAACAACAACATTCGTACCATACCCATAATTCCATCCACCAACCTCTACTCGCAAGACTTTTCCATTTTTTGTTGCTACTATTGGTGACCCAATTGGCGCAGCAATATCCAATGCCATATGATACCAAACAGGATATTGAGTAACCAACCCATTTGAAGGCCAGTAATACCCTCCGGACGAAACAACGGAACCAGGTTGAATTTGAGAAACATAGGACTGTTGTTCAGTTGGGGTAGCATGTTCTGATGGTATTACACCATCAGGAACAATTAAAATTTCACCAGCAACTAGAGAAAAAGTTTCAGGATTTGCAAATTCATTAAATGGCCAGTTAACAATTTTTTCAGCATCTACACCAAAATGTTTCGCAATAGTATAAATTGTATCACCTTTCTGTACTTTATACGCTATTCCAGTGACTGGCAAGATGCGTAACATATCTCCAACGCTTAAATCATCGTTGCTTAAATTGTTTTCCCAACGAATCGTATCTTGAGAAATACCAAATTTATCAGCTATTGTTGAAATTGTATCTCCTCTTTCAACGGTATAATCAATAATTTGATCACGCGGTTTTTGAGAAATATTCGTTTGAAAAATATTATTATCAGCAATTATTGATTGCGTGGAAGATGAAGGCGATGGCAATTGATTGACTGCAGATGCCTTTCCAGACAAGATAGGATAGGTATCTGCAATGAAGGGACCAACTAACACCCCAATGATTATGATACCCATCGTGGCTATATGAAGAAAGGGTCTATTATAACGACCTCTCTTCATAAGAAGGAATTTAACAAGAATATTTTTATTTTTTTCAAACCATAAGAATGTTTTAGTTAGCTTTTTCTTAATATAAAAAAGAAAATATTCCCCAAATAATTTTGCGTCATGCAATCTATTAGGAAAAAATCGTGATATAACTTTAAAACCTTCGAGAATATGAAACATGTGGGTGAAAAAGATGGTAACAAACTTATTAATTTATGTCAAATTAGTAAGCTTATTTACCAAGATTAGTCAAAAATTCTTCGTTAGTCTGTGTTCTTTCAAGTTGTTGTATCATGATATCAGTTCGTTCTTCCTCACTGAGCATTTCAATCATCCTTCGAAACGTATTTATCTTTTTCATATACTCTGGACCAAATAACAAATGTTCTTGTCTTGTTCCTGATCGAGAGATATTGATTGAAGGAAAAATTCTTCTTTCTGCAAGTTTTCTGTCAAGATGTAATTCCATGTTACCTGTTCCTTTAAATTCTTCATAAATTAAATCATCCATACGCGAACCTGTATCTACCAAAGCGGTACCAATAATTGTTAATGAACCACCTTCTTGACAGTTACGAGCTGCACCAAAGAATCGTTTTGCTGGCCACAAAGCGGCAGGATCAAATCCTCCTGAAAGCGTTCTCCCGCTAGGAGCAACAGATAGATTATATGCTCGTGCAAGACGAGTGATTGAATCCAAAAGGATAATTACATCTTTACCTTGTTCAACCAACCGCTTAGCTCTCTCTAAAGTAATTTCTGCTACTCTCGTTTGATTTTCAGGAGCTTCGTCAAAATGTGAAGCTACCACATCTCCCTTAACTGACATACTGATATCGGTAACTTCTTCCGGCCTTTCGCCTATTAAAGCGGCCATAAGAACTGCTTGAGGAAAGTTTGCCGTAATTCCTGCAGCTATTTCTTTAATAATGGTTGTTTTTCCAGCTTTTGGTGGAGAAACAATCATACCTCTTTGTCCAAAACCTATGGGAGAGATTAAATCAATCATTCTGGTAGAAAGTGGATTTTTACCTGTCGTAAGTACAACTTGTTTTTTAGGATAGATTGGAGTTAAATCATCAAAATAAGGCCGTTTTATTGCGCTATCTGCTACAGTATCATTAACCTTCTCAACCTTAAGAAGTCCAAAATAACGTTCATTATCCTTCGGAGGCCTTGCCAAACCTGCTACCAAATCACCTGGACGCAAGAGAAACCGTCTTATTTGTGATTGAGAAATATAAATATCCCTACTTGAAGGAATGTATTTAGGTCTTAAGAATCCATGACCTTCAGGTTGCAAATCTAAAATCCCTGCAACACTTTCTGTAGGACCTTGATTAGCAAAATTAAAAGATTGGGATGTATGACTATGTTGATAAGGACGTTGTTCTGGTGCATTTGTTGTACTTGAAGCAACTTTTGGTGTAACAAATGCTGTTTGAGTAGGCTCTGATACCGACTCTTTAACTATTGGTTGTACTGTCTCTACAACAGGGGTCACACCACTCGGTGCTTGACCTACTAAATCGTCAGCCGTGTTTTTTTGAACTTTTTTATAAGGCATAAAGGAAATTAACTTTAATATTTCATCAATGGGATATACACTATTGTTGAATGCTATGAAGATACTCTAGCTTAATTGTACATATTACATCATATCTCATCATTATTGTCAATAAGCAAAGTGTAATTAGACAATCATGCTTGCAAAAATCACTACAGGATGATAAAATTGCGTCAATGAAAAAACTGTACATTTTAACTCTCTTAGCTGGATTCCTAACGCTTGCTTGTTCCCCCATTTATGCAGATGGCAGTATGGGAAATGTGACGATTAGTAAGACCGTATTGAATCCACAAACAAAAACGTATGTAAAAAACCTTGGCATAGGAGATGCTATTTATCATCCAGGCGACACAGTAATTTTTCATATTACACTTACAAATACAGGCTCACAAAATGTTCAACAATTAGTTGTTAAAGATATTTTTCCTCAATATTTGAATTTTGTATCCGGTGTTGGTAGTTACGACCAAAAGAACAAAATTCTTTCATTTATTATCTATAATTTAAAGCCAAATACGACGCAATCATATGCAGTATCAACACAAGTAGTTCCTGCTAGTCAATTTCCTACTAATCAACAACAATTATGTCTTATGAATAAAGCTACGGTTTTATTTGGACAGAATCAATTAACACAAGATTTATCCCAATTTTGTATTCAATCGCTAAATCCAACGACACAATCAAGTCAGCCTGCCACAAGCAGTAATCAACCTGTTTATCCCCCAACGAAAACAAAAACTTCACCTTCTACCGGACCTTCTTCATTTATTATTCTTAGCTTATTATTTCTCGCATCAGTTGGTTTTATTTTAATAAAGAAAACTCACAATTTCATATCTATCTCCTAATAAAGTTAACTATATAGAAAATAATTGATATTTTCACTTCATAAGATTAGCTATCAATTTGCAAATCGTAAGTATGAGTTAATATAAAAATTTGACAAATATAGCATTCCTTGTTAAACTATTCAACAATTCAAATCTTCTGCCTCTGCCCCTCGAAATCCTGCCTAATACATAATTCAATATGAATCAGTTTTCCGACAAGTTATCTCCTTTACTATCAGTTATTCTACCTATAAGAAACGCCGAATCGTATCTTTCTGATTGCTTAGATAGCCTTATTAACCAAAATTATTCTCGTATAGAAATCATAGCTATAGATGATTATTCAACTGACAAATCATGGAAAATCCTTAGAAAGTATAGAAAACTTGATAATCGGCTTAAAATATTTAGGAATGTTAAAAAATATGGATTAGCAATAACCCTAAATAGGTGTTTAAAACGCGCAAAGGGAAAGTTTATCGTTTTTATGGATGCAAGAGATTCCATAACAAAAAACAAATTTCAAAAACAATTACTGTACTTAATGGAAAATCAGAAAGTTGTGGCTGTGGGAACACAATGTATCTATTTAAGCGATAAAAACAAAAGAATAGGTAAAAGTTCATTCCCTAGTTTACACGAAGATATTTCAGAAAAACCTTTACATGGCATTTCAGTTCTCTTTGAAGGAATTATGATAAATAAATATCGAATTCCGAAAGACTTATTATATTTTCCAACCTATAAGCACTTATTTCTATATACAGATATGGCTATGAAATTACTACAATACGGAAAATTAGCAAATCTATCTGAATATTTACATTTTCATCGAAAACACGATTATGCTTTTCAATCAGGAACAAAACATGTCTTCTCGTTATTTAAATTATGGGTAACTTCAAGAACTCAATATGAAATTTCTCCTTCTTTAAGAGGAATCTTTTCTGGAATTCTAAAACCATCAACTTCATAAGTATCCCCAAGATATCCTCACTCATTAAAAAAAGTTATCCACATTTTTTAACATGTAATATTTAGATTGATATGACGGCGTTTTTAAAGGATAATATAATATAGGCCTATGGTATTTTGGTGGATATTTTTCTATAGGTTGACAAAACAAGGGTCCTATGTTAGCATTTAATTCAATATGAGAATTTTTAAAGTAATTTATCATCGATTATTTGACCAGAAACAAGTTATTAACAAAGAAATCAAAGATGACCAAAATGAGTTGTTACGAATTGGAAGAGAACAATTTAAAAAGTTAACTAAGCTTGGTAAAGTACCAGTAGTTTTTTTGTAGAAATTGTAATACAAAAAAAGAGCATCGCTTTCGTTACTCAAATAGATAAAGACTCGGTACGAAAAGCAATGCTCTTGTGATTTTGCAATTAGTCCTTAAAGGCAGGATAAAAACTAAGTGCAACTATAATTAATACAGGAAACGAAAATATTTGTCAAGAAAAATTGACGAAGCTAAAAATAATAGATTTTACTGTTAATACAATATTTTTTTAGTCTTTAATGAAGTAAGAAAGTTGGGCAGGCTTTCTTACTTCGTTAAAGCTTAAAATTAATATCTTGTACTCAATATTAAATTTTTACCTTTAATCTACGATTAAATCCTTTCACATTCTGAATTGTAAATTTATTTCCTTTTCGTAAGAGATCTTTATTCAAAATAATAATAGAAACTAACACACCGTTCATTTTTCCATAAAAATTTCTATTATCTATTTATATCAAAGAATACTAATCTATATCATTTAGCAGAATTTATAATGAATAAAAAATCGAGTATCATACGAGATAATAAGAGGCTTTGTTAAATCACTTAGTTAAATAAAAAGAGACTATAAAAAACAACCTACTCTTCAGTAAAAAATATCCACTCTCTACAATGACGTAAGATTAATTAAAAATATTAAACCTTATCCATTCATCTAAATTAACTAAAGACTCTCCTTACGTGATTCTAGAGGCGCATAGAGATAAATCTTCTCATGAAATTATCAAATTTTAATAATGAGTTACCTAATTGTATTAGCAATATTTTAGTCACCAAAATATTTAAAAATGAAGATCTATAATCCTATAGCCTTTTTTATAACATAAAACATTCTACTAGCTGGTATATATCAATATATTAAGTAAAGATCTTTATGGTGATTTAATGTATCAATATTTAGATAAATAAACTTTACTATTTAAATAAAGCCAAAAAAACAAGTAGTCTTGTATAAATACCGGGCGATAAAACGAGTTTCATTTGTTTAATTAGTTATCTTTCTTATATACTTATATTTCTCACTATATTAGACTGAAAGCCATATAATAAACAAATTAGCAAAATAATGTTAAGGAGCTTAACTTTTATCTTCTACCCCACAGAAGTGATATCATTAATATTCAAAACTAATCCTTTTAAAAATCCTTGATTAAATTCCAAAGTTTAACATTAAAGAGAAATGTTATTTTGTCAAAGCATTCATAACTCAGTTGATATATTCCTTCAAACATACCACCAATAAATAAACTATTATTTTTAGTAAATCATGACCAAAAGATATGCTTCACAATATTATCGATACGCAAAAGGCTTATATATCGATAGCAAAAATATTAATTTAATTACTTAAAAACTCAGGATAATGAGAGATTTAGCATAAATAATAGCATAATAATTGGACACAATTTGTTTTCTAAAAGAGGCTTTCGGACTACTTGCCGCAACGCTTAGAAAACCTATAATAATTTTTGGCTTTGCGTGTGAAAATAATAAACAATAAAAAGACGATAAATTCTCCAATATGTATCATTTTTGTCTAAAACTATCAACCGAAGGGACGCATAGTTTTTTTGTTTAAAAAACTATCCCCTTTTTGGTGAAAACAAAAGCAACTAAACAAAACACAAGAGTTATAAATAGAAAACAGCACCTCAGCTAAAAACTGTATGACTTCAGAAAATATAGCAATAAAACACATGAATTGATAGCACCTGCCGTCTATCCAAATAGGTTAATAACACAATATAAAGACTATGTACAAATTAATGCTTTATTACATTAGTTTTATACGATTCTTATAATTAATATTTTTCATGGTCACCTTTCATTCTTTTAAAATAGGTTTTCCCCATCCAAAATAAGCACTCAACAATACACTTTGCTATACTTTTTGCTTCAAAGCACTTTTTACTTTAAGCATAGTTTTAAACCCAAAAATATATCCTTATTAATGTAAATGAGACAAGTTTAATATCTAAACTAGGCAATGAGCAGATTACAAATATACTTACAATAAATCTTAAGGTAAGCAGTTAATATAAACAATCAAAGAAACAAGTATATTTTGGGTTCAGTTGAAGTTAAGTACTCCATAAAAGTTCAATGACAAATAAAGAATCAAACTATTTTTATAACGTGCTCTTTTTTGCAAATAATATTTTTCCTGAGGATGTTTGAATTACTCGAGAGACAATAACGTCAAGTGTATTTCCTAACTCATTGCTTCCTTTCTCGACTACAATCATCGTACCATCTTCTAAATACCCTACCCCTTGAGAAGAATCTTTACCAGTATGCAATACTTTTACTTGAACATTTTCTCCAGGAATTGCAGCAACTTTTAAACTTTGTGCTAAAGCATGCATATTTATAGCTACAACGCCATGAACACTTGCTTTCTTTTCCAGATTATAGTCGCAGGTTATTATTTTCCCTTTATAAGCTTTTGCAGTTTTAATGAGAAGCTCATCTACTTCTTTATATTTATCTTTAATACTTTTATCTGTTGATACTACTACAATTTTTACACCTTTACTTCGCTTTATCTTTTCTAATCTCTCTAACCCCTTTCTGCCCCTTTCTTTTTTTAAAGGATCTTTAGAGTCAGCTATATGCTTTAATTCAAGCAATATATCTTCAGTAATAACAACAACTCCACTAACAATCCCAATAACAATTACATCAAAAATTCTTGCATCAATTATAGCTGATGTATCTAAAAAGAATCCGCCTTGGGCCTGTTTGGATTTCTTAATTGGTTTTTTCTTTACTCTATTACTAAATTTGGGCATTCGCTTAATAACTAGCTTTGCAATTTCGTCGGCGAATGACCCCATAATACTGGGATGAAAGGTTGACGGTCTTTCTGCTGAATCAACTAACGTTTTTTCTTCTTTTGAGTCTATTTTATTTACTTTCACGTCCTTGTCCATATATTAACATTTACTCTTTATTTAATTTCCAGTGTCTTTCATCTTCCTGTTTCCAGGCTGTTTTTTCTTGCATGTGCCATCCTAGATCTTGCAAAACTGAACTTAATGATTTATGAGTTAGAGAAGTGATAATCGTTTGAAACCCTAGTTTTTTAGCTTCTCTCGTTCTTTTTTCAATTCCACCTACCCCACGTAATTCTCCTAATAACCCCACTTCTGCTATTCCTACTGTATTAGTAAGTGGTTTATTTTTCAAGCTCGAAAAAACTGCTAAACATATACCCAGATCTATTGCCGGATCAGATACTTTTAACCCTCCAGCAACATTAACAAATACATCCATATTCTCTAAAGAGATTCTACATTGTTTCTGAAGTACGGCAAGAAGAAGTTCAAGACGTTTATGATCGATTCCTGAAGCTACTCTTCTCGGCATTGCTAACTTCGAATAGACAACTAGTGCTTGTATTTCAATTAAAAAGGGTCTTGTACCTTCTAGTATAACAACAAGAATTGAACCTGGGACAGATTCTTCTCGTTTCGTTAAAAATAATTGTTCTGGATTTTGGACTTCATTCATTCCTTCTCCCTCCATAACAAAAACACCTACTTCATCTACAGGACCAAATCGGTTTTTTAAACTACGTAACAATCTCGTTTTAGTAAATTTTTCACCTTCTAAAAAGATAACGCTATCCACCATATGAGATAGTACCATTGGACCTGCAACCATTCCTTCTTTCGTGACATGACCAACAATTATTATTGGGATTCCCAACGATTTTCCAATTCTAATTAATTGTGTTGCTGCATATCGTACTTGCCCAACCGAACCAGATAATCCTGAAAGAGCCTCAGATTCTACTGTCTGAATTGAATCAACAACGACGATTGATGGCTTTTCCTTTGCAATAGCTTCAACAGCAGTATCTACATTTGAAAGAGAAAGTAATAAAAAGTTGTTATTATCAAGGTTTTGCGTAATTCGCAATGCGCGCAACTTAATTTGTTCGACAGATTCTTCACCTGAAATATAGAGTACTTTTTTACCTCTTTCTGCTATTTTTAGACATAATTGCAGTAATAAAGTTGACTTACCAATACCGGGATCTCCAGCCAAAAGTGTAATAGAACCGGGAACAATACCACCGCCTAAAACATTATCCATTTCCCGATACCCTGTCTGAATTCTTTCCACTTCTTGTAAATTAATATCTTTTAGAGTTTTAGGAATAAGTGATTCTACGGACAGAGAACTATTTGAATGTATGTTCGTCTTCTGAAATTTTGGTTGTTGAAACTCTTTAAAAGAATTCCACGTATTACATTCAGGACATTTACCAAGCCATTGAGGGCTATCGTAACCGCATTCTTGACACACAAATGATATAGTAGTTTTAGGCATATAGACTATATTGTACTACTAACAGCCTCGAAGAGCCAGCGGAAGAAAAATAAATATATTATCGATAGGTTAAGGGTTTCTCGAGAAGAACTGGAGTTAAATAAACTCTATGTTTTTTTACATCAGTTTGACTCACGGTTAATGTGACTTTTTGACCTATCTCATATTTTGTTGTAGGTGGGATTTTTTCTTTTCTAATAAACCCTTCTATACCTTCTTCTTCCATATCAATGACGACGCCAGTATCGCTAATCTTAGAGACTGTCCCTGTCACTTTCTGGTCAACTTTATATTGCTTTAAGATTTCTTCAAATGGGTCATTTGTTAACCGTTTAATTGATAGGTCAACTCTTTTTGCACTTGAATCAAAACCAACTACTTGAGCTTCAATAGTATCACCTATTGCATAAATTGCTGCTAAATCTGAAACTTTATCCCATGAGACTTCTGATATATGAATAAATCCATCAAGAAATGTATCTTTCTTTTCTTTATCTTTAACCTGAATACTGAGAAATAATCCAAAAGGAGCAATATGTGCGACGATCACTGATACTTTTTCTCCTATTTTTAAAGATTTTGCAAGCTCATCAAAATCTTTAGATCCAAGCACGGTTTTTTGGGAAACAATAAGCTTATGTGTTTCAGGATGGATTTCTGCAATCATGACATTAAGAGTACTTCCAATAATTTCTTGGGTGTTTTGTTGAAATGATATGTGGGAATTTGGTAAAAATCCATCTAAACCTTCTTTGGTTTCTACAATATATCCTCCCTTAGTTGCATTCTTGATCATTACATCAATTTTTTCATGATTTTTTTCTGTTTCAATAAGCTTATTCCACATATTACTGTCAATATACTTTCGGAGAGATACTACTGAATTACCCGTGTCAGATTCTGGATTTAAAACGGTTACCGTTACTGTATCCCCAACCTTTAAAAGAGACATCATTGCTCGAATATATTTTCTTTCTTTCTCTAAGACAACTGCTTCGGTTTTTGCATTAATATCAAGTAATATTTCACTTGGAGTTAATTTGGTAATAACACCTTTAATTTCTTCTCCCTTATGTAATGTAATGAGTGGTGATTTATGACTGGCCATTAATTCGGCCATTGAAGATGCACCTTTAGAAGATTTTGTATTCACGATTCATGTATACCTTTCGACTTAAGATAAAACTATTATACTACTAAAATAGTTGAGACGCAATTGATGAAATTACTTTTTACTAAAAAATAGGTTTTTTTATATGATACTTATACAAAAAATCCCGCTTAATAGCGGGATTTTTATGTTTTTGTACTTAAGTTCTCCGGCCTTGACCCATTGTCCCGATGAGCTAGGCTCACAAGTATCGTAGGCGCTGAAGTGTTTCACTTCTCTGTTCGGAATGGGAAGAGGTGGTGCCACTTCGCTCCAAAGACCGAAAGACTTCAGTACAAAAACAATTACAAAGAGTTGAAGCTCTCTGAAAAGTAAAGAGAAGAAGAATCTAAATCTACTACTAGACCATTAGTACGGGTAGGCTTAATACATTGCTGTACTTCTACCGCCCGCCTATCAACCTCCTGATCTTGAAGGGGTCTGCGTGTCTTGCGACACATGAGATCTAATCTTGAGGTCTGCTTCCCACTTAGATGCTTTCAGCGGTTATCAGATAGGAACATAGCTACTCGGCAATGCGGGAATGCTTACCCACAACCGACACACCAGGGGTTCCTCCATCCCAGTCCTCTCGTACTAGGGACGGATCCTCTCAAATCTCGATGGTTATGCAGGATAGAGACCGAACTGGCTTACGCCGTTCTGAACCCAGCTCGCGTACCCTTTTAACCGGCGAACAGCCGGACCCTTGGGACCTTCTCCAGCCCCAGGATAGGATGAGCCGACATCGCTGTCTTATTCCTCTTATTACTAAGAGCTCTGACTATACCTTCATCCTTCTTGCGAAGGAGCTAGTTGTTTATAGAACTTATAAATTTTACCTTTAAGTAAAAATTTCTATCTGATCATAAAGATCAAGTCGATACAGGTCCGCTTATATAGCGGATTCCCTCGGTATTGACCTATCACAATTTCTCTCTATTGTTAAAGGTGTTTACCGATTTTAACTAGTAAATTTTTATTTATCTCTTACATGGGTTAATTGTAGAGATTAAACCAAGCTTACAAATTACTTTGTAGGCGCCCCGATGTAAATTACATTAAGGTGCCAAACCGCATCGTCGCTGTGGACGCTTGGATGCGATCAGCCTGTTATCCCCGGGGTAGCTTTTATCCGTTAAGCTCCGTGCCTACCACTAGGCATCGGAGGATCACTAACACCGACTTTCGTCCCTGCTCGACTTGTAAGTCTCGCAGTCAAGCTGGCTTTTGCGTTTGCGCTATCACCTTGATTTCTTTACAAGGCTAGCCAACCTTTGTACGACTCCGTTGCGTTGTAGGAGTCAATCGCCCCAGTTAAACTGCCCACCAAGCACTGTTCCCCTCCCGGATTTTTATGCGGGATAGAGGTAACGCTCGCTCATTCTCAAGAGAGGTATTTCACTATTGCCCGAAGGCTCCCTCCTATTCTAAACATGGAAAATAAACTCGCGAATGCCAAGTTACAGTAAAGCTCCCGGGGTCTTTTTGTCCATGCATAACTAGGCCGCGTCTTCACAGCCATCTCAATTTCGCCGGGTAGATGTTCAAGACAGTTATTCAGTCGTTCTACCTTTCGTGCGGGTCGGAACTTGCCCGACAAGGAACTTCGCTACCATAGAACAGTTATAGTTACTGCTGCCGTTCACCGGAGCTTTGATACCAAGCTTCACTCTTGCGAGTGTCACTCAACATCATTGACTTACCGGCACTGGGCAGGTGTCAGCCCCTATACCTTGCCTTTCGGCTTTGCAGGGACCTGTGTTTTAGATAAACAGTCGCTAAGTAAACATTAGCTGCGTCCTGTACCATTACTGGCACAGGAAAGGCATCTCCCATAGGTTACGCCTAGCTTTTGTGCCGAGTTCCTTGATCATCTTTCTCTCGATCGCCTTAGTCTTCTCGACCAGTCCACCTGTGTCGGTTTGCGGTACGGCAAAATATGCGTTTTCCAATCCATTGCTGAACAGGATAATGACGTTTTTCTTGGAAACTGAAAGGTATCGAATTGTCCCCTATCTCTAGGAAACTTTCCGTTGCAGCTCAATTAAACAGGTGAACGGATTTGCCAGTCCACGCTTATCTTACTGCTTAGATCCTGCTTACACAGGACTCGATTCTTCCAACTTCGTCACGCCCTTACAATACACATATTTACGTAGTCGAATATTAACGACTTATCCATCGGGCTAATCCCCTTTAACGAGGAATACCCTTAGGGCCGACTAACCCTCCGCTGACTTACATTGCGGAGGAAACCTTGGACATTCGGCGTGGTTGATTCTCACAACCATATCGCTACTCATGCCGGCATTCTCACTCCTAAGCACTCCACCAGGCCTTACGGCACCGACTTCACAGCACTTAAGACGCTCCCCTACCAATCCTTTACCACCGTAGTGGTAAAAAAGTCTCCAGCTTCGGCAAAGAGCTTCATCCTCGATAAATTTTCGGCGCTAAATACCGTCCGCCAGTGAGCTGTTACGCTTTCTTTAAAGGATGGCTGCTTCTAAGCCAACCTCCTGGGTGTCTATGGATCTTGACTTCCTTGTAAACTTAGCTACGATTTAGAGGCCTTAATTGAGAGTCTGGGTTGTTTCCCTTTTGACACATCGGCTTAGCCCGACATGACTGACTACTTATGCATGGTATCCATGTATTCGGAGTTTGATTAGTGCTGAGAGCTTGCGCCCCCAGTAACCATTCAGTGCTCTACCCCATGGGCCATCTACATAAGCGCTATACCTAAATATATTTCGGGGAGAACCAGCTATCTCCAAGTTCGTTTGGCATGTTGCCCCTAACCTCAAGTCATCCCAAGCCATTGCTGCGGCCACGGGTTCGGGCCTCCCCCTCTCTTTCGAAAGGGTTCACCCTGCTCAAGGTTAGCTCACCTGGTTTCGGGTCTATTCCGTACTCTGGTAAAAACGCTCATTTAGAGCACGCTTTCACTCCGCCTTCGCAATTGAATTGCTTAGACTACAGAATACAGAATAACTCACCGGTTCATTCTTCAATAGGCACGACGTCATTTCTTGCGAAACTTCGTCTGCTTGTTAGCCGACAATTTCAGTTCTATTTCATTCCCCTTCCGGGGTGCTTTTCACCTTTCCCTCGCGGTACTAGTTCACTATCGGTAGATTCTGGTATTTAGTCTTGGAGGGTGGACCCCCCAGATTCCCGCAGAGTTTAATCGTGCTCAACGGTACTTAGGTACAAACTATCGGTGTTTTTAATTTCATATACACGCCTTTCACGTTCTTTGGGGAACCATTCCGGGTTCTTCTATTATTAAAAACACATCGAATATCGTCTGCCCTGCAACCCTGCAGTAAACTGCAGTTTAGACTATTCCGCTTTTGCTCGCCGCTACTTACGGAATCTCAATGATTTATTTTCCTGAGGCTACTTAGATGTTTCAGTTGGCCTCGTACCCTGCCAAATGCTATATATCTCCTTGCGGAAATATTTTTACATAAGGCTACCCCTAATGGGGTGGATTGCTCCATTCGGAAACCATCGGATCAAAAGTTGATGACACTTCCCCGATGAGTATCGCCGTCGTCTGCGTCCTTCTTCGGCCAAAATCTCCTAGGCATTCATTATCGGCATTATGAGTAGATTTTTAAAATGTTAATATGCATTAACACTAAAAAGACCTTCTTCTCCTCACTTGTCAAAGAGCTTCTCTCATTATCATCTAAGGTAAACCCCCTCTTTCTAGGGGGCTTGCCCTAGATGATACTTAAGTGGACCGGAAGAGATTCGAACTCTCGACCTTCGCGATGCAAACGCGACGCTCTACCAGCTAAGCTACCGGCCCAAACGCCATAATACTTCCGATCCAAATTAAAAATTTATTTTTCAAGCGGAAATCAATTTAAATTATGAGACGATATGAAGACCCTACTGCGGGATTACAAAATATATGAAAAGACTTCTCATAAAACGAATTGAGTTTCCATGAATGATAGTAGCACAGGATTTTGAGGCTGTCAACGGGGAAAAATTATTTACTTTATCTTAACGTTTAGAATATACTAATTATACCATTTATGATTGAATTAGATCAAGCTCCCGCACCAAAACCACTAGCAAAACCAGCAAAAGTTAAAGTAAAACCAATATCCGAAAGAGTAACTACAAGCGCTCGTGATACATTAGAGAAAATGTTTGGATTGGCTCCATTACTCCCCGCGCCGACGAAAACTCCTGATAAAAAAAACAAAAAACCACCTGAGGTGGATATTACTCGCCAACCTACACAAAAATTGCCAAGTATAGATATCGAAGACCAACCGACTCAAATCTTACCACGTATAGATATGACCCGCCAACCTACACAAAAATTGCCGAGTATAGATATTGAAGACCAACCGACTCAAATCTTACCACGAATTGAGCTATCTCTCCCTCATACTAATGAAGCTCCTGTACAGTTTGATTATCCCCCCCTGCCACCAATGGAACCGCATCATCCCGAGAATGAACCTATTCAGCAAGAAGAACGTTTTCCAAATATGGATAATGAATACATGCAAAAGGCACAGCAATATCTAGAGCCTGTTATGTTAGCACCAGCTTTAGAATCTACCTTTCAGTATCTTTCAGAAACAAGAGACCTTGATTTTGATTTTAACTCTGAACGATATAAACAAATCCATGAAATTACAGATAAAATGAGCGAAGGATTTTTGTTTAAACCCAGAGTGGTTATTATGCGAAAAGGCAACGATGCATTCATTGGATCTGATGGCACTATATTTCTTGCTCAAGGATTAATAAATAAACTTGATACGTTAGACGAAGTTGGAGCAGTTTTAGCTCATGAAATTAATCACCTTATTCATATGGATGTTTGGCGTACTAACTCAAATAATGCACGACTATTAGATTATGAGGCCGTCGGTTGGTTACAAGAATTTGCAGCCGATATTGGAACAATGAAACTCTTGGAAAAAGCTGGTCTTTCATCAGATGCATTTCGGACTGCAATTATGAAACTCGATTCAACAAAAGGTTTTACGCACCAAAGTGGTGGCATGCGTGCATTAGAAGTACAATTAGGACATGAAATTTGGAATTATGACACGAGTGATCAACCGCAACAACCAATGCCTGAGACATGGAAACAGCAAAGCAGGCTAACAAACCTCGAAATTATAAATAATGGGAAACATAAGAGAGATTATGGTTACTACCCTGACGGAAAAAATCCAGAGGTATTTGCCGCATTAGCAAAGTTACATAGAGTAGATTTAGAAAAACTTTACTCGCAAGATAATCGTCTTGATTATAACTTTGGGGAAAGTGTCATAAGATTTTTGTCTGAACGATTACGCACATATGGATATACCGAAAGTCAAATCCTCACTTACTTTAGTTCATCATTAAAAGATGTAAATTTTGCAATTATAAAGGAGCCAGAACAGGCGGTTGACGTATTTGATCATTTACATGAATATATTAACGATAAAACAAATGAAAAAATAGAAAACGACCTTTTTGGAATAAAACCGAACAAATGGCGTGAGGCAACAACATTTCCACTTGCTAGCCTTCTTTATAAGCTTATGAAAAATATAAAAGTTGGGAATTCTTGGCACTCAGAAGAATTGCCAGTTACCGAAGATAGTTTTATTCATATCCTCCAAAAAATCTCAGAATTTGAAAAACTTAGTTTTGGTATTACTGCTGAAACGTATATTACAAAAGCAGTTCTTGAATTTATAGATTCCGAATTCTCTCATGGCTGGTGGGAGAATGGAAAGGAAGTTAATTTACCAAAGACAAAAGCGTTTTTATACAAATTAAAGGCTGCTCATATTCCCATAAAAACAGAGCAAGTAATTAGCAACTATCAACTTGATTATGGTCTCTTAGCACGACATCATTTTAGAGATACTGATTATCTGAATATCATTGATTTTTTGGAAACAGAGTATGAAGGAAAACCTCGGACAAGTATTGAAGAGAAAATTGATACATTTTTCCAAGATATGTCTCGTGGACCAAAATCTCAAGAGGATATCAATAAACAAGGAGCTCAAGTAAAGGATTTTTTGTTGCGACTTAAGTTTGATTTTAATCGGGAAGAGATTCCTGAACATATCCGAATTACGTATATAACAGATATTTTAACTCGAATTAATGGATCAAATTATGCAGTATCTGATAATATGGTAAAGTATTTAAAAAATAACTTTCCATCGGTTATCAGTTCTGGCTTAACTCCACCAGAATTGCTTTATCATAATCAGACACAAAATGGCGATACATTTATTATTTCACCTGATATGCAGGAAGATCTTATCACTTTATTAAAACCGGAGAATCTTGAACGATATAATCAAAAGATTCAAGCAAATATACAAAAAATGATTAAATTTAACTTACAATTAATGACCATTAAAAGTCTCTTTAAAGAGGATTCACAAGGATACTACGACACAATAGTCAAAATAATGAACGAAAGTGGTATTAACAGTAACAATATAGCTTTCTCTGAACTAATGCATTTATCCAGCCCACTTTTTAAGAATGATAAATATTTTAACAATTATCAATTATTATTATCGGGTGGAAGTTTCGATAAAAGTGTTGCCTCAGTAGACTGTAATAACTATGATCTTCTAACACAACTACCATTTATAAAAGACCTCATCGATAGAAATAAAGAAATTTCCGTAAATTCTATGGACGAACTCTATAATTATACAAATAATCTTACTATGTCTTTAGAAGGTATACCCGGTTTTCGAAGGGAATTATTTTCAGATTCTCTAACTACGTTAATTATCACAAAACCAATTCAAGAGGCATACTTACGATTACTAAAGCAAGGGATTCCTGAGAATCAACTCTCTGCACAATATAAATTTATTCGTGATTATTTTCCTGAAGACCCCGGTAAAAAGGGCTTTTTAAAAGAATACAATTTAAAAATCCTTTCATCCCCTAGCCTTTCACTCCAACATAAAATAAATCATTTACGTGAGAATATTCGATACATTGGACCTGAAGGACTTATTATTCTTGGTGAACAAATACAAACTATTGAAGAATACCGCCAATTTCGATACGCAATGGGTGAAGAAATTAAAAAATATTTATCTCCTTCTTCACTTTTAACACAAATAGCAGCAGCAGACTATTTATCAATGTATTTTAACCGGGGATTTGACTTGATCGCCTCTTGTGATTCGTCAGATGAAGCAAAAGTTCGCGAATCAACAAAGTTAGCCGAAGAATGGGTAACAAATTTCTTTACCCGTGTGTACTATTCTTCAGAACATCTTGAATATTTACATCGAGAAACAACAAAAGTTGAGTATGACCCTGTTAGTGGAAAAATCGTCCTTGATGATATAAGAAAAAAAGTATTCCGCTCATATCATGATCTTCTTAATATTTTACATGATTTAACACCTTCACAACGTTTTGCAATCGCGAGCAAATTACTTGTGGAGGAACCACATGGAGCACTCGTTACTTCGGAAAATAGATCTAAACTAGCAACCTATTTGAATGATGCTTTGCAAGCAAAAGGATTTATGAAGATTGCTCTCGAACAGGCAATTATTAATGGCGATCAAACACTTCTCGCTTTACCTGCTGCTGCAATGATTGGTCCATTACTATTTACTGGCTATGATGAACAAGCAATTAATTATTCAAAAGTCATGCAGACTGAAGTTGAAGATCCAACTCCAGAACAATATGCAAAAATCCCTTTTAGTAATCTTATTCCGAATCAAAGAATTCCCTCACTTATGCAATCAACTACTCAAGATATCGTCTTCTTTGGTAGAGAATATAAAAATTATCCACAATCAGTCGTTTACCAATTGGCTGAAGGATCTCGAGAACGATATTACGAAATTTATGCATATCTTGAAAAACAAACACGAAATTTAGCAGGAAAACCAGAAACCCCTGAAAAACAAACAGCGAGTTATAAAGGTGTCGAAGCAGTAATTAGTGGGATCCAAAAAGCGAGTGCATTAGGCGTACGGGCACTTCAATTAACAAGTCAATTTTTTCATTTCTCCTCTCCAGAATTAAACAAGCGACTCGCTGAAAGTTTTGATAATAATCCTGGTATGAATAAACTTGTTTTTTGGGAAAACTTATATAAGATGGCAGAAGATGGTAAAACGAATCCAAAATATAAATTTTATGAAGACTTTGTCTGGACAGACCATAACGAACCTACGAAAGAAGGAGAATATAAACTGGTAAGTATTGGAGACGCACTTGGACAAGGAAGCTTATTTACTACTCGAGCAGCAAAAATAGTAGACCGGAATGGAAATATTAAAGACGTTGCTCTCAAGCAATTAAATCCGAATGCAGTGAAACATATCGAGGATTATTATAAATTAGGTATGAATACACTTGAACAAGTTATACTCCATGGTACTCCCGAAGAAGTTTATTATGCAAATATGGCAAAAATGATTCTCGATTTATCCCAAAATTGGTGTTTAAAAGATATTAATGATAAAGATTTTGATAAAAATGATGAATTATTTAGAAGTGCAATCATAGCTGTTTATAACCAACAAGAAGGAAATAATGCCGTTTTTGCTCCTGTTGTATACTTCAATCAATTTAATATGCAATGTGAAGAACTTGTTAGTAATGGAGTAACATTAAATAAATTTTTGCATAGCAATAAACCAGCTGCAGAAATCAAAAAAACAATTAATCAAGTTGTTAACTTCTATCAGTTTCAAATGCATGCAAAACCTGCTATGCAAATTGAAGGAAAGGATCATTACATTGTTCATTCAGATCCAAATATTGGAAATTTCATAGTAGGAAGAGATGACAATGCTGTAGCCGTTTTGGATAGAAGAATGTATCTTATTTTAAATGATACTCAGATGAACGTGGGAAGAAAAGTCCTCGAAGGTGCTTCACGAGAAGAACTATTTCAAGCTTTTATTGAAGCAGTTTGTGAAGATAATAATATTCGAACTCCTGAAGAGAAACTAATAATTTCACGAAATGTATTATATTCCGTGGGAAATCATTTGGGATTATCTGCAGCAACTTTAAAACGAGAAGAATCTTTTTCTGAAAAACTATCATTATTCGGTAGTTCGCTTCGTTCCATGCCAAAAGGTATACGTTCTCTTTCCGGAGCGATGAAACAACTCAATGAAACAGCATCTGATGAAACAGAACCAAATAAAGTTCAACGAGCATTGAGATTACAAAGAGAGCTAAATAAACTAAAAATTCTAGGAAAAAGAATAAGTAGAAAAAGTGTCAAATCTCTTGATTCAATGGAATTTCTCCAAATCGCTGTCGAAAAATTATCTCAACAACAAATACATGTCTCATTAAATACCCAGCTTGCTGTGAGAAATGCGTCTGCTATGAGAGAATTGCAACAAAGATATGCTGCGTAGATTACCTCATTCTAAAGTGCTTGGATAATTTTTTTCACATTCGTAGTATTCAATTCGTCACTAAATCTTTTATATTCTTTGAATGTAGGTTTTCGATGCTTTCTGCGTTCATATTCAGCGACAATTTGATCTAAGTTAGCTTTCCTCATTCGAAAATCACTACTTGAACGCATTTTTTGAAGAGTTATATGTAATGGCTCACCTATAGGGTATACCCTTTGCGCATATTTATCTGTAGCATATGAGTTACGTCCCAGGAGTACTTTATACAAACGACTCACATCGGCAGTTTCACCTAAAGCATTTCTTTTTTCTGATCTATCAAATTCGTCAACCATAAGATTTTCTGATAATTGTGTAAAAGAATAACGAGCAAGTACATGATCTCTAATCATTGACACAACATCTACCCATGCATGATCTGTATTGTAATCTGCTCTTCCTAATGCTTCATTTCTTAAAAGACGCATATCTTCACGAAGTTGGGTTATCCAGTTAGCATTTTCCGCATCATAAAGTACATGTTCCTGAGCCATACGTCCTCGAATATCAGCTAATTGAACTCCTTGGGGGATTTGTTTATAGAGACGATAATAATAGGCGAATCCCCAGGGATCAGGTTTTCGATGTGCTTCTTGTTCATACAGATGTTCCACTTCTTCCTTTTCTCTTATATTTTCCGCATGTTCAGGCCTAACGATCAACTGATCAAATAAAATGCCTAACGTTTGTGGACTACCTCCAGGACCACCGGAGAGAAAATTTCGAATCTCAGGAATTTGTAATGCAGCACGTCTATTTGGTAATCGAATACCCAATAATAAGTCATACATTTGAATTGCTTCATCAAGATTAATCATATTTTCAGCTCTCTGCAACGAACCACCGCCGAGAAAATTATCTGATTCATCAAAATTATTATCTGGATCCATTGCAGTTTGATGATCTCTAAAAAATTTATGCCAAACAAAACCATCTCGCGCATTTAACCCATCACGAAATTGTTTACTTCTAATAGCTTCTTCTTGTATTTGTGCAAGTGTCATCCCTTGCGCTTGCTTTTCAAGCATAAGTGCTTCATCCTCTTGATCTAAAGGCCATGTTTTAAAAAATCGATACCACGACGTAAATGCACTATCATCATTCCGTATATGCCAAGAATCCGCGCCTAAAATCTTCCCTTCAGTTTTTACCGGAGGTACTGAGCCATGCTGTTCCATCATTGAGGTAATTAATTGAACATCACGCTGTTTCATTCTTTCCATCCCATCATCCGTTGCTGCTTCATGAACCATCCGAAGACAGTTCGCAGCAACGACGGTGAAGTCACTAATATGCATTGTTTGTCCAAAGGCAGGGAGAATATATTGATGCTCTAATTTTGCTTCAAGATCTAAAATATCAAGTATTTCTCTTCTCATAATCCAACTTTCATCTAAGCTTTTTCCCGGTACTAAATTTTCTAAAGGTAACGCATTAATTCTTTCATTATATTGCTCGGGAGTTTCCACTCCCCTTGGAGGAAACAGATGAACAACTGCGCGTAATTGCTCAGGAGATAATTGATGATACCCAGTCCGAGCAAAATACTCTCCAATCGCATACGCTGCATGAGAATACACTTCCCCAGATTGTACCGCATTTTCTAATTCAGGAGATAATTGTTGCAACCAATTACTATCTTGTTGGTCATAGGTAAAAAGTGCTTTTTGATCTTGAGGTCGTGGATACAAATGAGAATTAATCTGTTGTGCTGAAAATTGTTTGTCTGCCGCAGCTTGTAACGCGTTTCCCCATCCTCTACCCCGCTCATCTAATGATAGATTTGCATTTATACAAGTTTTTATGCCAGTATTAATTTTCTCCGTTAAAAGATTTTCTCGATGTATCAACTGTGGACCAGTTTCTACGCCTTGTGATAAAAAATCAGACATATCTTCTTATTCCGTTATATTTTAGTATACACGCCTCTCTTATCCTTTGAGAGTGCCATTGCGATATCTCTCATCACATTATCAGCAAATACTTGATTTTTTTGTCCGATTGAGTTCCCTGGTAATTGATCTGCTTCATAAGTTTGTGGCTTTGTAAATATTACCTTATGAATAAAAGAACCATTTGACAACATTTCTTCACTGAAGGCTACTCCTACCACTGGGGCATGACTTTGCCTTGCGAGTAACCCTATTCCGCGTTGTGGACGTAACACTTCCTCTGCAGGAACCCCCTCAGGAGAAAGTAGAACAGCCTTGCCCTGATTGAGCGAATTAAGACAACTGTCCATAAAATTTGTTCCTTTCTTGTTTGCATTTGAAACATCAATCATATCAATATCATATAACTGACTAGCGCGCTCAACGCATTTATCGAGTAACCAAGGGAATTGTCTTTTGAGTAATTTCGGAGCTGTTTCAATGAAATAATTTAAATACGCTACTAAAGCAATTCCTTTAGAATCTCTTTTCCCCTTTACTTCCTTAATCAGTGTTGCTAGTTCCCAGTTACTCGGTATTTGTCTATCCTTCCATCTATCTGTCATATGAGAGAATGCAATAACAACTGGACCACTTTTCGGAATATTCTCTACACCTTCAACATGTATATCTTCAGGCAGATCTAATATTGTCTCCATATCATGTCTAAAATCACGTGTTTGTGGGTTAGCTACCATTGATAGTAACATTAAAGGATGAGCAAGAAATCTTAACGTTGTTTCCATTTTAGACTTTTTATATGTGCTAATCTGATTTCCATTTAATGCATCTAAATCACGAACATTTATTTGATTCATACCACTGATCGTACTGGCTTGATGCACAGTATGTAATGCATCTCCACTAATTCGCATGAGATCAGTTATATATATCGTTTTCCCACGTGTATGTGAGAGAACTTTACGATTAATATTATTACTAACCTCAAGCATATCTAGTATTTCTCTTCGCATAACCCAAGTTTCTTCGGGTGATTTGTTAGGAACAATTACATTTGCGGCTTCTGATTCAACACGGTGTTTATAGGCACCAAAGTTTTCCTGATGAGCCATAGGAGGAAACATGCTCGAAAATGAATTTATCTGTTCTTCATTAAGGTTATGATAATCTGAACGCAAAAAGTATTCAAGAATTGCAAAAGCAGCTTGTGTATTAATTTCTCCCCGTTTTACCCTTTTCAACAATATGGGCGAATAACTCTCCAGTATTCTTTCATCTACAATAAAAGATTTATCAATAGTTGGTTGTTTATATTCAGCAGGACGAATATTTTGGGCAAGTTGTAAGCGAATAAAATATTTATCAATGACATTATTTAACGCATTATTCCAAGCTGCCCCTCTTGCTTCTAGTGGCTTGCTTGTATCCATACACGTACGCACATCTTGGCTAATTCTTTGAGTAAGGACGCGTTCTTTTTGTAATCTATTTTCTTTAACTACCTCACGTGCAATGGGTGTACGCAGTAATGCTCCTTCAAAAACCATAGATATATTATTGTCCTCCTGCTCCTACTACAATTTTTTCATTAAATGCACCAAAGATACCACTCTCTCCTGCATGAGCTGCAGCTAGATACCAGTCGCCATGGTCTTCCCAAGGTATTGATCTCCAAATATTAATCCATGTGGGAGAAGGTTGATCAGTAATAAATTTCTGAAAAGTCTGAGCGACATCTACGGGATTTTGATCTTGATACCCAAGTAATCGACGTCTATGGAGATTTTGAGCAGCATCCATTAGTCCTTTAATAGCAACCTGATTCAAAAGTAAAAGGCTTTCCCGTGAATACCCTCGAGCAGCAACGTTCTCGGTAGGATTTTTTCGGGCTATTTTAGGTCCGACACCTCTTTTCTTGTCTTCAATAGCGGTAGCAGATGAATACGGACCATTATACAGAGCTTCAAACACTAAAAGCATATTATATGGATCGAGATTAATTCCTGCATTCCCATTATCTTGCAAAAATCCATGCACGTGAGGAACATTCAATCTTGCATATTCACTGATATCTAAAAATTGTCCATCAACTACCTTTGCAGGATCAAGATCTTTTAAAAGAGCTTCAAATTTTAGAAACGTTTTTCCTGATCCACAGATTTGATCAGTAAGAATTACTTTTTTTGCTTTATCAATACCTAATTGTTTAATGTATTTCTTATAGGTTTCTCGAAATTGAGCATCATCATCAAAACGATCAACAAATGCTCTCGAGACATGCATATATTTTATTTGATCAGCTTTCACTCCCTTGTATACATCTGGTTCAAGGAATCTCATTAATTTTGCAACGACAGCCATTCCTAATCCATCACGTGCTAGGCATAACATCATATCCATCTCCCCATTTGCTAATCTTTTAAGCTGTTGGTCAACAAGAGCTAAATAAGCAGGACCTGTTACTTCTCTTGATTTGTGATATATTTCCTGTGCCATTTCACGCATTCGTGCACGTTCATGTGCAGGAACATGATAATTTTCCATCATTTGATCTATTTCAGCTTTTGCTTCTTGATTTTGTGAGTATAGATGCGCTTGGAGTGCTCTCTCTGCATAACCGGAATAATTATTATGATAAAAATCAGCTTTATCGAGATCTCTGTATGCAGTTAAATCTGGATTATTATATTGAATCGCATTCGCTCCTGCATTTTTTCCTCCCATTGCATCGTCCCAGGGATTATCTCCTACATGAATAATACGATCATAGCCACTAACTCCTAATTTATCCCATGAATAATGAAAAAAGTCTGTTATATGAGGTTTTTTCATTTTTCCCATCTGAGAAGAATAACTAATCGCAGCTTGATCAAGATTGTTACGATCAAAATTATAAAAATATTCCAGTAATCCAAATTTATGTAATACCCGTCTAATATGCTCACCAGACCAGGATGCATTTGAAGTTAATGCAACTTTGACTCCCATTGCATTAAGCTGTCGTAATGTATCTAACGCTCCCGGCATCGCACATGCGGTCTCTAATTCTACCGTATACCATGATTTTACTAAGTCTTGAACAATTTGATTGCGTAATTGAGATGCATTGTTAGCTGGTTCACTTTTCGTAACAAATCTATTCCATAATTTAGCTACTCCTCTACTTTGACCCTGAACCTGATCTTGTAAATGGGTGATATTTTTTAGTCGAATGACATCATCTAACATCCACTTCATCGTTTCTTCAATTTTTACTTCATTTCCCGCTGCTTGGAATTCATCCCAACGTTTTCGCCAAGCTTCCCTACTAATTTGAGCAAATTCTGCTTCAGTCAAGGTGATACCGTATTTTTCCTCAAGTATTGTTACTGCTAATGTATCCATTCGATCTCTTCTTTCCTCTTGGCCACTTGACCATTGCACAAGAGTATCATACATATCAAAAGATACCGCTTCAATTTCAGGATGATTACGAGTTATATCAAGTATTTGTGTTAAATTTTGAATTTCTGTTGGCATTTTATCTTTTTCCACAATCGCCTCTACGAGCATTCGCATACTATCATTGGTAAAACAATCTCTAAATTCATTATTTGCACTTACAGCTATTCCAACAAAATTTGCAAGAGGAACTCGATCAGGATTCGCTGATTGCGCCTGGACTGACTCTAATGCATGAGCTCGCATCAATGTATCTGCAACTAAATTTCCAATATCATTATCAAACATATTAATTTTTGACAAATCTTGATGAGCAACAATAAAACTAATTGCTCGTGCTCGGTCAAGAGGTGTCATGTCATATTCTCCAGTTTCCATAACAGAAGCGAATGCTACTGCTTGCGATTTGCTAATTCTTTTAGAACGATACATTTGCTCGAGTACTGTGCCCCCATGCAATCGTAAATACTGTAAATCTCGTTCAGTTGCTAAATCTGGCGTGTAGTCTTCTTCTGTTGTTCGAATTGTTGCTTGGGTCTCTTTTCTTTTTGCATAATCAGACATAAGAAGGTCCATTACTTTTGCTGCTGAAGCATTATCCATAGAATTACTCCCTGCCATTACTTCATTTGCGAAAGCAATTGATACTAACCGAGTACGGGCGTAATTTGACAAGCCATCAAAATTAGCTGTCATAAAACGAACTCTATCTAAAGCTGCATCTGAAACAGTAATATTCATCGCTATAGCAGTTTCATGGAGTGATACTTTGTTTTTTGACGATATTATTGCATTAAGATTTCGTTGCGTATTATCAACACTAGGAATACTATTAATCTTTGTTGTAGATTCTTGCGGTAAAGTCCCATTTGATTCAACTAATAAAACATCTGACATAATTATAAATTTATTAGATCAACTATTTCACTAGCTGCATCGTTTGTGTTTTCATTTTGAACAATTTCGTCTAACTTATCATTATAATAAGAGACCTCTTCAGGTAATGAATCTTTTTTACGGTTACTTTCTTTTTTATTGTAAGGTAAGGTCTTTAGTTTTTTCATACAAGGTAATAAAAAGGAATAATTTATCATCAACGTCTGGCGCACTAAGATTAATTAACGGTCGTTGTGATAAAAATTTCGCTAATAAAATTGATACTCCTCGAGATAAATTAGGATCAATTGATAAATCTGGGAATAAAACAGCTAATGCATTTACTCTATCTATGAGATTAATATCAAGGGATGGCTCTTCTTTCATACTTTCCTGAGGAGGATTCTTTTTAAGCCATACGACCATCTCTCTAAACCATCCGGCAGCTGTAGATTCACTTACGCCTGCAAGAAGAGCTTCATCCTTAAATTCTCTTGATCTGTTTAACGCGAGCGAGCGAGATTCTGCTGCTATTGGGGAGAGATGTTCATCAGCTAAAAATAGCTCGAGGTTCATTTGATCAACAGCAACAAATCCTTCTGGAGATTGATTCAGCTGGGCTAATTGTTCAAGTGATGGATTGAGAGGAGTATAAGGTGGAGCAGATGGTGCTGTATTTGGTTGACTCTCTACTGGTTGTTGCACTGGTCTTTGAGGTTCTGGTGTTAAAAGATTATCAAGAGCCTGTTGCAGTTGAGGCGTTATCGGAACATCTGCATTTTGAGGTTGCGATCCTCCACCCGGAAGAGTTGGAGTTTCAACAGGTGGTACTCCCCTTCCATTTACTTCTTGAGAAATAGGTGCAACTGGAGAAACTTGGGGGGTATTAGGCCGAGGATAAGTAGGAACATTCATTCCATTCCCCGATCCTGCTTCAATAGGCGTTTGCGGTAGTGGAATACCTCCTACTGGTTGATTAAGTTGCGATGGCCCAGAAGCTTGCCGATTCCCTGGCATTGGAATATTAACTCCATACTGATACGGATTATTTACATTAATTTGTGGTTGTGGTGGAATATTTGGGCTACCGGGAGGAGGAGTAATATTTGGACCATATTGATAGGGATTATTAGGAGTTTGCGGTACGTTTGGTGATGGCTGAATATTAGCGCCTGATTGGTAGGGAGAATTTGGAGCCAAAGGTGGTGTGGGAACATTCCCAACTGCTGCCGGTATTGGTGGTACATTCGGAGTAGTTGGAACCGGTGGAAGATTTGGGTTACCTCCATTATTTTGAGGCCCCGGCGCTTGATTAATAGGAGGAATATGGACTTTCTTTTTCTTTGGTGGTTCAGGAGGAGGAAGTCCAATACCAGGGAGATTTTGTTGATTATTTATATTTGGGCTAATGGGAGCATTAAGTGCAGCATTTGCGGGAGATAACGCATTCGCATTATAAGCGTTATTGGGAATTTGAGGCCTATTCTGTCGTGCAAACCCACTCGAACTGTATGGACTATTTGGGTTATAAGGACTATACGGATTATATGGACTATATGGACTCGGAATAATTGGAGGTGGAACTTGCGGAATGGGAGGAAGGCCTGGTGGAATTGTCGGACCGGGTGTTCGATCAACTAAGTCTCGCGGGTTAAAGATTAAAGGAAGAATAGGAGCATCTATTGGTCCACCTGGCCCTGGTATGTTTTGCGGTACAACTCCAAAATCAATTTCGTTTATTGGTGTCGTAATTGCAGTTCTTGGTACAATAGAGACAGTTGCAGTAGATGTTTCGTTAAAGGGACGTGAAGCAAAGAAATGCATTGTAATTCCTTTTGTTCCATGTTGGATCCAATTAGAAGATTCTATAATCTGTCCATTCGAATCAGTTGGAACACCCGCACCAACCCAGGCAACGAGTTCATTCGGCGTTCCTTGAGGAGTTTGTAATTCCGGAGGAAGAATTGCTGTACCATCCTTGCCACATGGTAACCAAAGTTCTTGACCACTTTTCAAACGTACAACCATAACCATTTTATCGTGTGGAATTTGGGGAGGATGGAGTAAATCGGTAATATTTTTGTTTACATCAATAATATGTTGTAATTCTGTATCGTTATGATTTCCTAAGAATTTTGTATACTCAGAAATCAATGCTTGATATTTATCAGGATGGGTAAGCGCGTCTTTCGGCAATAATCCTGCTTCAACAAGACCTTGTATACGAGACTCAAGACCAAATTGCTCTGCGGTAATTGGATTTGCTAATACTCCCCCAAAGTTTAATGCCCCTTTATGGTTAAACCAGTTGCCTCCATTCGTCCAATCACGACCATCTCCCCAATGTAAATCTAATTCTAATCCTGCATACTGCTGAGGTACTCCTCCATTCATTCTTGTTAAATTGGTATAGTCACTAAATATATGATGATAACTCTCACCATAGTTTTGTGATTCAATATATGCTCCATATTCAGTAAGTAAATCTGGATGATGTTGGTAGAGATTATTCCAAGCATCGTTGAGTTGTTGAACTGTTTTAGGATTGTCTACAACTGCCCATAAATTTGCACTTGGATCTGAAGCATTTTGAGGATCGAGAACGAGATTTCCATTTGCATCATGAGACATAATGAAGGTATAGTCATGTCCATTATGATCAATAACTGTTCGCATATGGGACAAATCAACATTTTTGACATGATAACCGTCGGGTAAATAAAAATTAATTCCTGATTTATCGTGAATAAGATGACCATAATTTTGTTCTGATTGAATTATTTTAAGTATTTCACTATCGTTTCCATGATTTGTGAGATCCCATTGTTTGAAGGCAGTCTCAACATGGCCTTTTTGTAATAATGCATGTTCTTTTGTCGCTATTTGAAAGTCAGAAGGCAATACATCATGACTGCTTAAAGGTGCACCTAAATGCCCTCCATTAATATCACTAATATATTGATAATTATATGTTTTGCCAGTAACATGATCGATAAAGGTAATTCTATGCTGTCCTGTTAAAGACGCGTCCCATCCTTTCGGTAAATTTAGCTGTAAATTGTTTGCCACTTTATCAATATGAAATCCTGGTCCCGAGGAGATAAGATTTGGTTGACGATGAAATATTGTATCAATTGTATTTCCTACGTTATGAACCCCAGCCGCAATTGATTGTCCAGCCTCACCAATTACTTGTCCTGGATGAGATACTGTTTGCACAGCATCGCTCACTAATTGTCCCGGATGTTGTGCAATCGTCTCAATAACCGTTGGTGCAACAACTTGATGAAGTACATCTCTTTCAAATAAGGCAATTGCTTCTTGATCAATAAGTCCAAGAGTAATTGCTGAGATAGCAGCAATACCTGCCTGTCTTCTTCCTTGCGCACTAATATATGCTTTTGCACGTTTATCCTTTATTTCAATATCTTTTTGAATTTTATCCTTCCAGGCCTGTTTAAATCGCTCTATTAATGTATTGACATCCGCTTCAGCCATCCCATCATCAATAAGCGATTGACGCAGTGCTGTGGCTTCATGCTCTAATTCTTTTTCTTTGGGTTTTATACTTTTATCTTCAAAATTAATAAGTCCTTTATTTAATAATCGATAATCTAATCTTGTGATAATCTCAGCTGCTCGTTCAGCGACCTTATCTCTATCAGATCCATGATTATACGTTACCGTATGCAAAGCATTTTTCAATTCAGCAACTGATTTTCGCTGAATACCATATAGATCAGCTCCTCCTCCATTCATAAGCTCGCTATATGACGCCATTTCATATTCAGTTGCTCGTAACGCTTCACGACGTTTTACTTCTCCCCTGGCAAGAAATTCTTTAACAAACTGAGGAGTTATTTTTGAAGGAATTTTCTTATATTCTCGGTTGAGTAAATAATTTTTTGCTCTCCCCGGCGCTAATTTAGCAATTCCTCTCAGAATTAATCCTGGAGGCTTAGGTGCTCTGGGACCAGGTGGAGTAGCATAATCTCCACCATATTCCCCTGCAGCTCGTCCTTTTTGAATATCTTTTTTCGCCTCATACCTTCCTCTGAAGCCAGCTATAACCACACCAATTGTCGTACCAACAGCAGCTCCTGCAACAGGAATAAATCTTCTCGCCGCACCGGAAACAAGTCGCGAAGCGCCAAAAGCAACAATTGAACAGGCAAGTGCTGCACCAGTAGGACTTAAGAGATATCTCATTCTGGACCGTTGTGACCAACTGATAAACTTATCAAATTTACTCAGTTCAATACCTGTTGCATGAGCCCATTTTGGATTCGCGATAAGAATGTTAATATTTTTATCAATTTCAGCTAAGGCATATTTATTCGTATCGATATCCTGTTTACATCGTTGGCCAAATTTTAAAAATTCGCCTGTCGCAGCAAATTCATCCGCTACGGTTGCAAAAGGATCATCTTTGTTATATATCTTCTTAACAAATTCAGATAGATTTGGGTCCTTACTGTCTGCGTATCTTCGAGCAAATTCCCGAAGGTAATCGTGCATTGTTGTCTCATCGGTAATTCTTCCATCTATCACTGGTTTCACCAGTTCTTCAATAATTTTTTCTTTCAAAACACCTTGCGCCTTATGAATATCACGAGCTCCTTCTGTCAATTGAGAGGTATATTGCTCGCGAACATGGTGAACTGCCTCTACTTCTTCTCTATCATGTTGTACCTTTTGTGCCGCTGCTACAGCGGTTGTAGCATCCATAGTAAGGAAGGAATTACCGGCTGCCTTCATGCGCTCTCGTAAATCACGAGCATTCTTGTAAATATAATAATCTTCAAAGGTGTGTAAACCAATTTTCTTCCAAAATCCTGCGCTCTTCATATCTCTTTCCCATTGAGCACGAGCTTCATAATTTGCCCTTTTTGTAAGTTCTTGGCTCTTGTTGGCAATTACTCCAGTATTCTCTGGAGTTACTGGTATATCGGGTGTTACGACCATATAATACTCCTATTTTAGCACATACGCGTATTAATATTCCCTCGCGCACCTACTAATACTAGCCTATTACAATAGTAAAAAGATTGCAATCACAATGAGGTTTTGGTACTTTAAAGGTTATTTGGTCTGAGGAACATTTTGAAGATACATGTCTCGAAACTCAACAAACGCTCGTTGAATTACCTCTTGAGTATTTGGCATATTATCCTTTAAAAACTTTTCAACTTCTTCACGAGGTCTCCGTTCATCATTTAACCGGATAAACTCGTCTAATTTATCCGCTGGTAAATTTTCCACTACTTTTATTGCTATATATTTATCAAGGCGCTCATACATTTCTTTAAGCATTCCTTGATGAACACTTTCTTCAGCATTATATAGGTTTGCATCGACAAGGATCGTATCTAAATACTCTTTAATCTCCTTGGGGATAGAATCAAATTCAATGTCTCTCGTATCGTTTTGAGGTGTACTCATGTGACTATGATTTCATACTGTCTATTCTTTGTCAAGAAATATATGAGAACGTTTAGGAAAACATTCTTACTTACTTCTAATCCACCGTTCAATATCTAATGCAGCCATACATCCATATCCTGCAGCAGTGACTGCCTGCCTATATTGTTCATCTTCAACATCGCCTGATACAAAGATCCCTTCTATATTTGTTCGTGTTCCATTTTGAGCTCGGATATAATTATGTTCATTCAATTCTACTCCTTTGAATATTCTTGTATTTGGCATATGACCAATAGCAACAAAAACACCATCAATAGGTATTTCAGTAGTTTTATTTGTTTTATTATTGAAGAGTTTTACTTTTTCCACTTTATTTTCCCCCAAAATTTCTTTTATTTCTGTATTATAGAGAATATTAATCTTTGGATGTTTTTTTATTTTATCCTGCATAATTTGACTTGCACGAAAATCATCCTTTCTATGAATAACCGTAACATGATTAGCAACTCCTGCCAAAACAAGTGCTTCTTCCATCGCACTATCTCCTCCCCCAACTACAATAACATTTTTATTGCGAAAAAACGGTGCATCACAGGGAGCACAAGAAGATACTCCTCTCCCTATTTTCTCTGCTTCACCAGGAACGCAAAGCCATTTTGTATCTGCTCCGGTAGCAATGAGGACAGATTTTGATTTATATGTTTTCCCTTCAACGATCACCGAGAACGGCCCACCACTCTGTTTACTAAAATCAGTTTCGGGTAAATCAGCGTCTATAAACTTTGCTCCATGATGTTCTGCCTGTTTACGCATCGCAGCCATTAATTCAGGTCCTTGTATTCCTTCAGGAAATCCTGGAAAATTTTCAACAAGGGTAGTGAGCATTAATTGGCCTCCCCACTTTAAGCCAGCAATTACAAGAGTTTCCAAATTTGCTCGAGTGGTATAGATCGCCGCCGTAAGGCCTGCAGGACCTGATCCAATTATAATAACATCAAACATACACTAATAACTTAATCTGGAATTAATTATTGAGGATTTCATCAATTGCTTTTTTAAGTACTTCTTTTCCTTGGGCACCAATAAGTGTCTTGACTACTTTACCTTTTTTGAAGAAGGCAAGCGTAGGAATACTCATAACACCATACGTAGAAGCTGTTTGTTGATTTTCATCAACATTTAATTTCCCAACAACTATTTTATCTCCATATTCTTTTGCAAGTTCTTCTATAATTGGTCCAACAATTCTGCATGGCCCACACCAAGGAGCCCAAAAATCTACTAGCACTGGTTTATCAGAATTTAGTACTGTTTGTTGAAAATTTTGATCGCTTACAACTAAATCAGCCATGTATTATTTATACTCCTAATAAGGTACTTCTGCAAGTGGTTAAATTACATACTAACTTACTATTCGGTATGTTTCTTTGAGTTGAAAATGTATTATTCTAAATCTTCTCTTTTTGCATGAAGATAAACAAATAATTCCTCAAAAAAGCCGAAAATAACTTTAAATGGAGCTTCTATAAGAAAATCAAAGATAAAGATAAGAATATTAATTTGAGAAATTCCATCAGTTAATCTCATACCGACTTTAATAATTGGTAAGAAAAGAATATCTATAAAAGGCGTTAATAACCCTTGCCCATTTTCTACTGTATAAGCTTGTGCGGTTAGATTAATTCGATAAGATAGAAACGAAACAATTGTTATGAAAAAGATAAATACTGTTTGACTTACTGGATTAAAATTCAATTTCGTTAATACCCAAATCATTAATCCAAAACTTAAACCAAAGAAAAGAATCCATAATAATGCAAAAATGCTAGTAGTAAGTGATCTTGTCTTTTTTGGTTTAATATACAATGTTAAATTCGGTGAAAGTTTCGGATGCTCTTCAAAAAGAATTGAGCGTGCTTTTGCTAAAATTCTTCGGGAATTAGATAACCCTGGTGTTTTAATAAAAAAGCTAACAATTATCATGAGTAATGGAGGGGCAGCTATATTAATAATTAATCCTGTCCAAATAATATGGCCATAGGTAATTCTGTCATATGTTCCTTCAACCGCAAATGCAAAAATAACTTTTGTTAAAAGTAAAAAGAAAACACTTCGAACAATCGCAGTTCGAACTTTAGAAGATATACTTTTATACCGAGCATTACAAGCTGCAAAAATTGCTGAACCAAATTTTTCTTGATTTTCAATTAACGCAGGTATCGCATCTTTATGGGCATGTAATATATCCTCTAGAATAAAAAACGTCGGAGTCTGTCTCTTTACAAATACATAAATTTTCTCTTTAAGTTGATAACTCAATTGATAGTTTATTTCTTTATATCCTCTCAAAAAATTCTTTGCAATTTCATCTACACTACTCTCATTTAAAGGAGGAAAAATTTGTAAGAACAAATGATAGCGAAGAAATGCTAAATCATCTTTCGCTAACGCCCGATGAACAGCAATAAAAACTTGAACATTCTTCGTATCTTCCGTATCATCCACGATCTCGATATGTTCTTTTAAAATATGATACATAAAATTATTCATTGCATCTTTATCTTTATTTGGGTTTAATTCTTTAGCAATTTGACAAGACATTAATTGAAACATCCACGTATTGAGAGTTTTATCGGGAATTTTATGATAAGACAAAATTTTCTCTTTTAATTCAAGATATCTATCAATAACATGGGACGTCCGAATAATTAAACTTTGAGGAAGACTATTATCCGGAAAATATCGAGCCCAAACAAGTTCACGAAGCAAAGGTTCTGCATTTTTTGCTCCTGATCCTCCTAGTAATAATCTTCTTTTCAAAATACGTTCTATAGCATTTTTCAAAATGATTTCTTCTTCTTGATAATCCATAGCATTTCTCAATTTTTCATACCAAGATGCTAATTCAGAAACGAAACGATTGACGGAAATTTTAGGATCTGTATTGATTTCAGATTTTGATTGGAAAATGCTTATTACGGCACGTGCAAGAGGAGAAAGCTGTTGTACATTCATATATTTGGATTATAGCATGATTACGGTATAAATTTAATTTTAAACAAGTATCCTATCATAGAGTAAGAGATAAGAACAATATAAATTGACAAACTAATAAGTAAGTTACTCTATATTCTATACTATTAATATAGTAAGAAAACGGAGAAAAATGGTGTTTTGCACCTCTTTTCCTTACTCTCTTCAATATTGCATATTGACAAACATTTGCGAATGTTTTTATACTAGAGCCTAACAATGCCTAGAAAGAAAAAAGTTTTATCGGAAGAAATAACAAAAGATTCTCCTCCGATCTCCTCACAAAATATCCGATTGGAAAATAATAAAGAGTGTTGTAATAATTGTGGCAAATGTGAAAATTGCCTTCATCCAATGGGAAATATTAAAAATTATACTCCTCTCCTTATGCTTCTTCTCATTGTATCTTCTTTTTTGCTCGGAATGTTACTAACAAAATTAGGATATCTAGAATCAAATGGAAGCTACCCTACAACCACGAGTGGAACAACGGGAACAAATCAACAAGCACAAAATCCAACATCTGCACCAAAACCTCTTCATGTTGCACAGGCAACAGGTATGGATGCAACAGCATTCAAAAAATGTCTTGATTCAGATAAGTATGCTCAGCAAGTTGCTGCAGATCTGTCTGATGGTCAAAAAGCAGGTGTAACGGGAACCCCTGCTTTCTTTATTGATGGTCTCTCATTAGTTGGTGCACAACCATATACTGTATTTCAACAAACCATAAATCAAGAATTAGCAGGATCACGTGCTAATACTCCTAATATTTTTTCTCAGTTAAGCGCAGCATTGAGTATGAAAGCATATGCTCAAACTGTTACTGATACAACGACACCAACTCCAGCAGCAAGAGTTAATGTAACGGTTGGTCCATTTCCAGTTCTTGGAAATCCAAATGCTCCGGTAACAATTATCGAATATGCTGATTTTCAATGTCCTTTTTGTAAAGAAGCGTTCACTACAGTTGAACCTAATATAATAAAAGATTATGTAAATACGGGAAAAGCTAAATTTGCGTTTAAAAATTACGCCTTCTTAGGCCCTGAATCTATCGTTGCAGCAGAGGGTGCCTATTGTGCAAATGATCAAGGTAAATTTTGGGCATACCATAATTTTTTATATCAACACCAAGGTGCAGAAAGTTCAGGACAGTTCACGAAGACAAACTTAGAGTAATATAAATTACTCCTACTTACATGCGCATGCCCACATGGAAAGAACTAATTATACGAGAATTCTTCTCTTTTAAAGCCCTCTTGCTTATTCCTTTTTTTACACTTCTCTATGCTACCTTATCAGTAGTTCTTCTCAATTATCGTTTTATTTATCAAATTTTCAGTGAAAATTTTCAGCTACATTATAAAATAAATCTATTACTAGCACTCTTTTCTGGCTTATGGACAACATTATCACTAAATGACTTTATTCTCTTTGTAATAAATGCCCTTCTTGTAGGTATCAATTGTTATCTAATATTAAAAACCTTTTACTCATTAGAACATGACGGAGCTGTCAAGTTTTCAATAGGTGGGGCAACACTTATTGGATTAGTGACTACGGGTTGCACTTCTTGTGGACTATCGTTATTGTCATTATTAGGTTTATCGACATCTTTCTCACTTCTCCCTTTTCATGGTTTAGAATTACATCTGGTTGCTATTACGGTCTTACTGATCTCATTAGTATATATGACAAAAAAATTATACGCAGTTCATTCCTGTAAACTACATTCAACTAAAAAGTTGACCGATATATCCTGATTTGTCCTTGGATAACTAACGAGAAGAGATAATATGGTAAAATACAAGGACCAATGAAAAAAACAATAATATTTTTTGTATTATTTATTGCTCTTCTTTTCATTGCTCAGCCACTCTTTGCACAATCATCTCCGCTCTCTGAACAACCTCTCGCTCAACAAGAGTATTTTGTGAAAGGAAAAGTTATCCAAATTATAAAAGAGAGTTACCAACAAGTTGATGGATATAATACTCTTACGCAAGTTGTTAAAGTACAAATCCTTGAAGGCCCTCAAACAAATAAGATTGTTACTATTCAAAGAGGAAGTGATGTTAGACTAACCTCATCGCAAAAAATTGATGCAGGTACAACAGTTATTCTCGATGTTCTTAATGGCACAGGAACAGGAGCCCAATACAGTATTAGTGATACTTACCGGTTAAATTACCTACTCTATATTGGTATTGCTTTCTTCTTTGTTACATTACTTTTTACTGGAAAAAAAGGGCTAGGAGCAATCATCGGTTTACTTATTAGTTTACTCACCATTATGCTCTATATTGTTCCGCAAATTTTACATCACCAAAATCCCCTCATTGCAAGTTTGGTTGGATCTCTGATTATACTTATTGTAACTACCTATTTAGCTCATGGAATTTCAAAACAAACAAGCATTGCAGTACTATCGACATTTTTTTCTCTCATTGGTGCTGTTATCTTTGCAATCATTTGTGTGAATATCGCCAGACTCGCAGGATTAGGTACGGAAGATTCCTATCTTCTGGAATTGAACCCAACACAGGCAATTGATCCAAAAGGATTACTTCTCGGAGGCATTTTAATAGGAACATTAGGAGCGCTTAATGATATTACGACAACACAAGTAGCTGCGATATTTACGTTATTCAAACATAATAAGAAACTAAACTTCTTACAGTTAGCTGAACAAGGTTTTCTAATAGGTCGAGAACATATTCTTTCATTAGTTAATACGCTCGTACTGGCATACGCGGGAACATCATTAACTATATTTATTTTCTTCGCCCTTAATCCTTCTCATCTTCCTTGGTGGGTAATTATTAATAACGAATCTGTTGCAGAGGAAATAGTGAGGACAATTGCCGGGAGTGCCGGTCTTATTCTTGCTGTTCCAATTACTTCCTTTCTTGCTGCGTGGATCGCGACGAGAGAAGGATTAAAAGAAAGCTAAGGAACTTTAATAACAAAGTCTACAAATTCTTCTCCTGTATCATCCCATGAAACAGCAACATTATGAACTTCTGAAAGAAAAGGACCTTGCTTGCAGAACTCAATGAGCTGGTGAACTTTATCTTTATCTCCGAATGCAATTGCTTCCACACTTCCATCAGGAAGATTACGAACCCAACCGTTTATCTGTAAACTCCTTGCTTTCCGCTTTACAGACTGACGAAACCCTACTCCTTGCACAAAACCTGTAATGAGAATATGAGCTGCTTGCATTGCAATTCGCTATTATTACGTTTCTATTTTACTAAATTTAAAATAAACCCTTTTGACTTATCACTGAATCTACCGGTTTTTTTTGCTCTAATTTTAATTGTTTCAGTTTCCACATAAAGAGAGCACCTTTATTTCGAGCATTACTATCAATAGCAAAAGATAATGCTTTTTCTAATAGAGAACGATGCATAGTCTTTGAGAGTTTAATATAGAGGCTTTTATGCTTCATATCATCTAAATTTTCAGCTAAGTAGATGCCAAAAGTTTGAAATTCACGAGAAACATATTTATCAGTAGTTGGATTAAACTTTTTAAGAATATTTCCAATTTGTTGCATAAACCTACTTAGTAGTATAAGTTAAAAATTGGACAAATGCTAGTCTAGGTTACTAAGAAAAAGGTAAGAAATTACTTCGTGTTAAATCTATTCATAGCAGCAGTTAAGTCGACATCTAAACCCATCATAATAGCTTTAGAGGCATGTTTAAGCATCTCTCGAACTTTAGCATGATCTTGACCAGAAAACATATCCAAAACATAATGTTCAACACCACTATGTTGACTTTCACCTGGTCTGCCGATTCCCATACGAAATCTCCAAAATTTATCTGTACCGATATTATCAATTATAGACATTACTCCTCTGTGGCCTGCTGACGCTCCTCCTAAGCGTATTCTCATACTACCAACAGGAAAATCAACATCATCATGAATTACCCAAATATCTTCTTCAGAGATTTTATAAAAGTTTGCTAACAACTTTACCGCCATACCTGAATTATTCATAAATGTTTTTGGTTTTGCAAGAATCACTTTTTGTGCTGAGCTATTCTCTGGCTGCCATTCAATTTCGGCAATATCACTTTTAAATTTCTCGTTGTTATTCCAAACAGTTTGCTTTGTTGGTTCAAAATCTTTAAGAAACTGCTCTAGTACCATAAATCCTACATTATGACGCGTTTTCTCATATTGTTTACCTGGGTTCCCTAAACCAACAATCAATTTCATATCGGTACTAGTATATGTCGAGAAAGACAAAAATGCAATAAAAACCCTAAAGAGTACTTTCCATTTTTTTGAAAAATACTCTTTATGTTTCTCTGCTCAGCCTTCATTTATAATATTGCTTAATTTGATATAACAAATAAAAAGCAGCTAATGATATTAGTATTCCTAAGAGTGATATGGATAGAATTGATGATATGATACTAACTACATTACTCCAAAATAAAAGTTTCCATCCTTGATACACTCTTTTTTTTGTACCTGGAAATGATGCCAGCAATAAAATATAAGTAATAAGGCCAAGTATACCACTGACAATTATTCCCGTTCCTCCCAAAAATGCAAAAGCAGGCAAAACAAATGGATAATATAACGTTAACAGACTATATTTTATCGTTATACATAATCCTAAGATACCAAGAATTAACGTGATCCATGGAATAATATTGATTATTGCCTCTTTTGAGTTCTTTGAGAGAGGAGGAAGCATTAAGAACCACTCTTCGAAAGAAGATTCCCAATTCTTAACTTTTTTTCTCTGTGAGCTATTTTTTGTAACTCCCATCTTTATTCACCTCCTTACCCTTTTATAAACGGAAAAAGTATTACTTCTTTAGTATGCAGGATATCAATGAAAAAAAACAAGTAATAATTTGCGGTTAACTTATAAATCTAATCCTAACTGTGTTTTATCATCATGGGACTCCTTCTCATTAGATGGAACTTCATGCCATATTTTTACAGTTCCATAAACCCCATCAAAACCAGGTTTAATCATAATATTACCTTCTCTAACTTTTTGTATACCCTCTGCAATTTTTTCTCCAGCTACTTTCTTTATTTTTTTAAGTGGTGTATTTAGTAAAATATTTATTTCTGTATCTAGTTCATTGCACATTTTATTAAATAACGATTGAGCTTTTAAGCTACTTACTCGAGTTCCCACACCCTCTGCCACAATTTCCAAGAGTGGAACCATTTTTACAAAGGGTGGATGTTTTTTCTGAGGATCTATAAACCACGTCAATCCAGAAATATTTGGTTCTTTCTTACTCCGAGGATTTTCATTCGCAAGTTCTTGAACTCGACGCATAACACCATCAGTAACTTTTCTTTTGCAAACTGGACAAATTCCATGGTGTACCTGTTGATCTTCAGGTGTCATGATAACATTACATTTTCTATGGCCAGAATAATGATACTTTCCTTCTTCAGGATAGAATTCAAAAGTATAAAGCACCTTGTTTTCAACTTTTTTTCCTTTACTTTTGAGATAGGGCTCCATCACTGCTTCTCTAATAGCAGTATAACTAAAATTATTAAGAATAAAGATAGTTGCTTCCCGTCCCATTTTTGCTGGAGAATGGGCATCTGAGAAAGAAAGAATAGATCGTGTATTCAGCTCAGCAATTTGCCAATTCATTTCTGGATCGCTTGATAATCCTGTCTCTATGCCGTAAACATAATCGCTTAAGTCAGCGAAACCTTCTTGTAGTGATTGAAACCCTGAATTCATTCCATACAAACCAAACCAGGGAGTCCAGATATGACAAGGAATTAAAAGACACCTATCATCTATCCCTAATACCATCTCTAATAGATCCCGAGAAGATAGACCAAGGATAGGTCTCCCATCCGAAGATATATTATAGCCTCTTTTCATCAATTCTTTATTAATCTTTTCTGCAGACTCAAAACTTGGACTCCACAGCAGATTATGTATTCTTCTTCCCTTTCCTGCTTGAGAATAAATATTAGAAACTTCCACTGATAGAAGAAATCGAGTATTCTTCTGTTGTTCTGTTGGTTTTTTTATCTTGAAAATACCTTCTTCAGATTCAACAAGATTGGTACGCAGTTCTTGAAACCATTGAGGATGTGTCCAGTCTCCAGTAGCTAATAAATCTATCCCTTTCTGTTTAGCTACTTGGGCCATAGTAGAAATGACCATATTTTTTGAAACTGCCTGTGAATATTTTGAATGAAGATGTAAATCAGCTATTACTTGCATATTGTACTCCATTCATGAAGTAGCACATGATTCACAAAGAAAAGTAAGCACTACAATACTAATTATTTTTTTCCTTGGCTTTTATACATTTCAATCAATTCAGTAACTGTAGTTGCATCTTCTGCCTTTTTATCCTTATCTCGAAAAGAAACTAAACGAGGGAATCGCAACGCATACCCAGCTTCAGCTCCATCTTTCCCCGCAGTATGAATTGGACTCCTAGTAATTTCATCTGCTAAAACTTCAATAACTATTCCAGGTTTTACCCATACCGAAGGAATAATAAGTGATTCTACTCTTGCAGGTTTATGATCAATTTCTAATCCTTTTGTTTTTACTTTAATACTCTGCCACTCTTCATCACTTAAACCGGTACCAATTTTAGAAACAGTTACGAAAGTATCTTTCTTCTTGTCATAGACACCTACGAGTAATGCACCTGCTCCAAACGCTGTCCGTTTTCCCTTTCCATAAATGTACCCTAAAACAACACAATCAATTGTATCTTTTAACTCACCTGTGGAATGACGTTTTAATTTAACCCAGTTAAAATTTCTCCCTCCTGCTTCGTATTTACTTGATAACTTTTTTACGACAAGACCTTCAAGCCCCTTACTAATTGAATCTTCTAGCAAAAGCATAAGTTTTTTAGGATCATTTACCGTTTGGTTTTTTGCAGGAATAAGAGTTTCGGTAGGATGAATCGTATGTTTTAAAATTTCCAAACGTTCCGTAAGTGGTTTATCAATTAGCGACTCTCCATTTTTATATAAAATATCAAAAACAAATGCTCTCAAGGGTAACTCTTTTGCAAGTTCTTCAATATTGTATTTCCGACGGCGTTTCGTTGTTTCTTGAAAAGGCAAAAATTCTTCCGATGCTGGATTGTAAGCCATTGCTTCAGAATCAATAATTGCTGTATCTGCTTTAATCTCATTTCTCGCTCCTTCAATTAATTCAGGAAACATAGGAGTCATATTTTCAAGATTTCGAGAAAAAATAGAGATATGGTCGCCATTTTTATGAATTTGAGCTCTGAATCCATCATATTTTGACTGAACATCAACTTCGACCATTTTTTCAATTACTTTTTCCGGAGTCGGAAGACGCTCGCATAATTCCGATCGTATTGGCTTACCAACTTGCACGCGTAATGATTCAACTTCTTTGACTGCTTTTCGAGAATCTGCATGAAGCCAAAGTGTTTTACCGATAAGTCCTAAATCAGATGTTCTATTGTAAGCTGACTCGAGTAATTTCCTTTGAGACTTGTCGCCTAATTTAGCTTTTGCAAGCGCGTCAAGTATTGTTGGATCCCCTATTCCTAACCGTAAATTTCCTAAAGGTATTCTTACTAAATATTTAGCAGAAACAAAATCTACTCGTTTTAATAAATTTGCGAAAGAATTGATTTTTTTCTCAATAGTACCGTCTCCACTCATTTTTGCTATCGCAGTAAGTATCTCTACTACTTCTTGAATCGTAATATTTGACGAGTTCTTTGAATGTGCGGCAAATTTCCCTACAGTTAATCCCATATCTCCAAGTTTGACGTATGTGTTCCAAACTTCTTCTGGCGATTCATTATAAGCAAGAGCAATTGCTTTAGCTACAGTCTTCTCAGCCATACCAATTTCCAGCGCTTCAAAGAAAGGTACAATTCTTCCTTGAACTAAATAACAAATCTTTTCTACTTCTTCTGGTGATTTTACATGAGAAAATAATTTAGAAAGTATATCAATGAGAGCTAGTCGTGAAGATGTTTTTTCTAATTTTTCAAAATATTCTGAAAGTTTGGCAAATTGCATAAGTTTATTTTCCTTTAATAACTTTGAGATGAACAATACTATACATGATCTTGAATGGTATATACAAGAATTATGACATTACATACTTAACCCCTTTAGTTACTCCATGTTTTTTAATAATTCCTGCTTTGATTAATGCTTGAAGGTCTAATAAAACACTATCTTCAGAAATCATCGGAAATAATAGTCTAAAAGCTTTATTCTCCAAATAACCTATTTTTTGAATATATTCAATAATCTTCAACTGTCTTTCAGAAAGCATCAAAGGTTGACCGCCTAACTTCTCTTTCAATTTTACATCTACTGAGACGCTTTCAACCTTTTCTTTAATTTTTGTTAATTCTATTGCTAGTCCTTCAGTGAAGTAACTAAGCCATTTGGTTAAATCTCCATCATGTCTTTCGACACTTTGTAAGCTTTCATAATATCGATTTGCATCCATATCAAAGTATTCTTCAAGAGAAAAAAATTTCCGAATATCATATCCTTCTTCAAATAAAATAAGTGTGGAAAGTGCACGGGCAACTCTTCCATTGCCGTCAACAAAAGGATGAATACGAACTAATTCATAATGAACAATACCACTCTTCAAAACAATATGAACTTCATTTTCACCCATTGTATTAATAAATTCTATTAAGTCAGTAATTTGAAGTGGTACTGCCAAAGCAAGAGGAGGCCGAAAAACAACATCCCCACTCATATTATTTTTTATAACCACTTGTGTACTACGATATACCCCACACGTCTCTGGAGGTAAAATCTTTTCCACGGTAAGTTTATGAAGGTATAACAGTAAATCTTCTGTAATCTTTTTTTCTTTACTTTCGCTTCTCCATTTTCCAATATACTCAATTACTTTACGATAATTAATTACTTCTTGAATATCCCGTTCCCTAGCAACTACTGACTGTCCTAGAACTACTCTTTCAGCTTGGGATAGATCTAGCTCATTTCCTTCGATATGCGTACCATAATGTACCGATCGAATTAATGCTTCATTTTGAAACTTTTTTTCATAATATGGCAATAACGGAGCGTGCCTAATTACTTCTCGACATGCTTCTATTATTCCTATGTTTCTTAATATATTATTGGTAATAGTAAACTTTGGAGTATACATAGTTTATAAATTATTTTGACTTTCCACAGATGAGTTTTTATAATTATAACCCTATGGTTACAAAAAAACAAAAAATAATTACAAAGAAAGCAAAAAGAAAGGTACTTCCTGTAGAAGTAGTACGTCAAATGCTGACATTGGCAACGAGTGGCTTTGGATTAGTTGCTGCACTTGCTTGGAATAATGTCATTCAAGAATTAGTTAATAACTATGTGAAAAAATTCTTACCAAGCGGCAGTGGCATTATTTCTCTCTTGCTTTATGCTGTTGTCGTAACTTTCATTGCCGTATTAATCACTATGGAATTATCCCAATTTGTTGAAAAACTAGAATGAAGATGTCGCGAAAAGCTTATGATTCCTGAATCAGATATTGCTTCATTACTTTTGGAATATCATTAACAAGTTCAGTTGCATTAAAATAATACCCTACCTGTTCAAATAACCTTTCACCTGCCTTTTTATTAAAGAAGCTTGCTGCCTTGGCACTTAGAAAAGGTTCGTTTTTAGTATAGAGTGCAGCTGTTAATCCTGCTAAGACATCACCTGTTCCTCCCTTTGTCATTCCAGCATTTCCTCCCTTTATTACAACGCAATCATTGGTATGACAAACAATATCAGTTTCACCCTTTAATAAAAGGGTAGTTTTATACGTTAAAGCCATGTCACTCACATTTTCAGGTGTAGGTTCCAATGTGAACACTCGTTCAAATTCTTTAGGATGAGGAGTAAGAATTGCCTTACCATTGAGAGGCAATAACCATTTTGGATGAAGCATTTGCAAAGCTCCAGCATCAATAACCCATTTTTTATATGGATATTTCTCTAAAAGATATTTTGTTAAAAAATAAGATTGTTTTCCTTCATCTTTAAGTTGATTGATTTCAACCAAATGAGTAATAGACTCCGATTCTTTTATTTTCTCATCAGTTCTGACCATTCCAGGTCCAATAAGAATAGCATCTGCTTCGGAAATATAATCTTCTATATGCTCTCTGGGAATAATAATTCCATTTCTAAAATTCTTTTTGATCTCAAAGACTATTTTATTATTTTCTGGTACCGAAGCATAAAAAACCATATCAACTATTTTTGATGCTATTTCTAACGCCCATAGTGAGGCTGCATGAAATAAATTCGAACCTCCAATTATGAGTAATTTACCATTTTGTCCTTTATGAGAATCTGAAGTAGGCAGATAAAGGTTCGTGAGTTCTGATTGATTAAAAACTTTCATAAATTAGCATAGTTCAATTATGAGAATATGATAGTTATCACACGACGCTTATTACTTTCCTAATTCTATCACAGAACATTCTCCAAGTATTTTCATATTTATAAATTCCTTGTGGGTGGTTGTCATAATTACTTGTTGGCCAATAATTCGCTTCATTACCAGTTGAATATGTCTTTCGTCTAATTCTGAAAAAATATCATCTAGTACTAATAATGGTTTTTGAGAAAGTACAGTTTCTGTGTAATTAATATGAAGCATTTTTAATTGTAAGATCACAAGCCTTTGTTGTCCTCGTGATCCATAATGCTGAACATTATGCCATCTACCAATAGAATCCTTCATCTCAATGTAAAAATCATCTCTCTGAGGGCCTACAAGAGTCATGCCAGCATGAATTTCGGCATCTTTATATTGTAATAATCTTTCCTGAGAAATAGTACTCTCGTCATACGTAATCATAAAATCAATAATATCTTTTTTCGCGTTATTAATGAATGAGATAAATGACTCACGCTTTTGTGTTAAATAATTACCGTTTGCAATGAGTAAATTATCCCAGTATTGAAATTGTTCCTCTCTTCGCATACCTGTCTCTTTTGCTAAATCTAACAAGGCATTTCTTTGTCTCAATGCTTTTTCATAAACTCCCTTTGCAATACGATAATTCTTATCTGCTTGTTCTAAAATATCATCAAGAAAATTACGACGCATTGATGGACCATCGACAATAATATCCAATTCTTCAGGACGAAATAGAACCACGGGAAGAAATCCAATAAAATTACTTCGCGTTCGAGATACTCCATTTACCAGATATTTTTTGGTAAACCTCCCTCCCGTTGCTGTACCATTTGCAACCATAATTTCCAATGTATCAATTTGAGAATTATGATTTACTAATGCTTTAATCCACGCAACTTCCTGTTCAAATCGAATAATTTCTGTTTCTTTCTCCGCACGAAAACTTTTCCCAAGAGCAAGGAGCATGATAGATTCAACAAGATTCGTTTTTCCTGCGGTATTAGGACCAACAATTACGGTAATTGGAGTTGTAAATTCAAATACTTTTTGAGGATAACTTCGAAAGTTTTGGAGGGCAAGTTTCTCAAGCAACATTATTCAATGACAGTACCAACAAATTCCTTCCCTGCTAAATAATTTTCAACATTTGAGAAATCGTCCCCGCTCATAACAACAACTCTCACACCTAATTCTTGCGCTTTTTTTGCAGCTATTGGATCAAATGGAGCGTGCATGCCTGGATCCCATGAATCTCCAACAAGTTCTCGGAGATGATCCCATGACATATGTTTGAAAGCCTTTGCATCAGGAAATTTTTTGGGATCTCTATCATAAACTTGTTTTATATTACTCAGATTAATAACTGTCTTCACATTATAGTCCTGGCAAAGCAAGATAGCATCATAATCGGTAGAACATCCAGGCTTCCAACCAGCAGCTACGATAACTTGTTCATTAACTTTTCGAATAATCTCATAATGTTTTAAAACATATGGGTGGGCAATATCACGAAATATTGTTCGAACAAGATGGGCATTCAACTTAGTCGCATGAATACCTAACCAATCTAAGTCATCAAGGGTAAGCTCATGCCCAACAACATCTCTCCCAGCATCACGATAGTGTCTCGCGAGAGCTCCTCCACCGATAACAAGGAAAAATTGTTTTTGTGAGTTTTTTTTTAATTGATCTCGAATAAACGTATTTAATTCTTTAAGGAAATCAGTACTTATACCGCCATTAGGAACAACTAATGATCCTCCTATGGAAAAAATTATTTTTTCTTTATATCCAGTATTCATGAAATATAACCCCTATTGTAACGTAAAGGAAGAGACAAATGCAAGAAAATTCAATTAATTTTTACTTCTGACATTTCCCACAATAGTATGTTCCCCGTCCTCCCAAAAAAAATTTTTGTATAATTTCACCGTCATACATACACGCTGTTCCCTTTTTACCATAAATTAATGTGTGATTTTGGTAATTTCCTTTTTCACCTAACACATTGACAAAATTACGTTCACTCGCCCCTCCTTCTTCCAATCCTTTTATTAAAACCGATTCAATAGCCTTAAGTAACTTACTTGCCTCTTTTTCAGACAGAGAATTAGCTTGTCTCTTTGGATGAATTTGTGCTAAGTAAAGTGCATCATTTGCATAGATATTCCCAATTCCTGCAATTGTATTTTGATCCATAAGTACCAACTTAATAGCTGTTTTTGATTTCGAGATAATGTTCATGAATACTGGATATGTGAGGTTTTTCAGTGGTTCCGGCCCAAGTGTTTTAAAAAAGATTATAGTATCTATTTTGTTGGTTTTTACTACTTTTATCCAACCAAATCTCCTTTGGTCATTATAATAAAGCTTAGCATTTCTATCTAAGAGAAAGGTAATATGAGTATATTTTGTCGGTGGTTCATCCAAAAGAGAGATTGTTTTAATCTTGGGACTCTTATATATTAGCTGTCCTGTCATTTTGATATGTATTGCTAAAGAATATCCATTATCCAAATCAACAATGAGTCCTTTTCCAAACCGACGTATTCGAAATATTGTTGCACTTTTTACCAGATAAGGATCTCCATGAAACAGCTTTGTTTGTGTAATTATTATTTCACTAATTTTATGTCCAACAATATACGTTTCTAAACCTCTTCGAATTGTTTCCACTTCGGGTAATTCAGGCATGGTGGCATTGTATCATTCTTTTCCATGAGAAAATATTCATTTACTTTATCTCTGTTGTAAGTAGATAATATTCTTGATTTTTTCAGCAAATTTTTTACTTGAGAATTTTTCTGCCTGTTCTATACAATCTTGCGAACGTATTGTGCTCTTTTCAAATTGCGAAATGGCATTGTTCAGACTTTCTTCTGATAATTCATGGAAAAATATACCTGTTTTACCAGCAATTACAGTTTCTTTAACACCTCCTGAATAATAAGCAATAACAGGAATACCTGCAGCCATTGCCTCAACCGGAATAATACCAAAATCTTCATCTTCAGCTGCAAAGAAAAAAGCTTTTGCTTCTTTCATTAATTCAATTTTTTTGCTATCAGAAATTTCGCCTAAGAATTCCACGGTGTTCCCGGCAATTCTATGTAATTCTTCTCCATATCCTGCAAAACCTTTTCCAAATACTTTTAACGGAATATTCTGTTTTGAACAAACTCGAACAATAAGGTCAATATGCTTTGGTCTTGCTAGTCTTCCTCCTGCTAGATAAAAATTTCCATTACCTCGAGTTACCTGTTGCTGTGCAAATTGTTGAAGTTCTATCGGCGGATAAATTACTACCGCATCTTTTTTATAAAATTTTTTTATTCGTTCTGCAACATTTTTTGAATTTGCAATATATGTATCGACATTTTGAGATGCTTTGAAGTCAACAATTCGTAAGAAATGACTCATTAATAACAACCCGAACTTCATGAATGAATTTTTTTTCGTCTCTCGCGCTGTTGCATATCCATACAGGTATCGCGGGGGTGTATGACAATAACAGATAAGGTTTGCAGATTTTTTATTTATACAATTTGGATTATATGCACCAGTAGCTGAAACGAGAATAATATTGAAATGAGAGAAATTGAATTGTGAGAAAACAAATGGTGCTATTATTCGAAAAATACTAATAAATTTGTAACTGAATGGTACATATTGTAAAAACGAAGTTTTAATTTTCCAGTTTTTAAATCGAGCTTTATGTGGTCCTAAAAAATTTGGAGCATACAGTAGCGTGTATACTGGCGCATCGGGGTACATCATATGAAGCTCTTCGAGTACTCTTTCCGCTCCGCCATATTCCTTAATATAATCGTGAACTAAAGCTATTTTTAATTGTTGAGACATGGTATTAAACACGCAAAAAAATTCCCTTTGATTTTTCTAAGAAATCATCATAATGATTCATTAACTTGCGTAATACGGAAGGAAATGAAGGGAAAACAAAATCATCAATTTGATGAATTGGTAAAATTTTTGCACTTGTACTAGTAAAAAAAGCTGCATCATATTCTTTTAACTGAGAAAGAGATATATCCCACTCTTCAATGGAAAAACCTTTTTCTTTAGCAACAGCAATGACTGTTTGCCTGGTTACTCCATCAAGAATAGTTTTTTTGGGAGCAGTATATAAAACACGATCTTTCATTGTAAAAAAATTTGTTCGGGTTCCTTCAAGTATGTTACCATGACGATTTAGCAACAGTGCATCATAACAGTTTTTATCTTTTGCTTTTTTATATGCCAAGTAGCTTGGTAACATGTTTAATGTTTTTGCATTTGGAAAAAGCCGTTCATACTGAATCGTAATTGACGTAACACCCTGCGCATAGAATTTTCTCTGAGGATAATATGGAGCTAATGGAAGCATAAATAATTGTGCGTTATCCTTTTTTTCCCCTCCAATAAGGATTATTTTGATATTAAATGATTCTCCATACACTGTATCAACCAATTGTTGTAGATAAAATCCTAAAGTATCGATCTCATAAGGGTGGTCAAGTTCTATGATTTTTGCAGATTGTATAAGTCTTTCGAGATGTTGCTGTGAAAAATACACTATTCCATTTCGAACTTTAAGCGTTTCATAAACTCCAAAACCGTACTGATATTCTATGTTCGTTAAAGGAATCACTGATTGATCGAAGGAAAGTAAATTCCCGTTTTTTAGAAAAAAAGGATATGCCATAAACACATTATACTGCATTTACCATAAAGTTAGTCTTTAAGAATACTCTCAATTTCGTTCTTGCTTTTTTCTCAATTGCTTTGTACAATTTGCTCATCGAACACCAATACTTTATCATTGATTTCGATAGTACTTTAGTGAGCGTAGAAGCTCTCGATGAGCTTGCTAAGGTTGCCCTTATAAATCATCCTCATAAAGAGACTATCACTAAACAAATTGAAAAAATTACTCAGCAAGGTATGAATGGAGATATACCGTTCTCCGAAGCTTTAGGAAAAAGACTAAAATTATTCTCATTACATAAAGATCATATTGCCCAAGTTATATCCAAATTACAAACGCTTATTAGCCCATCAATTGAACAAAATAGACAATTTTTCAAACAGTATGCACAATACATCTACATCATTTCAGGAGGATTTAAAGAATATATATCACCCATCGCTTCATCCCTCGGTATTTTAGAAAACCATATCCTTGCTAATGAATTTATTTTCGATACGAAAGGTAATGTTCTTGGTTACAATAAAAAAAATCCTCTTTCTCAAGATAAAGGCAAAATAAAAGTGATACAACAATTACATCTTAAAGGCAATGTCACTGTTATCGGAGATGGTTACACAGATTATCAAATTAAAGAAGCAGGTCTTGCCAATGAATTTATAGCATATACTGAAAATATTATTCGCCCGAATGTTACCAAAAAAGCTGATAAAACTATTAAAAACTTCGATGAGTTCTTACATTATTATAATTTTCCACGATCATTATCCTATCCAAAAAGCAAAATAAAGGTACTCTTGCTTGAGAATATTCATCAAGTTGCGATTGAACAATTAAAACAAGAAGGTTATCAGGTAGAAAGCTTAAGTACTTCCTTATCAGAGGAAGAATTAGTAAACAAAATAGAAGACATATCTCTTTTGGGAATTCGTTCAAAAACAGAAATTTCAAAAAAAGTACTTGATCAGGCAAAAAAACTTCTTTCAATTGGCGCATTTTGTATTGGAACAAACCAAATAGATCTTACCTATGCTACTCAAAAAGGAGTCTGTGTTTTTAATGCTCCATATAGCAATACCCGATCAGTTGTGGAGCTGGTCATGGGAGAAATTATTATGCTTTATCGTAGAGTCTTTGATAAAAGCAATAAACTTCATAAAGGGATATGGGATAAATCAGCAAAGAATAGTTTTGAAGTCCGAGGGAAAAAACTAGGTATTATTGGGTATGGAAATATTGGTACGCAGTTGTCAGTACTTGCAGAAAACTTTGGAATGAAAGTTTATTTTTATGACATTAATGATAAACTCGCTCTCGGTAATGCTATTAAATGTACCTCACTCGAAGAGCTTCTGAAGATTGCAGATGTTATAACAGTCCATGTTGACGGTAAAAAATCAAATACCAATATGATTGGTGATCGAGAGTTTTCTTTGATGAAAAAGGGGGTTATTTTTCTCAATTTAAGTCGAGGCTTTGTTGTTGATATCGATGCACTTTCAAAATATATTAAGAATGGGAAAATTTCTGGAACTGCTATTGATGTTTTTCCAAAAGAACCAAAAAGTAATGCAGAACAATTTAGTACACCATTACAAAATTTACCTAACGTTATCTTAACTCCCCATGTCGGGGGAAGTACAGAAGAAGCACAATATAATATAGGTGAGTTTGTAGCAAATAAAATGATTAGTTTTGTCAATACAGGTAACACAACACTCAGTGTTAATTTTCCTAATCTTACACTTCCAAACCAAATAAATGTTCACCGTTTTATCCATATTCATAAGAATGAGCCTGGTATTCTTGCACAGATTAATAGAACTTTGGCAAAATATAAGATAAATATAGTGGGACAATATTTAAAAACAAACGAAGAAATTGGTTATGTCATTACAGATGTAATTACAGAATATAATATGAAAGTATTAACTGATTTAAAACATATTCCAATGACAATTCGTGTCAGAATATTATATTAATAATATGGGATTAACTTTTTTTACACCAGGGCCTTCACAACTATTCCCTACCATTCCTTTGTATATGCAAAAAGCACTAAAGGAAAACATTTGTTCCATTTCTCACCGAAGTAAAAGTTTTGAAAATATTTTCATTAATACCGTACAAGGCTTACATACTCTTCTAAATATTCCGCAGGATTATAAAATATTTTTTCTCTCTTCAGGAACTGAAGCCATGGAGCGAATTATAGAGAATTGCGTTGAAACTGAAAGTTTTCATTTTATTAACGGTTCATTTTCAAACCGATTTTTTCTCACTGCGCAAGAAATAAAAAAAAATCCCAAAAAATATGAAGTAGCTTTAGGAAATGGGTTCGATTTTGAAAATATCAATGTTCCCAAAGAAAGTGAACTCATATGTTTAACACATAATGAAACAAGTACTGGCGTTATCTTACCTTTAGAAAAAGTCTATCCTTTTAGAAAAAAGCATCCAAATGCACTTTTTGCACTTGATATTGTCTCTTCTGCACCACTAACTGAAGTTGATTTTTCACAATTTGATACTATTTTTTTCTCGGTCCAAAAAGGTTTTGGGTTACCCGCAGGACTTGGGGTTCTCATTGTAAGCCCAAAAGCTATGGAAAAAGCAACATATCTTTACAAGAAAAATATTTCTATTGGTAGCTATCATAACTTCATTTCCTTGGTAAAATATGAGGAAAAACATCAAACAGCAGAAACTCCATCAGTATTACATATCTATCTTCTCGGTGAAATTGTCCAAGAGATGTTAACAGCAGGTATTGAGAGGATCCGAAAAGATATTGAACAAAGAGCAGAAAGTTTATATAGTTTCTTAGATCATAGTAACAATTTGCAAGCTTTTGTAAAAGAACACGCTTTTCGATCCCCAACTGTTATCGTCATGCAAACAGGTAGCAAGACAATACGTATAAAAAAATATTTAGAAGGGAAAGGACTCATTGTAGGAAGCGGTTACGGTAAAAATAAAGAAGTCCAACTGAGAGTAGCTAATTTTCCTGCTATACCCTCGTCTGAGACAGAAAAGCTTATTAAATACTTAGAGGAGTTTCAGAATATTTAACCGTACTATTGACTTATACTATTAAAGATAACTCGATTTTCCAAAGGAAGTTGTTGGTAAAGTTCTTTCATTGATTTACCTAAAATAGGATGGATTATATTAGGTGCAATGTCTACTAACGGACGGAGAACAAAATCTCTTAAATGCATTCTAGGATGAGGAATTACTAATTCAGGTAGTTCAATTACTTCTTGATTAAAAAGTAATATATCAATATCAAGTTCTCGAGGCCCATTCTTAAATCGTTCTACTCTTCCTAACGTTTTTTCTATTTTTTTAACAAAGAGATATAGTCCAAAAGGTTCAAGAAACGTCTCTCCTTCGAGCACTGTATTATAGAACGCATCCTGCTCTTGATATCCAACAGGATGAGACTCATACATAGGAGCTACTTTTGAAATTGCCACATTCTCTTTTAAGAAAAGTATTGCCCTATTAAGATACGTCTTCTTATCTCCCAGATTTGATCCTAATGCTAAATAAATACGTTTCTTTTGCATGCATTATTCTTTTCTCCGAATAAAGGAGAGAAATTCTTCTCGGGTAGCATTATTACTTCGAAAAGTACCTAATACATCTGAGGTAATCATAAGAGAATTTTGTTTTTCAACGCCTCGCATCATCATACAAAGATGTTGTGCTTCTACTACGACACCGACACCTTTTGGATTAAGAGCTTCCATAACAGCTTGTGCTATTTGTCCTGTAAGTCGCTCTTGCAACTGAAGACGCCGAGCAAACATATCAACAATTCTTGCTATTTTACTTACTCCTATAACTCGCTCTTCAGGAATATATCCTATATGGCATTTTCCAAAAAATGGTAAAAGATGATGTTCGCAGGTACTATATAACTCAATATCCTTCAAAATAATCATGCTATCATATTTTTGGGTAAATATGGCATCATTCACTACCTCTTTAACCGTGAGGTTATTCCCTGAAGTTATAAATTCAAGCATCTTTGCAACACGTGCAGGAGTCTTCAATAAACCCTCACGTTGAGGATCTTCCCCAAGTTCAGAAAGTAATGTTCGAATTAGTTTTTCAATATTATTATTTTTCATTACTACTTGTTAGTTCAATACTGACGCCGTTTGTATTTTTGAGCCGATTTGGTTTGGTTATTTTTACGGTCACTCTTTGAACACCTTTAAAGGACAAGCATTTTGCAGTAATTTCTCCAGCCAACCTTTCAAGCAAATGAAATTTCGAATTATTAACTAATAAAATAACTTCATCATAGATAGCTTTGTAATTTACTGTATCGTTTATATTATCACTTTTACTCGCCATGGTAATATCTACATCAAGAGTTAGTGATATGATTAACCTCTGTATTTGGAATCTTTCTGCTTCAGTTACTCCAATATGACTATCTATAGCAAGATCATGAATAAGAATTCTTCCGACTATCATATATTTTTACCATTTCTTATATAATTAAAGACGCTAAAAAACTTTTTAGTTTCAATTACATCATGGGTCCGAATAATAGAAGCTCCATTAAGCACAGCAATAGCATTTGCTGCTAAAGAGGCTTCTAATCTATCTGTAACTGCTGGAATTTCTCTTGTATTTAACGACTCCTGCAGAATCTTACCAAGGGTACTTTTTCGCGATACACCAATTAGAATTGGTAGTTCAAACTGGTCGAATTCTTTAAGACGATTTAGTATTTCGATGTTTTGTTGACTTGTTTTACCAAAACCAAAGCCAGGGTCTAGAATGATTCGTTCTTTTCCAATTCCTTTCCCTTCAAGGAGATGAATTTTATCTTCAAAAAAAGATGTTATACCTTTAATAACATCTTCATAAATTATTTCACCTTTTTGCATCGTTTTTGGATTACCTCGCATATGATTTATAACTATATAAGAGGATGTAGATGAAATAACATCTGCCATATGTCGATCCAATTGCAAACCACTGACATCATTAATAATATCGGCTCCTCTTTTCACCGCTTCTCGGGCCACTTCTGCTTTATACGTATCGATTGAAATCAATATATTTTCCCCATATTGAGATTTTGCGGTTTCAATTATAGGAATTACCCTTTCAAGCTCTTCTTCAATTGATACTGGATCTGCGCCAGGACGAGTCGATTCTCCTCCAATATCAATAATTTCTGCACCACTTTCTAGCATCAACGCGATATGATCAAGAGCGACTTGCTTATTATTGAAGAATTTACCTCCATCAAAAAAGGAATCCGGAGTAACATTTAAAACTCCCATGATTACGGGTCGTTTCTTCCTAAAAAATAATGCGTTTTCAGTCTTCATAGTTATAAAGCCTCAGTAAGATTATTTAGAATAATATCCGCACCTGCTGCTAATAGTTGTTCTTGCACATTAGTATCTTTGTTTACCCCAATGACACACATACCCGCCTTTTTGGCTGCAATAGTTCCATTTGCAGCGTCCTCAATAACAAGACATTCCTGTGGGTCTTTCTGCAGCTTTTCAGCTGTATAAAGATAGACATCCGGTGCAGGTTTTCCCCGCAAAACATCATCTGAAGATATTATCTCTCTAAAGTAATCTGATAGTTGTATTTGGAGAAGTAACTTTTTAGCCATATCTTCTTGATGTCCCCCTGTCGCAACAGCAAGAGGCTTTCCAGTTTGATACATTTTTCTAATAAACGCATCTGCTCCTTCAAGAATCGCTAAATTACCTGGTTTAAGAAGCGTTTCATATAATAGTGTTCTCCATTCAAGAGCAAGCTCCGGAATATTACCTTGTAAATTAAATTCCTTTTGAAACAATTGAATGATATCTTTAAGGCCCATTCCAAGCGTATTATATTGAGATATTCTTCTCCGATCTACTATTCCATATCTCTCTAAAAACTCATACTTAGTTTGTCGATAGAAAGGAATAGAATCAATAAGAACACCATCCATGTCAAAAATTATTGCTTGAGAGCTATTTACATATTTTTGTATTTTGTAGCTCATAAAAGTTCGGATAATGAATATAGCAAAGCATCTGGGTGTATTTCAATGAGTTTTTTATAAATCTTCGAATCATTATTCACTGCGATAACTCGTATATGAGCACTTTTCGCTGCATAGACTCCATTTAATGAATCTTCGAGAACAACGCAATCAGATGCAGGAATATCTAATTCCTTCACTGTAAAGAGAAAGACATCGGGAGCAGGTTTGCCTAATGATACTTGGTCACTGGAGACAATAACTGTAAAATACTTTCGAAGATCAAGTTGTTCCAACATAGACTCCATCATTTTCTTTGTATGTCCTCCCGTTGCAATTGCTAACTTTTTTTTACCTTCAAGTGCATGGACCAATTCACGAGTTCCTTCTTTGAGAATATTTTCATTCTGTTTAAAAAAATATTCATAAAATATTGTCCTAAACTCCCTCATTAAATCACTCATATTCCCTTTCAGACCCAATTCTTTTTGAAATAACAGGATACAATCTTTGAGACCCATACCCATTGGATCGAATGAGATTTGTTCAATATCTAAGTTATGACGCTCAAAAAAAGCAAACAATGCTTTTTGCCAAACTGGTTCAGAATCAATGAGGAGTCCATCAACATCAAATATGACAGCTTTCGCTTTGTCAATTAAATGACGAGCAGTGGAATTTTGGAAATTAGTCATAAACTAAATAAGAGTTAACTGATCATCTTTTAACTCACTCGTTCTTTTTATATCCTCTTTGCCTTGCGCATAAGACACGAATACAGATAACCGTTTTTTCAAGGAAGTAAAAGAAAAAGAATCAAATACGTCTTCTATTTTTTCTCGAGTAAAATTTTTCATTGCACACATCGATAAATCTATATGTGTAGGAGCATTTACATCTATTGTAGCGAGTTTTTTTGCTAGAGCAGCTTGCTCTGCATCAGTTGCCAATTTTAACGCAACCTTTTCTGGCAGTTCACCGATTTTAGTATAAAGATTTTCGAATGTACCATAAGTTTTTAATAAGTTTATTGCCGTCTTAGGACCAATTCCAGTTACTCCTGGGTATCCATCAGAAGCATCTCCAACTAAGGCTTTATAATCAGTAACTTGTGAGGGTTTTACTCCATACTTTTCAAGTACTGTTTGCTCATCAAAGAGAATAAATTTCGTAATTCCGACAATTGGTGATAAAATTTTTATGTGAGAATTAACTAATTGGAGTAAATCTCGATCCCCCGTTAAAATAATAACTTCTGATTGTTGACTCATCGCTTGAAGAGCGATAGTTCCGATAACGTCATCTGCTTCATAACCATCCATTGAATAAATAGGAATACCTATCTTATTAATTGATTGTTGTAGTACCTCCATTTGTTCCGAAAGTCCATCTGCCATTTTCGGCCTATGTGCTTGATATCCTGAATATAACGATTTTCGAAACGTAGGAGCCGGCCTATCGAAACAAATAGCAAGATGGCTTGGTTTAACAATCTCTAAGGTTTTAATAAGTATAGAAAAAAATCCGTATACTGCATTAACAGGTTGCCCATTTCCCCATGTTAATGGTGGAAAAGCATGAAACGCACGATGAACAATTGCATTACCGTCGATAATTAGAAGCTTATACATGAAGTTATACTACTATTCCTAAAAAAGGAGAATCTTTTTTAACTTTTGGTCCGATGAGCTGTTCAAAATCTTCAGATTCAATTGTTTCCTTTTTTAACAGCGCATCTGCAAGTTTATCTAATTCTTTTCCTAACCCATTCAATACTGAAACTGCAACAGCATATGCTTCATCAACTATTCGTTTTACTTCAGCATCAACCTTTGATTGCATCTCAGGGGAAAGCACTCTTTCATCATACATACTTCTTTTGTCAGTACTCAAATTGATTGGTCCTAAATCACTCATACCATACTCAACTACCATTGTTCTGGCAACCTCTGTGGCTTTTTCAATATCATTGGAAGCACCAGTAGTCATTTCATTGAAAATCAACTTTTCGGCAACTCTTCCTCCCAACATTACTGAAACCTGCTCCCACAAATGTGTTTTGGTTTCATGAGAACGTTCAATTGGCTCCATCATTGTATGCCCTAAACTCATTCCACGACTTACTATAGAGATTCTATGTACTGGATCCATATGAGGCATAAACCAACTTACCAAGGCATGCCCTGCTTCATGGTAAGCAGTCATTTTTTTATCCTCATCTGACTGTAGTCTTCTCTTCTCTGGGCCAAGTTTAACTTTTGTTGCTGCTTCTTCTAGATCCTTCATATCAATGGCTTTTTTATTTAATCTTGCAGCTGAGATGGCAGCTTCATTAAGCATGTTTTCCAAATCTGCACCTGAAAAGCCAACTGTTCTTTTAGCGACTTTTTCCCAAATTACTCCATCTGCGAAAGGTTTCCCTTTTGCGTGAATGGCAAGAATAGCCTTTCTACCCTCAATATCTGGCATATCAAGTACCACTTTCCTATCAAAACGCCCAGGGCGAACAAGTGCCGGATCGAGAACATCAGGTCGATTTGTTGCAGCTATTACAATTAACTGTTCGTTTGGAGTAAATCCATCCATTTCTACTAAAATTTGATTTAATGTTTGTTCTCTTTCATCATGCCCACCCATAATACCAACACTCCTTTGTCTACCAATTGCGTCAACTTCGTCAATGAAAATAATTGCTGGTTGAGCTTTTTTGGCTGTACTAAATAAATCCCGAACTCGCGAAGCACCAACACCTACAAGCATTTCCATAAATTCGCTCCCTGCCATAGAAAAGAAGGCAACCCCAGCTTCTCCAGCTGTGGCCCTTGCCAATAATGTTTTTCCTGTACCGGAAGGCCCAACCATTAATACACCTTTAGGAGTACGAGCACCCATTGCTCGATATTTGTCAGGATGACGAAGAAAATCAACGATTTCAGTAAGTTCTTGCTTCGCTTCGTCGACACCAGCGACATCAGTAAAAGTAACTTTTGGGTGATCTTTATTAAATAATTTTGCTCGAGATTGCCCAAAAGAAAAAATATTTTCTTGTGCTCCCCGAGCTTGTCTGAAGATAAAATAAAAGAAAGCTATCATCAAAATAATAGGCAGAACAGAAGAGATAATATTTAACCAACCACTTAGACCTGAGTTATCATTTACGACAACTTTTGTTTTATCGAGTGGTACACCTGCATCCCGAAAAATTGAATAAACATTAGAATTTGGTTCCTTGGTACTTTCAACAACTTGTCCTCCTTTTTCATACACAGTCAATGTTGTATCATTGACGACAATCTGCGATACTTTTCCTGCTTTTACATCATTAATAACATCTGAGATTGCTTCTGTCTTATGAGGAACAAATGATGAATTAAACCCAACAAGCAAAAAGAGAGTAATGAAAAAAAGAAAGCCGTAAAGAAAAATATTTTTCCACGTAAGATTTACTTTTACTTTAACTATCTTTTTTTTATTATTTTTTTTGCCGTTCTTCGTAGCTGGAACCATCAACATAGTATACCATAGGATTTTAATTTTTGCAGCCTCTTTTTAAGGAAGAATAAATTCGTTTTTATCTTCATTATGAATAACTAATGAATCACGTATAAGCGTATTGATAATACGGTCTAATCGTTCAGCCATAATATTTTGGTTATTACTTTGAAAATATGCAAGAATATCAAGAAAAGATTGCCCTGACTTTTTCAAAAGAAGTTTCATAATAGCTCCTCGATAATATCTATCAGAATCTTTAAATTTTGATTGTTTCGGAATTTTAATCTTTTCTTTTTTTAACATGAGCGAACTATAGTCCATTAACGCTTGATTCCATATATATGCTTTTCCTTTAGGGAGTATACGAAGGGCTATCTCCTCAATTACTTTATTATCGGCATAATCTACCATCAGAAACTGTGTCAGTATTACTTTCTTAATGTTTGTATCGACAACAGGAATTTGTTTATCGAAAGCAAAACACAAAAGCGCATTTGCAGTATATTCCCCTATTCCAGGTAATAATTTGAGACTTTTTGCATTATTAGGAAACACTCCTTGATAATTAGTCACAATCTCAATTGCGAGCTTATGAAGATATAATGCCCGTCTATTATATCCAAGTCCTGACCATATCGAGAGAACATCAGCAAATTTTGCTTGAGCAAGTGTATAGATAGTAGGAAATTTATTTATCCATAAACGATATTTTTCAATTACTCGTGTAACTTGCGTCTGCTGGAGCATTACTTCTGATATGAGTATATTGTACGGATTTCGTGTTGATCTCCACGGAAGATCTCTTTTATTTTTTTCATACCAGTCTAAAATGTAAGTCTGGAACTGCTGAATACGTTGCGGAGAAATCTGCATAACGTTTATGAGATCTAATAAATAAGACCCATTTTCATTTTTACTTCAGAAAGTGTTTCCTGAGAAATTTTCATACAGTTTTCGCGACTTCGTTCTAATATCTCATTAACTATCTTTGGATTTTCTTCAAAATATTTTCTTTTTTTCTGTATTGGTTTTAATTCTTCATAAATAACATCTGCTAGTGTTTTTTTCATATCTCCATATCGAATTTTTCTCTCCTCATAATCTTGAACATATTTATTATACAAATCTTCGCTAAAAAACATTTTAGATAACATAAATAAATTTGCAACTCCTCCTTCTGATGGAAGCTTGCCACCTATTGTTCCACTATCAGTTGGGGCACTAGCTATTTTCTCTTGAATAATCGTATAATCATCTGTAAGCGAGATAAAACTACCTTCCACAGATTTACTCATCTTGCCTTTTCCCGCAAGAGAAGGAACATATCCCCCTTTCGTTTTAAATCTCACCGGTTCAGGAAATGTTTCACCATACGTATTATTAAATTTTCTTGCAATTTCTCGTGCTACTTCAAGATGTGGCTCTTGATCAATACCTACAGGAACAAGTTCAGCCTTATATAATAAAATATCTGCAGCCATAAGAATCGGATAATATAGTAATGCTACCGTAACGTTTTTGGGATACTGAGCTTTCTTTTCTTTAAAGGTAGGAAGATCTTCTAAAGGAGCTAGTGGATAAACAGTAGATAAAAGATATGAGAGTTCAGCATGAGGTAATTGAGATTGAATCTCAATAAAACATTTTTCAGGATTTAATCCAGCCGCAAGATAATCTAATACAACATCTCTTACCGATTGTTGTAATGTTTGATGGGTATAGGGTGTAGTAAGTACGTGTAAATCGACTACAGAAAAAATGCATTCATACTCGTCTTGTACGGCGAGCATACCTTTTACTGCACCCAGATAATTTCCTAAATGGAGTCTTCCTGTGGCCCTAATCCCTGAATAAACTCTTTTTTTCATAATTGTTTATAACTATATCATTTATTTTCAACCTTTACAAAGAACATATTAACCTAACCAACTTTGTTTGAAGTTAGTATACGATCCTTTTTCAATGCTTTTTCTAATTTGCTTTACTAAATCGATTATAAAATATACATTATGATAAGTTGCTAAACGATAAGCAAGAAGTTCTTTTGTTCGAAAAAGATGGTTTAAATAACCACGAGAATGCTTTTTACAAACCTGACAATTACAGTTTAGAGAAAGTGGATCAATGCTTTTCTGATAATTTGATTTCGTAATATCTAATCTAAAACGATTTTGAGATGACCCTTCGGGAGGATGAATAAATATTTGTCCAACTCTTCCAAGACGAGTTGGAGTAACACAATCGAAAGTATCTACTCCTCTTTCAATAATAGCAAAAATATCGTCAACATCCCCAACTCCAAGAAGATGCTTTATTTTGTTTTTAGGAAGAATTGGTAATACCCAATCAATAGCATTCTTCATTTCTTTTTTCCCTTCCCCTACTGCTACACCACCAATTGCAATACCAGGTGTATCACATGCAGTAATAAACTTTGCCGAAGCTTGACGCAGGTCTTTATAAATACTCCCTTGTACAATTCCGTAAAGAACTTGATCAAATTGAGACTGTGTATTTTGATATGCAGCTATTGATCGTTTCAACCAACGATGCGTTCTTTCCATTGAACTCTTTGCCCCTTCATAGGTAATCGGAAATGGAGGACAATCATCAAAAGCAAGAATAATATCCGCGCCTAATTTTTTTTGAATCAGGATAGATTGTTCAGGAGTAAAGAGATGTTTAGATCCATCTAGATGAGAACGGAATTCAACCCCATTTTCTGTAATTTTTACAAGGGACTTCTCTTGTAAAGAGATATCATTATCAAATCCAAATTTCTTATCTCTAGCTAACGAAAATACTTGAAATCCACCACTATCAGTCATCGTTACACCTTGAAAACCCATAAACTTTCCAATTCCTTGAAAGGCCTCAATTACATCTTCCCCAGGACGTAAATGGAGATGATAAGTATTTCCAAACAAAATTTGTACTCCTATAGCTTCTAGATCTTCAGGACTTAAACTTTTAATAGAAGCTTGTGTACCGACAGGAACAAAAGCAGGCGTATCAACTATGCCATGACTCGTGATTAATTTTCCAATTCTAGCAGAGGAATATTTATCTTCTTGAAGAATAGTAAATCTAAAATTAGACTTTGAATCAAACATGAAAATATTGAACTACGTTCATTCTAGTACCAGAGGTGGGACTCGAACCCACAACCGCCTCGTTATGAATGAGGTGCTCCGCCGTTGAGCTACCCTGGCAAATCATACAACCTTAGATTTGCCTTTAAGCATCGATATAATTTTAACATATACGCTCTCCTATTGAAACCTTGTATCTTACAACTGAAAAATCTGAAAAAAAGCGACAATCTTTCATAAATAGTTTACAATTTACCTATGCATAAAATAACTATCATCAGATTTGTGCTCTTAATCGTTAGCATCCTTACCGGAAATTTATTCTGGTATATTTTCACAAATAGTCTGCAAACAGAACCGCTCTTAACTAACTCACCCTTACGAATAGCTTTTTCACTTCTGCTTCCAATTATTATTTTTGCATTATATCTTCCGAGTATTCTCTGCTATTCTTTCTTTGAAAAATCAAAAACGCTTTTACTAATTTTTATCATTCTATCATTCGCCTCTTATCCATTCATTGTTGGATTAAGTCAATTAAGTATTGCTGGACAATTAGTTATCTCGTTAAGCATATATTTTTTTGTTGAAGTATATCATAAGGCAAAATTTCTAATGAATAAAAAAACTTCATTTATAGGACAATTTTCACTTTCTTTAACTATTACTACATTAACAATTTCCATTGTTATAGCTATAAATTTTTACTCTACATATAAAAATATCCTTTCACAAAATAACATTCTAATATCTGATAAAATCTTTTCCACAAGCTTACTTCCTGTTACCCGAGCTTATCTAGATGATTTACAAGTTACCAATATTTCTGAAAAATTTGGTGATTATTTGCTAAAAAGATCTAACCAAACTAATGAACCAATTGATAAAATACGAACTAAAATATTATTCATACTAGGATTACCTTCAGTTAGCGATTCAGAGACCATGGGGGTATTAATTGAGACCTCACTTAGGAAAAATATCATCCACATTTTTACAACTTACAGGCGAGAAATTCCTGTTCTCATATCTTTAGGCCTTGGGATTATTACACAAACCCTTCTTACGGTAAGCACCTGTTTAGCTGGTTTCATTGCTACATCTCTTCTTCAATTTTTCGTCTCCATGCAGCTACTTCATAGACGAAGAGAATTGGTAGAAATAGATTCAATAGAATAACAGCCCGACTTCCCGAGTTGTTATATGGTTCGTACCTCTGGTACGAGATCCATGAACATTAAAGCTACTTGATATCTATTTCTGGTCTATCCTCTTCATTATTTTTGTGGGCTAGAGTATTCTGACTAGTTTTCAAATGAACATCTTGAATATGTTTACTATGCTCGCCTCTTTTACCACCTTTGAAACCAATTGAAGCATAATTACCCTGAGCTTGCTCACCATAATTATTTACCGTATCGTTATGAGAATAATAGAGAGGGATGTCTACTGCTTTAATATCCGTTGCATCGTGATCATGTAAAATTAATTCAACCTCATTTTCTTGTTCATCTAAAGCTGGTATTGCAAGCAGCAATGCCCCCTCCTCAACCCGCTGTTCATAAAGTTGGGCTTCCTTTTTAGGGATACCAAGACTCATCATTGCTGCAAGAGCTCCTCCTGCTACTGCTCCAGTAACTGCTCCGGAGGCAGTTGCAGCTGCTGCACCAGTTAATCCCAACATCGCCGCCAGTGGGCCTGCAATAAGGATACTCCCAATTCCCGGAACTGCTAATGTTCCTATAGCTATTAATAACCCAGCTAACCCACCAACAACAGCTCCTGTTGTTACTCCTGTAACGGTTGTCCTCCTTATATTTAAGATCTCAGAATTTTTTACTTCTTCTTTATGCAGTATAGGAGCTTTCATAATAATAGAAATATTTTTAGTTTTATACCCTGCAGTTTTCAAACACTGAATAGCAAATTGAGCATTCTCTCGGTCGTCAAACACGCCAATTACTGTTTTCATTTTATTATCCTCTTTCATAAAAAGAATAACGAAGAAACGTGATACGTAAATGAGAATGATATAAGAGATAAGCAAGAAGTTAGTTCTTCAAAGCTTGTAATTGTCTAAAAATAATACCGAAAAATAACTTGTCTTACATACTTTACGAAACGTGAATTTTATGAGCCCTTATGATCAATTATTTTAGTAATTTTGCCATTTTTGAGGTACATTATATAATTAATACAAGGAATAATCTCATCTTTATTATGAGTGATTAAAATAAGATTGGTACGAGAAGTCATGCCAATTTCATTAATAAAAGCTAATACTCTTTTTTTATTCTCATTATCTAATGCGTTACAAGGTTCATCAAGAATTAATACTTTAGGCTTTTTTAGCATAGCTCGAATAATAAGTACTAATTGTTTTTGCCCATAGGATAACTCTTGAAATTTACTGGAATATATTTCCTGAATTTTAAAACGTTTTAACCAAAAATTAACTTTTTTTTTCTGTTTATCACTTGTTCTTTTGTATAATCCTATAGAATCAAAATGTCCTGACAAGATAACATCTGAAACGGTAATACTTTTTTCGTATCGCATCATTGTTAAAGGAGAGACAACGCTGATAGCTTTCCTTCTTTTTTCTAATGGATTCTTATCTGCCAATTGTAAACCAAATAATGTAATATTATTTGCATAAGCTTGCAATTGTTCACCATAAATCAATTGGATTAATGTTGATTTACCTGCCCCGTTTGGACCAAGGACTCCCCAGTTTTCACCTTGTTTCATAGTCCAATTAATATTTTGTAGAATTTTTTTCTTACCAAATTGCACGGTCACATTATGCATCTGTATTAACATTTCTGGTGTTTTCTTCTTTATAGGTATGTGCTTATGAAGATATATTTGCCCTGTTTTATCATAGCTTTGAAATAATTCTGAAAATCCATTTAAAATAGTATTCTTTTCTCCCTGTGCCATTATGGTACAATCCTTCATTAATAAAATATGCGTTATGTATTGAGGGATTTCGTTGTATTTATGAACAATTAATATGACATGAATCTTCTTCATAAGAATATTCAACAATTTCATAAGATTCTTTTTTGACATTACATCTAACCCGTCAAATGGTTCATCGAGAACAAGTAATTCGGGTTTATTTAACAATGCTTTTAAGATAAAAACCTTGCGCATTTCCCCTGAGGATAAATTTGTTATTTCTTTATTAAGTAAGTTATCTATTGAGAAAGTATTCCTAAATGCTTTTGTAAGAAAGAACTTACCTAAATATTCTTTTACGCAAACACTTTTTTTTTCATTACCTATAACGGAATAGCTATCTTTTTGTTTTTCTTCTTTCTGAATTATATTATTTTGTGATTCAAAAGAGAGATATTGAATCGCATCTCTATTTTGTTGTGGATATAAATATTTTTTCTTAGAAAAATGACAAATAATTTCCCCTTGTTTTGTCGGTAATAATCCAGAAATTGCCTTTGCAAAAACAGATTTGCCTGAACCGTTAGCTCCATAAATTAACCAATTTTCACCCTTATAGAATGTCCAAGAAGTATTTTCAAAAAAAAACTTTTCTCCTTGTCTTATAGTTACTCGTTTAACAGACAGAAATGGTTGCTGTATTTTCATAATAATTGGAGTTTTTTTGATACAACTTTTCTTTCTCTATTTATCACCCCTAAGGAAGTAAAGAAAATTACGAGTATGCATTAAGTATTTCTTTCGAAATTACAGTGAGACCTGCTAAAACTGAAGCTTCATCTTGGCTATAAGTTATTCGTAGACACTCATCTTTTTGTTTCCATTTTTCATCGAGTCCTGGATAGAAATATTTCCCTGGAACAACTAATACTCCCTTTGCTTTTAATCGTTGATAAAGTTCATATGAACTTATTGGTAAATCTTTACACCAAAGCCATAAAAATAAAGCTCCTTCGCTTTTATGTAGGAAATACGGAATAGTACTCCCTTTCATTAACTGATGAAAATGAGCGACAGCAGTTTCAGACTTTCTTAAATAAAATGGCTTTATGATATTATTACTTATCTCCATAATTTTTCCATTAGTAAACAACGGTAATGTTAAATGCTGTCCAAGAGTTCCCGTAGAAAGTGACACAATAGCATTAAAGCTTGAAAGATAACTTGTTATTTCTTCGTTTGCAATAACAATTGCTGTACGTGTACTTGGTAAACCAATTTTTGATAATGTAAGAACATACACAACATGTTCACTCCAAACTGGAGAAATATCTGTAAAAAGTATATTGGGAAAAGGTGTTCCATACGCGTTATCGATAATAAGAGGAATATTATTCGTTTTTGCTAACACATGTAAACGATCCATTTCTGAATCGGTAATCACATTACCTGTAGGATTAGTTGGGCGAGAAACACAGAGAGCAGCTATATTAGATTGTATCTTGATCTTTTCAAAATTTATATGATATTTAAATGTATGATCATCGAGAAAACTAATAGTTGGTTTCACCGCAGTAAATAGATTCTCACTAATACCTTGGTCTGCATAACCAATATATTCAGGAACAAGCGGCAATAATATTTTTCTATACTCATCTTCTGATTCGCCAGCAAGCATATTGAATAAGTAAAAGAAGGTTGTTTGACTACCATTTATTATGGAGACATTTTTCGAACTTATATTCCATCCATATTGATTATGAAAAAATGTAGCAATTGCGTTAATAAACTCATTACTACCTTGTGGAGTCGTATAATTTCCTAGTAATTTTTCAAGTTCACCTTGATTATTTGCTATTTCAGTCCATCTGTCTCTCCATATTGATTCTACAGCTGGAATATGAGCAGGATTTCCTCCGCCTAACATAAGCATCTTTTGTTGCCCATCCAATGCTTGCCCAAGATCGTCCATTAACTCCAAAATACCTGTTTTTCTAGTAAGTTTTTTCCCAAAATTTGATAATTTCATAGCTAATTTTTTCTCGTAGTAAGTAGCCTACTTATGAAGTAACTGCTCCTTCTGAAGCATTCGATACTAATTTTGCATATTTTGCTAAAATTCCTCGTTTATATCGAGAAGTTGGTGCTTTCCATTTTGCTCGTCTATCTGAAATTTCTTTATCTGTTACTAAAAGGTTCATTGTTTTAGTTTTTAAACTAATTTCTATATTATCCCCATCTTGAACAAGAGCAATGAGACCTCCTTCTTGAGCCTCGGGAGTTACATGGCCAATCATGTATCCGTGGGTTCCTCCTGAAAAACGTCCATCAGTAACAAGAGCAACATCCTTTCCTAATCCTGCCCCCATAAGTGCTGCTGATGGAGAAAGCATTTCTCTCATACCGGGACCTCCTTTGGGACCTTCATAACGAATGAATATTACATCCCCCTTATTAATTTTGCCATTCAAAATTGCATCTAGTGCCTCTTCCTCTCTATTGAACACTCTTGCTATACCTTTATGAAGTTCAATTTCCTTACCTGAAAGTTTCATCACGGCACCACCTGAAGCTAAATTACCCCTCATAATAACAATATGGTGACCTGCAGGTGCGAGGGGTTTTTGGACTGAATAGATAATATTCTGATCCTTTGGTAAAAGAGGAGCGTCTTTTACATTTTCTCCGAGCGTTTTCCCTGTTACGGTAAGGCAATCTCCATGAAGTAATCCAGCATCAAGTAAATGCTTCATTACCATCGTAGATCCACCAATATTAAAGAGATCTTCCATTACATATTTTCCGGATGGTTTAAAATTACCAATAAGAGGGGTTTTCTCACCAATTCTTTCAAAATCATCCAGCGTAAGTTTTACATTTGCTTCATGAGCAAGCGATAATAAGTGAAGAACAGCATTTGTAGAACCATTTAATGCCATAACAATAGTAATTGCGTTTTCAAATGCTTCTCGCGTCATTATATCCCTCGCACGAATACCTTTTTTGAGTAAATTAAATAACGCTTTTACTGAATTAATACAATCTTGACGCTTATAGACTGAAATATTGTTATGAATATCAACTGCGGGATGAGATGAACTTCCCGGCACACTCATGCCTAATGCTTCAATTGCTAATGCCATGGTATTTGCAGTGTACATACCACCACATGATCCATTTCCAGGACAAGCATGACACTCAATTTCATGAAGTTCCTTCTCATCCATTTTTCCCGCAGCATATGAACCTACCGCTTCAAAGAGACTGACAATAGTTAAGTCTTCCCCTTTATATTTTCCTGGTAGAATCGTTCCACCATAAAGTGTCAATCCAATGCTGTTATTCCTAGCTAAAGGAATTAATGCAGCAGGAATTGTTTTATCGCAACCACTAAGAGTTAATGCTCCATCTGCCGCGTATGCTTCATGCATTGCTTCTATACAATCAGCAATAAGTTCTCGAGAAACTAATGAGTACTTCATTCCTTCAGTTCCCATCGTCTCTCCATCAGTAATTACTGGAGTACCAAAAATAATAGGCTTACCATTATTCTTGTCTATTTCTTCACATATTATTTTTCCTAAAGTTTGGATATGGGCGTTACAAGGAGTAATGTTTGTATAAGGACAGGCAACTGTCACCAATGGTTTTTCAAAATCCTCATCAGTATAACCAACAGCTCTCATCATCGCTCTCGCGGGTGCTCGTCTTACCCAATCATCACTTTCTCGATTTCCAGTTAACTGATGACTTCTCTGCTTAAGAGATCGTGAGGTATTTGTACATTCACAATTATCACATGAACAATTCGTTTTATTCATACGTAAGTAATTATATCAAATAATCATATAGCAACTCTTCGCTAGACAATATTCGAAAATTTAGTTCCGCTTTCTTCATTCGTTCTAAAAGTGGTTGTAAATCTTTTTTATCACGAAGTTCGATACCAACGAGTGCAGCACCTTTCTCTTTGTTTGTTTTTTTCATATATTCAAATCGAACAATATCATCTGTTGGGCCGAGTGCACTATCTACAAACTTTCGTAATTGTCCTGGCTTTTGGGTAAATTGAATGATAATATAATGCTTTCGTCCCTGGTAAACCAGACTTCGTTCCATAATATCTGGATATCGAAGAATGTCATTGTTTCCTCCACTCAATATACAGACAACAGTTTTACCGATAATTTCTTTTGAAACAGCGTCAAGTGCAGAAACAGAAAGTGCACCGGCAGGTTCAGCAATGATTCCTTCATTTTGGTAAAGTTCTATCATTGTTGTACAATCTTTACCCTCAGGAATTAACACAATTTGCTTAACATTATTTTTACAAATAAGAAAAGTACTCTTACCAACAGTTTGAACTGCAGCTCCATCGACAAAAGTATCTATTTTTTGAAGTGTTATGATTTTGTCTTGCTTAATAGATTCGTACATACTTGGTGACCCTAAAGGTTCAGCTCCAATAATCATAATTTTATTATTTTTTTGTTTGAGATACGAAGAAATTCCAGAAATTAATCCTCCACCTCCTATTGCAGCAATAACAATATCAACATTTCCTTTCAATTCATCATAAACTTCTTTGCCGACTGTACCTTGCCCAGAAATTGTCAAAAAATCATCAAAAGGATGAACATATATCGCATTTTTTTCTTTACAATAGTTTTTAGCTGCCTTACTTGATTCATCATAGGTATTTCCCACGAGACGAACCTCTGTATATTTTCCCCCAAAGTGTTTTACTTTCTCAATTTTTTGATTAGGAGTAACAATTGGCATAAAGATCACTCCTTTTATTCGCAGTTCAGAACAACTAAAGGCTACACCTTGTGCATGATTTCCCGCGCTTGCACAGACAACTCCCCTGCTTCGTTCTTCTGAGGTTAATGTCGCCATTTTGTTATAAGCACCTCGTATTTTAAAGGATCGAACTTCTTGTAAATCTTCCCTCTTTATATAAATTTTCGCATTATACTTTTGAGAAAGTCTCTTTGAGAATTGTAAAGGAGTCTTTGCAATAACTTTTTCAAGTCTTTTTGCTGCTTCATCAATCTGTTTAATAGTTATTAACATAATTTAATATTAAAAAACCCGCATTTCGCGGGAATCTGTTTTTACGAAATCAGATTCCGCTACATACGGTTACTAATTGCAATAATTGAAATTTGTTTTACGTTTCTCATTTTAAATACACTGTTATTATTTTTGGTTTTCTGGCCTCAATTCACGAACTTTTCTTCCAGTTGTCCACATCTCACTATTTTTTATAGCAACTAATTCCTGTTGTAATTTCTCCCGATAATCAGGTTTACTGTTGGCTACAATTGTAATTTCAGCTTCGTTTCCACTTTTAACGCTTTGATATAAATCTTCAAATACTGGTTCTACTGCTTTTCGAAATTTATCTTTCCAATCAAGCGCACCTCGCTGAGCCGTCGTAGAACAATTAGCAAACATCCAATCCATTCCATTTTCACCAATAAGGGGGTATAAACTTTGCGTTGCCTCCTCTACTGTTTCATTAAAAGCTTCCGATGGGCTATGACCATGTTTTCGCAATAAATTATATTGTGCTTCCATTAAACCAGCGATTGCACCCATTAATACACCTCTTTCCCCAGTCAAATCGCTATAGACTTCCTTCTCCAAAGTTGTTGGAAAAAGAAAACCAGAACCCACACCAATCCCCATTGCTTTTACGACATCGTGCGCACGTCCGGATGGATCTTGATACACGGCATAACTAGAATTTATTCCTTTCCCTTCCAAAAAATGTTTCCGTACTGTTCTTCCTGATCCCTTTGGAGCAATAAGAATTACATCGACATCCTTTGGAGGAATTATTTTTGTTTTTTTAGAAAATGTGACACCAAACCCGTGAGAAAAATAAAGAGTTTTCCCTCTTGTTAAATTCTTTTTTATTGTCGGCCATAGAGCAATCTGTGCAGCATCTGAAAGTAAAAAACAGATAATTGTTCCTTTTTTAACTGCTTCTTCAATTGAAAATAATGTTTTGCCTTCAACCCAACCATCTGCCTGCGCTTTTGTATATGTATTTGACGGTTTTCGCTGACCAACAATAACATTAAATCCATTATCTCGCATATTTAATGCTTGTGCTGGACCTTGAACACCATATCCAATAACGGCAATAACATCATTCTTTAATACCTCTCGGGCTTTTTCTAAAGGAAATTCATCTCGCGTTACAACTTCCTCTTGATACCCACCAAAATTCATTTTTGCCATAAATTTATTACAAGTAAGTATATACAAATCCTTATACCAATGCAAGCTATTTATACATACTTATCAATATATTCCACTAATCTCTTTAGCCCTTCGCGTAATTTGTCCTCGTCTAATCCGTATGATATACGAATGTGACTTTCTCCACCTAAGCCAAAAGCGCTTCCAGGGACAATTGCAACTTTTGCCTCATGAATAAGTCGTACTGCTAAATCATAATCATCAATATTCCCTTCAACTTTTGCAAATGCATAATAAGCTCCTTCCGGAGTTACTAATTTTATTTTTTGAGATTTGTTCAACACTTCAACAACTACTGCACGTCTTTTTTCAAATGCTTCTTTATACTGAGCTACCATTGTTTGCTTGCCTTTTATTGCAGCAAGTGCGGCATATTGAGATACTGCAGTTGGACAAGTAACTAATGAATCATGTATTTTAAATATTTGAGTAATAAGTTTTTTATTGGCAATAATATATCCAATTCTCCACCCTGTCATAGCATACGACTTAGATACGCCAAAAATTGAAATGACACGATCACTTACTTCTTTAAAACTACCTATGCTAATATGCTTTTTGCTATCAAAAGTAAAATATTCATAAATCTCATCCGATATGATAAATAAGTTATATTGTATCGCGATACGAGCTATCTGCTGTAGCTCATCATATGTATATACTTTTCCTGTCGGATTGCATGGATTACAAACAAGAATTGCTTTTGTTTGTTGAGTTATAGCTCCTTCAACTTTTGATGAATCAAAAATCCACCCATTTTCTGTCTCTGTTAATGGAACAAAAATTGGCCTACCTCCGTGACGAGCAATTCTTGTTTGTGTAATATGCGACGCATAATCAGGCGTTAAGACAATAATTTCATCATTTGGATTTAACAGCGCAATAAAAGTTGCCATAAGTGCTTCAATAGCACCATGTGTTACAAGAACTTGGTCTTTTGAAACAATAATTTTATTATCCTTTCTGACTTTTGTAACAATTGCTTCTCGCAGCGCGTCGATTCCATAACCAGAAGTATATTTATCTGTTTTTCCCGACTTTATTGCTTCTATAGCAGCTTCTTTGATAGAGTCATCAGTATTGAATGACGGAATACCTTGTGCAAGAGAAATAACGTCTTCTTGGGATTCCGCCATTAATTGCAATCGTTTAATAGCTGATACTTCAATTGAAGAAGCCACATATGATGGCTCTTTAACAACATCCGAAAACTTGCCAGTATACGCATTACCTTCTTTTGTTAAGGCAATTCTGCCTGAACGCACGTATTCTTTAATTCCAAACGGTTTCAGTAGAGAATATAATGAATTAATCTCTTCTTCGGAACCAGATTTTTCAATCGTAACAAAATCACTCCCGACATAAACAATTTTTGCTCGAAACAAATAAACAAGATCTTCTACTTCCCTTCTTTGATCGGGATTTTTTGTTGCTACTTTTATAAGTGAGATTTCTTTGAATAAAAGCTCCTCATCTGTTTTTTCAAACACTTTAACAACTTCGATAATTCTATAAAGTTGTTTTACTATTTTTTCGATTATATGTGAGTCCGTTTTAACAACTACAGTAAACCGCGAAAGACCTTTTGTTTCAATTTCTGAAACTGTTAAACTTTCAATATTAATTTTCCGTCGGAGGAATAAATCCGCAATTCGATAAAGCACACCGGGTTTATTATCGGTAAAAATAATGATTGTATATTGTTTTATATTTTTCATACTTATTCTAATCGTATTTCATGAACTGCAGCTCCACTTGGAACCATAGGAAATACTTTAGTTTCTTTTTTAACTTTTATTTCCAAAAGATATGGGTTTTTTGATGTAAATAATGTATCCAATGCTTTATCTAAATCACTTCTACGCTCTACTTTTTGTGCGTCGATATAGAATCCTTTTGCCACTGCGACGAAATCAGGATTTTGTAATTCTACAAAAGAATATCTATTATCAAAAAACATTTGTTGCCATTGACGCACCATTCCTAAAAAATTGTTATTTAAAATAATGATTTTTACCGGAATTTGTTCTTGAGCAAGCGTTGCAAGTTCCTGAATATTCATTTGGAAACTACCATCTCCAATTATCGCGATTACTTCTCTATTTGGAGAGGCAACCTTTGCTCCTAGTGCTGCAGGTAATGCAAAACCCATTGTCCCTGCACCTCCAGAAGTAATAAAACTATCTGGTTTCTGAAATTTATAATACCGAGCCGCAATCATTTGATGTTGCCCAACGTCAGCAACAACTATTGCCTCACCTTTGGTCTTTTCAGAAATACGATTAATGACTTCAGCCATAATAATTTCGCCTTCTTTCGGATGAATCTCGCTTTCTATTACTTTTTTGTTTTCCTCATTATCATATTTTCTAAACTCGTTAAGCCATTCATCATGCCTATTTGGTTTACTATAGGAAATTAGTTCTTCAAGAGCAATTTTAGCATTAGATACTATGGGAACTTCAGCCCGAACATTTTTGTTTAGTTCTGCAGGATCGATATCAATATGAATTATTTTTGCATGTCGTGCATAATCAGATAATCTTCCTGTCACACGATCATCAAACCTCATACCAACAGCAAGTATCACATCTGCCTTATTAGTGAGTACATTTGGACCATAATTACCATGCATACCCAACATACCAACGTATAATGGATGACCTACTGGAAAGGCAGATAGACCAAGCAAGGTCGAAGCTACTGGAATTCCAGTTTTTTCAACAAATTTCTTTATCTCATTTTCAGCTTTTCCTATGAGAACACCATGGCCAATAAACATAAGTGGACGTTTTGCGGCATTGAGTAAATCAGATGCTAATTTAATTTGCTTGATGTTGGGTACCAAAGTTGGTTGATAACTTGGAATTCGCATTCGCTTTGGATAAGAAAAATTTAAAAGATCTATTTGTGCACTTTTCGTAACATCAATCAATACTGGTCCTGGCCTCCCTGTTTTCGCAATATGAAACGCTTTTGCAAATACTTCAGGTATTTCAGAAACTTTTGTAATTTGATAATTCCATTTGGTAATAGGGGTACTAATACCTATAATATCCGCTTCCTGAAATGCATCGGAACCCAATAAATTTTCTGCCACTTGACCAGTGATACACACAAGAGGAACAGAATCCATCATTGCATCCATTATCGGAGTAATTAAATTTGTGGCACCAGGACCAGAAGTTACCAATACCACCCCTGGTTCACCAGTCATTCTTGCATAACCTTCTGCCGCATGTCCCGCACCTTGTTCATGACGGACTAAAATATGTCGAATTTTTTCTTTATAGTCATAGAGTGCGTCATACACAGGCATGATTGCCCCTCCAGGATATCCAAATATTACTTTTACTTTTTCTGCAAGCAACGATTCGATTATTGCATGCGATCCATTCATTTTCATAAAAAAAATCCCCGCTGTAAGCGGGGTTAAGTTTGTTTGCTCCAAGCAATCAAACCCCGCGTTAAGGGGTAATGACGACAAGGAGTTTAAGTGTGCTTTTCAATATCATACGTTTATTCTAACAAATAGCGTTTTTGTCGTCAATAAGTGTTTGGATTGACTTTGCTACCCATTAGAAGTAAACTTACACTACATTTTTAGGAGGGTACTAAGTGGAAAATAATACAACTCAAAAAACTCAGCGCTCCCCGTATGTTTTATCTAAATTTGATCTTCTTGGAACAATTTTAGAAGAGTGTCCAAGGGCAGCAGAATTATTAGCTGAATACGGGTTACATTGTATCAGTTGTTTTGCAAATCAGTTTGATACGTTAGAAATGGGTGCACAAGTACATGGGATGACCGATGACGATCTTAACGATATGGTAAATGAAATTAATACTGAATTAGAACTCGAATGGAGACAGGGAAAATTATGAAAGCGTTAAAAATTACTGATTTACATGTACAAACACTCGATGGGAAAAAAATATTAAACGGTGTTAATCTTGAAATAAAAACTGGTGAAATTCATGCTATTATGGGTCCGAACGGCGGTGGTAAATCAACATTCTCTCAAGTGCTCATGGGTCATCCCGGGTATGTTGTCACCCAAGGGACAATAGTTATTGATGGTATTGACATTACGTCTCTCTCCCCTGATCAACGAGCTAAACACGGGCTTTTCCTCGGTTTTCAATATCCAGTTGAAGTTGCTGGGGTTAACTTTGCAAACTATCTGAGACTCGCAATGAACGAGCAACGAAAAGAGCACGAGAAGAAGATTTCCCCAATCGCTTTTCGAAAACTTCTGGCTGAAAAAGCACAACCCTTAATGTTCAATGAGGATATTGCAAAACGAATGCTCAATGAAGGGTTTTCGGGAGGTGAAAAGAAAAAATCAGAAATACTCCAATTAGCTATTTTGCAACCTGATTTTGCTATATTAGATGAACCAGATTCTGGACTCGATATTGACGCCTTACGATACATTGCTAATAGTATAAATGCAATGAAGAGCAGTCTGGGATTGATTCTAATAACACATTATCAGAGGATTCTTCGTTATATCAATCCACAATTTGTCCATATTATGATCAAAGGGAAACTTGTAGAATCAGGAAGTGGGAATCTTGCAAAAGAAATAGAAGAAAAAGGATATGAAAATTACATTCAAAGTAATTAATTACTATGGCATTGAACAAACAACCAGTTATCAAAGACTCTTATAAATTTGGTTTTCACAAACCAGAACTTTCTGTTTTTAAAACGCCAAAAGGATTAAATCCACAAGTAGTTGAAGCAATCTCTTACTTCAAGAAGGAACCCGCATGGATGCTAAAATTTCGACTCGATGCCTTGAAGATATTTGAGCAAAAACAGCTTCCAACATGGGGAGCAGATTTATCTGGAATTAATTTTAATGATATTTACTATTATATTAGTCCGTCAGAAAAAAAATTTCATACCTGGGACGAGGTTCCAAATGATATCAAAGACACTTATGATAAGATTGGAATACCGCAAGCTGAACGTAAGTTTTTAGCAGGTGTTGGGGCACAATGGGATTCTGAAGTCATCTATCATAATTTAAAAACACAATGGGAAAACCAAGGTGTTATCTTTACTGATACTGATACTGCCCTTCAAAAGTATCCTGATATTTTTAAACATTATTTCGGAACTATTATCCCTCCATATGATAATAAGCTTGCAGCACTTAATTCAGCAGTTTGGAGTGGAGGTTCATTTATCTATGTACCAAAAGGTATTCATGTCGAAATTCCTTTACAAGCATATTTTAGGATAAATGCAAATAATATGGGGCAATTCGAAAGAACACTCATCATTGCAGAAGAAGGAAGTTACGTACATTACGTCGAGGGATGCACGAGCCCAATTTATACAACTGACTCCTTACACGCTGCTGTTGTTGAAATTATTGTCAAAAAAGGAGCTCGAGTTCGCTATACAACAATACAAAACTGGTCAAATAACGTTTATAACCTCGTAACAAAACGTATGAAAGTTGAAGAAGAAGGAATTGGAGAATGGATCGATGGAAATTTAGGTTCCAAAATCACAATGAAGTACCCTTCTGTATTTTTAACAGGAAAAGGAGCTAAAGGAGAGGTACTATCACTCGCATTTGCTGGGAAAGGACAACACCAAGATGCAGGAGGAAAAGCATTTCATCTTGCTCCTTATACAACAAGCACTATTACCTCTAAATCGGTTAGTATGGGCGGAGGCAGAGCAAGTTATCGAGGAATGATAAAAATATTGAATGGTGCAAAAGGAAGTAAATCATTTGTGCGATGTGATGCATTACTCCTCGATGAACTCTCTCGTTCAGATACATATCCTACTAATATTGTGAATGAACAAGATATTACTCTTGGACATGAAGCATCAGTCAGTAAAGTTGGTCAAGAACAACTTTTTTATCTTATGTCACGAGGTTTATCTGAGGCAGAAGCAACATCATTAATTGTTAATGGATTCATTGAACCTATTGTTAAAGAACTTCCTTTAGAATATGCTGTTGAACTGAACAGGCTTATTGAACTTTCAATGGAAGGAGCTGTTGGGTAATATATTACTCATGATGTATCTTCTATGTATAACGAAATTACTATAGAGAAAGAACAACATGTCACTATTCCTATCCTTTGGACAGGAGAAGAAACGAATCTATCGTATTCCATTATACTTAATGGTCGTGGAGGAAAAGTAACATTTCTTGCATTGCTTTTAGGGAATAATGCGGACAATTTAACTCTGGAAACAAAAGTATACCATCAGGCACAGGATACCAAAAGTGAAATTATTGTGAGAAGTACTTTAACTGATCGTGCACAAGTAAATTTTAACGGATTAGTATCCATAGCTCATGGCGCTAAAGGGACAAATGCATGGCTAGCAGCTCATATTTTATTGCTTTCTGATAAAGCAAAAGGTCAAGCTATTCCTAGTTTAGAAATACTGGAGAATGATATTAAAGCAGGCCACGCAACAACTGTAGGAAGAGTCCATGATAACGAACTTTTTTATCTCATGTCACGAGGCATACCAAAACAAAAAGCAAAAGAGTTAATTGTTGAAGGTTTTTTGGAAAGTATGCTTACTCTTTTCCCAAATAAACTCGCAGAAAGAGCAAGAAAGGAACTACAAACGCATGAATAAGGCAATTTTTAACAACATAAAAGATGATTTTCCTATCTTTTCTCATTATCCAAACTTGATTTACTTGGACAATGCAGCCACTTCACAAAAACCAAAATCAGTTATTAACGCAGTCAGTACATTCTACCAGCGGCATAATGCAAATATTCATAGGGGGATTTACTCATTAAGCCAAGATGCGACACATTTATTTGAACAAACACGGAATCAAGTAGCTCAATTTATTGGAGTAACTAATTCTCAGGAAATTGTTTTCACCGGTAATGCGTCAGAAGCAATCAATGTTGTTGCCTATGGATGGGCAAGAAAACAATTACAAAAAGGAGACATTATTATCACCACTGAGATGGAACATCACTCAAACATTGTCCCCTGGCAGCGGCTGAAAGACGAAATAGGAATTCAGTTAGTTTTTCTTCCCATAGGACCAGACTATAAGCTTGATTATAAAAAGTTAAAAGATATGTCTATTGCTTTAGACAAAATTAAACTTTTAGCAATTTCTCATGCATCAAATGTATTAGGTGTTATTAATCCCATAAATGAAATAATAACCTACTTGAAACAAATTGGTGTTCATACTAAAGTATTGGTTGATGCGGCTCAATCTATTCCCCACTTACCTATTAATGTCAATAATCTAGGATGTGATTTTCTCGTTTTTTCATCACATAAAATGCTCGGTCCTTCAGGTGTTGGCGTACTTTGGGGAAAGAAAGAACTGCTTCTTGAGACAGATCCTTTCTTTGTTGGAAGCCATATGATTCGTAGCGTTACCAAGGAAAAAGCTACTTGGGCAGATCTTCCCGATAAATTCGAAACAGGAACTCGCAATTTAGAGGGAGTAATTGGACTAGGGGCAGCTATCAAATACTTACAATCTGTTGACATGGAAGTTTTAATGAAACATGAACTAGATTTAACAGACTATTCGCTTCAATTATTACAAAAGATTAAAGATATTAAGGTATATGGGCCCCAAACCTCTACCAATAGATTAGGAGTATTTTCATTTAACATTGCAAATATTCATGCACATGATGTTGCCGAGATACTCAATAGACATCATATTGCAGTACGTTCAGGACACCATTGCGCACAAACAGTTATGCAATTCATTAATGAACCAGCAACTATTCGAGCATCGTTCTATCTCTACAATACAAAAAGGGATATTGAAAAATTAATAGAAGGAATTGAAAATGTTAAAAAAATATTTAGTTTATGAACAACGTACATGATACTCTTTATAGAGAAATTATATTAGAGCATTGGAAGAATCCATTAAACTATGGGGTTATAATAAATGCGACAATTGATATCACCGATAATAATCCACTCTGTGGAGATTCTATTAGAATTACAGCAAATTTTTCTAAAGATAATCTGACTGAAATTAAATTTACTTCTGAAGGTTGCGCAATTTCAAAAGCATCAGCCTCAATTTATACCGAAATGATAAAAAATAAATCAATAGAAAAGCTCACATTAATAACAGAACATGCAATCCTCAATGAGCTAGGGGTAAGCTTAACTCCAGCTAGAAAAAAGTGTGCTCTGTTAGCCTATCGAACTTTTCTAAAGGCCATAAAATCATAATCTCATACTATCTTATAGATTTGCCTGTAATAGATAAATATGTTATATCATAGGTAAGATGGTAGTTTCGCAAGAATATTTACAAAATAGACTTCCATTTACTCCGGCAGGTAGCAATCATATTACCCATTCAATTATTTGGCCGCTCCCAAAAACACATACATCCGAAAGAACATTTTTAGCTATGCATGCTCACACGGCTAGACTGTCATCGTTACCTTTAAGACGAGATCATATCATGAGTATCTTACAGCAGGAAGCCAAACCATATGTGCCCCATACAGAAGTGTTATATAAAAAATATGAAGGAGGTACGGTAAAAGAAGAAACGCATCCTAATTTAGTTGGTTTAAAAAGATTTACCTCTGCAGAGGAATATGTACAAATTGGAAATGATACATTTATTCATCAAACAGATACTTTACTAAGTACTAATTCAGACAGTATTCACCCGATAGGAATTCGGCATACACGAAGAATGTTTAATCCTGAGGAATCATTCGAAATAGTGGAATATCCCAAGGGAGCAAGATACGAATTACATGGATCTCCCGATCAAGCGACGTTAGTTATTCTGTATGACCTTCCCACAGCTCAAGCTATTAATGCACCAACGCTTTTTAGGCCTCCTCTACCGAGAGAGTCATGCAGAAGATAAATTTTCAAGAAATTCTACTATTCTATCACCTACCACGGCGGTTGAAATAATTTTATTTTGTGCAGAAGTAATATCTCTTGTTCCATGTCCTTCAGTCAGTAACATCTGTACTGCATTATAAATAGCATTTCGTTCATTTACTAAACCAAAACTATACTCCAACATCATTGCAGCTGATAAGATACAACCAATAGGATTGGCTATATTTTTCCCTGCTGCTTTTGGAAAAGATCCATGAATTGGTTCGAATAATGAAGTCTTCAATCCAATCGAAGCTGATGGTAATAAGCCGATAGAACCACTAATAACTGATGCCTCGTCAGTTAAAATATCACCAAACATATTTTCAGTAACTATGACATCAAATTCCCTTGGTCTTTTAATTATTTGCATTGCTGCATTATCAACAAACATAAAATCTACAAGAATATCAGAGTAATCATGCATCATAGATTGTACTGTTTCACGCCATAACCGTGAGGTTTCCAAAACATTCGCTTTATCTACGACAGTTAATTTTTTCTTTCTTCTCTTGGCTAATTGAAACGCATAGGTAACAACACGCTGAATTTCATCTCTCGTGTATTCAGAAGTATCATACGCACTCGTCCGATTCTCATTTCTTCCTCGTTTACCGAAATATATTCCTCCAATAAGTTCTCGTATGACAATAAAATCAACTGCTTGAATAATTTCTTCTTTTAATGGTGAACGAGAAAGAAAGTTTCTAAAAGTAAATATGGGACGGATATTTGCATATAAACCTAAGTTCTTTCTCATTGCAAGTAATCCTTGTTCGGGACGAATTGCAATTTTTGGATCATTATCATACTTAGGATCTCCTATGGCTCCAAAGAGTATTGCATCTGATGTTTCACAAATTTCTCTCGTCTCCTCAGGATATGGACTACCTGTTTTATCAATCGCTATTGCACCTATTAATCCATCCACAAAGGTGAATTCATGATGATATTTTTGGGCAATTTTTTTTAAAACCTTTATAGCTTGTTGGGTAATCTCAGGTCCAATACCATCACCAGGAAGAACTGCAATTATTTTTTTCATACGCTCTTAATAGGATATTGAATAGTCATTTTCTCTTGTTTTTTCAAACTCTTCAATTTTTGTTTTCATACTAAGTATATAGTCAATATCATCATACCCATTCATAACACATATTTTTTTATATGGATTCAAATCAAAATGCTCATACATGTTCATTGAGGGAATGCCAACAACTTGTTTGTCTACATTAATATCAATTATTGTTTTGGAGTCATGTAGTATAGTATTAAATAACTCGTTAAGAAAGTTCTGAGAGACCTGGACAGGTAATAAACTATTATTAAGCGCGTTATTCTTGAAAATATCTGCAAAGTAACTTGAAATTACCGCTTTAAATCCATAATCGGCTAAAGCCCACGCCGCATGTTCTCTACTCGACCCACATCCAAAGTTATATCCTGCAACCAGAATTTCACCAGTATAATCTGGATGATTAAGAATAAAGTGTGGTTTCGGATTCCCATCCATATCATATCGCCAATCTCGAAAAACATTTAATCCAAAACCTTCACGAGAAGTTGCTTTTAAAAAACGTGCAGGAATAATTTGATCTGTATCAACATTCTCCATTTGTAATGGAACTGCTGTTGAAGTAATTTTAGACAATTGTTTTCTTTTCATATCATATCCCTGACATCAGTCACATATCCCGTTATTGCAGCAGCCGCAGCAGTTATTGGGCTAGCAAGGAATGTTCTCGCTCCCGGGCCTTGTCTACCCTGGAAATTTCTGTTTGAGGTTGAAATACAATATTTGCCTGTTGGGATTTTGTCATCATTCATGCCTAAACAAGCAGAGCATCCCGAACCACGCACATCAAAACCAGCTTCAAGAAAAATTTTATCTAATCCTTCTTTTCTTACTTGTGCTTCAACTTGTTTTGAGCCAGGCACAACAAGAACAGTCACATCACGAGGCTTTTTCTTTCCTTTTACGATTTGCGCTACCATTCGAAAATCTTCTATTCGAGAATTGGTACAACTACCAAGAAAAACATAATCTACCTTTTGTCCAATCATTTTTTTCCCGGGCTGTAAACCCATATAAGTCATTGCTTTACGAAAACTCTCCTGCTGTGAACTGGTTTCAAATATATCTTCTGTTGGAATAGTTTTTGTAATTCCCATGCCCATTCCAGGATTAGTTCCATATGTTATCATCGGTTCGATATCCTTTGCATCTATAGATATTTGCTTATCATAAATTGCTCCTTTATCTGTTCTTAACGATCTCCAATAAGTAACAGCTTGATTCCAAGCTTCGCCTTTTGGCATAAATTTGCGATTTTTCATATATGCAAATGTTGTATCATCGGGAGCAATCAATCCACCTCGCGCTCCCATTTCTATACTCATATTACAAATAGTCATTCGTGCTTCCATCGATAAACTTTCAATAGCTGAACCTGAATATTCAACAAAGTACCCTGTACCTCCTGCTGTGGAGATTTTTGAGATGATATAAAGAATAATATCTTTAGAAACAACGCCCTTCCCTAATTTACCTTCAATTTTGATATTCATTGTTTTTGGTTTATATTGCAAAATTGATTGAGTAGCCAATACTTGCTCAACTTCACTTGTTCCTATTCCAAAGGCAATACATCCAAACGCCCCATGTGTCGATGTATGACTATCCCCACACACAACTGTCATTCCTGGTTTGGTTATACCGAGTTCAGGACCAATAACATGAACTATTCCTTGATAAGGGTGTCCTAATCCATAAAGTTCTACTTGAAAATCTTCACAATTTTTCTTTAACATCTCAACTTGTCTTCTTGATAATTCTTCGCGAATTGGTTTATCTTGATCTTTGGTTGGAACATTATGATCCATCGTAGCCCATGTCCTTTTGGTCCGAAAAACAGGAATACCTCGCTTACGTAAGCCTGAAAATGCTTGCGGGCTTGTCACTTCATGAACGAGATGCGCATCGATATAAAGAATTGCTGGATAGTCTTCTTTTTGAAATACTACATGGCTGTTCCAAATTTTTTCAAAAAGTGTTTTCGGTTCACTTTGCATATTATTATCCTATTATTTTACTTAAACTATCGAGATATGCTCGTACTGTAGCAACAATAATATCGGTATCTGATCCGAAACCATAGAAAACATTACCTTTAAAGGCAATCTGAATATGCACTTTTCCTATATCATCACTCCCCCCAGTTACTGCCTGAATAAGGAATTCTTCAAGATTCACTTTCTTTTTAATAATTTTATTTACTGCATTAAATGCTGCATCTACGGGACCATTTCCTGTCGAACTAGCAATTTCCTCAATTCCATTTACCAATAATTTGACAGAAGCCATTGGATATAAGGGAGTTCCACAAACCACTTCAAGAAACTCTAATTTTATTCCTGCGTCTTTAATAGATCCTCCCATAAGGATATGCAAATCATTATCATTGACGTCCTTTTTCTTATCTGCTAATGTTAAAAATTTTTCATAGATTCCATCTAATTCTTGCGACGTTACTTTATACCCAAGTCTCTCTAAATGATGATTCAACGCAGATCTACCTGAACGTGCTGTCAAGGCTAGTGAAGATTCATTAATACCAACATCTTTGGGATTTATTATTTCGTAAGTAAATCGATTCTTTAAAATTCCGTTTTGATGAATTCCTGATGAGTGCGCAAAGGCATTTCTTCCAACAATTGCTTTATTTGCTTGGATTGGCATTCGCATCAATCGTGAGACTAGCCTACTTGTAGGATAAATTTTTCTTGTATTAATATTCGATAATACCTTGAGATCTTTTCTTGTTTTCATAATCATTACTGCTTCTTCTAAAGAGGTATTTCCTGCTCGCTCCCCCACACCATTTATAGTTACTTCCACTTGCCTTGCACCATTTTGAACTGCAGCAATTGTATTAGCAGTTGCCATTCCTAAATCATTATGACAATGAACTGAAACAATAACATTTTCAATTCCTTTTACATGTTCATAAAGATATTTAATTTTTTCACCAAATTCGTTAGGTAAACAGTAGCCAGTGGTATCAGGAATATTAACAGTTGTTGCACCTGCCTCAATTGCTGCTTGGATAAACTTTGCTAAAAATTCATTTTCTGTTCTCCCCGCATCCATTGCAGAAAATTCGACATCTTCCACATATTGTTTTGCATGTTTCACTGATGCAACTGCTTGTTCCAAGATCTTTTCTCTAGTAGATCGGAATTGATGAATAATATGAATATCAGAACTACTAATAAATGTATGGATTCGTTTATTCTTTGCAAATTTTAACGATTCAGCTGCACAATCAATATCTGCAGGTATTGCTCGTGATAGGGCACAGATAATTGGCTCTGTAACAACCTTTGAGATCTCTTGTACAGAATGTAAATCTCCTGGACTTGATATTGGAAATCCAGCTTCAATAACATCTACACCAAGTTCGCTAAGAGCAGTCGCAACTTCAATTTTTTCAACTGTATTGAGTTGGCAACCCGGTACCTGTTCTCCATCACGTAGTGTTGTATCAAAAATATAAACTTTATCTTTCATATTTTACCTATAAAAAAACCCGCTCTTCGCGGGAGTTCGTTTGTTACTAGCCAAACAATCCCGCCTTAAACGGAAAGGAGTGAAAGGCCAAGAAGTAAATTTTTTATCATAGTTCGTTTATTGTAACAATTATGAGACTATTTCGTCAATAGTACTTTATTTTATAGATATTGTTGTGCACCATGATTCATATTCTTTATCTTCTCCTCTAACTATTTTAAAGAATTTATCTTGTAATTTTGCTGTAATTGTCCCCCGTTTTCCGTTCCCAATAATTCTCTTATCAATTTTTGCTACCCAAGCAACCTGACAGCCAGTACCTGAAAGAAACACTTCGTCAGCAACATATAATTCACTACGATCTACGGTTCTTGCCTCAATGGGAATACCCATATCTTTTGCAATTTTCATGAGTGATCTTCGAGTAATTCCTTCGAGAACATCATCTCCTGCAGCTGGAGTAATGAGTACACCATCACGAATAATAAATAAATTTTCAGCTGAACCTTCACAAACACTTCCTGCTTCAGATAACATTATTGCTTCATCGTATCCATTTTCATGAGCCTCTTTTCTTGCTAGAGCTGAGTTTACATAACCTCCCGATATTTTTGCTCGTGAAGGTATTGCATTATCTGATATTCTCCTCCATGAAGAAACCATTAATGATAATCCTTTACTAACTGGTAAATATTCACCTAAAGGGATCATATATAATGCGAAATCCAGTACTGTATCTGCTAAATTAGGTCCAAGATTTGTATGACCAACATATGCATAGGGACGTAAGTAGACATCGGTTTGTGGCCTATTCTTTTTGATTAAATCTAGCGTGTTTTCACGAAGTTGCTCTTTTGTATAAGGAAGACTACAGCCTAATATTTTTACTGATGATAAAAAACGTTTATAGTGATCATCAATTCTAAAAACTGAAATACTTCCCTTTTTGGTATTTACATATCCGCGAATTCCTCCAAAGATTCCTGTACCATATTGGAGAGCATTCGTCATAATTGAGACTTTTGCGTCTTCAATTTTTATGATATTTCCTTGAAAATATGCATACGGAAATGGTGTTGAATTCATAAACTGTTTTTACCAATACCTTTACCTTTGTAATAAATTATAAAACAAGGCTAATCGATTCTAGCAAACGAACTATGACACGTCAATATAATTTCAAAACGAAAAGACATTAAAGGTACGTAACTGCTGCATAAATTTCTTTGAGAAATTGTGATGGAATTGTCGATAACAATGTAGTTGCATAAAATCCTAAAGAATTTAATAATTCATAAAGGTTTCTATACGATATTGGATAAGGAACCCAATAATTATGTCTCTCAGTATTATATTCAACAAATATAATTCTACCCATTTTCTTTAAATAACGTTTTACTCGCATAAGAAATATCTTTTTATCTTGAATATAATGAAGCGAATTTGCCATTATAATCCCATCAAGTGGGGGCAAAACGAGTTGTTTTGTAAAATCAGTATTATAATAATATACTTCCCTTGTAGGAAACATCTGTTGAAACAATTTTTTTTGTGTCTGCAATCGATGATTATCTAAATCAATAGAATAAATTTCAGATTGAGGATGAACTAAATCAGCTAATGCCAACGTAAAAGAACCTTCTCCTGAACCAAAATCTGCCCATACACTTTTTCCCTTGGGAATACCTGTCTCAATAAGATGTATATGATCTTTATGTTCCATAATTCAGTGATAAGCAAAATAATCCGAATAGACACAGGGTAAGGAATGCTAACTTGTTTAACAATAAAATTAATTATATCATTGAGAAATAATTTAAAAGAATTCATGGTTATACCTACTATTTTGTTGGAAAAAAAACTTTGGGAAAAAGGCTTTCGCAATATAGCTGGAGTTGATGAAGCAGGAAAAGGACCATTAGCTGGTCCTGTCACCGCAGGTGCAGTTGTAATTCATTCAGAGAAACAAATCGTAAAATCTGTGAGAGATAGTAAATTAATGACGGCAAAACAACGAGAACAAGCTTTTGCGGAAATATGTCTTCGTTCTACAGCATTTGGGATAGGAGTCGTATCTGCTACTGTGATTGATAAAATAGGAATTGATAAAGCCGTTCAAAAAGCAATGCTCATGGCACTTGATGAGATTGAAATTACTTTTGGTTTACAGATTTCCTATGTGATTGTTGACGGTTCTCGAACAGTCCCTTTGCAATTTTATCAATCACAAAGAATTAAAGCAGGAGGATTATATCACTACTCAATATCGGCAGGATCAGTTTTAGCAAAAGTAACCAGAGATACTATTATGAAACAACTTGCAAAACAGTACTCATATTATGGATTTGATAAACATGTCGGTTATGGAACAAAAGATCACCTTCAAGCATTAGCGGCTCATGGGATATGCCCTATTCATAGAAAATCATTTGCCCCGATAAAATATTTTTCTAAAAATAACACTTCGCTTGCACAGAAATAGAAACAAGAATTATTTATTTACGACAGAGGCTTTTTTCCTATAACGAGGATTATCAATAGTTATATATGATACCACTACGCTTAAGAACGCAAGAAATGCTGCTATACCAATAATCCATCTAAAGCCAAAGATAAATGACGTATCAATCACGTTGTAGGCAATGGCTGTAGCCTGAGAACTAAAATCTTTCGGTATTTCTATTCCTCCTAGTTTACTTCCTTGGCTACGAATTTCGTTTTGTTGAGAAATGTTCAGACCTGATGTTTGTAACTGATAATCAAGCCGATGTAAAAATAACGTTAAAATAATTGCTCCAAGTAAAGCAACAGCCAAAAGACCAGCTATTCTCGCAATGGCGTTATTCACTCCTGAAGCAGCGCCAGAATATCGTCGATCAACTGCTAAGGCTGATTTTGTTAAGGGAGCTATAACAATTGCCATTCCTACACCAAAAAGAATCAAACCTGGCAAATACTGTAGGAAATAATTTGCATGCAACCCGGGGAAAATAAAGAGAAGCATTCCAACGGAAACAAGCAGTGGACCAATTATCATAGGTAATCGAGGCCCAATTTTGTCTGCAACTGCTCCCGCAGGCCCTGAAAGAAAGGTGATTAGTAGAATTGTTGGTAGTAATCCCAAACCAGCCATAATAGGTGAATACTTTTGTATTTGTTGAAAATTAAGCACAAGGAAAAATATAACTCCGTTTAAAGCAAAATAAAGAAATGTCGTTGCAATATTCGCTCCGATAACAAGTGGTGATTTAAAAAGTGAAAAAGGAACTAAAGGTTCTTGTGCATTCTTTTCGATAAGAATGAACAAAATAAAAAAGATAAAACCTCCAATAAGACTGGTTATAATACTCCAGTTCATCCATCCAAACGTAGGACCATTAATTAAACCATAAACAATTCCTAGTAGTGAGACAAGGATACATATTGTCCCAAACAAATCAATATTTTTTGCGTCTTGGTTTTTTGATTCAGGAACAAACCGAACAGTGATAAATAATGCTAATAAGCCCAAAGGAATATTAATATAAAATATCGATTGCCACCCCAAGGTTTGAACTAACCATCCACCTAAGAAAGGACCAAGTGCTGCAATCGCACCAGCGCATCCTGACCATAAACCAATAACCTTTCCTCTCTCTTGTTCCCTAAACGCGACATTAATAATACTCAAACTACCTGGGATCATCATTGCAGCACCAATTCCTTCTAGAGCACGATAAATTATTAATTGCGTAGTAGTTTGAGCAATACTACATAAAAATGAAGCAAGAATAAATAAAGTAATACCATAAAGGAAAATCCTCTTTCGGCCAAATCTATCTCCAAGTGCGCCACTTATTAATATCAAAGCAGAAAGCATCAAGGAATAACCATTAATGATCCATTGCATATCAATAAGATTTGCATGAAATTTTGACTGAATAATAGGAATTGCAATATTTACTACTGTTCCATCAAGAAAAGACATACCGCTAGCTAAAACTGTAGCAAAAAGAATGAGCTTACCGATGAGATTTTTAAGAGAATATTGCTCCATAGCTGGATTATACCAGATCAAATGGAAATATAGTTTAGCTTATAGTGTGAAAAATCCTTGCTATAAAATAGCCTATGAAAGCTGCTCCCAACCCAATTATAAGCATTCTGAGACCACTTTTCCACCAATTTCCAACAAGCGAAACTGCCTGATAGACACCAACCGCAAAAAGAGTAATCCCACTAATAGTTATTGAAACAACTAACCCATTTGTATGACTTAGGAAAAAGAATGGTATCGCTGGGATAAAATGGCCAACGGCGGTTGCAATTGTAACAATAATTGAACTTTTCAAAACATCTTTTGTATTTATAGGCTCTATATGAAGTTCCTCAGCCATCATTACATCCAACCATATTTTTTTATTCGAACAAATTGTGTCAACTAATTCTTCCAGAACTTTTCCTTTAATACCTTTTTCCTCGTAAATTCTCCTCACTTCTTCTTTTTCCATTTCAGGCATTTCTTCAATCTCTTGTTCTTCTTTTCTTCGCTCACTATCGTAATAATCTCTTTGAGCTAACGCAGAAGTATAGGCAACAGCTCCCATTGAGATAGATTCAGCTATTGAAGCAGCAATAACTGTCGCGATCAAAACACGAACATCCGCAGTTGCAGCCATTACACCAAGGATAATTCCCAAAGCATTCACTAATCCATCTTGGCCTCCAAGAATAACATCCCGTAATGGATTTTCCCTTTTATGTTTTTCCGCTTTTTTGTGTAAGTTAAACTCTTGTTCTGTAGGCTTTCTATGATTAGCATTTTGAGCCATATCTTTTACATACTCTATCAAAAAAAAATAATTTTGGGAATTATTGCTTAAAACACACTTCTCGATATGATATCACATTGGTTGAAGATTCGTTATTGAACTGATATTTGAAAACCAGAATTCACTACCTGTCCCAAGAGCTGAAATTTCATATTGATATGGAGTACCCTTTCTCAAATAAGATATCGTATAACTCGTCGAACTTGCAGGAATATTAGAGACAGCATTCGTAAAGGTCGAATCAGTTGCCCTCTTGTAGTATATATTAAAAAAATTTGCTCCATCAACATGAGGCAGAGGAATAATTGCCTCTTCATAAAACCCTCGAGTAAGACTTGTCCCAGCAACAGATTGCGCTACTGATCTTTTATTAAGAACGAGAAATATAACGAGTAATATTGCTATTGATGATCCTACTATTAATAAACCTGTATATGATGATAAAGATTTTATATGTTTCTTTGTTCTCTGAGTAGTATGTTTCGTCTTGTGCTTAGAAGTTACCCTCTTTTTCATACCTACTTCTACCGTAATTCAAATCAAGCATCTTGTCAAGATGATCAAATTTTATAAGGCAGAAATAATAACAATTACCCCTACGATAAAGAACTGAATACCGTTCATTTTTCTAACGATATCGGGTGAAACTACTTTACTCAGTTGTAATCCTCCAAATACTGCAATTCTCGTTCGAATTACCAATGCTAACCATGCGCCTACTATTACTTCATGCGCTTTATAACGCGTAGCAAGTATAAAAGAGTCTCGTTAAGTCTTATCGGGTAATTCAGCAGTAAAATTATTATAAAGGTAGTAAGCAAAACTGGAAGAGATAACGATACCATATCTCGTTATTTTACGTACACTATAGACGAAATTTGCTGTACCATGAAGCTCAAATACCAGCTAAGATAACCAATTGCAAATAACATCTTCAATGAGTTTTTTTTTAACTGCATAATATTCTTTAAATCTTATTTCTTTCGATCGTAATCCACTTATATTTTCAGGAATATCCACTCCAGAAATCACGCTATTAATCTGTGAAAGTATTTCAAATTCATTCGTAAAAGTATGCTCTTCATTTACTAGTGAACTATAAATATTTTTAATAAATTTTGACCAGTGAGCAGTGGAACAAATCAGTAAAGGTAGTTTATGCTCTGTCTTCATCTGAAATTGTTCACCTATTTTTTGAGCAACTGATGTATGTGGATCTATAATATAGTTTGTTTCATAAAATATCTTTGTTATATTCTGTAAACACGCTGTATTATTAACCCATCCTGCATAAAACTCATTTTGTAAGATTCGTTTCGTTTCAGTATCCACTTCAAATCTTCCATTTTCCATTAAGTTCTTCATCCATACAGTAACCTTACCAGTGTTATTTGTAATTAGATATAAAAGTCGTTCTATATTACTCGCAATAAGAATATCCATTGAAGGTGAAGGAGTTTTAATTAATGACCTATTATTTATTGAATAAACACCAGTTTGCAAAAAATCTACAAGAACATTATTTTCATTAGATGCACAAATAAGTTTACGGATGGGTAACCCCATTAATTTTGCATAATACGCTGCAAGAAGATTCCCAAAATTTCCTGTAGGAACGACAAGATCAATTTGTTGGCCTAATTCAATTTTGTTCCTATTAATTAATTCTAAATAACTACTTATATGATAAATTATTTGAGGAAGTAATCTCCCCCAGTTAATTGAATTTGCCGAAGAAAGTTTAATATTACGATTTTTCATCATATTTTGAAAAATTTTGTCCTTAAAAATTTCTTTAACAAGATTTTGAACATTATCAAAATTACCTTCCAGGGCAAAAACACCAAGATTGCTCCCTTCTTGCGTAACCATTTGAAGTTCTTGCAACTGGGAGACGTGATCTTTAGGATAAAAAACAAGAAGGTTAATATCTTTCTTATTTTTGTATCCTTCTAATGCTGCTTTTCCAGTATCTCCTGACGTAGCAACAAGAATAAGATATTGAACTGGTTTCTTACCTTGTTTAATAAGAAGCAAATTATTTCGTTTAACTGCTTTTTGAAAAAATAGAGGCATTATTTGTAATGCTAAATCTTTAAATGCTAATGTAGGACCATGCCAAAGCTCCAACACAAATTGATTTTCTTTCAAAGGATGTACTGGTACTATTTGTTTATGTCTAAAATTAACCCCATATGCTTCTTTAACTATTTTTTTTAATGAAGCATATGAAAAATCTGTTTGAAAACTATTTAATATTGCAACTGCAATTTCTTGATACGATTTTCCTACCAAGTGCTGTAATTGAGTTTTCGTAAACTTAGGTATTTTCGTAGGGACAAATAAACCTCCATCTCGGGCAATATTATTAAGAATAACTTCTGAAAATGTAAATACTTTGGTGTCTCCTCGAGTACTTTTGTAGTTAATCATATCTTTCTATTACTTCAAGCAATAAATCTTCAGAAAATCTCTCATGTCGTAGTAAATGATAATCAAAGATAATTTCAGCTAGCTTTTTGTATTTATCCGTTCGAAACAACAAAAGTTTTTCATAACATCGCGCGAGAGCTTCTTTTGGAGATTCTCCTTCCTGTAAGGAAAATGCATCTCCCCAAATGATAGGCTTTGGATCACGTACAAATAATTCAAACATCTGACGTTTAACTCGATATGGAGTATGCAGATAAACCATTTTTGAGTATTGTGATAATTGGTTAAGAATATCAGCATGGGTATAAATTAAACTTCCTGTCGTGTCAACAACGATATTTTCATCGGAAGCAGTTTTGATTTTCTCAATTACTTCACGCATTACTTCGATTTCATATTGAAGATATTTTGCACTCGTCTTCTTATATCTATGTTCATATGGATATCCCATCCATTTTGCAACATCTTGTATGCCTGTGTAACCTAATTTTTTAAGTTCATGTGATAACTTCTCTTCAATAAGATCGTCACAGCAGATTCTTATAAATCCTTTCTTTTCTAATTTCTTTGACCAAAATGATTTGCCAGAACCTGATATACCTACCAATGTAACTATCATAAAATTATTCCTTTCGTTATTGCTTGCATTGATCTAGAGAGTGTGTTATCCATGTGATACTCCTTTTACTCTTCTTGCAATAGTTAAAATGTCTCCAAATACTCCAGCGGCAGTAACATCAATACCTGCTCCAGGACCTTTAATTATTAATGGATTATTAAAATATCTTTTTGTTTTAATAACAAATAAATTATCTGTACCCTTTAAGCTACCCATATCACTTGTTTTTGACACAGCCTGTAATCCTACTTCGCAGGTATTTCTATTTATTTCAGCAACATATCGCAAATGCATATTATTTTTACTCTCAATTGCAGAACGTTGAAGATATTCTGCATCGAGATCTGGTAAAAGTTTTAGAAATTCATGACTTTTTAGATTGTTCATATACCTAGGAAAAAGTCCAGCCAATCGGACTTTTTCAAATTCTGACGGCCAACCGCAAAGTCGCGATAGTATTAATGCTTTTCTTGCCACGTCCATTCCCGAAAGGTCACTCCGTGGATCTGGTTCAGCAAAACCTTTATTTATTGCTGAATATACAGTCTCTGAAAAAAGTTTACCTCGCTCCATTTGTGAGAAAATGTATCCTAACGTTCCACTTAAACAACCATGAATTTCTAGTATTTCATCTCCTGTATCTCGTAATGTTCTTATCGTCTGAATAACTGGTAATCCTGCACCAACTACTGTTTCAAAATAAAGTACATGACCCTTTACTTGTTGGAGTTCATCATACTGTTTTTGTGAATGGGAAAGTGGTTTTTTATTAGCCATAACAACAAAACCATTTTGACGCATAGCCTGACAAATATGCGCAATGGTTTTATCAGATGCTGTAGTGTCTATCAGAACAAAAGGATAGTTAATTAGTTCAATTGCCTTTTTGATATTTTTTTCATTATCTTCGGCGACTTGACTTTGGTGTAACTCCAATACTAGATCTGAATAGGTACTAAACGAAATTCCATCTTTATTAAAAATTCCTTTCTGAGAAGTGAATAATCCACAATACGTGAGTTCAATTCCATACTCTTGTTTAATCCATACCTGTTGATTAATAATTTGTTCAACTACTTTTCTACCAATATTTCCCATTCCTAAGTGAATAATATTCAATTTCATATTAACTATCTTTACATATCTTTGTTCCGATAAAATCAGGGTTAAAAGTATTTTTTACCCAAACAGGTATTCCTTTTAGAGAGACAGGTATCATTGCCTCGGGATGTAAAATTTTTGCTCCCTTTTTTGAAAGCAATAAAGCATCTTCGTAGCTTAATTGAGAATATAACTTCGCATTTTGATTTACATGAGGATCACTACAATACACGCCGTTAACTTCTTTCCAAAGAATTACTTGCGTTGCATCGAAAATATAGGCAAGCAAAGTAGCACTATAATCAGAACCTCCCCTTCCTAAACTTATAATTGTTCCATTTTTTGTTGATGCAAAAAAACCTGTCACTATAGGAACTATTTTTTTTCTGATAAGTGGAACTACTAGCTTATCAGCGTTACATGTTGTTTCTTTCACAAGTACAATTGGATTGGATAAATCTTTCAAAATAATAATCTCCGAAGCATTTATTGCTCTTGCTGAATTCTCATACTTATTCAATGCCGCAGCTACTAGATGACTACTAAATCGTTCCCCATACGTTATGATATATTCATAATCAACTTGAGAAAGTGTCCTTCTCTGTTTCAAATTGTCTTGTAATGTTTTGTATAAATCATACAGAGATTCTTCTAGATTCTGGAAAATATTTTTGGGTAATTGTAACTCTTTAAGAACCTGCATATGAAGTTCATAGAGCAGTCGCAATTCATAATCTCCTTCTTCAAATTCGTTTTCTTTATATTTATTAAATACTGAGATAAGTTTATCTGTTACCTTGTACATTGCGGAGACGACAACAAGAATATCGTCATGCCTGCGAAATTTTCTAATAATTTCAGCTACATGTAATATCTTACCTCCAGACTCTAGTGATGATCCACCAAATTTCATTACAATCATACTCTGTTTTATAAACATAAAAAAACCTCCCTTTGGGAGGTTTGTAAGTTTATTTGTTATTCACTACAAACACTCCCAAACAAATTGGGTAATTGTAGTAATACTAATACTTATATATTGATAATGTTGCATAAAAATAAAAAAAACCGCCGTCAAATATTACGCTTGTAATATTCAAAGGCGGATATTCTCCGTGGTTCCACTTTGATTCCTCTTACGAGGCACTTATCAGTTCTTTATCGGAAACTATCCGTTTTAGCTTCTCAGGTTGTCCTCCGGAAAGACTTTATGCTGAAAGCTTACACTCATTGGCTTTCTTCTCTATACATGCCATCTTCCCCTTCTCGTCTAAGTCCAATCGCTAAATTAAAACTAAAAATATTCTAACGAACAAATAAAAACTTGTCAAGTAAAAAAACTAACGATTTCATGGTAGAGGTGGTTAATCTACTTAACTTTAAAAGGAGTTCCTTTACCTATCTCAACATACCTCTTCAAACTATTGAGATAATATTCCCAGTCTGATTGATATTCTTTAAAACAAAAAAGCTGTGGGTTTAGTCCTTCATGGACAAAGGAGAGACTGGTAGTTTCTGTATTTATCTCTTGCAAAGAAAATTTCACCGTGGTCCCAACCCATTCATCAGTTTTATCACAACCATTCATTTTAAAATATTGCTCGACACATTTCCATACAACATCTTTCATGGGCAATAATTTTGAAATCTTCATTACAACATATGCTCTCGGACCAAAACGAAATGTAGCAGTACCTCCAACATGAGAATAAACTTCAACATCATTTGTCCACCAATGGGTAAGACCTTCTTTTGTCGTAATTGCGTTGTAGATACTTTCAGGTTTTGCGTTTATACTTATTTTTTTATTATAGCTTTCCACTTGGTTATCTTAACATAGCTGATCTTACTTAACAAATAGTTTCAATAACAATATACTAATTTACCTCTTGAGAGGTTATTTCAATATCAAGTAATTTATGATTTCGTAAGATAAGCAATGTATAAGTAGTACCTGCTCTTTTTTGACTTAACTTTCGATGTAAGTAATCCACACCTGATATTTGCTCATCATTAAGTTTGAGAATCAGATCTCCTTTTTGTAAACCGGCCTTATCAGCAGGCGTTCTTTTTTGTATAGATATTATTTCTACAACAGTAGGTAATGGTAATTTAAATATTTTTTGTATTTGTACAGGAATCGAGCACGTCGATGCTTTAATACCAAAAACTCCTCGTCTAACTCGACCGAAACTTATTAATTCACTTATCACCCATGAAGCTGTATTACTTGAAATTGCTAAACCAATTCCCTGAGCCATAGCAATCATCGCTGTATTGATACCTATTACTTTTCCTCTACTATCAACAAGCGGACCTCCTGAGTTCCCCGGATTTAAAGGAACATCTGTCTGAAGCACATTCTCAATAAGTTTTCCTTCTTTATTTCGTATTACTCTCCCTAACGCTGAGATAACTCCTGTTGAAACCGTACTTTGGAATCCATAGGGGTTTCCTATAGCAATAACCAGTTGTCCGACTCTTACTTGATCTGAATCACCTAATTCTGCATAGGGTAGCTTACTCTCTAATAATCGAAGTAATGCTAAGTCCGTTGAAGGATCAACACCAACAATCTGACCAATATACATTTTCCCTGAAGATAGACTAACTTCAATATCTCCTGCTTGATCTATTACATGATTATTTGTTAAAACAAACCCATCAGGAGTAATAATGACACCTGATCCCATACCAAGCCCTTCTGGTCTATTCGCATCCATAAACTTTTTAGTCGTTTTAATTTGAACGGTAGCATCACCGACCTTATCAACAACATGAATAACAGCGTTTGAATACGCATCTAAGAGCTGGTTATCATCGGGAATATTGGGCTGTCCATGAACCATAAAGTAAAATTCGTTCTGAGAATTATTAAATTAGCAGTCGAAGTTAAACTATGCTAACACCAAAATTTTATTCTGTCAATATACTTACTCTGAGGTATGTATGGCAAACTATAACATCTGCTTGAATTAAAACGGAGAAGAGATTCTTAAGTTATTAGAGCTTTAAAAAATCGAATATTTTTTTTTGTTCTTGCAATGATTCCACAACTAAATCTGCACCCACTGCGGCTAATTGTTCCTTCGTATAAGCTCCCGTTGCAACCGCAATACATTCTAATCCTCCTGCTTTTGCACAGGCAACATCTAATGGTGAATCCCCAACAATGACAAAATGCTTTAAAGGAAGTAATTGAGGTTGTTCAAGTAACGCACTCGCACGAGATATTGCTATAGGAATAAGATCAACACGTTTGTCAGCCATATCACCGAACGCTCCATAGTCTAGATACTGCCTGAGACCAGCTCCTTCTACTTTTTTCCACCCTATTTCTTCAATATTGCCGGTAAGTAATCCTAAGGGAAGCCCTTCATGTCGCAAATGAGCTAAAAGTTCAGGAGCTCCAGGAGTCGGAAGAAAGGCATCCTCTCCTTCATGTACCCGATAATATGCACGCATAGCCTGTATTGCATCGGGTAGTCTCGCGTGGATAGCTTGAACTGGGTAGCCATTCAGCTTGACCACTTCAGATATAATTTGCCGGTCAATCATCCCATCAGGTGTAATTTGGTTAATTGAAGCATGAGGAAGTCCATATACCTGACTAAATGCAAAATTAAAGGCTCCAACATGAGTTTTATTATTTCCCATAACAAGCGTTTTATCAATATCAAGTAAAGGTAATTTTACTCCTCTTTTTAATAATTCTTGTCCTCGCATTCGTTCGGGTATTCCACTCATAATAGGTAATGAGTATACATTATTATAGGTCTATATACAAGGGTTGCAATCACTTGAATTTAACCTTCTAATGTTATGACCTCATTAATCTTTTTCATTATTTCACTTCGCCATTTTTGCTTCTTAGAAGTAACAAATAAGAAGGAACATTCATGAAGGAATCATTAAAATTCTATAAATTTCTCGTTTCATAAGAAGAATATATTAATGATTTGCTGTTTACTAGTCCAACTTGTAATTTGCATATATTTTGCATAATCTAGTACTAGTTTCTTATTGATAGTGAGACTATTGAGACACTATGTATAATTATTTCTATGGAAAATAGCATTCAAGACACGTTTATATTACTACGGGAAATGCTTCATGAATATGCACCTCCATTTATCATAAAAATTGATAATGATACGAGTTTTGAACTCTATTCTCCGAGAAGAATAATATTAGGAGGAAAAACTATTAATGGTATCTTTTTTTGTGGAATTACTTTACAGAAAGAATCTATTGGACTTTATTTCATGCCAGTATATATTAACCCTAAACTCATTTTAAAACTAAATCCAAATTTTGCCCGATTGCTTCAAGGGAAATCTTGTTTTTATATTAAAAACTTAAACACATTACTTATCGAAGCGGTAAAAGAAACAGTAGAAATTGGTCTACAAGAATATAAGAGATATCATTGGATTTAAGTCTAAAACGCATCTCTTTATAAGCCAATTGTATACAAAAAAGAAAGCCAAATCTTCTTTCCAAAAGAGGCATGTTTCATCTTAAAATATCTTGTCCTTTTTTTAAAATCTTTTGTACCGGGATTTGGAGGATTTGCCCAACAGGAAAATATAAGGAATTGATCTCTCTTATTTACTTTTCCAATAGCAATGATTGTTTGATTGTTGATTTTCCTTTGAAATTCTATTGTTTGATCCTGCATTCTCGTTACTTTTTGCGGATTAGTAATTGTCAATTCAATGAGATTTTTTTTAATTTTTCTTTCTTTAAGACGTACTAATGCATGATTTGTCCAAATAATAACTTTCACCTTTTTATTCTATCAAGTAATTAACTCCTATCGTTTTCTGTACATTTTGTTCCTTTAATCGCTACGTCACTCATAATTATAGGAATGAGAATCATATTATTTGATATGTTTTTCAATTTTCTCAATTAAATCATCCATATTAAACGGTTTCGCTAAAAAATCATCTGCCCCTGCTTCCCTCGCTGACTCCTTTATGTCTCGACTCGCCGAAATCATTATGATTGGTATCTCCCTTGTCCGCTCCTCATTCTTTAAATATCTGCATATCTCTCGCCCATCTATCCCTGACATCCATATGTCTAGCAATAATAAATCTGGATAATCCCTCTCCATCTTATATATGGTCTCCCCATCAACCGTTGAATCTACCTCATATCCAAACTCCTCTAATATCAACCTCGTTGATTCTACAATCGCTGGATCATCATCTGCTACTAATATCCTCTTCTTCATAAAGTAACCACTATATGAACATTTCCCCCTATGAATAATTTATGGGTAAGTGATAGAAAAAGTCTACTCGTGTTTAATAGATTCTTCACTTATTCTCTGAAATCTTTTTGATAAACTTGTACGCTTCTTTATTGGTAAAGTAAAACAAAATGTTGAACCTCTCCCCTCAGTACTCTCTACCCAAATCTCCCCCTGTGATCGCTTAATAATTTCGCTCGATATATATAGCCCTAATCCTAAACCAGGATATGTCTCTTTACCGGGACCACTCACTCGAAAAAATCGTTCAAATACTTTCTCTTGTTTCTCTTTAGCAATACCAACACCAAAGTCTTGGACGCAAAGCTTTACATGACCATCCTGTATAGACGTTTGAATCAATATTTCTTTCGCGTACGGCGAATATTTAATTGCATTAGAAACAAGATTGGTAATTACCTGTCCAATTCGTTCACGATCTCCAAAAATTGTGTGTTTTGTCCTCCCAATAATACGTAATTGATGTTTGTTCGTTGTTCGTTGTAATTCCTCAGTAAGTTCAGTTACAAGTTCGTCAAAAGCAAAATACTCATCGTTAAACTGCATTCTTCCTGCTTCAATTTTCGTAACATCAAGTAAATCTCCAATCAGACTCGTTAATTTATCAACTTGGGCATCAAGTTTTCCAAGTAGATCTGCAGCTTGTTGATTTCCTTCTTTAGTAAATTTTAAACGTAATACTTGCGCAAATGACTTTATACTGGTTACCGGAGTTTTTAATTCATGTGAAGCTATTCCAATAAATTCGTCCTTTTGTTTTTCAAGTTTCTTCCGCTCAGCAATTTCTTTTTGCGCTTCTTTATATAACCGAGCATTTTCAATTGCTAAAGAAGCTCTACTTGCAAGTTCTTCAGCCATAGCTAAATCAGTATCTGAATAATGACGCTGGTTATCAGAAGTTATAAATGAAATTGCTCCAATCGCTTTATTATTGATAAGTACTGGAACAATCATTGCTGATCTCATATGAAGACTTCTCATAAGATCAAGTTCTTTTTTACTTTTCGCTGAGGCAATAATCATCTCATCAGTAATGAACGGATAAAGTACAGATTTACCTGACCGAATAACATCAGGAATTCCTGAAGTATCAGACATTTTCGGTGGGTTAGTTTTGCGATATGCTTTTGCCCAAGCAATTTTTTTAGGATCTTTATGCGTAACAGCAATTTGTTTTAACTCGCCATGAACGTCTAGCATATCAACACCACACCAATCAGCAACATGAGGAACAGCACTTTTTGCAACTCTTTGGAGCGTAGTATTATAATCAAGTGAAGAAGAGAGAAATTTACTTGCCTCAGCTAAAAAAGCTAAATTACTTTGACTTTCCTGTAGTTTTTCCTCCGCTCTTTTTTGTTCTGTAATATCTCTATTGATAGAAAGAGAACCTAAAATATTACTATCTTTATCTTTCAAGATGGTCGTTGTGGAGTATATATCTACGGGAGTTCCATCAATCTTTTGTTGTTTAACATGACCTGTCCAATAACCTTTTTCAAATAATTTATCTATCGAGGGTTTGCGACTATACGATGGGAATTCCGTTCGGAGGAAACTAGAATCCTTACCAATAACATCTTTTGCTCTCCATCCATATAATTCTTCAGCGCCTCTATTCCACGTTCGAATAGCATAGGAACTGTCAGTTGTGATAACTGCAGCGGGAATATGTTCTAACAATGTTTTGTGAAAATGAGAGCTTTCTTCTTGTTCAACGAGATTTGTTATATCGTCAATTGCAAGCGCGATAAGGTGAATACTATCCCCTTCAAGAAAAACACTCCGTGCATTAAGGATCAAAATTTTCTTACCAACATGTTCAAAAGTATGTTCAATTTTTAAATTATCTACATGGTTACTTTTAGGAAGAACTGTTTTCAGTAATTTCTTCAGTTGGGGTATATTCCATTGTCCACTTTCTAATTCGAAAAATGGTTTATCTGTGATTCCTTCTTTAGTTAGGTAAAATGTATCAAAAAATGATTTATTAGCTGTTTTTATTTTAAAGTTCGGATACAATATTACGATTGGTTCGCGAAGAATATTGATAAGAGCCTCGGTATAAAGATAATGCTCCATAAACTCCGCTACAGTAAGAGTTTGTAAATTTTTAAAATAGGCAGCTTTATGATTCATAATGTTTACGGATTGTACGTTTTCTTTTGATTTACGTGTTATAGTCTTCATATAAGAATTAGGTTATTATCGTATGTTTTTAACATACATCCTAAAAAGAATAGCACTATTGTATGCTATGACTATAGTAATCGGCAAGCGAAGAGAGGTGAACCAAGAAAAGAGGAGAGATTATTCTAATTCATCAATAATAAATCCTTTAACTTGATGGTCCCACATATTTTTGAAAATTCCGTTAGGCTTTTTTAATAGTTCATCGGGGTTGCCATCTTCAATTATTTTTCCTCCATCGAGAATAATGATTCTATCCATTTTTTTCAACGTAGATAATCTATGAGCAATAGCGATCACTGTTCTATCTTTCATCAACTGTTCAAGAGACAGTTGAATGGCATGTTCACTTTCACTATCAAGGCTACTAGTAGCTTCATCAAGTACAAGAATTGGTGCATTCTTAAGAAACGCTCGAGCAATGGCAATACGTTGTCTCTGACCACCGGAAAGTTTTACTCCTCGTTCGCCAACTAATGTTTCATATCCTTGAGGTAATGAAGAAATAAATCCATCTGCCTGTGCTAACTTTGCTGCATAAATAACAGCTTCATCAGTTGCAAGTGGATTGCTATACCGTATATTCTCACGAATAGTTCTATGAAAAAGACTCGTGTCCTGAGGGACAAACGCAATCGATAGACGTAAGCTTTCAAGAGTTACATCAAAAATATTCTGTCCATCTATTTTTATTGCCCCTGCTTGTACATCGAAATGTCTCAACAACAAAGAAACGAAAGTTGTTTTCCCCGCACCACTTCTTCCAACAAACCCAACCTTTTGTCCTGCAGGTATTTGAAGTGAGAAATTTTCAAAAACTTGAGTATTTTCGTATTGAAAATCTATTGATTCAACAGAAATTGCCCCTTTTGATAAAACTAAATGAGAAGCATGTGGAGCATCCACAATAATATGTTCTTGTAAAATTTCTTCAAGACCTTCTTTTGCTTCACCATAATACCGAGCTGCATCTCGCATTTCTTGACCAATAAAGAACAATTGCCCTGAAAGATCGCCAACAATTGCAATAACCATCACAATAACGCCAATATTCACAACGTGTATTTGAAATAAATACACAGAAGTCCCAATGAGTAGAACCATAATAATAAATATGAAAACTCCATTTACGACGAGCACCCATTCACTGAGTCGCCATCGATCGAAACCTGATTGGCGCTGTTTACTAATATATTTTTTAATGTAATCTCGCTCTCCTGTTACATAGGCATGTTCATGAACTAAAGAAATATTTGACAATGAATCAACAATTCGTCCTTTAAGTGTGGAAAGAGATTCTGCAAACTGCACTGAATAAGGCTGAAGTTTTCTTGCAAACCAAACATTAATACCAAGAAAAAAAATTGACCAAATACCTATGATTAATCCAAGCCGCATATCACTAATCCACGCAAAAATAACATACCAACAGAGTCCGATAATGAGGGGTATAAATCGCCATAATATTTTTTCAAAGAGATCATCTGTTCCGTCTACTGCATTTGCAATCTTGCTTGAGAGAGAGCCAGCAAAACGACTATTAAAATAATCTTTACTATGCAAAGAAATATAATCAAATAATTTTTGATATGCAGTCGCTCGTAATCCAGTAAACCAATGCATACCGGTAAAACCACTTGCTCGCCAAAATACCTGGGCTAATAAGAATAATATTGAATATGCAATTGCCCAGGTCCAAATAGCATCAATACTTAATGGTTGACCTGCAATTGCATCAGTTAAGTTCCGTAGAACAATAACCGTAAAACGATCAACGGCTGTAGCTATGAGCACAAAAATCAATGCAAAAATTGCCCATTTTTTATGTATTTTTGAAATAAAGTAGGCAAATTGAAGAGGTTTTTTTGGCAGATATTCCTTCATAAAATTAGTATAACAGAATATACTTCCCTTCTTTTCATGCTACGTAATACCATCGAATGCTTAGGAATAAAAAAGGAACATGCAACGTGGTATACTTATTAAATGAAGACTTTACGATCCGATACGTCCCTCGCTCTTCAATTTGCATCAGGAACTACCCCAAAACAGCTTGATGGATTTTATCAAGGAAAGTTAATAAAATTACTACCTAAAAACGTTTTAGAATCATTTGGAAGTATGATTTTGCAGGTTTGGTTACCGTGGTATGGGAAAGAATTTGCGGGTCAAGAAAACAAAGGAAGCAATCGATTACCGAAGTACTTACTATCTTTTTTTAAATCATTTTATGGCGACTCCATCATTCTCAAGATTGATAAACAAAGTATTAACGTATTTCCTTTTCGAACAATGATAACAACTGGATTACAAGATAAGATGAAAGTCCTTCAACTAACTTATGATTTACCACAAAATCCTTCTCGAGTTCGACAAGTCATTGATGAGTTGGTCTGTATTGAAAAAGACACCTATCTTGGGAAAGCATACCTCAAAGAAGGAAACAAACAGAGAATTGTTGCTTATTTTACTTTAACGAAGTAACGTATGAGCAGTGTTTGCAATTTTGAGAAGAGTATTCCAGTTTCGAGTCGTTATATTTTTCCCAAATTCTTTTTCAATTATCTTCATTAAGTCACCAGATCCTCGCTTTGCAGAAACTTCAAGAACACTACATATTTCCCGATTGATAACTCGTAGAATTGTAAAGTCCTTTTCTGGAGATTGATACGGAATTGGTAATTTACTCTGCTGATTATCAGAGGTGAAGGTTATATACAATCTTATCTTTGAATTCATATGAATTTGTTTAAAAGGATCAGCGGAGATAAGCTTTTCTATTTCATCGTTAGAACGAATAAAAACTCTAATATCTCGATGAAATGACTTACTAAGAGTTTTTTCTATTTCTTCCGTAAGTAGATAGCTATTCTTTTCAGCAGTTTCAAAGATAACATTACCACTTGCCAGAACAGTACGAACATTTTTATATCCTAGTAATTCGAAGGCGCTCTTGAGATCGGACATTTTAATAAGGCTATTTCCCCCCACGTTGATTCCTCTGAGAAGTGCAATATAGATAGTTGATGCATTCATTATAAGCGCTAAAATTATATCAAAGAAACTTTTTTACGTAAAATAGCTTCAAAAAAGATAAGCGATGCGCAAACAGATATCAAGGAGTCGTTTTACAAAGGGTGCCATTGAGAATGAAGTAAATCAACTTTTTGATTAATAAATAACACTCCTTCTGTAAGTAACATCGCTTTTTTGGTAACTACTCCTCCACTCCCCGAATAACCGACTAACGCTCCTGTGGAAGAAACAACCCTATGACATGGTGTTCGTGGAGCATCAGGATTCGTTTTCATAATAAGCCCTACTGCACGAGCTGCTTTTGGACTTCCCGCTAATTTTGCGAGTTGTCCATAGGTAGCAACTTTTCCTTTTGGAATTTGTCTTGTCAGCTGGTAAATTGTCTCTTTAAATGAAAAGGAAGCCATAAAAATAGTATACTATAGAAACGTAAGAATAAAGAAATGATTTCGAAATAGTTTTCATCTATTCTTTTGTAGGTTGCTAATAAAATGCAATAACATCTGAACGAAATATCTAAGATTTTATCAGCTGTAACTTTATTCTATCTTTTACATCATTAAATAATGGATATACCTTCCACAAAAGATTACTACGAAAAGCTATCGATAATTCTTTCTATGCATTGCGTTTGAGATAGTTGTTCCGTGTTCAAAATAATAGCTCCTTCATAAGGATTTTTTTTAATATTGTCATAGATCTCTTGTAAAGTATCATTGCCAATAGGTCTTCTTATATAATTTGTTGCTTCCACACGTTGCGTATCCCGTTCTAAAAGTGTCTGCAGTGAACAAGTTAACTGAAATACTTTTACAGGAATATTACGCTTTTGAGCTTCTTGCGTTGCTTGTCTCAGAATATCCAGGTGGACATCACGAAATATGCCATCCATAACAACGCTCAATCCATTTTTAAGTAAATACTGCAACACGGGCAGTGAAGTTCTGTAGGCATACAGTAACTGTTCCTCCGTTTCTTCTCCAAAAAAATCTTTAAAGTTATCAATTTTTAACCATACTGTTTTCATTTGAAAGTTACGAAATGATTTTGCGAGAGTAGTTTTCCCACTAGCTGGCGCACCACGAAAAATTATAAGCCGTTGCATAAAATCAGTATAGCATTTTTATACCACCCAGAGAGTTTTTAACATAACAAACATACTTTCCGACACATGTACTGATTTTTATTTGATCTGCGTGTTATTATCAGTTTATGGTATCTGACATTTTCCTTAATCTTATTCTTCTTATTTTTCTTTTATTATCAATTATTGAAAATAACATTACTCCTTCTGCTGAGCAGATAAAACATATTCGGAAGAAGATTCCACCTCTACCTATACTTACTTTTTTCATTTATGGATTTCTACTGAGTGTCTTTTTGATTCTTAAAGAACAAAACCTCACGAGAGCTTATCTTATTTTTTCTTTCAGCATTCTTATTATTGGCCACGCGGTTTGGCTATCGTTATTAAGAAAAAGAATTATTTTAGTTTTCTTCGTGTTACTAAGTACTTGTATTATTATGTATCGATTATTTTTACCCTCGGCTTTAAGTCACGATATTTTTCTTTTTAGTTCCCTTGTATGGATTGGTTCTTTTCTCACTTCATTAAACATTCTCACCACACAGAGATTTATCATTATTAGTATCATATGGTTTATTTATGATTCTCTGTATGTTTGGTTCACACCGCTCGCGCATATTGTTAACACAAAATCAAGTACTCTAGGATTTCCCTTATCAATAAATATTAACACCACCTCAATTGGCACTGCTGATGTATTATGGGCAACTCTATTTCTATCACTCTTACGAAGCGTAAAACAAAAAATTTTTGGAATTACTCTTCTAATACTTAGTAATCTCTTACTCTCTCTCTATAGTTATTGGAGCAATACAATTCTTTTCTTTCCATTATTAGTATTATGGGTACCCCTTGGTATGATCTTTCTAATTTATCTTACGTTTACCAATCGAAGATCCCGAAAAGATTGAGTTAGTTTGTCTTTATCTGCTCATAATATTCAGGAAAACGAGGTCTGAAACGCTTCAAATACGCAAAATTGGCTTCCAAGAGAATATGCAAAAGTTTATTGGTTGACTTCTCTGTTGTCGTTTGAAATAGTAAGATCATGGTGACAGATGACTCTGCAAAAATTGCACAGGCCCAGAATGTTAACTATTTATCACGTTTTCAACACAAAATCTTTAAAAATATTCTTTTTAAAAAACCTTTTCTCTCTAAAGTAACTATTCTATTAGGTATAATTATCTGCTTCATATTAACCACTGGTTTTCTTATTATTATTCGTATGAATAATAATAAGAATTTAAAAATAAACAAAGCAACGGTACATATGAAACCAGTAAAGGCAGTTAATTATTTTTCTGTTATCTCGGTATCTCCACAAAATAATTCTTCAGGAAATGCACCTGATACTCCAATTACCATTACGTTCAGCGAACCAGTAAAACCGAACAGTCTAAGAAGTTACTTTGCAGAGTCACCAATGATTCCTGGAATATTTTCTCAGGGTGCATCACCTAATAGTGTGATTTTTACTGCAAAGTTTCCTTACGGGGAAGGTACTTCGGTAAAAGTTATCCTCAATAAGGGATTTGAATCGATTGCAGGCCACAAATTTCCCATTGATTATACCTATAATTTTTCAACGAAGATTCCCGATAATAGTGTTGTCTTTGGAAATAATAATATTAATTCACGCTGGCTCAATTTACCTGTAGGAACAAGCACAACCTTCAATTTACAACTTGGTAGTAATGTTTCTCCCAATTCGTCGGTAACAATCTATAAGGGTACTTTTGATAAAATAGTTTCATCACTTCTCTATAGTAATCAGACAAACCAAGGGTCTAATTACATCACGCAGAACTATCTTAACTATCCTGTTGATACTTCGAGTTTACAACAAATATCTACGATCACTAACATCCAAAACGGTTCGTATTTTACTTTTAACCAAGATGAAGGTCTGTATTATATAGAAGCCAAAAATGGCGATCAAGTATTGGGTTCAACATGGGTAAGCGTTAATGATGAAGGGCTTATTGTCAGACAAGATGATCAAAAAGTAACGATAGCAGCACAAAATATTAAAACCGGCGATATAAATTCGAGCGTAAAAGTGTATTTATGGAACTTGCAAGATAAACCAACCCTTATTCAAGCAACACAAATACAAGGTTTCGGTGAGATTCCTGTTGCATATCCTCAAACAGTTGATTTAATTGTAGGTCAAACGGCCAATGGAGTTATATTAGCCCCTATGTCAGTACCTGAAACCCAAGCTGACATTAGAGTTACTGATAATTTATCCAATATTTATAAAATCTATTTACAAACAGATAAACCAACATATACGGCGCAGAGTATCGTAAAGTTTACTGGTATTGTAAGAGTAAATAATGATGCCCAATATACTTTACCTTCTCAAGGAACTCATGTAGAGATATGGGTTCCTGATCCTTATGATTCTACAAAAAAACTTATTGATCAGACAGTAACTGTTGGAGATGGAGGCATTATATCAGGACAATTTACACTTCCTTCTTCTTTTACTCCTTCTGCAGATTCCACAACACTTTCAGCAACTCTCTATGCGGCTGCAGCAAATGGTACTCCGCCAGACAGCACAGCAAGATCATATACGACTTTTGATGTCATATCGCAACAGTCAAAAGCACTTATAAAAGTAACTTTTGACAATAATACCTATACTCATGATCAGTCTGTTGTTGCACATGTTAGTGCTTTCGATGAATCTGGTAATCCTATGGCAAACAAAGCAATTACTTATACCATTTATTCAAAAGATTACTATGAAAACGATCCTTCATCTGTTGCTAATTATGGAAATGATTGGGGCGAACAAACAAAAGTGGTAAATCAACCCACAACACTCGATGGGAATGGTAAAGTTGACATTAAAATTGCACCAACTGATAACCATGTTAGTCAAGCTATCACTTTGGAAGCATCTACAACCGATGGTACTAATACGGCAATTTATGGGGCAAAGACGGTACTTGTGCAACAAGGAATTATTGTTTTAACATTTGGATCTAGTCGACAAGAATATCATTCTGGCGATACAACACTAACGAGAGTATATGCACAAGATCTTCAAGGTAATCCCACAGCAAATCTAAATTTAAATTATGAAATATATTCATCAGAATACGATAACGTATTACGCAGCTTCAAAGAAACAGTTTTAAGTCAAGGAACGGCAACAACTGACTCAAATGGCTTTGTGCTTATATCGCAACCAATAATATCAAATGCATCCAATGTTTCTATCAGGGTCACCACAAAAGATTCCCTAGGTAATCCTATTCAAGCAGAAAGATCAATGGATATTTTATCAAGTAATGTTAATTCGTCTGCCATTTACTATCACAACCCTACATTAACGAATCTGGATGTCGCAACTGACAAATTAAGTTACAATGTTGGCGATACTGCAAATCTTGTCATAAATTCTCCTTATGATCAAAATGTTCAAGTAACATTTGAAGGTGGAAGAATATACCATAATGAATGGTTACATCTCTCTAGGGGTAATAATAACTACCCAATACAGATTACTTCACAATTAGCACCTTCGTTTAATATTAATTTAAGTTATTTTCACAATGGCAACCTATATGTTGAAGGTTTACCCATAATAGTCCATGACAACTCCAAAACGTTTACCCTTACCTTAACCAGTGATAAAAACATATATGCAAAAAATGATCAGGCACAAGTTACGATTACCGCAAAAGATAATACAGGAAAACCAGTGAGTGGGAAAGTAATTGTCAATGTGATTGATGATAGCATTTTTAATTTGCGTAACAATTTACCAAACAGTAATCTGTATTGGAATTTTTATAGTCCTCGTATCGATACGACAAATTTTTCTGCATCATCTTTGGGAATTGGAACAGGAGGCGGTTGTGGCGGAGGCAGTGGGATTGATATAACATATGTTCCAAACAGGCTTGGCAATAGTTATTACATGAATTCTACTTTTACTACCGATCAGAATGGGATAGTAATAGCTACTATTCCCCTATCTCAGGTTAGTGGAAATCTCCGAGTCTATGTTACAGCCGTGAGTGGATCTACCGCTGTTAGTCAATCTCAATCTTTGCTATTAGTGCAGTAATTCGTTCTAATTTTTTCTCTTTTAACTATGCTATTTTTTATTGAGCTTGTAGAATCTGATACTAATCTTAATTAAGTCTATTTTTCAGAAAAAGTCAACTGATATACCCAAAGGATGAAGAGAGAAATTATTTAGTTAACTGTTTATTATACTCAAGTGCAAGTTGTATCCAATAATCAAAGTCTTTCTGAGTGTTTATGGCATCTTTCGTGAGGAATATCCATCCAGGCATTTCTTTACCTCTCATGACTGCTATTTTTGCTCCTTTTCTTTTCAGTGACTCTTGATCCTTGGGGTCAATTCTCAGCATCATGATATGATCGGGTCTGTTATTAACCGAAACACACATTTTCCCATTTATCATAAATGCGAGTCCTCCAAATGCTCTCTTTTCTTCAACATGAGAATTTGCAAGTGCTCTTCTCACTTCTTCTGCCAATGTTTCGTCGTATGCCATAGTTAGCTTCTCATGAATGTTCTATACGCGGTTAAGTCAAAATATATGATAAGTTTTGCAAGTTTGTCGTCTTCTACTCTCCAAACTTCTGCAACATCCTGCTCCATTTTTTTCCCTTTCGGATTTACATAAACGTAATGAACAATAGCACAAGCATTCTTGTCTTCAGCAATCATGTCTTTCACCTGAACACTTTCCATACCGGTGAGGAAAGTTATGAATGATTGAACAACTTCTTCTTTTCCATTCGCAATAAGAACATGTGATGCATCAGCAAAATATGCATCATGAGCATAAAGCTCTTTCCATTTATCATCCTTCTTATTGAGACTATCATAATAGCTCAGGATAAGATTTTTTGTTGACATAAATTGCAACTCCTTTGACGGCAAATTCTATTTCAAGACATTATAGCGAATATGCGTTACAAGATTGTCTCCGCCTACTTCAACTGGTTCGAGCTTGAGATTGGGTACCCCTTCAAAAAGTCGCGCCCCCGCGCCAATGGTCACTGGAACTATATGCAACCACAGTTCATCAATTAGACCAGCCGCCAAGTATTGATTAACCGTATTTGCACCTCCCATAATCTTTACATTTCGATCTCCAGCCGCTTCTTTTGCTTTTGAAAGCGCGGATTCAATACCATCCGTCACAAAGAAGAATGTCGTTCCGCCTTCCATCTCTATAGGTCTCCGCTCTTTGTGTGTGAGCACGAAAACCGGAGCGTGATATGGAGGATTTTCGCCCCACCATCCTTCCCATTCTGGTGTATCTCTCCTATCTTTTGGCCCAAACATGTTACTACCCATAATGAATGCACCAGCATCTAAAATAGCGTCTATCTCCTTTTTATGTTTATACTTCTCTGGCTCAGCGAACATCCAACGATCTAGCAAGTCTGAACTGAAGTTATCTCCAAATGGTTTTTCGAAAGTTTGATTGGTGCCTGCTCCAAATCCATCAAGAGATATTGCCATCCCACTAGTAATTTTTTGTTTTTCCACTTTTTTATTTTACCATATCGCCTATTGGGTAACACTTTTTTTGAAGGGTGGGTGAAGGAGTTCTAAGTACAAATTCACAAATTACCATTCACTATTGCATTTAAAAATTCACAATGTATTAAGTTTAAATATGAAAATGAAACCTACCATTTAGCTCTATTCCTCTTACAGTTATTCTTTGGAGAATTATTTATTGGTGTAATTTTAATATGGTTTTCTGAAATGAGAAAAATAGAGCAACAAGTTTAAAACTTTTATCCTTAAATGTCCTATTGAATACTGACGTTAGGACGATTTCTGCTTCCCCGACCTAGAATCTTTATAGTGAAAGAAGTTTTGGATATTCTGCAGAATAAAATTTACGTTGCAATAATGAAGCAAAGATGGAAAGAAATAATATTACTTCGTAATGGCAATCTTCAATGGCTCCAATCCCTTCGTTACAACTCTAGATATCGATAATATAGTCCTAATACCTGCAGGTAATCCTCCAATACCTAAGTAGGATTGAATTTCTTTTAATGCTTGTTCCTGTGAAGTTTTAGCTTTACCCAAGTGAACACCACCTTGCACATGACTAAGAAACTTTATTAAATCTATAACTGAAATGGGTGTACCGTCTATAATCATAATTTGCCTACTAAGAAGCTTATCTCTATTGACCTCTAATGGGTATGCTAAATGTGGAACACTTGTATCTGGATCAAAACCATCTTCCATAGAGTAAAACATTAAACTGGAGTCACCTAAGGGAATTTGCCTGTTATTGATTTTGAACTTTATTTTTAGCTTTTTATTCCCATTTACTTGATCTATTAATGGATAGTCATCGATAAGTAACTTTCTTAGCAATGGGGCTATCATGAAGATTTCATAACCATCTTGAGATTTCATTTTTTTCTCTATGTCTTCGAGGGTTTTCAGAAATAATGTAACTTTATCCATGAAGAAAGTACTTATAATAAGAACGTTCAGGAGTTTGCTCCCCTCAGTTAGCGATCTTAGAACTTCTTTTCTGGAATCAGAGGAAATGTATGAGCCTATTTTTATATAAATCTCTAGGTAAAAAATTAGTCTAAACTTCCTTTTGCATTTCCAGCAACCTTCTTTTTCCTTAAATACCCAAGCCAGCAAATAGGACAAGGTTCGCTACCTTTATAGAGGTGTCCTCGATTACAAACTTTCTTCCCTTGTTTTTTAAATTCGGCCAAAATAGTTGGAGGAACATCTTTGCGACAACCACAATGCTTTAAATGCTCCTCGTGCCATTTGACTCGTTCCGCAAGTGTTGAGGGCATTTTGATTATGTTTTTCTTGTGCCAATCAGCGTTGATTTTCATAACTCAGTACTTTAGTGTTTTTTGTAACCTACAAGAATTGGAAGAAGAAATGTTATAACGTAATACAGGTATACATCTAGCTTGTAATACCCATCAGTTGGTTTAAATACCTTAACGAGGAGAAAGTAGTCGCAAATAACAGCAATAAGTACCCATACAAGAGCTAGCAATATATATTGCTGCAATGAGTTTAACTTGATTCGCTTAATCAGTATCCAAATGGTAATAAGTATGCCAATGGGCATAATAATCCAACCAATTAGAGAATGAGAGACTAGCGGGAAAAGTACTATTCCAAGTATGTAACCAATGAGCCAAAGAATAAATCCCCATCCAAATGCAGCTTTGATAAATTGTTTATTCACATAATAATGTTACCACAAGGAACTTCTTATGCTAGTGATTGACATCACAGTTGTAATTGAGGCTGAAAATGATGCTCCGCACGTGGGACACTATCGGAACCGAACAGTGGCTTCGGGAAGTGTGGTTTAGAGTTAACTATCAAATTGATTTAGTTTATTTTACCTCACTGGCAAGAATGTAATCTTCATCTTCAGTAGGTGGCTGCCATTGCAAAAGATAGTTGTCCAACATTTCTCGACTAATCTTAAACGACTCTTTCGTGAGATTATTGTTTCTACCCAGTACCCTTTCTCGTATCATTTCTATAGGAGTCTCCACATAGTACATTACTACTTTAGCACCAATTGTATCTGCTCTTCTCCTCATCTCATCTCGTGTTTCTCTTTCCCAAAAACCCTCATCTATAATGACATCAACACCTTTCTCGGCAAGCTGGAAGGCAACATCCCTTGATAAGTCGATGATTTTACGATCCCACTCTGCATATCCATCGATTTTAGGGTCATTTCCTATTAAACTAATTGACCACTCATCTTTCGTGATTTTCACTGCACCTGTTTGTTCTTCTAGTTTCTTTGCAAAAGTAGTTTTACCTGATCCGATAAAACCACAAATTAGATAAACGGTGGATTTTTTATTCATGAGAAAATTATACCAGAAGTCCGTGTAGTGAACTAAACAAGCAAAAATGCTCCCACTGGTAGATATATTCCGAAACGGAAAAATTGAAATTGATTCTCTTCTTGAGGGTTTCAAGGCTCTTTATGCGAATTTTAATATCCAAATTTCAGCGTGTAATTGATTTTAGAGCTAATGATATATCCTCATTGCTTCTTTACAACACGAGGATCAGGGATAAACCAGATTATAGTTACCAAAGCAATCAAACCATATGAGATCCAAGAATTTATGAATGCCATATATACAGCAAAGGCATAACATGCAAGAGACATCCAGCCTTTTATATCACTCCCTAACGCTTTAGCAAGACTAGAATCTTTCCCTTGATGTTTTATGATTGCTCGCTCAAGCAAAGTGTAAGCAATTGCTGAAGAAAAAAGTATAAAAGAATAAGAAGCAGTCGGTATAGGTTTTGCAAGATTATTCCCTAACCATTCAGTTGCAAACGGTATAAAGGAGAGCCAAAAAAGTAGATGCATATTCGCCCACATCACCCATCCATTTACACTACTTGTTGCTCGTATTAAGTGATGATGATTATTCCAATATGTTGCTATTGTTTGAAAACTCCAAGCATAAATCAAGATGAAAGGAACTAAAGATATAAGAGAAGACAAAGATGCTGTGGATGGAATGCGTAGACCAAGAACGGTAATAGTAATAATAATAGCAAGTACGCCATCGCTAAAGGCTTCAAGTCTTGAAGGATTCATAGAATATGTTCCTCTATAGTCACTATCTTTTTAAAATTTTGAATGCGATATCTCTTCCATACTTTTGCATAATTGCAAGGTCTATCCAAGACTTTGCGAAGTCTTCAAGAAGCTGTACCTTTTCGTTGCCTCCAAAGTCATATACTTCTCCAAAACCAATTTCTTGTGCTAATTTCTTTACTATCTCTTTCCCTTTTTGGCTATCCCCTGCTGTAAACATATCAATTTTTATATTGTTAAAATTGGGGTTTACCATATTTTCTGCTCCTGTTGTATTAAATCCTTTCACAATATCCCTACAGTTTGTTAGGGCAACAAGAGCTTCAAATCCGTTGGTATATCCTTCTGGTTTGGTCATAACGACATTCGTTGTATCAATAATTATTTTCCCCGAGACATCACCTAATTCTTTTGCAGTATCTACCATTGCCGCAGCAGGGACAGAAACAACGACAACTTCTGCTTTTCCTACTGCTTCTTTCACAGGGAGTGCAAAAATAGAAGTATTATTTACCAGCTCTTTGCCTTTAAAATTGTGCACTTCTCTAACACCTAAATAAATGATATGTCCAACCTCTGCAAATCTTTTTGCTAAAGTACCTCCCACATTTCCAGAACCAATGATTGCAATATTCATAACATGTATAGTATACCAGAAGTTCTAAAGCAAATTAAAAAACTAGGCATGGGCCTTGAGGCTAATTGAGGCTAAAATAAATGCTCCCACTGGCAGACATGTTTAGGAAAAGAGAGATAGAGATAGATATTAGTTTAACCAATATAAAAACACTTTATGAAACCTTCAATCTCAGTGCTGCAATTTAATCAAATAACCAGTTAAGAAGCTTATTTTCTATGTTTGCCCTTATAGCTAAGTCAGTAACTTGTCCAACCTTATGCTTTGCTAATAGAACGTTCCCATCTGCTCTAGTAGCTTGAGATAGAACTGCTCTCATAGGCTTTTCATATTTCTTATCAAGAAAAACACAGTGTGCAATACTAATGGCCTCATTGTGGTTGTCAGTAAAAAACCTTGATGTTGACAGAGGTATTCCAAACGTCATGCTGCTATACCACTTACTTTTATCAATCCAAAGTATCATTGGTCGTACTTTTGCAATAATGTTTGATACATGGTTAAAAGTATGGCAATGTAAACATTCTTGTTGAGGGTTAATTGTGAAATAATTATGACAAGATGAACATAATATAGCTTCTGGGTATCTTAATGGATAAACAATATCCCACTTAGCAAATGCCGTTGTCATACTAGAAGGGTACGCCATCTGAGGGTTCGTCATCTGCGACTTTTATATCTTTAGCTAGTTTAATTGGACTATCAAAATTTGCTTCCTTCACTTCTTCTAATGAATAAACAAAGTCTAAGACTTCCTGTAGGCTTTTATTACCATACGATTGTGCAACTTCATCAATAAGAAGCATTTTTTCAGGGCCCAAATGTTCAATTAGAAAATCTTTTACATTCGCTTTTTTCTTCTCATAAAATCTAGAGTAGTGCTTATTCGGGTCAGAGATTAAGGGGAATTGTCTTTCTTCTATTAAGTCATTTCCGATTAAATTATCAATGTAATCATTTAGACTTTTAGAATAAGGGCCGTGAGTATAGCGAATATAATTCATCTTGGT
>CAYQEE010000003.1:0-141791 GCA_964416445.1 uncultured Gammaproteobacteria bacterium
TAACGTATTTATTAAATGCGCCATTGTTTGTGAAACATCATGCCTCCATATGGCAGGATGTCAGTGCAGCATATGTCCCTCCAACATCTCCAACACAAACACCCACACCAACGCAAACGCCTACTCCTACCCAAACACCAACTCCAACACCGAGTCCAACCCCAACCCCAACTCCAACGCCTCCACAGTATCTTGCGCAAGATACCTTTAACAGAGCAAATCAGACCTATTGGGGACTTGCTTCTGATGGTGTGAATACCTGGGGTGCTGCAGTAAGTTCTAATACAGTCTTTAGCATTAATAACAATACCGGTTATGAAGCGGGTGCGAGTGGAAACACCTATATAGGAACATTAGGTCCGCGAGAAAATAATGAAGAAGTGGTAGTTTTAGCGAAAGCAAGTAGTTTCGCGAGCACAAATATTGGGGCAATCTTACGTGAATCGGATTCAAATAATAATTATTTTGTATTTATCGATGGAAGTAATTTAACAATCAAGAAGAAAGTCGCAGGAACTATAACCCAACTGTCAACCGTAAGTTTTGCCGCGTCAGCGGATACCTATTATTACATTGATTTTGAGGTAGTTGGTACTAGCCTTTTTGCAAATGCATGGCAGATTGGTGGATCTGAACCAGGAACATGGATGGTGAGTGCAACGGATACTTCATTAACTGGCTCAGGCCAGGCAGGTATTCGTACACTAGAAGGTTCAGGTGTAACAATAAACTATTCAAGCTTCATTGCTGAAGCGCCAGGAGGAGGTACTGGCCCAACGTCTACCCCGACACCCACCGCAACCCCTACTCCTACGCCCACCCCGACCCCATCTTATATATGTGCAAATAATAACAACTGTTCCTATGTAAGTACCTGTTCGACATCACTTACTTGTTATTGTTTTGATAGTGTTCATTCGCAGGAAAAAATATATCAGTGTCAATCAAATACTTGGGTACAAACCGGAACAACAAATCCGAATTCATGTACTGGTCATTGTAATGGTTTATAATCTTTTTTCTTGGTGGTTTTCATACTAAGACATAGAAACAAGCTAATACGCTTTTTTGGTGTGTTACAATACGTTCATGAATTTGGCTTATCGATTAAGGCCACAAAGTTTCACGGAATATTTTGGTCAAGAACAACTTGTTGGACCTGGGAAAATAATTCGTAGAATGATAGAAACGAACTCTCTATCTTCGATGATTTTTTGGGGACCTCCTGGTACCGGGAAAACAACATTAGCGTCAATTATATCCCAAGAAACTGATGCGGATTTCCATATTTTATCAGGAGTATCTACAGGCAAAGAAGATTTGATGAAAGTTATTAAAATTGCTGAAGCAAATCAGAAAGTAGGAAAGAAAACAATACTATTTATCGATGAAATACATAGGTGGAATAAAGCACAACAAGATGCACTTCTTCCCTATGTAGAAAGTGGATTACTTATCTTGATTGGTGCGACGACAGAAAATCCATCTTTTGAGATAATTAATGCGCTTCTCTCTCGTGCAAAAGTTTTTGTTCTGAATAATTTATCTTTTGAAAATTTAGATAAAATTATTATTCGTGCATTAACTGATACTGAAAAAGGTTTAGGGAAATATAATAAGACAATTACTCCAGAGGCAAAGGCTCTTCTTATACAATTATCGGGAGGTGACGCTCGCATTCTCCTAAATGCGATTGAAATCGCTGTACTGAGTTATAAACAGAAAGAGATATGTATAGAAACAGTGAAAGAAATTTTCCAAACTCGAACTGCAGGTCTGTATGATAAAAATGCTGAGGAACATTATAATATTATTAGCGCATTTATTAAATCTATGCGTGGATCACAAATAGATGCAACACTTTATTACTTAGCTCGTATGTTAGAAAGTGGTGAAGATCCAAAATTTATAGCCAGGAGGATGATTATTTTTGCATCTGAAGATGTTGGAGTAGCCGATAGAGGCGCCCTAATTCAGGCTAATGCTGGTTTTGAAGCAGTGCATAAAATTGGAATGCCTGAAGCGCAATTAATATTGGCGCATATTGCTATCTATCTGGCATCTGCAAAGAAATCTCGAGCTGTCCCCAATGCATTAGAGAAAGCTAAACGTGCAGTGTATGATTTTCCAAATGAATCTGTTCCATTACATTTACGGAATGCACCTACGAAACTTATGAAAGATCTTGGATACAGTAAAAATTATACTTGGTCTGAAAAATTTGTTGGTCCCGAAGATAATTTGTCATATCTTCCCGAAAAATTAAAGGATAAGAAGTTTTATAATTCATAGATCAATTTTCATACAAAATTCTTACAGAAATATTACAGGTACAGATATGTTGTTAATTAAAATAAATTTATCCTTGCTTTGTACAAATCTAGGTGGTTTTCTCTATGAAAAAAAAGAAAAAGATTCTTGTGATAGATGATGATTCGGCAATTCTGGATGCTATAACTACTTTATTAAAAGATGAATCCTATGATGTCAGAGCTAGCTCAAGCGCATTGAAAATATTAGATAAAGTAACTACCTATAAACCTGATGTAATTTTGCTAGATGTTCTTTTATCAGGAGAAGATGGACGACATGTTGCTCAAAGAATAAAAAGCAACAAAGAGACAAATAAAATTCCAATAATACTTTTATCAGCACATACAGGAATGGAGAAAACAATAAATCAAGCAATCTCAGATGCGTTTATTGCGAAACCTTTTGATATCGATGATCTTTTAAATCAAGTAAAAAAATTTGCGTATAAAGAATTATAAAAAGCATAAGCATGAACAGGTTTTAAAAGACTACTTGATTTTATTTACATTTTCTTATAATCTGTAATGTATGGCCGATCCCACACAATCAGATCCAATAATTGAAGAACAAGTTATTGAGGCGGACGTAATTACTCCTGAAACATCTTCTGAAGAAAAATCGGATCAAGCAACAGTGCTTACAAGTCTTGATGAGTTAATTAAGTCCCATATTGCTAGCCTTGACCGTCTTGCTGAAGAAAAGAAGAAATTAGGGGAAATGATTGCAGATGGATTGAATAATGATGTTACTTTTAAAGAATTGTCTGATAAAGCGAAAGAGGCAACAAAGGCTAAATCACAGGCACGTCAGCAAATTATGAATAGACCAGGAGTTATCGAATTTGTCAATAAATTAAAAAATATTCAAAGTGAAATAAAAGAAAAAAATATGTCTTTATCAGATTATCTTTTAGAATACCAAAAAATGGCTGGAGTAAATCAAGTAGAAGGTTACGATGGTGAAGTTAGGGAGATAGTTCAAGTTGCAAAATTGGTAAGAAAGGCTTCAAAAGGTAGAGATTAGGAACCCCATAATTCAGAATAAATTACTGTTCTACTTAAATAGTTATGAGTTTTACGATCCCATGTTCCTTCGCAAGTAATTAAGTTAAGTCGAGATTTATCATTTTTAGTAAAAATAGGCTTTAAGGGAAGTTGGTCGAAAGGATAATTAATAATATCAGTTACTATAAACGTGTAAGATTTTTTATTTGAATCTATCACGATAATTTTATCTCCTTTACTGAGTTGGCTTAAATGGTAAAAAACTGCACCTGCTCCTGTAGCTGTATCGTAATGTCCATCAATAACCGCACTTCCCTTTTGCCCAGGTTTGTAACCTAGGTCATACCACGCAACGTCATTATTATTTTTAGGAATATCCATTCTTCCTTGAGAGTCCATACCTACATCCTCTATAGAAGACTGAACTCCTATCTTGGGAATAGAAATTACTTTTGGTGTTCCCACCTCAGGCGTTGCATTTATCGTAACGGATAAAAATCGTTTCTCCTTTATTGGAACTTCTCTTGAAATATAATAATATATACCAAGTAGCGCTCCAATACAAACTACAAAAACACATATAATAATATAAAATGGTTTTTGCATAGCTAAATTAGTTATTTACCGAAATGACGTTGCTGTTCCTCCCAATCCAGTTGCAGGACCGCTGCTAGGAACTAGTGGTTGTGTAACCATTGCATTTGATGGTGCCACTGATTTTGTTGGTGTGGGCGTTATTGATTGTGCCGAAACTACATTTGTTATTACAAAAGCAGTTATTACCAATGCAATCAAAGTAATAAAGATTTTTGCCATATATTATGTTCACCTCCTTTCAACAATAAATAAACTATACTTTCTAGAGATAAGAGAAATAGTAAAAATTAGTAAGATTTAAGCAAGGGTAGTAATTAAGCGCCAAACTTTTGAAGTCGTTTTGCGTGTGCTAATATGAAAGACATTAAATACTTTGATTCAAAATGACCAAGACCTCCCTGTAAACAGTCTGATTCGCCAAAATGTGTGACTTTATCCGGACGACAAAAGGAAGATGTTAACAATACAGGGACAGGATGCCAGCTATGTGCTTTCATTGCTGCTGGAGTACTATGATCACCCGTGACTACGAATACATCAGGTTTCATATCGAGAATTTGAGGAATGTAACTATCCAGTTCTTCAATCCGTTTAACTTTTTCATCAAATTTTCCATCTTCTCCTGTACTGTCTGTGTATTTAAAATGGATAAAGAAAAAATCAAATTGATCCCAATTCGCTTTCAAGGAATCGATAGATTCTTGAAAATTATTTACAGGTGGAACGATATGCATACCAACTAAACGAGCAAGTCCACGATACATTGGATAAACACAAATTGCTGCCGCTTTTAGTCCGTAAAGATCTTCAACTGACTTAATTTGTGGACGCTTACCAATTCCTCGAAATGTTAACATATTTGCTGGATGATCATTTTTTAATATTTCTTTAGCTTGAGTAATAAATGCATTAATAACTTTTGCAGTATTTTCAGACGCTTGATCTTTTGCTTTTGCTGGTAAAGGTTGTAAACCTACTAGTTGGGGATCTGTATCCTCTACCTCACCTCCAAAGTCTTTACCTCTAATTATTAAGGCAAATCGGTAATCTCTTACAGGTTCCACAAATAACTCAATTCCTTGAATTTGGATTGCTCGTAGTTTTGCCACCAATTTAGCGCATGTTTCGGTAGAGATACGACCTGCCCGTCGGTCAGTAATTTTACCTTCATTGTCAATTGTGCAAAAATTACCTCTAGCTGCAACATCATTTAGTTGGAGATCAAAGTCTATACCAAGTGTTTCAAGTACTCCTCTGCCAATTTGATGTTTAATAGGATCATAACCAAAAATTCCCAGATGTCCTGGACCACTACCAGGAGTTATTCCTGGCAAAACAGGAGTGGAAAGTCCGCAAACATTTTGAGCAACGAGATTATCAAGATTTGGTGTTTGAGCTGTTTCAAGTTCCGTTTTACCGCCTGGTGTTAAAGGCATTCCACCTAAACCATCAGATACAAGCAGAACTATTTTTGAATCATTTTTTTCTTTTAAAGATGAAAGTATATCTTGTATATCCATAATCATTTTTGAAATATACTCTTCCCTGCGAATTTTGCTTTTTTTCCAAGGGTTTCTTCTATTCTAAGTAATTCGTTATATTTTGCTACTCTGTCAGTACGACATAAAGACCCAGTTTTAATTTGACCAGTTGCGAGGCCTACTGCCAGATGTGCGATTGTCGTGTCTTCCGTTTCTCCAGACCTATGAGAAATTATTGAACTCCAACCTGCTTCGGTAGCCATTTGGATACAGTTTAACGTTTCAGTTAATGTGCCTATTTGATTTAATTTAACTAAAACAGCATTAGCAGACTGCTCTTTTATTCCTCTTTCGAGAAATTGTATATTTGTGACGAACAAGTCATCACCGACAATTTGCTTATTTTTGCCTATATGAGTGGTTAATTGATGAAACCCTTCCCAGTCACTTTCTGAAAAACCATCCTCAATAGAATAAATAGGATAATTTTTCACAAGTTCGCTATACCATTGTGCCATCTCCTTTGTAGACAAGGTTTTCTTTTCGGTAGATAAATGGTACGATCCATCTTTGAATAGTTCAGAAGCAGCAACATCTAATCCAAGAACAACATCTTTACCAGCAATATATCCCGCTTTTTTAATTGCCTCTAAAATAAGGTCAAGCGCCTCTTTGTTACCCGCTTTAACGTGGGGCGCATATCCACCTTCATCTCCTACGGTAGTACTGTAACCTTTTGACTCTAAGACCTTACCTAGTGAATGGAATATTTCTGCTCCAGCTCTTAATGCTTCTGAAAATGTAGGCATGCTGACTGGTAAAATCATAAATTCCTGAATATCTGTTGAACCTGCAGCATGTTTCCCTCCATTTATGATATTCATAAGAGGTACTGGAAGAAGATATTCAGTAGATCGTTTTGAGAGTTCTGAAAAATATGTAAAAAGAGGTTTATTTGATGCAATGGCAGCAGCTTTTGCGGTTGCTAGTGATACTGCTAGAATAGCATTTGCACCTAATCGACTTTTATTTGGCGTTCCATCTAGTTCTATAAGTGTTGAATCAATTTCTTGCTGATCAAGAACATCTTCTCCAATTATTGCCTTAGCAATATCTTTTTTTACGTTATTAACTGCTTTCAACACACTTTTTCCATTATAAATTTTTTTGTCATCATCGCGTAATTCAACTGCTTCATAAGTACCTGTTGAAGCTCCAGATGGAACAGCAGCACGTCCCAAAACTCCATTTTCTAAAAGTACATCGGCTTCTACAGTCGGATTTCCCCGAGAATCGAGTATTTGTCTTGCTGTAACGCCTGTAATAGTCATATTGTTATTTCTCTCCAATTCGGGTAACGCTAATAATATTTGTATGACCAGCTTTTCCCGGATGAGTTCCTGTAACAAGAACTATCTTATCATTTTTTTCTAATTCTTGATGACTTAATAATGTTTTTTCCAAATATTCATAAGCATTTTCGTTTGTTTCAATTTTTGGTAAATAATATGAAGTAACGCCCCATACTAAGTTTAATTGTCGATAAACTAAAAGATTGTCAGTTAATACATGAATAGGGATTAAAGGTCTATATGATGCTATACGAAGAGGTGTTTTTCCAGATGCTGTTAAGGTTAATATTTTTTTTGCTTTAACTTGATGTGCTAAAACACTTGCTGCAGCTGCTATGGCAGTTGTCTGATCACTAAAGTCTTTAATGGTATTCAATGAAAACGATTTATGAATATGCTGGAAGTATTTTTCAACTCTTTTAATAATTTTATCCATCATTGCAACTGTTTCGGTAGGATAATTTCCTGCTGCAGTTTCAGCTGATAGCATGACCGCATCTACTTCATCTAAAACTGCTGTTGCTACGTCGTTTACTTCTGCTCGGGTAGGCTCTGCATTTGTAATCATTGATTCTAACATTTGAGTAGCTATAATGATTGGTTTATTATATTTTTTCCCTAGCGCAATAATTGTCCTTTGTATAATAGGCACCTCTTCTTGGCCAAGTTCAACTGCTAAATCCCCACGGGCTACCATTACGCAATCTGCAGCAATAATAATATTTTCTAAATGCTTTACTGCTGAAGCTGTTTCAATTTTTGCTATTATTTTAGGTTGATGTTCATATGCTGAAATAATCTTTCTAACTGTTTCGATATCAGAAGCATCTTGAACGAATGAAACAGCAACATAATCTACTTTATGTTGTATTCCAAATTCTAAATCTTTCTTATCCTTCTCTGTTAATGCAACGTTTGGCAATTGAGTATCAGGTAAATTTACACCTTTGTGTGAACGAATTTCTCCACCAGCCATAACGGTACAAATTGCCTCTTCATTATTGACTTTGTCGACGCGCAACCGAATTATTCCATCGTTAATAAAAATGTGATTTCCGACGGTAAGATGAGGAAAAATATTCAGCTGGACAGGAATTCGATTGTCAGTTTGTTCTTTACCAAAGTACAGTGTAATATTCTTTTGTGGTTCAAGTCGAACTGGTTCTTGTGCTAAATTACCTAATCGAATTTTTGGACCTTGTAAATCTTGGATTATTGCTGTTGGGACTTTTAATTTTTCTTCAATACGTCTTATACTTTCGATATTTTTTTTATGATCCTCGTAGGTTCCATGCGAAAAGTTAAGTCTTGCTGCATTCATCCCGTTATGGCGAAGTCGAAGAATAATTTCCTCAGTGCTTGAAGAAGGTCCAAGAGTAGCAAGTATTTTAGTCTTTTTGTGATATAACATTGGTATATTATAGTACTTTCTTTGAAAATACGAAATAGTTGCTTAAAAGGTGTTATAAAATGCTATTTTGATGGTATTATGTATAATATAGATATGATAACTTTTATGGGGTTACTAGCCGGTGCGTTGACGACATTTTCTCTCGTACCTCAATTAATACAAATTATTCGAACAAGGCATACGAAAGATCTTTCATTAAAAACATATATTATTTTGACAATTGGTGTCCTGTTGTGGTTAATATATGGTTTATTTATCCACGACTTCGCTGTAATTATTGCAAATGCATTGACACTCATGCTCGCGGGATGTATTGTTCTCTATAAAATTCGTTTTGGATAATTTTAATAGTCTATGCTTATTAAGCAAATATACATAATTATTCTTGGTATTCTCTTAACACTCTTTGTCAGCGTAGGCATAACAACATTTTATCCTGAACCACAACCTCCTTTGTCAGCTCCAATTTCATTTCCCGTTGTTGCACCTAGCTCACAAAGTGAGCAAAAGATTCAAACTAAGAATATTTCTGATCAAAACTTATGGCAAAAAAAATATTCAGAATATCAGAATAATGACAAGAAGTATAATAGAAATGTTTCAATTATTGCAATCTTTATTTCAGTTGTATTTCTCATTCTTAGTTTAACTATTTTTAAACAGTTAAATATTCTTGCTGATGGTTTTCTTCTTGGAAGTCTTTTTACCTTATTAACAAGTATATTTAATGGATTTAAAAGTGATGACAGCAAGTATCGCTTTGTAGTAATCACTGTAGTTCTATTAATTACCTTAGTCTTAGGATATTTAAAATTTATAAGAATTAATCAGCTGACAACTAAAAAATGAATAATCAACATTGATAGATAAATAGATTCACTATCTTAATAAATTATATCGATGGGATACAGTTTATTATTAATTCTCTTTCTCTTGGACCATCAAGTTCAATTAATACAATTCTTTGCCAAGTACCTAATACCAACTTACCCTTAACAAGGGGAATACTCACGGAAGGACCAATAATTGAAGAAAGTATATGGTCTGGAGTGTGATTGGGGTTATGAGGATGACGATAGTTAAGTCTTGGAAGTATGCTCCTTAAAGCATCAAGCAGATCGAGATCTGTTCCGGGATCGAGATCTGCCGTACTAATACAGCAAGTAGTATGTAATACAAAAATTACACATATACCAGCATGAATCTTCCCTTGTCCTATTTTTTCAGAAACCATGCCAGTAATATCAATAACTTCATCTTTTTTCTGTGTCTGTATTGTAACTGTTTGCATAATCTAACTATATCAAAAAGATTTTCGTAACACATTTGTTACACTGAGTATAATGGCTCTTTCAAGCACATCTTATACCTTACAAGAAATAATACCTGGTGAGGTTATTAGGTTGTTGGGATAATCTCAAGAAAAAGGGTTAACTGAAAAAGAAGCGTCAATGCATATCAAGCTAATTGGACTTAATAATCTTGTACAAAAAAATTCCTTTTTTAAAAAGTTCACCAAGTACGGTATTGATTAATGGAAGTTTATTAGTAATGACTGTTGGATTTCTATTGACAATATTACTTACAGCGTCATATTTTTCTTTTGTGAAAATACCACTTATTTTTTTTCGCTTCTTGCGTTGATTGTTTTTCTCTTTTGCTTTTTAGTTGAAATAACAAAAATTTGGTTTTATAGGCAAATCGTTAGTTAAAAATAAGCAATTTGTTGAATCTTTTATCTTTTGTAGATTATTATTATCGCAGATTAATATGATCCCTCATAGGTAAGAAAGTACAAAATAATTGCATCAATTTATTAAATGTGCTAAGGTAAGAGAGGCTTACTTTCAGACATGAAGGAAAAAATACATATATCGCAAAGAGGCCAATTTGCTCCAGCTTCTCCTATAAGAAAATTGGTTCCTTTGTCGAATGCAACAAAATCACGTGGAATAAAGATCTATCATCTTAATATTGGAGACCCTGATTTTCAATTACCTGATAAGATCCAACAAACTTTTCAGTCATTGGCAAAATCATTAACGCGACTTCCCTACCCTGCTTTTCGCGGTCAAAAAAGCATTCTAGAAAGTTGGAAAACGTATTATAAAGCACTCGGTATTTCTCACGATCTTGTTGATGAAGATATTATTGTTACTGCTGGTGCTAGCGATGCAATGACACTAATTGCCGCTACTATCTTTGATCCAGGAGATGAATGTTTAGTTTTTGAACCATTTTATGCTCCTTATCAAATTTACGCAAGTTTTCTTTCTTACCAGTATGTTCCAGTTTCGTTAGATCCAAAAAATGGTTATCACTTACCTGACACGAGAGAAATAATTAAAAGAATAACTCCAAAAACAAAAGCAATATTTTTTACAAATCCTAATAATCCTACTGGGACTGTTTTCTCTAGAAGTGAAATGGAGACAATTTTAGCAATAGCTCGTGAGTATAATTTATTTGTTGTGAGTGATGAAACATATCGCGGAATGGTATTTGATGGACGTGAAAGTTTAAGTATGTTTCATATTGCAAAAAAAGAAGATCTCGACCACATTATTATTGCAGATAGTTTATCAAAGCGTCTCAATGTTTGTGGCGCTCGAATGGGAGTTGCAATTTCTAAAAACGAAGAATTCAATGGTGCTGCTTTTCGATTCACTCAAGGTAGGCCCTATGCTGCTTATATAGAGCAAGAGATTGTCGCACCAATGTTATCTGATTCTTTAACATATATAGCTTGGCTTAGCAAAGAATATCAAAAGAGACGTGATGCATTTATAACTACGCTTCAAACTGAATTGGATATTTCTCTTTCACAGCCTGAGGGAGCGTTTTATGTAATGGTTCAGTTACCCATTGATGATGCAGAATTATTTGTAAAATGGATGTTGACTGATTTTCAAATTAACAATGAAACAGTCATGGTTTCTCCAGGTGCAGGATTTTATGCTTCAAATGGAAAAGGAAAAAATGAAGTGAGAATCGCCTATGTTTTACAAGAAGAGGATTTAAAAAAAGCTGCTAAATTATTAGCGTTAGGAGTGAAAGAATATAATAAAAGAAAAAAAAGTGAACTTTAGAATTGTTCTTTGATGGGACTAACTAATTTGATAAGCAGCTTCAAAAAATTTTGATTGTACTCTTGCATCCCGATGAAATAATTCTTTCCACATTTTATGAATAGGATAGTCATATTCATTTATTTTGATTTTATCAATTTCATTATACTGTTCTTTCCACTGTTTTGTATAAAAAACCCCATTAGTCAATCGATTAATTTGACTGAAATATATTTTAATTTGTTCAAGTGTCATTTCCTGAAACGAATTAATATTAATAAATAGGTCAATACTTTTCTTTGGAAGAAGTTCTATTTGGTGAGGTAGCAGAAAAATAAAATCGGAAGTATTAAAAGCATCTCTAATTTGACTAAATGATTGGAAATCTCTAATTTGTAATATATTTTTATTTGGAAATACCTTACGAATATACCACTGAGCAATTACTATCCCAGGAACAATATCAACCATAATAATTTTAGCCTTTGGATATATATTTTTTAACACATATTCATTTCTCCCGTAACCACCACCTATTTCAAGTATTGTTTTTGGGTCTTTGTTTAATGATTCTAATGCTTCTAATATTGAATACGCTTCAATAATTGAATTAAGTAAATCTTGTGAAAATGTTTTATTTCGCCAAGTAACTAATAAGGGATTGCCATATCTCTGTTCCTCAAGTTCAAGAAGCTGCTTCGTATCAAAGCGTTTTACGTAATCCCACAGTAAGCAATGATAGTACACATACATCCATCGTTGCCGTTCTTCCATTGGAAAATTTGGATAGGGGGAAGATGTCAATGCGGTGACTGCTGCTCGTATTTTGCTTTTCCAGCTTGATCGCTTCCACACATATTGAAACTGCCAATAACTCCATTCAAAGACAAGAAAGTTGAAATAATCTAAGCCTTGTCTAATTTTGATATTTTCAAAGCCGTCTTGAAGTAATTGCTTATTATTTTTTTTCGCAATTGTTTTCCAATATTTTGAAGGATGATAGACTTCTTTACCTTTTTCCATTAATTGTGTAGCAAAATCTAACATTTCTTTTACTGAGAGTTCGTTACCATTTTGCGATGTAATGATCATATGAAAAAAGATTTATTCTGTAGTTTAAAATAATTTAATTAATCCCTTTTGTAACGCATGTTTAAATGTTGTTTTAAGAAAAATAATGACAAGAATGAAATAACATATATTGAGAATTGAACTTATTAAAAGCATATGATAATCTATTTGTTTGGTATAAAGTAGCTGCCTTATTCCCTCAAAAACATAACTTGTTGGTATAAACGCAGAAATAGTTTGTGCCCATGAAGGTAAAACGTGGAGAGGATAATATATTGCTGAAAAAGGCATAATAATTGCACCTAAAGTCCATGCAAAGGCTTGTACTTTCACACCATATTGAAAGATAAGCGCAGTAATAAAAAGTCCTAATGTCCAACCAGAAAAAATAAGAAGTGAAATAAAAGGAATTATGTATAATCCAAATTGCAAGATACCTACCTTGTATAAAATAAGAGCTAGAATTGCTGCCCAAAGAAAACTAAGAAGTGCTTTGATGCCAGAGATAATAATTAGCGCAATGACCCATTCACTAAAAGTTAACGGACTCACGAAAATATTTGTTAAGTTTTTACTCCAAACATCATCTAGCAATCCAATTGCGACTTCGTAAGGTATTCTCCATGCAATAATCCAAAATACCAATGCAGAAACAAGAGCGACAATAATATTATATCCTTTAAAAGGTCCACTATTAAGATAAGTACTTGTTAATCCCCAAACAAGCATATCAATAGCTGGCCAGTAAAAGATATCAGTAACTCTATCTATATTATGTTTGATAGAATAGTAATGTCGTAATACAATTGCAAAAATACGATGACTGCTCATATAATTTGTTCCATATTTTTATTTGATGTTCCCATTACTTGAAGGAAATAATCTTCAAGAGTCGGCTTTTCAATACTAATCTCTTGATAATGAATCCCTCTATCTGTTAAGTCTTTTAATAACAAAGCTATATTTTTTTCTTTTATATCGATACTAATAAAATCGCCTTCAACTTTATGAGGAATTCTTTTTTTTATACAATATTCTATTGCAAGTATCATATTTGACGGTATAAGTAACTCTATATGACATATTTGTATTGTCTTAGTTAAATTTTGTGGTGTATCATTTGCAATTATTTTACCTTTATTAATAAAGATTACACGATTACATACTTCTTCAACTTCTGCCATATTATGTGAGGTAAGAACTAACGAAACATGAAATTTTTTTTGTTCTTCAAGCAGAAATTCCCGAACATATTGGGCTACCTCAGGATCTAATGATGCTGTCGGTTCATCGAGGAGTAAAATCTTTGGAAAGTTTAAAAATGCTTTTGCTAAACTTACTCTAGTCTTTTGTCCAGCTGATAAGTTTCCAAATTCTTCTCTCAATATTTTATCAAGCTTAAATATTTCAATTACTTTATGTAACCTCTCTTTTCGATTTTTTATTTTATAAAGAAAGGAAACAAATGTTAAACATTCTATAACTGTTAAGTACCAAGGAAGTTCAATATAGGTTGAGGAAAAATTAACCTGTTCCATAATTGTTTTTCGTTCCTTCATTAAGTCTTTTCCAAAATAGTAAATATTCCCTTTTGTTGGGTTAAGAATACCTAATAGCATTTGTATCGTTGTTGTTTTTCCAGCACCATTTGGTCCTAAAAAGCCGAGTATTTCTCCTTCTTTAAGAGAAAAAGAAATATTATCAACAGCAATAAAATTATTAAACTTTTTTGATAGATCTTTAACTTCAAGAATATTCATAAATCTATTATACAGAAATATTTATTATTATTTTTAAACAAAGAACTATCTAAATATTAATTTTTTGAAGAAATATACGAAATTTATTGATTTTTACATTATCATAAATTGAAACTGTCAAAATTTCTTTTTTAAAAAGAGAAAGTTGATTAATTTTCTCATTTAATTCAGCTTCTGATATGAGATCAGTTTTTGTTAGCAGTATAATTTCTTTTTTTTGCAAGAGTGAAGCATTAAATTTTTCAAGTTCATTTCTTACTGTTGTATAAGTTTTGAGAACATCTTTTTCGGTACTATCAATAAAATGAAATAAAATTGTCGTTTTTTCAACATGTTTTAAAAATTTTATTCCTAGTCCTTTTCCTAACGATGCACCTTCAATTAATCCAGGGATATCTGCAATGATATAGTGATCCATTACTCCAAGATTTGGTTCTAATGTTGTAAACGGGTAATTTCCGATTTTTGGTTTAGCATTGGTAAGCGCTTTTAAAAGACTACTTTTCCCAGCATTGGGGAGTCCTATAAAACCAATGTCAGCTATAAGGCGAAGAATAAAATGCAAACTTCTTTCTTGTCCAGGTTCCCCTTTTTCAGCATATTGAGGAGTTTGATTTGTAGCTGTTTTGAATTCGTTATTACCTCTGCCACCATGTCCTCCTTTAGCAATGAGAATTTTGGTAGTAGTGTCGGTAATTTCCCAAGTCTCTTTTGTGTTAAGGTCCTCAATAAATGTACCTATAGGAAGAGAAATAATGGTATCTACCCCGTTGCGACCGTACATATTTTGTCTTCCACCTTTAATACCATTCTCAGCGGAAATGGTTTTTTTATATTGAAATTGCTGAAGTCCAGTAACGTCATTAATGCCAACAACATAAATATTCCCCCCATTTCCGCCATTTCCCCCATCTGGTCCTCCTTTAGCAGTTTGTCCATCTCGTCGAAGCGTTGCTGCTCCATCTCCACCATCACCTGCTTTAACTGAAATTTTTACATCATCTATAAGCATAGAAGCATTGTATCATAAAAACACTAATAGCCTATAACTTTATAGAAAACTAACTTGTCAAATTGCTATTTTATCGATATGATTATCAAACCCCATGAAATTTTTTTGGTTCTTATATCTTATATGCGTTCTTCTCATTTCAACTGGCATGGCATGGTATGTAATAAGTACACGTCAGAGTAATGAAAAGCAACCAAAAATAACATTTGTCCCTATACCCTCATTTTTGACAATTGCAGCAAATGCACAGGTTACCACATTGGATTTATGGAGTCCGCAACTAAAAACTGCTTCTGGCAAATTTATTCCCATTCCGGATATAAGTGCAAGGAGTGCATTAGCATATGATATTTCAACAAATCAACTTCTCTATGCAAAAAATATTAATGAGAAACGTCCCATGGCTTCATTAACAAAAATAATGACCTCAATAGTCTCTTTAGAACATCCTAAAAATGATGATAAATATGTTGTAACAAATGACGCTTTAGTTGGTGAAGATAGTATGGGACTATTATCGGATGAAGTATTAACGATGAAAGATCTACTGTATGGGGCTATTTTACATTCAGGAAATGACGCGGCAATGACTCTCGCAATAAATTATCCAGGAGGAGTAAGTAAATTTGTTCAAGCAATGGATCAGAAAGCTGTTTCGTTAGGTTTAACAAATACGCATTTTACTAATCCAACTGGTCTTGAAGGAGATGGTGATCAGCATACAACAGCAAGTGATCTGTTAGTAATGACACGATATGCTTTGGAACATTTCCCAGTATTCCGAGAAATAGTCGGAACATTCGATTATGTCATTCCTCAAACAAGTACCCATCAGGAATACGATTTAGAGAATGAAACCAATTTAATATCGAGCTATCCAGGCGTAAAAGGGGTGAAAGATGGTTATACTCCCGAAGCGGGTTTGTGTCTTGTAAGTTATTTGGACTATGACAACCATAGAATTATCGCTATTGTCTTAGGAAGTGATAACCGACGTGGTGATATGAAAGATCTTTTAGATTACTCTTTAAAAAAAGAAGGGATAACACCGCCTTCCCATTCATGAAGGACTTGAAGCAAAGTCTATTTTGAATTACAATAGTGATAAGTTGCCGCGGTGGTGGAATGGCAGACACGAAGGCCTTAAGAGCCTTTATCCGCAAGGGTGTGAGAGTTCGACTCTCTCCCGCGGCACTACTTTCAAGAATCTACGATATACAAACGTACCTTCAATTATATTTAACCAATTTGCCTTTTTCGTTTAATATACGTATAATTTGCCTAGTTTATATCTATTATGGCTTTTCGTGGTGAGTTATTACCCAAAGTCAATTTGTCTCCACTTGCTCAACGTTTTGCAACAGTGATTAATGGATATGCGCCTCAGCGAGAGCGTGGAACGAGACCACTAGAATCTCCGCGGCAATTAATGAGTCGTTTACTTGCCGTAGGTGCAGACGGGTTACTTGCCCGGTTAAGAAACGATACCACATGGGATTTTCCTGGAGTCGAAACTGTTTCGTATCGAGAAGTTATCCAAGACGGGAATGGTAATCCTTTATCAACTGCAGCATTGGGTTTAAGTATGACTTATTGGGATGTAGGCCTGATGTCAGGCAAATTAGAGTTATTAAGAAGATCGGGAGATTTAATGCAACGAGGGCAACCAGAGCAAATGAGACAAGGATTACGTGAAACTAGTATATTAGTTGTTGCAGTTTCTCATAGAAATGATTCTGGAATTTATATCCAAGATATGAGACGTGGACCTTTTGATGATTCTCGAGTTAGAGCAGGAGATACAATAACTATTCAGACTCCAGCTATTTCATTAACAGCAAATAAGCCAGAAGAAATTAATGGATATATTGCTGCTTGGTTATTACATTGTACAAAAGAAAGAGATGTAACCGAAACATTACCCCATCAATTAGTACGTCAAGGAGCTGAACATATTCATCAACAATCACTCCATAAATATAAGCCAATAAATTGAATTTATTTATTAGACAATGCTGATTCTATTCAATCGGGTATTTTTTTGCTAAAATAGGTACATATTTCGGGGAGTAGCTCAGTTGGCTAGAGCGCGCGGTTTGGGACCGTGAGGCCGGAGGTTCAAGTCCTCTCTCCCCGACAGAAATTCATAAATATCATATAGTTAAAACGATTATTCTTGATTATCTTAGATTTCACTACTCTAGCTTTTGATACGAGATTTATTTAATCGAAAGATATCCTTTCGATATATAAAAAAGACCATCACAATGCAACTAAAAGCAATATAAATTTGAAAAATTGAAGCTGTTTCAATGCGATATGCCACAAGACTAAGTAATGCTGCTAATCCGCTAAGGAGATAATACCATGGTGATTCAGTTTTTGGCTGTTTCCAAGTTTTAATAAATGCAGGCAAATACGCTGAAAAATCAGCTAATATTGAAAACCAAACACCAAAAATTGGGTTACCTGTTATCTTCCAACAAATTATTCCTATGATTGCAACAATAAGGCAAATCCAATCAACAATACTGGAACCTCCCATTCCCCACCATAGGCTCATAAAAAAAATAATAACCGCTTGAATAAATGTAATTCCCGCAAACAAATCAGCTCCAAAATTGCCGTGCGCTGCAAGAATACTAAAGAAATTTAATGAAAGTACAAAGAAAAGTATAAAGCGTGTCATCCGATGTGGTTTAGAAGTTCCTCGAGCAATACTAACAATATAAGTAATTGGGCCTATGACAATCAAAATTGCGCTCAGTATCAATAATATAGCTTGCATAAACTTATCTTAACATATGAATTAAGTTCTTTTTACTAGGGTGATTAAACAAAAGACCTTGAAAAGGGGTAAATAGGAGTTACTGCCGTCTTGGGGATACCCGTTCTACCATTTTACTCGCGGCATTTCCAATTTGGTTCCCTGTTTCGAGAGCTGCGCCTTCTAATATTCCCATACTAAAACCTCGTAGACCTCTTCGTAACACTCTACCTAGGGGAATCGAATTTGCCATTTTTACTTCTTCTCGTACACGCTGAGTACCTAATACTTTTGCTTCTTTATAGGTAGTTATAGGAGGACCATCCGTTATTTTTGGCGTATCCTTGAAATGATTTTCTCTATGTTCTGCTAAGGTCGCTGCAACTTCATCCCAACTTCGGCGAATACCAGTACTTAACGCTTGTTGTGTTACTGCTCCAAGAGCAACTAGTAATGCTTCAGGACGTGTTGGTTTTCTTACTTCCTGCTTTGGTGCATTCCCTGGAATTTTTGCATATGTTCGTTGTAATTCATTCATCTTAGTTATTCATTATAGTAATTTCATACACATCTGTCAAACTATAAGCTTTAAAAGTTCATATTTCATATCTGCTAAATAAGCATAGAATATCTCGTTATACACAGACTTAACGATCATCCTGAAATGTATCTGGGAAAATATTTTAAATTCAACTATTTATTGTAATCGTTAAGTATGTTATATTTATTATGAAATGAAATATATCTTCTTTTCATATTCTGGATTAAGTTACCCAATCGCCTATAAATTACAACAAGAAGGATTTGAAGTAACTGTTGGGGTAATTGAAAATATAAAAGACTACGTCATGGAAGAAGAAGCAAATAAAGCAGAAGAGAGTGATTTTAATAAAGAAAGACGTTTGCAACTCTATAAGAATATTCTTAAACTTCAACCTGGTGATAAAGTTGTTGAGTTTATGAAAACAATAAAAAATCCTCATGAATATTTCGTTTTTTTCGAGGAAAATAATTTATATCGTTGGGCTGATAAAGTACGGGATTTAGGATTTGAAGGTAATTTTCCTACAAAGGAAGACTTTTTACTTGAAATTGATCGTGAATCTGCTAAGCAGTTTGTAAAACAATACTATCCAAAGTTATATACTCCAGAAGTCAAGGAATTTACAAAAGTATCAGATGCTATTAAATTTCTTGAAACATCTCAAGATATTTGGGTTTTAAAAGGTAAACATGATGGTGCGGAGACGTATGTTCCTGATTCAAATGATATCAATCTCGCAAAAGGGCAATTAATTGAAATGTTAAATAATTTTCCGCAGAAATATGAAAAGCCGGGATTTATTCTTGAAATGTTTATCCCTTCAATTGTAGAACTTACTCCTGAGAAGATTTACTACGATGGAGTTCCTTTGGCAACAACAATGAACCTAGAAAATAAGTCATTTGGGAGTGGAAATATTTCTGTCCAAACAGGTTGTGCTCAAGATTTAGTTTTCCCCACAGATATGGAAGATAGAGTTAATAAGATAGCTTTTCCTCCCATCGTTGATGAAATGGCACGAAAGCATAGAGGGCTTTTTATTTGGGATGCATCGCTCTTAGTTAATCGAAGAGATGGAAAGATATATTTTGGGGAATTTTGTTCGAATAGACCAGGTTATAATTCGATATTTACCGAAATAGCCCAAGTTCCTTCTATAAATCATTTTTTTGAAAGTATTGTACATAAACATTCTCCCTTTACCCTTGGTACTGTTGCCACATCTGTTCGAATTTTTAACCTAAATAGTGATGAAGAAACAGATAAAGTTGCCGCAGATATATCGATTGACTATAAAAAAGAAATTGAGAAAGATTTATGGTTATGGGATGTTAAGAAAAACCAACGTGATAGACTTGTTTCAGTAGGGACAGATTGGAATCTTGCCGTAATAACAGGTGCCGGAAAATCAATTGATGAAGCGATTGCCAAAACATATAAAAATATTGAACAGTTTTCTTTTGTAGGTGCTTATTATCGCTCAAAAGATGACTATCTCTCACTTGATTATCCAACTTCTATTATTAATAGACTAAATTATGGTCTTGAAAGGGGCTTGTATCATCTTCCTTTTGATGTAAAGGTAGGAGACATACAAACTAAATGAAGGATAGACTGATAGATTTTAAAAATTTAAAGTTTGAGTTGAGAGATGAAATGCGTTATGACGACGCAGGTGACTATTTTGATAATACTATAATTGCCTATGATTATAATGATGATATTATCACTAACGCTATTTTTTTACACGAATTTATTGAATATGCACTAATAAAATCTGCTGGTATTTCTCCTGAATTGATTGATAAGTTTGATACCGATGAATCTTATATTGACAAGTATCCCAAAGAATATGAACTTTATAGTAAATTCCATGATTTAGCAAACACGATTGAACGACGATTTATTGAAAACCTGGGACTTAATTGGGAGGAGCATGATAAAAAAATTAATATGAAAAAAGTAAAAACTGCTGTTACCAATATTAGTAACGAATTACATAAGGAAAATCCTAATGAAGAAACGATCAATAAATCGAAAGAAATTGTAAAGAGCCATATGGAAAAATAACTTCACATGAAGTAATATCTCATTAAGAAACATCTGCATTTTAAGTACATGAAAAAATTCATCAAATCATTTGACGGTGTGAGAATTCACTATGAATTACATATCGGAGAAGTAAATAAAAATATTTTATTCATTCATGGACTTGGAGGTGATTTGCGTGCGTGGGATGAGGAAAGAGCTTTACTTGAAAATCGGGGTTATACAACGATCGCGTTGGATTTACGAGGTCATGGGTTATCTGATAGACCTTCGCCAGAAAGCGCTTATGCATTTACAAATTTTGTTCGAGATATTCAAATGATTATTGAAAAAGAAAAATTACAAAATGTCATTTTAGTCGGACATTGTTTGGGTGGAATGATAGCAATGTCAGTAGCTTATTTATATCCAAAACAGATACGCGCATTGGTGTTAGTCGATACGAGTTATAAGGCTCCTTACTTTAGCAAAATTATTATCAACCACACACTAATACAGCTTTTTTTACGTTTATTTGCAACGTATATCCCAGGATTTTATATGCATGGAACAGTTGATTATACAAAATTTAGATTTACTGATGATTTTGATAAAAAGCGAATTTTATCTGATATTATGCACACATCGCTTAAAAGTTATTTACTTATTTGTGAGAATCTACTTTCCCTTAATGGAGAGAAACTGCTTGATGGGATAAACATTCCAACATTAGTTATTGAAGGTGAAAAAGATAAAGTATATCCGCCTTCCATTGCAAAACATATTTCCTTGCGAATGAAGAACGCTAACTTAGATTTAATCAAAGATGCAAATCATATTATTGTATTGACCAAACCTTCTGAATTAGTGGAAAGTATAATCTTATTTTTACAGAAATTTAATTCTTAGTAAAAAGAATTATTTTCGAAAAATTAATTTGTATCCCCCATCAGGTTCTACCTGCCATATGCGTTGGTTTCTTGGCAAGCGAGTTATAATATGTTGTTTATCAAATAACACTGAACCAATATAGAATGGAATAGTTCCATTAGGCGAATACGCATAAACAGGAATATTACTTCCACTCTCTTCAACATAAAGTTTTGTTTCTAAATAATTCAATACATCTTTTGGTATTATGACATCTGTGGGTTTCGCCTGTGCGAGAATTTGTTTAACCCCCCAATTAATAGAAGGTTTAGATGAGCTATTTAGAATTTGTTCACCTGATAAGATTAAGATTGTCATATAACCGGAAAGAAAAATTATTAGAATCATTTGCTTATGCATATTTTCCTCATAGACTTTATAGACAGAATATCCAATGAGTATGATAAGCAAGGGAGCAGTAGCTATTAAATAACGTTCATGATAAATAGGAGCAAACAGTACAGAAATAATATAGGTAATAACAATTGGAATAACTGAGGCAGAAAATAATAATGATGGAACTTCTATGTTTTTATTATCTTTTTTCCATACCCAATAGGAGAAAGCGAAAATTCCAAGAATGACACTTAATAATAGCAACATATGTTCCGATGGGTAATATATATCTCCTTGAGCATATTTTTGAAATGTATCAAGAAATATCTGGCTTGTTACTGGTGGAATCCAAAAACCTTTTCCTACTCTTACCCATTGATTCCAAATGACTACTCCCCAACCAACCAGTGTGAGTAATGGAAATAAGAATAATGATAGTCCTTCGTAAAAATGAGACTTTATATATATGCGATTTTTTACTATCCACCAAATTCCAATTGCAACGCAGCTAAAAATGGCAAAATTATGAGTTAAGATACCTAAGGATAGTACTATTCCTGCGAGCCAGTATTTTCTCAATGTTATACAATAAACTGCTAGCGCAATGAGTAATGCTAATAATGTATACATTCTTGCTTCAAAAGCATATTGTAAAAGAAACGGATTCAATAACGTAACTATCGCAATAAGTATTTGTACTTTGGAGGATTGAATTAATTTTCGAGATATTAAATAAACTGTTATTACTAAACCGAAATGGAAAAGTAGTGATAATCCTCTCACTGCAGCTTCACTTTGTCCATAGAATATCATCCAGTAATGAAGAATAAGTGAATATAATGGTGGGCTTTGATCCCTAATTGTTAATTGAATAATTTGCCAAGGAGACCTCTCAGATAATAGTATGGAAAATGCCTCGTCTCTCCAAAAACTTTGATTTAGTATTGGTAACATAGCTATACATATTCTAGCACAGAATACATAAGCTAGTTGTATTCTCAATGTTTTTTGTATAATTATGAGCACCATGGAATTAGTCGGCTCAACATTTGCTTTCAACAAGGCTAGAGAAATAAATATAGGATAGAAAATTGAAAATAAATTGCGTTATTTTGCGTATTCAAAAATGGTGATCGCTTCAAGTCTGTAGATATATTTCACTGAATAATTCTTTTTTAAACTTTTTATAATGATCGTATTATCAGTATCTACTCGATTATCAGTAACAGTTTCTAATATATACCAAATTTTTGTATATTGCTTTGGCAATAAAGCTAATTTTTGCCGGTCGATTGTGAAATTAAAGCTGCCAGTTGTGACATAATCTGGTTGTAAAGTAATTTCGTTGGTAAGAGCAGGATATTTTTGTTGAGTGATATAGAAATTCACTTTGTCTTGGGTTGAGGAAGGGAGAAAGATAATTCCATCTGTTCCACTCACATGGGTGCGAAGAAATGCCGCAGTACCCTTAAAATCTTCATTATAATTTCTGATGACTAATCCGCTGTGTTTACTTCCAAAATACCAACCACTAAGCCGAATGAGTGATAAAAGGAGAATAAGGAAGATAAAGCCTGCTTGAATCCATTTATATGTAATCTTTGTAATACATAACGCAATAAAAATAGTAAAGGGTACTAAACAGACAAAAAAGTACGCAGAAATATATAATGGTTTTGCAATAAGTGAAAAAATAAATGATAAAATTATGGGAAAGAGAATCCAAAGAAAGAGAAATCCATAATTCCAGGTTCTGTCAGTAATTCTCAAGTGAGACCATTTTTTGAGTACAGTAATTACAAATCCTCCAATAAGTAAAAGTTCTATTCCCCCTATTATTGGATAATCGTTTGCTAGGATTAAATAGGTACCAATCAGATTCTTAATATCTGGTCTCGCTATCCAATTGACTTGTCCGCTATGCATTGATGGTGCAATGAACAATGGAAGGATGAGAACAACAAGGAGTATTCCATTAAGGACTACATCTTTCCACTTACTCTTCCAGTTCGTGAAGACGAGTGAAAGAATTTGTGAGGCAATGATAAACAGCGCATATAAATGACAATACACTGCAAGTGCATTCACTATGGTTGCAAAAAACAAATATTTCCTTGACTGCTTTTGGACATACTGAATAAAAAACAATGATGAAAGCGTGGTAAAAAACAAAACCATAGTGTAAGCTCTGGCGTTTTGAGCATTGGAAATGAAAAATACATGAAACGAAAGTAACAAGATTGAGGTCACAGCAACATATTTATTAAATAGCTTTTTCGCGGTAAAATAAGCAACAGGAATCGTAGTTGAAGCAAATACTACGGATAAAAGCCTGACATAGAATTCTGAATTGCCAAAAAATTTCCAGAAGTATAATACGAAATAGTACAGCCACATATTCCCTTCCGTATAGGTAATAAAATGCAGCATTGTTGGCCAACTGCTGGTTATAAACATTGTATCCAGTTCATCCATAGAAAATCCTTTAAGCCCTATGAAAAGTATCCCGAAAACCGTTGCGATGATTGTACAAAAGAGGACAATGAGGAGATCAAAATGTTTGTGCAAAATACGCATAAAACGAAGTAAGTATATACTAATATAGGCTTATAGTCAAGTATTATTATCTTATGTTTAGTATTATCTACTTACATTTAGATACGCAGAATGAGACTATTTCTGTTATATTTTCTTTTTGAATAAAATAACTCCTTTAAATCATCTAGCATCGAATGCAGGAAATGGTACTACTCCGAATAGAGGTATCTTAACTACTTCCCTAGATTTGCGGTTTACTTTGCGTTTGGGGTTGACTACAATTGTACAAGAGAACTTCTATCTCTCAGTAGATTAGATTAATATAGCAATATAATCACTAAATATGGTGTATTCTAGATAAGAAACTTCATTATATCCGAAAGCTATTGTTAATTTGCTTTAGACTGTAAAGATGGAATAATATGGACAAATATAGTCATATCTTTTATAATCCTAAGTATAAAGTTGAGTTTACCGCGGGATTAGTTGAGCGGTTCAACATTTGCTTTCCAAGCAAAAAAGACGGGTTCGACTCCCGTATCCCGCTCCAATTATTTAAAGTAACCTCAGTATTTCACTAGTTTAAAAAATTTTTGCTATATATTCGGCATAGTTTTCTGAGTATCTTGCACCTAAGCTAAACCTATAGTATAATAGGTGTTATGGGTGAAAAAGTTTTATTTCCAGTTTATCCTACTCCAAAATACACAAGCGAACAACGTGATAAATTGGGACAGATGTATGGTAATCATCTCATGTTACTCTCAATGCTTGAGAGTCCAAAAAGCCCAGAAGTTGAAGCGGAAATTCTCTTCGGCTATGAGTGTTTTTTAGATTGGGTTTTTTCAAAAGACGGAAGAAGAATATCATCAAAAAGAATAGATTTGCCTAATTATATTGAACTGAAAAATAACATAGATCCTTTGGAAATTGATGCACTGAAAAGTACTGTAATAAATATTTTTCGTGAAGGAATTCCTGTTCCCCTAATTAATAAAGGCCAATACTGGAGCTATCCGAAAATTGAACAAAATAGAATTCTTATTCAACCTGAAGAAGCTGCAATTGTAACACACAAATTTGGATTGAGTGACGGTATAAGAAGAACATGGAAAGATGTTGCTATGCTAATGGGAGTTGATAGTTCATCTGTGACACAACGTGAAAGCAGAATCCGGGGAAAATTTCGGCATCCTAGTCATATGATGTTATTACGACCATTCTATCATTTAAGATAATAAATTATTAACATTTCTCTATTAACGCATTAAAATGTAGTATGGATTGGATAAGTAAGTATTTGGAATAAATGCATCCTCAGCGCAAGGATAAATTAAAAGCACCTTTTTATATTTTCGAATAGTTACTGACCTAATAGTAAAGTCGTTTGCAAAATAAAAACCAATAACCCATAGAGTAAAAAACACACATGAGATAATTGTTATGACGAGCGTGTTTAATGAAGAGTCAAACCCTGTTTATCTATGTTGGCTATAAAATTACTTGTTAATAATTTTGCTATAACTTCCTTGAATTAGTGATACGAAAAAGTTTCTAATTGCATTGTTAATATTTAATATAAAAGAAAAAACTGTTGTTGGAGTCTTTGTAGTTCCGGTAAGAATTTTAGCAAAATTGAACTCCATACTTGCTGGATTATATGTTGCTTCTTGGTAAAGCAAATTATTATTTTTTGGAGTTTGTGATGGTACTGTTCCTGAAGGAAATATTGAGGGTGTTGGCTGTGATTGGTTAAAAGGATTTATATTTTGCAAGAATGAAAATGCATTTTGTATTGGGTTTGTACTTTGCGTTGGTGTTGCTGATGGAAAGTTATCTTGTGATGCATTAGTGGGACTTGGTGTATTAAAAGAATTTGTTGGAACTGGAGTATTACCAGATCCTGGAGGTTGAGTTGGCTGAGGCGTTGCAGTTGGCATTTGAGTAGGACTTGGATTATTTGTTATTGATGATGTCGGGGTAATATATCCCCAGCATGCCATATTACAATTTGACGTTGTATAGTATCCTTGAGGGTCATATTGGCACGCGCCTGTATTACCATTGCAACTATAATGATTTACGATAGGTCCACTTGTTGGCGTTGGTGTAGGGTTTTGGGTGAGACTTCCCCAACAAGCATTGTTGCAATTTGATGTTGTATAGTAACCTTGAGGCTCTGGGATACATTGTCCCGTATTACCGTCGCATGTATACCTTGCAGAAGTTGGTGTTGGAACGACAGTTAAGTCATAGGCGATAAAAGAAGAATATTTTACCACACTTCCATTTTGTGTAGAAACACCAATACCTGCATAACCTGACGAAAAATTATCATCACTTGTTTGTAACATCCAATTATTCGGTTCGGAATCACTTGTTCTCCATACTTTTGCACTCAGGTTAATTCCAACTACCTGAAACTTAATAGTATAATTGTTGTTTGAGTAAGCTTTAAAGGAAGTTTGAGTAAGAACTGTATTATTGTCACTAAGCATGCGACGAATGAGAAAGTTAGAACCATCAAAGTATGCTTTGTACCAGTTATCATTATCTTTATAACGAAGTAATACGCCAATATCAGTATTTGTGAAAGATCCGACTTGGACGGTAGCAATGACCTGGCTATCGGTTAAATTTGAAGGACCAAGTACTCCATTTGATATTCCACTTCCATTGGATATCTGTCCAAAGTTGTTTGTAATTTGATAAATGCTATTTACTGAAGCGTCAGCTCCCCAAGTATTCTGACCATCTGAGGCACGCCCCCAGTGAGTTTGATTCGATCGTTGGAATGTGTCCTTAGCAACAATAGTATTCGTTTGAGAGGCAAGGACAGTTGAATAATCAGCTGATTTGTATTTTTTACCATTAGAAAAATAGGAGAAAATAAAAATAGATAAATAAACAATAGTTAAAATGCAGCAACCAATTAAGATACTTGCTTTAAATGATTTTGCATTTTTTTTCTTAATATGTTTAGATTGTTTTCTTTTTTTAGTCATCACTACTATCAGAATATATGAATTGAGACTAAACAGTCAATATTAATAACAAATTTGCGTATTGAGAATAAAATACTTGTTATAATGCAACTAAAAGAATTAAGTATGAAATGGATTCCTGCTCGGTCGTTTATCCATAAAAATATATCTAAAGTTAAAATGTCCCTGTCTTATTCTTTAATTATTTTCTTTATTGGAGGTATAATTATATTTCATACGAAAATAGCATTAGCGAATGGAGTTAATGAAAACAAAATACTTGCTATATTTACTATTATCACTACCTCATCAGAAGCAACAGGTAATCCTCAGTTTGAACCTACGCCTACTCAAATAGTTCCCACTGCTACTCCATTTGCAATTCAAACATCTCAGCAAATTGCACTAGGAATATCACCCAATAAGCAACCTTCTGATTCAAATAGTACAATGTGGTCAGTAATAAAGAAAGATAGTGAAACTTCACTTGAAGTATTACCCGCGGATTCACGCATGTCAACAGTAGATGAATTGAATGAGGCAATGAATCAGTATAGGATTGGTCATCAATTGCCAACGCTTTATCCGGATCCAACATTATGTTCTATTGCAAAGACTCGAGCAAATCAGCAATTAGCATTAGGCCATTTAGACGGACATGCAGGGTTTCCAGCTCTTGCAAATCAACAACAGAAATATAGTACGATGGCCGAAGTTCTATTTGGTGGAGTCGAACCAATCTATGGAGTACATATAGTTGAGTGGGGTTGGGATAGATCGCTTACAGGACATAAAGAAACTATTTCTGATCCAAAATGGCATAGCGGTTGCGGAGGAATTGCTGGTTATTTTGCAGTATTTGAATTTGGAAATTAGAAAAACGGCAATCGAACAAACGATTAGGCTTTACCTACAACATTTTGTGGACGCCCATCTAAAAATCCTCTTATATTAACTACTGTTGTTTGTAATATTTGTTGCATTGATTCATCACTGTTAAATGCATTATGAGGAGTAACGATTACATCTTCTCTATTTAACAAAATATGATTCATAAGTTGGCTTTTTAAATCGCAACTCTCTAGAAATTTACTTGCAAGCAATTCTCGTTCTTCTCTCATATTACATTCTTCTTCAAGAACATCAAGTCCTGCACCACGGAGGATTCCTTTCTCAAGTGCTTCAAGTACTGCCTGTGTCTCAACAATAGGTCCTCGGGCAGTATTAATTAAGATGCTTCCCTTCTTCATATTTTGAATATTCTGCCGGTTAATTAAGTGCTTTGTGTCATTCGTGTAAGGTAAATGAATTGATACCACATCTGAAGTTGAAAGCAGTTCATCTATTTGAACAAATCGAACTCCCAGTTTTTCAAGATCAGGAATTGGATGACGATTAAATGCAATCACTTTCATTCCGAATCCTAATCCTATCTTACAGACAATTTCTCCTATATTGCCTGTTCCTAGGACTCCTAATGTTTTATTATATAATTCCATACCTTGTAATCCAGTAATCTCGAAGTTTCCTTTTTTTGTTCTTTCTACCGAAGTAAGTATTTTTCGAGATAATGTTAACAAAAGAGCAAATGCGTGTTCTGCAATTGTATGAACACCATATGCTGGTACGTTACTTATGAAAATATTTTTTTCTTTACAGTAGTTAATATCAATATGATCATATCCTGTCGAACGAGTAGCAATAAATTGTAAGTTAGGAAATTTTTCTAAGATATCTTTTGTTAGCTGAGAGTATGCAAAGGTAGAAAGAATAGTAGCGTCATAAACATTTGAATCGTAAGTTGAGAAGGAATCGAGCGTTTGTAAGTTAAATATTATAGTATTATCAGTAAAATTTTTTTTGAAATAATTCTCTTCCCAATCTTCTATTTCAAAAAATACAATTTTCACCATATTTTATCTTTCTAAGTATATCAGTTATTGATTTTAAGTGGTAGTTTGGTTTATGGGATATTTTTTAAAGTTATTTTCAGGGTTATTGTATATAATACCGATAAATGTATGAAAGAAACACGTCTTATCATGGGAATGCCTATAACTGTTGAACTCGTTGATTCTTTTGCAAAACCAATAAATATCCAAAAAGTCTTTGATTATTTTACGTATATTGATAATAAATTTAGTACCTATAAGTCAGCAAGTGAAATCTCGCAAATAAATGCTGGTATCTTGAAAAAAAAAGATTTCAGTGAGGATATGAAAACGGTTTTCTTGCTGAGTGAACAGACGAAAAAAGAAACTAATGGCTATTTTAATATAGAACATAAAGGGAAATATGATCCTTCTGGACTCGTAAAAGGTTGGGCGATTTATCAAGCGTATAATATGCTCTGTAAAGATGGGTTGAAAAATTTCTTTATTGAAGCTGGTGGTGATGTACAAGTATCCGGGAAAAATGGTCAAGGAAAACAATGGACTATTGGGATACGAAATCCTTTTAATAGTGAACAGATAGTTAAAGTAATAGCACTCGATAATAAAGGTGTTGCTACGTCAGGAACCTATATTCGAGGTCAACATATTTATGATCCTTATCACAAAGATACGATATTAAAAGAGATAGTGAGTTTAACGGTAGTTGGTCCTAATATATTTGAAGCTGATAGATTTGCTACCGCGGCTTTCGCGATGGGCTCAAAAGGAATTCTTTTTATACAAAGTATTCCAGGATTTGATGCCTACATGATCAATAAAGATGGTATCGCTACCTATACAAAAAATTTTACTAAGTATACTATGTAAAGTTGCTTGACAAATGCAATTATATCGCATTATACAGTATAATATAACTACTTGCAAGTGTATTGCATATGTGGTAATATGATATACTAGGTTTATGGTATCTTCAAAACAAAATCATGATTGCAAAGCAGAATTAAACGAAGCAAATCTTCGTGCAACCCCAGCTCGAGTTGCCGTGATGCAGTTTCTAGAATCAGCCAATACTCCTATTGATGTTGAAACAATTATTGATCATCTTAATAAACAAAAGATAGATACAGATCCTGCAACAGTATTTCGGATAATGAACTTACTTACGGTAAAAGGAATTACAAAGCAAATTTCTTTTAATGAAGGGAAATTTCGATACGAACTGATGAATAAAGCAGATCATCATCATCTTATTTGTGAGAGTTGTGGGAACATTGAAGATATTTCAGATTGTAATATTCCCTCACTTGAAAAAGACATTCATCAGAAGAAGAAATTCTTAGTTAAAAGTCATTCGTTAGAATTCTTTGGTTTGTGCAAAAATTGTCAAAAACAAGTTACCTCTTGACAAGTGCAAATCGATTGCATATACTAATGCAAGTTAATTGCAAATCTGATGAATAAAAAATTATCATTCTATTTTGCTGGGTTTATAGTCCTTCTTGTTATAGCGGGAATTTCGTGGGAAGTTGCTAAAAACAATAAATCAATGAATTCTTTATCAATGCAGTCGCAAACAATTCATGTTGTAGCAGCTGAAAACTTTTATGGAGATATCGTACAGCAATTAGGTGGAAGTCATGTTCAAGTACTGAGTATTCTTTCCGACCCAAATACAGATCCACATGAATATGAGTCAAGTGTACAAGATAGCATTGCAGTGGCAAAAGCAAATATCGTCATTGAAAATGGGTTGGACTATGACACATGGATGGATAAGTTACTGTCTGCGTCACCTAATAATAAACGTATTCTTTTAATTGGTGGAAAATTAGCTACCCATCATCTACCAGATAATCCACATGTATGGTATGGTATTGATAATATCCAAGCAATTGCGGGAAAAATTGCAGAATCCTTAAAGAACGTTGACCCAACAGATGCAAAAGAATTTGATCAAAATCTTAATAAGTTTGATACCTCCCTGCAGTCAATTACTCAAAAAATAAATGATATTAAATCTCAATACAATGGAACACCTGTTGCGTTAACTGAGACAATATATCTATATCAAACGCAACCGGAAGGACTCAATGTCTTAACACCATTCTCTTTTGAGAAAGCAATTGCTGAAGGGAACGACCCATCAGCAGATGATGTTGCAAAGGCAACTGATGAGATAACCAAAAAACAAGTAAAAATACTTATTTATAATGTGCAAACAGTAACACCAGTAACGACAAATTTACAAAATGAAGCAAAGCAACAAAATATACCAGTAGTCCCGGTATCTGAAACGATGCCTCAGAGCAAACATTATCAAAATTGGATGTTAGATCAAGTCACTAATTTACAAAATGCTCTTCATAGTTCAAAATAAGAAAAGAAAGTAAAATTTTCCTTGTGAACCAAAAACCAATTATTGAATTACAAAATGTACAACTCTCATTAGGGGAACGAACAATCCTTCATGATATTACTTTAACAATTTACGAAGGTGAGTTTATTGCGGTGCTTGGGCCAAATGGTGCTGGCAAAAGTACTCTTTTGAAATTACTTTTAGGACTGTATAAAGCAACTTCAGGAAAAATAGTAATTCTTGGAAGACTACCAAGACGTGGAAATAATGAAATTGGCTATGCGCCACAGCATAGAACACTTGAAGCCGACTTGGCTCTTCGTGCTCGAGATGTTGTCGGGTTTGGTCTTGATGGCAATAAATGGGGTATCGGTTTACCGGATAAGAAGCGTGATAAGAAAATTGAACAAGCGTTATTAGAAGTAGATATGTTGCATCTTGCTGACATGCCTGTAGGAAAATTATCAGGAGGTGAACAGCAAAGATTACTTATTGCCCAAGCCCTACTTACCTACCCTAAGATATTATTCTTAGATGAACCATTATCCAATTTAGATATTACACATGCACGAGAAATTGTTTCTTTAATAACAAGAATTTCTAAAAGTCGAAATATTACTGTGTTGCTTGTCACCCATGATGTCAATCCTGTTCACTCTGTAATTGATCGAGTTATCTATATGGCAAATTGTCATAGTGCTATTGGGAAACCAGAAGAAATTATTACCAGTGAAGAATTATCAAAGTTGTATGGATCTCCTGTGGAAGTAGTGAATGCTAATGGAAGAGTTTTTGTAATTGGTGAGGAAAATTGAGTTTTCTATGTTCTCTGTCTTACAATATTCATTTATTCAAAATGCGTTTCTTGCTTCAGCATGCGTTGCGGTCGTTTCCGCGATAATTGGTTACTTTCTTCTTATTAGAGGATTAACATTTGCAGGTCATGCATTTTCTCATATCGGATTTGCAGGAGCTGCCGGAGCGGTATGGCTCGGTATAAATCCTCTTTTTGGATTACTTATCTTTACCTCTCTTGCAGGAGTAGGTATTGGATTATTAGGAAAAGAACTACGAGAAAGGGATATAACAATTGGGATAATATTTACCTTGGCTCTTGCATTTGGTGTGTTATTTCTCTTTTTATATCACGGCTATGCGGAACAAGCATATAGCATTCTCTTTGGAACTATTCTTGGAATTAGTTCAACTAATGTCATTATCACCGCACTCTTTAGTCTTGTAACTATTATTGTAATGAGTTTCCTTTTTAGACCAATATTATTTAGCTCATTTGATCCAGAAGTAGCTGAAGCGAGAGGAGTTCCCGTGAAATTATTAGGAGTCATTTTTCTTATTCTTGTCGCGATAACTGTTTCAATCTCAGTGCAAGTAGTAGGAGTACTTCTTATTTTTACCTTACTGGTAGGACCTGCTGCAACCGCAATGAGGTTAGTAAAAAGTCCTTTTGCTGCAATAAGTGTTGCAATTGTGCTAGGGCTTTTATATAGCTGGCTTGGAATTTTTCTTGCAGCAAATACTAATTTACCTGTAACCTTTTTTATTTCATCCCTTTCGTTTGGCGTTTATCTACCGGTAAGGATATTTTCTCCCACATGGATGAAAAGAAAAAATTTACCAATACCCAAACATCATGATTGAATTATTGCAGCATCAATTTATACAAAATGCATTTCTTGCGGGGACTATTATTGCTATTGTATCAGCGAGTATTGGCTATTTTGTTGTTTTACGTGCGCAAGCATTTGCCAGTCATGCGCTCGCTCATATTGGATTTGCTGGTGCAACAGGAGCAGCGCTCCTTGGTGTTAGTTCATTAGTTGGTACAGTTATTTTTACACTAATAGCTGCATTAGGTATGGGAGCTTTAGGTAATAAAATTCGTGGCAGAGATGTTGAAATTGGTATGATACTTTCGTTTGCTCTTGGACTAGGTGTGTTATTTCTCAAACTTTATACAGTAAATGCGACAGAAGCTGTTGGTATTTTATTTGGTTCTATTTTGAGCGTTACGCAATCAGACTTAGTACTCAGTATTGTTTCAGGTCTTCTTACCCTTAGTTTTTTAGTATTTTTATTTCGTCCACTCCTCTTTTCATCAGTTGATCCAGAAGTTGCTGAGGCAAGAGGAGTTCCTGTACAAGCTATTTCGATAATTTTCATGATCTTACTAGCACTAACTGTTGCAGAAGCGGTTCTGGTTGTTGGAATTCTTCTGGTTTTTGCACTTCTTGTAGCCCCAGCAGCAACTGCACAGCATTTTACTAACAGGCCATTGATTACCATAGTTACCTCAGTTCTCATGGGATTATTTTTTACATGGGGAGGATTATTTTTAGCTTTATTCTTTCACGGACCAGTAAGTTTCTATATTGCAAGTTTGGCATCTGTTTCTTATTTGCTAGCTGTTCCACTTATGCATGTTATTAAACCGCATCTTTATATTGCTATACCTCACCCAACAAAAGAACTGTAATAACAATATTAATAATAAATATATGGATTATCAGGTTGCATAGTTGGAAAGATTGAGTCAGTAACAATATAAAGAAAATCTCTATTATCATTTTTCTTTATTGCGAAATGACCTGTTATCATTACCCATTGTTTATCGTTAAAGTTCTTGTTAGAAGAAATGATAATGGGATATCCAAATGGTTGCGCATCAACAGTACAACAGGTGATCAATAATTCAGCTAAGTATTCTTGCGGAGGATTAATATTTTTAGGATGAAATATATATCCAGTTAAAATGACTTTTTTCCCTTTTTCGAAAGAATAATTCGTGTCGATTTCATTGATATGGAACCAGTTGTCAAAAGTATATTTTGTCGTATCAGAACCAAGTTTACTGGTAACTGTTTTTATATTTCCCGAAGAAAGATGGAAATTTCCACTAATTGTTTGTGCCGAGGCATCAGTACTTAATGGTTTTGGTTCCATGAAAAATCCGAAACATAAAGCAGCCACTAAAGGGATAAAGGATACTATTGAAATGAGTGTATAGTTTTTTTGATCAGCAATTTTTATTCCTTTGATTTGTTTTCTCATGAATCTTAATTCTTGAATGAGTAAAAGAATAATTCCTATCAAGCCAATAACAACGCAAATAGTACTGGTAATACCAGTAAGGATTATGTATTTTGTATTAATATAGTAGTTGAGTTTTCCTTCTACCGTTAATTCAAGACCATACCAGCCAAAGAGAAATACTATAAAGAACTGATAATATTTTTTCATAAATGGACAAACTGGTTAACTAGCAAGCCTATACAAACACTGACAAGCGCAATAAATAATGAGATACTGAGTATTACTTTATTCTTATACATCGATCTCATAAGAATAATCATTTTTATATCAACCAAAGGACCAAAAATAAGAAAAGATAGGATTGATCCAAGAGTAAATCCATTGATATATGACAATGCAAAGAATGCATCGACAGTTGAACATATAGAGATAATAAACCCTAATAATAGCATTATAAAAAATGAAAGCATAACATTATGCCCAATAGCAAGAAGTGTTTCTTTAGGAATGAAAGTTTGTATAAGTGCTGCTATTGCAGCTCCTATACATAAAAGTTTTGCGATATAGATAAATTCTGACTGAAAGATTTCCAAGGAATTATAGAATGAACGTTTTGTTGTGTGAATATTACAAACATCCATATAAAAAGACTTTGTTAATAAATTATTTTGATCTTTTTGATAACTCAAAAAGATGCCAATAATATTAGCGATAAAAAAACCACTGAGAACACGTATGAAGGCTAACTGTGGAGTAAGAGAAAATGCTTGATATGTTGTAAAGAAGGTTATGGGATTCAAAAGAGGTGCAGCTAATAAGAATGTTATTGCTTGTGAAGGAGAAAGCCCTTGAAATATAAGCCTTCTTGCAACAGGGATATTTCCACATTGACAAACAGGTATTACAATACCGACTAAAGATAGAATGATATGTGATATATATCTATTTTTTGGGAGCATTTTTAGTAGAAAATTTTCAGGTACAAAAAGCGCTATTAATACTGATATCAAAACGCCAATGGTAACATAGGGTAACGATTCCACAATAATACTAAGAAATAATGTGACAAAATCTTGAATATGGTTCATTACAAATTTAATTTTCGCAATAACACATTAACTACAAAAGCGTCTGTATTTAATATAAATTTAGGGAAAAGAATCATTCTTCTTAACATGTAAAACGGTAAACGTTCCAAGAGCAGTTGTTATAGGGACAGCGAGAATTAATGCACAACTGCCTACTATCGTTTTAACAATCTCTTGCATAGTACTTTCATTATTAAGAATAAGCCATAACGGAAGTTGAACAGGATTAAAAGCGAAAAAAAGGAAGATTATAAGCGAAGAACCGGCATAAGCAAGTACTAAGGTGTTAATAATTGACGCAATATGTTCTCTTCCAATCGTCATACCTTTAAAGAAAAAGTACGAAAAGGATTGCCTAGGATTTTCTCTCGCCAAAGTAAAAATTGTAATAGCTTGTGTCGTTGTCACATCATTAAGGGCACCGAGAGTCCCGATTAAAATGCTACCAAGTAAAAGGCCTTGAGGATTTATTGTATGAGTTGTTGCGAGTTGGAGTGAATAAATATTTTCATTCCCAAGTCCAAGAAGAAACGTAAAATGAACTGAAAATAGTGCAAGCATTGCTGCAATAAGTAAAGATAATGCAGTACTAATCACTGCTACGCAAGTTTTAAGTGATATTCCGTGTGCAATAAATGTTGTAAAGAATAGAATAATAATACATCCAACTGTACTTACGGTAATTGGATCCTGCCCTTTAAGGATATTTGGCATGATATACGTTAAAATAGTAAGGAGACTAATTGATAAACCGATTAATGCACCAATCCCCTTTTTTCCAGCTATAATGATAATGAGGAGAATGAAAAATCCAAGTATCCACCAAAGGTTTGTTAATCGATAAGGCTCATAAAGTGTATAAAGTTTTTTCCCTGAAAAATCAGGTTTACTATCAATAACTACTATGTCGCCTGCTTGAATTTTTTCATTGATACCAAAAGTAGCATCATTAGAATAACTTACGACGACTTTTTTGCCTTTTTCTTTTCCTTCAAGGAATGCTACTTTTAAACTTTCGTTGTAATTTTTAATATGATCATATGTTTGTATACCTTGAGATAGCACTTGAATTACTTGAGCACGGGCGTAAGATTCGTGGTAATCTAACTCATCGGGTGGATCTGCAAAAACTTTATGAATAGGAAAAAATGAAATGGTGAGTATGCAAATGGAGCATAAACTGAAAATCAAAATAAACTTTCTCACACGCTTATTATGACATATCTATTTAAGAATATTCGATAATAACAATGACAACTTCATTAGTGCTTTGATATTGAACCAGTTGCAAAACTAATCATTCAATCACTTATTAACAGAATATCGTTTAAGGTAATTGGAATTGGGGGTTTTATAAAAGTGGAATTATTGTGACCTTCCTAATAAGCCTCGTAAAAAGCTATTGAAAAAAATCAAAACAGAATTTCCTAGATCAGAAGATGATTGACTGTTTGTGACTGGAGAATTTGTAACCGCTGGGCACCATCCTCCGGGAGGTAACGGCAATTTACATGCTGGATTTTGGCTTAAACAAGTAGGTCGAGGAAGACAATGTGGAGGTGTTGGATACGCGCTAGGAGTTCCAGATGGTTCGCAAGAAGAAGGCAATCTACATAATATTCCAAGTCTTGGGTTGCAACTGGGAACGGGTGGACAAGATGGATTTGGATAGCCAGAAGGAATACCTGAAGGAACAGGAGGCGTTCCACTTGGGCAGACTAATACAGTTTTGCATGGTTGACAATTCGTACTTCCTGGATAACAAATTGCCTGTTGAGTTATGCCACAGAGATGTTCATAGAAGCAACCTTGAGGTGGAGTTGGATATGGAACAGAAGGCGTAGGTGATGTTGGCAGACACCACCCTCCATTTGGTTCAGGAATAAGACATCGAGGTGTAGCATCGAGGCAAGGTGGGCGTGGAATACAAGTTAAAGAAGGTACTGGAGAAGGATATGGAATTGATGGTGCAGGATAACACATTGCACCTGGAGGACAATGCCAGTTTGCAGAGTTTGTGGTATTCGTTGAGATAGGAGAACCATAGGTTGATCCTGTAAAATAGGAAACGCCTTCAACTTGTTGATCGTTTTGTTGAGTAGGTAAAACTGCATTATTTGCATATATTGCAAGAGGAAGTGCAAAAATAATTATTACAAGAATACCTACTTTTGTAGATATTTTTTTAGAGAGAAGATCTTTTGAATTTTTTACCTTCACTTTCCTTTTCATATAATAGGTCTTACTATCAAGGTATTAGATAGAAATTTCTTTGTCAAGATGGTTCTAAAATAATTACCGTAGTCAACATATGTATTGACGGAAATTGGACACTATTATATTCTGAGTTTACTAGTGAAAAAAAGGCAACATACACGTAAAAAAAAGACACGTAAAAAATTACATAACTTACGTTTTTGGATGATTTTCCTTCTGGGTGTAATTTTTATTATTTCTATCGTTTTGTATAAACAGTTTTTATTAAGGTCTAACAAAATTTTAGGAGTGTCAAGTAGCTGTCCTACTAATCAACCAGAATGTTTGTTTTTAAGCCCCTACCCTATTTTCGATTCATCAACATATATTCAATATAATGCGGCTGTAAATGGAGTAAATTGGAATCATACAACTACTGCTCAAGCGAATCGAGTATTAATAGTAACTGTTTCTTATGGTAATAATCAACAATCTTCTAATCAAGTTACCTATGGTGGAACTAATTTAAAGAAATTATCTTCACAGATGTGTTCTGCAATATCAGGATCAACGTGTAACGATGAAATGTGGTATCTTATCAATCCATCAACTGGTACTTTTCCCGTAGCTCTTTCAATTAATGGAGGACCAGCTGAAATTGTCGCAGCAGCATCAACATATTATAATGTTGATCAAACTAATCCGGTTGGATCTATTCTCGATTCCTCAGGGAAATCCAGCACGGCATTTGTTACAGTTAGTGGTACGACTCCGTATCAACTTATTGTTGATGCATTTGCTGCTGGTGGGATTGGAGGACCCTATTTACCTGATTCAAGCCAAACTCAGATATATGAGGCGAATACCTATAATGCAGGGGGAGGAAGTTTTAAATTTGCAAACGCGAATAATACTACGATGCTCTGGTCTATTAACTCGTCTCAAGGGGGAGATAACTGGGCACTTATCGCAGTTTCCCTTAATGTTCCGAGTGCTGAATTACCGCTTGCAATTACCTATGCACCCACTCCTACAAATAGCAATAACGTAGTTCAGCAACCAGTCAATTTGCAAACATCTCCTTCAACATTAACGCAATCACCTACTTCAGGACAGATTCGCACACAATCTCAGATACCAACACTGATACAAGTACCTATATTACTGAATCAAACATCTCCGTTGAATCAAGTTCAGACACAAACATCACAAGGTAATGGAATAGTTAATCCTACTCAAACGGTTAGTAATCAAGGTACGTCTTTGCAGACGAGTGATGTCTCAATATCTCCAATAAGTGTTCCAGGAGCGCATAATAGTATTTCTCAAACAGTTTCTCCTACAACGGCAATCAATTTTTTGTCTCAATCTAATCCAACTACGTCACTACTTCCTACCCAGAGTCAAAATCAAAATAGTTCGGCTAAAAGTAATTTACTTTATCATGAAGCTGCTTATGTGCCTTTTGGCATTGATCTTAATTTTGCGCAACCTAATCATCAACATTCACCGTCCATAACGGTAAGCTCAGTAGTTGTAGTAATTAATAATAGTATTAAATCGATTTTCTTGAATATTTTTAACAATATAAGAAAAATTATCAATAGATAAGTAATTGATACAAGAATAAAGTTCTAATAAAGATAAGGTGCAATCTTTATTTTGGGATTATAAATGATAGAAAATGTTGAAAAATAAGAATATTGTAACTTTGTAATGGTGGAATGGTTAATAGTGCTATTATTATCGTTAAGCAACTAACGAAGATATAGAGAGAAAACTTCTGCCTATCGCTCATACTATACATAAGTGTATTAATTAATCGGTGTTTTGACAAGTCAATGGTAAAGATGTATTAAATTTGCGCTAGTCTATTTGATTTTATCCATTATGGGCTGTACAATAAAGGCTAACTTTGCTCCCGTAGCTCAGTGGATAGAGCGCATCGGTTCTAACGATAGGGTCGGGGGTTCGAATCCCTCCGGGAGCGCATATTCTTTTTAACCCAAAATCTGAACCTAAGTTAAATTCCACAAAATTTTTTTTCAAGAGTATTTTCTTTACTTCTGACTTTTCCGAAGTTAAAATAGAGTTTGTATATTCATTACAGTAGAGGGAGTAGAATAGAAAACCGCAGAGCCAGCGAATAAAAAGTTTTGGAATGCTCGAATCCTTGAGAGCATATGTGCCAAAACTTATTCTTCAATATCTGCTGGACCGCATTTTCGAAGCATTAGACGAAGAATCATGGGAGGATGATGAAGTATTATCTCTACAGTTATATTTTATCTGTTCCAGTAATATGGTTATTGTATAGAGACTTCTTAAATCATTCATGGAACGCTACTATAGTTGAAAACCTCTGCATTTCTGTTTTGCAACAAGAAATCAATTGTATAACCGGAAAGAAGAAAAGTCTGGGAAACTGGATGGATCAGTGTTTCGTCTGAGAATGAATAATTCTTTTTTTCAAAGAACCATTTATACGTTAATATACTGTTTAAACTATGAATCTGTTGCAAAAGTCCTACTTGATATAAATTATAAGACTTATATACTTGTGACATTGTGAAACTATTAAGACAGCAGTGGAAGTTACTCGTCTTTATAGTCATATGTGTAATCATTTTGTACTTTCTCTTCAATCTGCTACTAAGCTTCTTTTTTGCTCCAATACCTAGACTGCATTTAGGTCCTATATTTTGAATCTATTCGAATGGTTTTCTGGAATAAATTACCAAAATTGCTATATACAAGAATGGCTTAAATGACTCGGCAATGTAATCAAGTCACATGCCTATTCTCCTGAAACCTTTTAACAGAATATTTGATCGATTAAATATAAATTGCCTTTTTGCTTTGAGACTGTTTAGATGTAGTACCATATTTGATTGTATTATGCCTCAAGATTTGCAAAGTTTTCTATTGACATTAATTAAATACTCTGTAAAAGTTATATTAGTATATGCAGTATAGTAGAAAAAGAAACACAAAAAATTTTACGCATATGATTGGCAGGTACAGAAAAACATTGTCGTTTATAACGATACTTCTTATTGCGTTAGCAATACCAGTAACAATACTTCTGCAACAACAAAGAGCTACAATAGAGCAAAAAGCAGCGGGACCAATGTGTAACTCAACTGGAGTAACAAAAAACACAAACGGAACATATACGTTTGCGCGTCTTGCAATTGATTCTCAAGGAAATATAGTCGATGCGAATAATCCAACTTGCATTATCCAGCTTTTAGGAGTGAATATGGGTCCATTATTTCTTCAGGACGCAGGAGGGACAACTAATCTCACTGGCCTTGAGCAATATATGCAGTTTTTCTCACAGAATTTGCATAGCAACGTGGTACGGGTGAATTTTAACTCGTACTGGTATAATACCGATGTCCGGGTGCCAAAAGCGCAGATGAATTTTCAACAATGGCTGCAAACGTACGTAAAACTGGAAGAACAAGCAGGACATTATGTTATCTTGGATGTAGGCACACAATTTCAAAATCCACCATGCGGGAATGATCCGACAACCAATCCGCCAACCAATGTCACCCAATGTCCTTATCAAAATCAGGCGTCAAGAAATGTTCCTCCTAACCCAACAGAACAAACAACCTATGAACCCGTTCCTCTTCAGGCAATCGGGAGTTTAGCAAAACTGTATGCCAATGATCCTGCTGTTATTTTTGATATATGGAATGAGCCATCGCATAGTACAGCTCCCATTTCCGAACAGATATTTATGCAGGATACAAATGACAGAATTAATGCCGTGAGAACATATGCTCCACAGATGCTGGTGATGGTCTATGAAAGAGCACTCACAGATATTATGACTAATGGATTTGCTGATTTTACGCAAGGGAATATCATTATTGACTTTCATACCTATGGAGCAAACTGGACAAGAACAACGGATGTACCAATCGTTCAAACAGCTCACACACATAAATATGCAGTTATTGAAGGAGAATGGGGAGCAAAAGCTCCAGGAACTCCTCCGCCTTCAGAAATGATTCCATTCTTACAAACCAATGATGTGGAATCAACGTACTTCTCAGCAGGGGACCTAATCACAGGAAACACTCAAAACGCGGGAAGTCTGAACTCGGTTGGACAGGCAGTCGCTGCTGGGTACCTAAATATTTTTGGAGCACCCCAACCTACGAGTAATACTAATCCTTCCAATACTCCGACTCCATCACTCTCAGTCTCAATAACACTACATCCTTCCAATAGTATTTCACCTACTGCAACAATAACAAAACCCGGAGATCATCATCCTACGGAAGTTCAAAACAAAGATAACCACCATTCTGGTGGAGAAGAAAAAAAATAAAGATGCCTCCCTTATAAAGACGCAAGTGGTAGTATGACAGACTTATTCGGAAAATAAATATTAATTATATTAGATTAATAATAACCCGACAAAAATCCTAAATATTGCATTTCCTATTTAACCTCTTTTTAGAATTTTTGTGTTATTTGTTATATTCTATCTACTACAACTTATAAATATTCGGTTATCGGTATAATATTTGAGGTTCAGCGCTTGGAGCTTTTCGTAAAATCGAAGCAAACTATCAAAGATGGGGTTCCATCCTAGTTCCTCTAGGCGCGCAAATTTTCATTTAGGCTATTACATCAATCTCGGTGTTAGGTAAAGTATTTTTTATAAGATATTTTATTTAATCTTAAGGAAGGTATACGGCTACATAGAATATGTACAGATTACCCACCTATATGCTACATTAGAGATATTCAAGTTTGTAATGTTTCAAAAGCAATATTTGAAAATAAAGAAATGTCACTTTCAGCAATTGATCCAAAAACAGCATTAATTATTATTGATATGCAAAAAGGTATCATCTCACTACCGACTGTTCATCCTATAAAGGAAATTATAAGTAATAATAGCAAACTCGCAGAAGTTTTTAGAAAACACCGACTTCCCGTTGTTCTGGTGAATGTTACCGGTGGTGCACCTGGTAGAATAGAAAATGTAAGAAGCGGTGTATCACAGTCAAGCGATTGGGCTAATCTTATCTCGGAATTAAACGAGCAGCCTAATGACATTAAAATTACCAAAAAACGATGGGGTGCATTCTATGGTACTTCACTTGATAAACAGCTCAAAGAATTAGGAATAACACAGGTTGTGATTACTGGCGTTGCGACCAGTATGGGTGTAGAATCTACAGCCCGTAATGCACATGAATATGGCTATAATGTTACTTTGGTAACTGACGCTATGACAGATATGAGTATAGAGGCTCATGAAAATAGTGTACAAAGAATTTTCCCGAAACTTGGTGAGACGGGTACGACCAAGGAGATTATCACTATACTTAATAAACGAAAAGATTAAACTACTTCCTTTGCTAGTTAACGCAGCAACTCTGTTAGAAGTAAAAAGTACAACATACTATGAGAAAACGGATTCATTCTACCATCCGACGGACTTTTTTTGCACTTCGGACACGTAATTTTCGATTGTTTTTTATTGGTCAGACGATATCAAATACTGGTAACTGGTTAACAAATGTTGCACTTACTTTATTAGTATTACATCTCACCAACAGTGGCTCAGCAGTTGGAATTCTTGCTGCATGCCAATATGGGCCAATTTTATTATTATCTGCATGGGCTGGAGCAATTGCGGATAGATCTAATAAACGGTATCTGCTCCTTGTTACTCAAACATTAGAAATGCTTGAGTCATTTGGTCTTGCTGCATTAGCATTTCTTCCGCACCCATCGGTTGTGGGATTGTATATAGTTGCAGCCATAGGAGGTATTCTTTTAGCTTTCGACAACCCATTACGTAGATCATTCGTTACTGAAATGGTGCCTCCGGAGAATATACCAAATGCTGTTGTGCTCTATAGTACTATTGTTAATGTTTCTCGGATTGTAGGACCTGCTTTAGCAGGAGCTTTAGTAGTAACTGTCGGTTATGGGTGGTGTTTTATTCTTGATGCAATGACCTACTTGGCTGTCATTAGTTGTCTATGGATGATGCGTCCATCAGAACTCCATCGACAGCCAAGTAAACCCAGAATGAAAGGTGAAATTCGTGAAGGCATCAGATATATTTTGTCTAAGCCTGTCTTGTGGATTCCTTTCGTTATGTTGGCAATTATTGGATCTTTAGCGTACAATTTCACTGTCACATTGCCTTTATTCGTAACTCATTCATTGCATGGAAGGGATAGGGACTTTACTTTTATATACTCTATATTCGGTCTTGGTGCTTTGGTCAGTGGTCTACTTGTTGCTAATAAAAATTTTGTAAAAATTCATCATGTTATCATTGGAGCAATTATATTAGGTATTACTATGCTCGTCTTAGCATGTACACCTAACGTTGCAACTGCTATTCCCGTTATCTTTTTCGTCGGATTAGCTAGTATCCTCTATATGAATTCTACCACAGCCAGCATTCAGGTAGAATCTGAACCTGTATATCATGGAAGAGTCCTTGCTCTGCAAGCTGTTCTGTTTATCGGAACGACTCCAATTGGCGGGCCTCTTTTAGGCTGGCTGGCAGATACTGTAGGAGCGAGAGCACCGATTGTAGTGGGAGGCATCGCTTGTTTAATAGCTGGGGTATTTGGATATATAATTAATCGTCAAACTGTGTTTAGCCGAAACAAAAATACTTTAAATCTCTAATACGCTCAGCAAGTATTTCGATGGTTATTCTATAATGTATTTTTATTACTACGAAAGGTAAATTTTGCTTGACAGATGAGTGAAAATGAATAAATATTAAAGAGTGTTTATAAAAAAATACTTTTTTCTTTTTGCAATTGCTTTTGTAGCAATAGCAATTCCCTTAACGACACTGGTTGTTCAGCATCAACAAATCATTAATCAAAACGCTGCAGGAAATAACTGCAACCATACAGGGGTAACCAAGAATGGGAACACCTACTCATTTGCAAAACTGCTTGTGGATTCGCAGGGCATACTTCGAGATACCTCCGGATGTCAAATTTATTTGCTTGGTGGACAAGGAAAAGGACCATCACCAACTTTACAGGGTCAATTGCAAGTAAATAATCCCAGCCAGTTTACTTACCTTCCACAGTGGAATAAATTGGTAAAAATGAATCTACTGCGCATTGTTCTTACAGTACAAAATTGGACGAGTAATCCAACAATGCCAGGTATTGGACCTGGAGGAGCGAGTGAATCATATCAATGGTTTGTGCAAAATTATGTTCATTATATTGAGCAACAAGGACAATATGTAGAACTCGACCTATATCAACAAGGAAATGCACAAGCGGAACTGCAAGCATTACCTTCAATTTTACAAGCATTCCAAGGAGATACAGCAGTGTTCTATGACGTCCGCAATGAAGCGTATCCTAATGGTGACTCCTGTACCCAAGGCATGAATGAGGACTTTTCTTTTCTCAAAAAGATCCAGGATTTCGATCCAACCATACTGAAAGTAACCTATGTCAATTGCGTTGATCAAATGATTGCAGACCCAAAGACCTATCCTTTTTATACTGCAAGTAGTAGTGCCATTACCAATCTATTAATGGATGGACATATGTATAGTGGGTATGTCGGTCCAGATCCCTATCATCCAAAGTTAACATGCAATGAACCAGGCAATCCCAATGATAAACAGGGGGGATGGCCTGCAGGCTTGCAAAAAGATGCAACAGTAACTGTACCATTTTTTCATGCCAATCATGCGGGGTTTATGCATGGAGAATGGGGAGGCTGTTATGACTATACCAATTGGCAAGGGTATGATTATCACGATAGCATGATGCAATCCACTGTCTGTTTGAATATAGCTGGACTCAGTTACTATTTTCCATCAGGGTTGTTTACTAATCAGCAACTCAATCAAAATGGTATTAATGTGAATACTAGTTATACCGCTATTTTTAATAATGCTCTTTCCTGCAACGGTGGTAAACCAAGTGTGACCTCTTCAAGTTCTCCACCACCGACAACTACGCCTAAACCAACTGTTTCCATATCACCTACCCCACAAGCATCATGTAATCATACTGGTGTAACAAAAAATCAAGGAGGAAAATATACATTTGCCAAGTTATATGTTGATACTCATGGTATTTTAAGAGATGGTACTAATTGTGAAATATATTTATTGGGAGTACAAGGTAAAGGAGCAAATCCGTATAATAGCGGGCAATATACTCTTCATGATCCAAGTGAATTCTCTTATCTCGATCAAATAACACAACATCTTACTATGAATGAACTTCGAGTTCCCATAACAGTTACAAATTGGAATGCAAATCCTTTTATGAGTAATATTAATGCGTATTACCATACGTTTATACAAGAATACGTGACCTATATTGAACAGCAAGGAGATTACATACAATTTGATATCTATCAAGATGCAACTCCAAAAGAGGGTGAGACAGCAATAGCATCCCTTGCTAAAACCTTTCAAACAGACCCTGCAGTATTTTATGATGTCCGTAATGAATCGCTACAACAAGGTGAAAGTTGTACTCAAGGTCTTAATGAAAATTATCAATGGTTAGAAGCTATACAAAACGTAGATCCAACAATTCTTAAGGGAGTGTATGTTAATTGTCTTCAGGAAATGATAGCAAGTCCATCTCTTTATCCTTTTTATACAGCATCTAGTAGCGCCATAACAAATTTGTTTTTAGATGGTCATATATATAGTGGCTACAAAGGATCTAATCCTTTTCATCCAAATAGAACTTGTAATGAACCAAATGATCCATACGGAAAAGACGGAGGTTGGCCGGCATTATTACAAAGAGATAAATCAGTAAGTGTCCCTTTTCTTCAGAAAAATCATGCAGCACTCGTTCACAATGAGTGGGGTGGATGTTTTGATTATACTAACTGGCAACCTACTGGTGTACCGGGACAACCTACTCCTCCGCCAGCTCCAGATTATCATGATATGATGATTCAAAGTGTTTTCGATAATAATCTCGCAGGATTAAGTTATTTTTATTATGATGATTTGTTTCTTAATAACCAACTCAATCAGAATGGTATAAATGTTACTAATGGATATACCAAAATATTCTCTCTCGTTCCTTTATCTGGTACACCGATTCCAACAGATACGCCTCTACCCACTAGTACAGTATCACCCACACCTACCGTAACACCAACAGGGGTAAGTGGTACTCCAACACCTACTCCACGGACTAATGGAACAAACGTGTTCGTAACGGTAGGGTTACATGGGATAGGGAATGGGGGTGATAATGAGAATCCCCAAAGTAAGGGGACGATGAATCCACAACATCCGGTAAGAGATGTATTGATAACGTTTGTTAGTTTGCAAGGTACTATTGCAGCTACCGGGACAGGACAGATAACGTTTGATAGCGCCAGTGATAGTGCCCAGGGATTATTTACAGGTATCGTAACACTTGCAACGTCACTAAACGGTGATTATCTTATACGGATTAAATCAAATGGATTTTTAGAGAGACAATTGAGTAGCGTGGTGTCATTGAGCCAGCCTCGTATGCAGCAAAAACCTGTTATTATTCCACCAGTATACCTCGTCAGTGGAGATTTAAATAATGATAACAAGTTAGATTTGCTAGATTATAATATTCTCGTAGGATGTTATGGAGTAAAACAAAATGATCCAGCGTCCTGTCCTGCACAATTTCAGACCACACCATCACAAGTGGGAGCTGATTTGTTAGATGATGGAATACAACCAGGAGACGAGAGCGCTGTTGACGGAGCAGATTATAATTTATTCGTACGGGAATTAAGTATTCAAAATGGTGAATAATACGTGAATTAGGTAGGGATAACCCGAAGATCTCAATAGATTTTTCTGTATATGAATTGCGTGGTTCATAAAAAGGATAATTTCCTTTCTTTTAGAGTTTTTGCTAAACTTGCAGGATATTTCTATGATATCTATTACTTTAGAAGAGATAGTAACAAATCTTTTAGCAATAGAGATATATGCGCTTTTTCAAAACGAGACTGAAAGTTTCTTTCTTGATAGCAGTTTAGAAAATCCCAATATATCGCAATTCTCATTTATTGGTATCGAACCTTTTTTAATTGTAAAATCTACAGATTCAGTAAGCACATTACAGCAAGCAGGTAAAGAATACATTATTAAAGATAATCCGTTTTTTATTATCAAAGATCTTTTAAAAAAATATACAATGGTAAATACTACAAAATTTCCTTTTGTAGGTGGCGCTGTTGGGTTTTATTCATATGAGCTTAATAAATATATAGATTATTCCTCAAAAAAACGAAAGGGAAAATTACGATTGCCTGATATGATTGTTGGATTTTATGATCACGTGATAATCGTTGATCATAACACCAAAAAAACATTTTTGACATCAGTAAATCATGATGGGAGAAATGCGAAAGATAGACAAATATTAAAAGATAAAATCATACAGAAAATTACAAAAAAAGTCTCTTTAAAGAAAAAAAAATCCTCTAGAAAATTGAAACAAAAAAGTATAATTTCTAATGTGAATTATGCTCAATATCAGGAAATGATCAAGCAAGCAAAAAAGTATATTTCTTTTGGACATATTTATCAGGTCAATTTGTCACAACAATTTAAAGCTCAAGTTGATGAAGAACCATTCTCTATTTACCTTAAATTAAGAAAATATAACCCTGCTCCCTACTCTGCATACTTCAACTATGGAAGTTTCCAGATATTAAGTAGTTCTCCGGAAAGGTTCTTGCGAATTTGGAATGGATGTGTCGAAACAAAACCGATTAAAGGTACTTTTCCAAGAGGAAATACATCTCAGGAAGACGAAAAAAATAAAATTATACTACAAAAAAGTATAAAAAATCATGCGGAAAACTATATGATTGTCGATTTACTAAGAAATGATCTTGGAAAAGTATGCGAATTTGGAACAGTATATGTCTCAGAACTTTGTGCCGTTGAATCATATGCTACAGTACATCATCTTGTGTCGACCATTATTGGTAAGTTGCGTGAAGGAGTAGACGCAATCGATTGTTTTATGGCATGTTTTCCAGGAGGATCGATAACTGGTGCGCCTAAAATACGTGCTATGGAAATTATTGATGAGCTGGAATCATTGGATCGTCATATTTATACTGGTTCATTAGGTTATATAGGTTTTGATGGAAATGCTGATTTTAATATTGCTATACGTACAGTACTGATTCATCAACGAAATGCATACTATCATGTTGGTGGAGGTATTGTATGGGATTCAACTGCTAAAAAAGAATATCAAGAAACGTTGTATAAAGGGAAAGCATTGAAACGCGCACTACAATTATGAATTATATTTATTGTAATGGCAAAATTTTTTTAAAAGATGAGGCTAATATAGTTTTTGATACGGATGGGGTACTGTTTGGATGGGGAATGTTTGAAACAATGCGAATTTATCAAGGAAATATTTTTCTACTCCAAGAACATCTCACTCGTTTAGTTAAATCATGTTCTCTTTTTGATATTCCATTCACCCTGAGTAATGAGAAAATTGTTGAAGAGTTACGAAGATATATTCAGGAAGTAAAAATACAAAATAGCGTTCTCCGTATTACTGTAATAAAAAAAGATAATATGTTATCAACTCTGTTTTTTTCCATACGACCTATACTTTACGTGAAACAAGATTATTTACGCGGATTTTCTGCGCTTGTTATGGAACAAAAACGTAACAGAAGTTCTTTACTCACCTATCATAAAACGACAAGTTATCTAGAAAATAAATATAGTCATGATATTGCAAGGAAAAAAGGTTATCAAGAATGTCTCTTCCTCAATGATCAAAATGAAATTACAGAAGGAAGTATGAGTAATGTTTTTTTTATCAAAAACAAAGTACTTTACACACCAAGTGTCTCATGCGGTTTATTGCCTGGTATAACAAGAAATTATATTTGTAATACAATAGCCTCATCATTACACATACCAGTCCGAGAAGGTCACTTTATGTTAAATGATATTTTTGAAGCACAGGAATGTTTTTTAACAAATTCTGTAATGCAAATAATGCCGCTTATTAGAATTGATAAAAGGAAAATTGGTCTTGGAAGGCCAGGTAATATAACAAAAATGTTTATCCATAAATATCAAGATAAGATCACTGATTTGATAAAAATGAACGAATTTTCTCGCTATTAGATGGAGGAAATTTATTTGGCGTTTAGCCATTCTGCAACTTGCGGTGCAAAGTACGTTATAATAATGTCTGCCCCTGCTCGTTTCATTGCTATTAACATTTCTAAAACAATTTTTTTCTCATCAATCCATCCATTTTGAGCTGCAGCTTTGACCATGGCATATTCCCCACTTACATTATAAACGGCTAAAGGCAAGTCAAAACGTTGTGATACTCGATAAACAACATCTAAATAGGAAAGAGCAGGTTTTACCATAATAATGTCAGCACCTTCTTGAATATCAAGTTCTATCTCTCTCAATGCTTCTTTAGCATTCGCAGGATCCATTTGATACGTTTTTCTATCTCCAAATTGAGGTGCAGAACCTGCTGCTTCACGAAATGGTCCATAAAAACTTGACGCATATTTTGCCGAGTAAGCCATAATTGGTATTTCAGAAAAGTGGTTCTTATCGAGAATTTTACGTATTGCTCCAATTCTTCCATCCATCATATCTGAAGGTGCAACCATGTCAGCTCCTGCTTCGACATGTGACAATGCCATGCGAGAAAGTAATTCAAGTGACGGATCATTATTAATAGTATTGTTTTTTACCACCCCGCAATGTCCATGATCAGTATATTCACAAAGGCAAATGTCCGTTATGATAATAATTTCGGGGGCTTTCGATTTTATTTCTCTAATTGCTTCCTGAACTACTCCGTTCTTATTATATGCCTCAGAGCCAACAGGATCTTTTTTGTTAGGTATACCAAATAACAATACTGCTGGAATTCCGAGATTTGCGACTCTTTTTGCTTGTTCGCCAATCTGTTTAATTGGCCATTGCATAATGCCAGGCATCGCGTCTATCTTTTGAGGTTTAGTGATTCCTTCGTGGATAAAAAAAGGATAAACTAACTGGTCGATTCGTAGTGTTGTTTCTCGTACTAATCCTCGAAATTTATCATTATGACGAGTTCTCCGAAGCCTCGTAACAGGAAAATAAGTCATGTAAAGTTATAATATATATTACATGAAAGCCTACTAAAAAAAAAGTAACTAAATAATTTGTTTTTTTACTACTTCAGCAAGAGCTTTTATAAATAATGGTGAAGTATTGAGTGACTGTGTTCGTATAAAAGATAAACCATGATCTTCAGCTTGTTTTCTTGCTGCAATTTCTACATCATATAGAATTTCAAGATGATCTGCTAAAAATTGCACAGGAGCAATAACAACGTATCTAAATCCTTCTTGTTTTAATTGCGGCATTATGTCAGCAAAATCTGGTTTTAGCCATTCTTCCGGTGTATGTCCTGCACTTTGGTAACAAAATTTCCATTGTTCTGCAGGCAGTTTCAGTATTTTCGCTACTTTTGAAGCAGTTTCTTGTAAGCTTATTATATACTCTGGTTCGTTTTGTACCACTCGCTTAGGCATACTATGTGCAGAAAAGACAATCGGTACTTTTTTTTGGATTTTTTTTGGAAATTGAGATAAGGCTTGCTGTACTTTCTGGGCTAATGCCTGAAGGAATAAGGGTTCATCATACCAATTCTCAGCAATAGTAAGGAGGGGTTGTTTTTTTTCTGGTAACTCTGTTACTGCTTTTTTAAGTGCCAGTTGATAACCCTGCATAATAATAGGTGAATATTGTGGTGACATGATAATACCAATTAGTTGATTACTATCTAACGCAATCTCGGATAATACATGAGAAATAAAAGGCTCAGAAAAACGCATTCCCGCACTAACTTGAAAAACAATATTTTCTTTAAATTGTAGACTAAGTTCTTGTTGAAGTGCAGCTGCCTGTTCCTGAGTTATGTGGACGAGTGGAGATCCACCTATCAGCGAATATCTTCTTTGAAATTCAATAATAGTATCTGGTTTTGCCTCTTTACCGCCATAAATATTCCTTAAATATCTTGGAATTTCTTCTAATGATTTTGGAGAACCATAGGTCATTAAAATTACCCCTATTCTCTTTTTTGATTGCATAATAAAAACATTAAGAGTATATCAAATATTTTTTACTAATTTCGAGCTTTAAGTTTTATATAAACTATAGTAGTATAGCTTCCAGAAGATAAGGCATGCATAAAATGAAAAAGATAGTAATTGGTACGCGAGGCAGCAAACTTGCTCTTATACAATCCGAAATAATAAAAAATCAACTTCTCGCCATTCAACCATCACTTTTGGTAGAAATAATGGTTATCACGACAAAAGGAGATACCAATATGAATCCAATCCCACTGGATAGTATGGGAAAAGACTGGTTTACTAAAGAAATTGATAACAAACTATTAAATGATTCGATAGATATTGCCGTACATAGTATTAAAGATATTTCTGAAAACATATCTGATAAGCTTTTTATAGCTGCAGTCTCACAACGTGAAGATGCCCGAGAAGCATTAATTTCAAATAAAGGTCTTTCTTTTGATCAACTTCCTAAAGGATCAATTATAGGAACAGATAGTTCGAGGCGGAAAGCTCAAATATTATATAAAAGACCTGACTTAATAGTTCTTCCTATAAGAGGCAATATTCCTACAAGAATTGCAAAACTAGAATCTCAGCATTACGACGCTTTAGTTTTGGCAGTAGCAGGGTTAAAACGATTGGGAATTGACGATAAAATTACACAATATTTTCCTATTACTGAAATTATCCCCTCTCCTGGCCAAGGAGCACTTGGAATTATGATGAAAAAAAATAATACTAAACTATTATCATTAATAAGAAAATTAAATCATAAATCGAGTGAATTATGCATAGAAGCTGAACGGGCTTGTGCTCAAGAAATGGGTGGAGGGTGTAAGATGCCTGTTGGGGTGTATGCTGAGCTAAAAGAAAATACATTACATTTGTTAGGAGTAGTGGGTTCATTGGATGGAAAACATATTGTAACTGCTACCGTGAATGGTGAATTTTCAAAACCTGCTATTGTAGGTAAACTTTTAGCACAACAGCTTTTGAAATTGAGCGTAAGTTGGTACCAAAAATCTGGAGAATTATTATGATTTATGTACGAACAGGGCAATATATTGTTAAGACGAACGAACGATCTGAAATGAAAGGATTGCAAACGAAACTTTCATCATTAGGACTGCACGTTTTCAGTTATCCTTGTATTTCGATTAGACAAAATTTAACGAAAGAATCCTTTTGGAATTGTTTAGGTGATATACGAACCTATGATATTATTATTTTTACGAGCAAGAATAGTGTACGCTACCTATTTAAATATTTAGCCACAAGAAATGTTTCGCCAGAATCTCTAGAAAAAAAGACTATTTTTACCATTGGCCTTGAAACAGCTCAAATCTTGCAACGGTTCAAACTTAATGTTACTCTTATTCCTCAAAAATTTACTTTTACTAATCTTCTTGACGAATTACCTACAATTGAGGGAAAGAAAATATTGCTACCATTATCAACCCGTGCGGATTTTAGTAAAAAGGATTTACTTCAAAAAAAGGGTGCCCAAGTTACGGTAATTCCTCTTTATAAAACGGAACTGGTGTCCAAAAAGTCAGAACTATTCGAAAAACTAGTTGAAAATAATAGTATTTGTTGTGTAATATTTACAAGTCCATCAACAATAGATGGTTTTATAAAACGTACTAAATCTGCAAATCTATTGAAAAAAATAAAGAAAATACCTATTTTTTGTATAGGACCGGTTACGGCAAAAGTTGCAAAACTATATAATTTTTCCCATATTTATCTTTCAGAGGTGCATACCTTTAATGGTATAATCAATACTATAAAGAATAACATTAAAATTATATGAAATATCACAATTATATTTTTATGCAAACTAGTGCTTCTTTTTTAGAGCTTTCTCCTCTGCAACGTAAAAAATTGAGAAAAGTTTTAAAAGAACAATTAGACCAAGATAGTAACGTAGTTATTAACACTTTTGCGACATTAGGATTAAAGAAAGATACCCAATGCTTATTGTGGATACAATCGGAGAAAATTGAAAACATTCAAGATTTTTTAAATACTATGCTACATTCTTCATTAGGTAGATATGTAACTATTTCTTATACATTATTTGGAATTGTTCATTCATCTCAATATGCTTCACAATCCAGTGCTCAAAATGAAACAAATTGGAAAGGTGCAAAGTATTTAATCATATATCCATTTACAAAAACGCACGAATGGTACCAATTAGATTTCGCAACAAGAAAGGAATTAATGCGGGGACATATAACCATTGGTAAGAAATTTCCTCAAATTTCCCAGCTCCTTCTCTATTCCTATGGTGTGGATGATCAGGAGTTTATTGTTTCTTATGAGACAGAAGATCTCACTGATTTTCAGAGATTAGTAATTGCTCTCCGTGCAGATAAAGTACGAGAGTATACTAAAAATGATACACCAATTTTTACTTGTATACATAAATCTTTAGATGAATTTGTTACGTTTTTATGAATAAAACCTTTATTGAGGCTTGTTTTGGAAATAAAACATTATATACACCAGTTTGGTATATGCGACAGGCTGGTAGATACTTACCAGAGTATAGGAAATTAAAAGAAAAGTATAAAATATTAGAAATATGCCAAACACCTGAACTCGCTGTGAAAGTGGCTTTACAACCAGTTGATATTCTTCATGTTGATGCAGCAATTTTGTTTGCGGATATTATGATTCCTCTTCTAGGAATAGACGTTAGATTAGATATAGTAGAATCAATTGGGCCAGTGATTCAGGATCCAATTCAATCTCTTTCAGATGTCAAACAGCTTCGAGACCTTCATCCCAAAGAGGACATTCCCTATTTACTCGAAACAATTAAAATTCTTCGTAACGAGTTAAAAAATAAAGTACCATTAATTGGATTTTCAGCTGCTCCGTTTACCTTAGCAAGTTATCTTATTGAAGGAAAACCTACCAGAGACTTTATAAGAACAAAATCATTTATGTATAACAATAGTAAAGCGTGGCATTTGTTAATGAAGAAACTGAGTGAGATGATTATTGTCTATTTAAATGCTCAGATAGACGCTGGCGCTCAGGCATTACAGTTATTTGATAGTTGGGTAGGATGTTTAAGCGAGAGCGATTATAGTGAATATGTACTTCCCTACTCAGCCGAAATATTTGCAAAGGTTTATCAACCGCATATTCCACTAATTCATTTTGGAACAAATACCTACGGCTTACTAAAACAGTTTTCTTCAGTTCAATGTCATGTCATTAGTATTGATTGGAGAATTTCGATTGCTAAAGCATGGAAAGAGATTGCTTATAAAAAGGCGGTACAAGGGAATTTAGATCCAGTACTCTTGTTAAGCGACTTTAGTTTAATAAAAAAGCGAGTAGATGCACTTTATGTAGATTTACCAAGAAAGGATGGATATATTTTTAATTTAGGACATGGTGTTCTACCGACTACTCCTGTTGAAAATATGATTAGACTTACTGAGTATATACATGAACATAGATAATGTTGAGGAAGTTTTTCTAAAGAGAATGGATAATTTTTTTGACTAGTCTCTTGAATTAATAGAGTATAATGAATAAAGACATGAAATATAACGCACTTACATCTCAGGAAGAAAATGTCATTTTACATAAAGCAACAGAAGCTCCTTTTACTGGAGAGTATGATGATTTTTATCAACAAGGGACATATATTTGCCGTCGATGTAATGCTCCTTTGTTTTCATCAGAGAGTAAATTTGACGCTGGGTGTGGATGGCCTGCATTTGATAAAAGTTACCCAAACGCAATTACTCGTTTGCCCGATCCCGACGGCATGAGAACTGAGGTTCAGTGTACAAATTGTGGAGGTCATCTTGGACATGAATTTGTTGGAGAGGGTTTAACTGCTACAAATACTCGCGAATGTATTAATTCACTTTCCATTAAATTCATATCCAAAAATAAAGAAGTGCCAAAAGTCATTCACAATGAAAAATAATGAGGTAGCTACATTAGCAAATGGTTGTTTTTGGTGTACAGAAGCAATTTTTAAAAGACTGAAGGGGATAATTTCAGTTGAATCTGGTTTTTCAGGAGGTCATACAGAGAATCCTACTTGGGAGCAAGTTTCTACAGGGACAACGGGACATGCTGAATCAGTTCAAATTGAATACGATCCTTCACAAATTTCGTTTGAAAAAATATTAGAAGTTTTTTGGCATACTCATAATCCTACGACGCTCAATCAGCAAGGTAATGATAGAGGAACAGAATATCGATCAGCCATTTTTTATCACAACGAAAAGCAAAAAGAAATAGCAGAAACGTTGAAAGCGGAACTTGAAAAAGAGCATGTCTTCAAAGAACCAATTGTAACTGAAATCACTCCATTCACAAATTTCTATCCAGCTGGAGCCTATCATAAAAATTTTTATGAAAGTGGCAAACGACCAGATTATTGTTATTACGTCATTAATCCAAAAATTCAGAAATTATTGAAAGAATATGGAAATGATGTAAAAGAAGAGTATAAAAAATAATTTCAACGATTTAGTTAATAATTGCATGACTTTTCGTTTGAGCTTTTATTGAATGATGTGTTATTCCTCTCGTTTTCAATCGAATTGTTTTAATTTTTCTCTTTCTAACTTCAATGACTTCGAGTGAAATTGAATCTACGGTGATTTTATCTCCCTTTTTAGGTTTTTTTCTAATTTTTGCAAGAACAAGTCCTCCAACTGTATTGAAATTTTCATTTTCTAGCTTTATTTTAAATTTATTCCTGATTCTATCTAACGAAGTATGTGATTGAATAAGATATGTACCCGGAGATTCTTTTTGAATTTCTTTAATATGATCATCAAATTCATCTTGGATATCTCCGGTCACAGCTTCTAATACATCTTCAAGGCTGACAATACCACACGTTTCACTATATTCATTATGAACAACAGCAATATGTATCCATTGTTTCCTCATAAGATAAAGTAGTTCATCAATTTTTATGTTTTCTGGAATGCTTATAATTTTCCTAACAAGATTAGTTTCTCGTAATTTTGTTTTTTGGTTACTTGTAAGAAGACTTCGATAAAAATCCTTAATATGAATAAATCCAATAATATTATCTACGGAGTACCGATAGACGGGAAATCGACTATGGAGATTTTTCTCAATTCGTTTTGCAATATCAGCTAATGTTGTGTTAATATTAAAACCAATAATTTCCGTTCTTGGTACCATAATGTCTTTTACTGAAGAGTCACCCATTTTAAATATGTTATAAACCATCTCAATTTCGTGCTTTTTAAAAATACCCTTTTGACTGCTATGTTCAAGAATCATTTTTATTTCCTCTTCAGAATGAGTTAACTCTTGTTTGGTAAAATTAGATAGGCCGAATGAACGTAATACGAAATTACAAACTACATTAAGAAGCCAAATGAAGGGATTAAATATATTAACGAATATTGTTAGATATGGAATAACGTCGAGTAAGGTACTTTCTGTATTTTGTAAGGCAATTGCCTTGGGAACAGATTCTCCTAGAATAATCTGTAATGTAGTAATAAAAATAAAAGCTAAAGCTACAGAAAAAACTTGGGCAGTATACAGAGAGATTCCTTGTGGCAAAAAAGAAACAAACAGAGGAAATAGTAGTGAAGCTATTACTGGGGCACCGATCCATCCAATTGCAATATTTGCTAGAGTTACCCCCCATTGTATTGCAGAAAGGTAGGTGTTGAGTTGATTCATTGCTTTTTGGGCATAGAAAGCTTTCCTATTACCTTTTTTTACAAGTTCATCGATGCGTGTTTTACGCATGCTCACAAGAGAATATTCAGCAGCTACAAAAAATCCGTTTATAACGACCAGAAATAAAACAAATACTAATTGTGTAAAAGTAAGCATGTTTTTTTACTATATCAGAATTAATATGAAAGGTTTGTTATAAATATGTAAATTTGCGTATTGTATATCAAGTTATTTCTACAAGTACTGGTAAATATGTAATAGTATTATGCAATTACATAATGCGATCCTAAACTTTTTTGTCGAGAATGTGCTGATTTTGCAATCAGAAAGGAAATGAGAACCATGTTAACTAATTCTCCCTGCTCTCTTGTTACATAAGGTACTTGTCGGAGTCTATTGAGTACAAAGGTAAGTTTTTCTATAACTTGTGCGAGATCACTTCTAGTACGTTCAATACCAACATTATTCCACATAAGTTCCTGAAGAACTTTTCGAGTAAAATTTTTATTTTCGTTAATAGTAAAAAATTGAAGGTTACTCGGTAGAGAAGGAATTTCTTGTGGAAGCTCTGAAATGCAATAAGCAATTTGACCTGAGAAGACAAATCCTTCAAGTAAAGAATTTGAGGCTAAACGATTAGCCCCATGGATTCCTGTTGCTGCAACTTCACCGTAGGCGAAGAGATTTTGAACAGAAGTTCTTCCATAGAGATCAGTTGCTATTCCACCGCAAATAAAATGAGCTGCAGGAGTAATTGGTATGAGGTTCGTTGTCAAATCATATCCTCGCTTAAGTAATTCACGATATATATTGGGAAATCGATTTCTAACGAAAGATTTGGGTTTATGTCGAAGATCTAAAAAAACTTTTCCCGTTCGTTGTTTATGAAAGACTGCTCGAGATACTATATCTCTTGGTGCAAGATCACCGGAGGGATGAAAATCTTTCATAAATGCTTTTCCAGTACTATCTTTCAAAGTAGCTCCTTCTCCACGTAATGCCTCTGATAGTAAAAATAACGGTGAAGAAGAATCTTGTAAAGCCGTAGGATGGAATTGAATAAATTCGAGATCAGTTAGTTTTGCTTTGACTCTTGCTGCCATAGCAATTCCATCTCCTGTTGCTACTTTGGGATTTGTGGTCCATGTGTATACTTGTCCTACTCCTCCAGTACATAGCATGGTTCCTCTTGCAGCAACTTTGATAATTTCATTATCCCTTAAAATGAAAGCACCAAAACATGCATTATCTTTTACATATAAATCTATTGTGAATGCATTTTCCCAAATCTCAACGTTTTTAGTTTGTAATAAAGAATTTACTAGTTTTTCCTCTATTTCCTGACCGGTAAAATCAGATGCATGAAATATTCTAGGATATGAATGTGCTGCTTCATATGAAGTAGCAAAATTGCCATTCTCTTTTTTATCAAAATTGACCCCATATTTTTGTAATTCTAAAATAGCTTTTTTCCCATTTCTAACTAAAAATGTAACGGACTCTTTTTTATTATGATACTTTCCTGCTTCTAATGTATCCTGAATATGAGAATGAATAGAATCGTTTTTACCGAATACAGCTGCAATTCCTCCTTGAGCATAGGAAGTTGCAGAATCTGTTAACGATTGTTTTGTTACTAATAATACTTTTCCGAATTGAGCAAGCGTTAATGCACAGTGCAGGCCTGCAATTCCAGAACCAATAACGAGAAAATCTGTTTTCATAGAGATAATTAATGTCTTGTAATAAATTAGTGTATATTATACACTTAGATCATGCAATGAGGAGGTCTTATGATACAACATAATAATGTAAGCCCATCATTTTACGGCGAAAAAGAGGAAAATTTAGATACCATCAATAAAATTAAAGCATGGAAAAAAAAGAGGAATGCATTAATAATTGCACATAATTATCAAATTCCTGATATTCAAGATATTGCAGATTTTGTGGGAGATTCTCTCGGACTTTCTCAAAAAGCTGCTGCAGCATCTGAAGAACTTATTATCTATTGTGGAGTACATTTTATGGCAGAAAGTGCTGCAATCTTTTCACCCGATAAAACAGTATTAATCCCTGATTTGAAAGCTGGATGTAGTTTAGCAGATTCGATAGATGCTGAAGAATTGCGAAAATGGAAAAGACGATATCCAAATGCCGTAGTTGTAAGTTATGTAAATACAACAGCAGAAGTTAAGGCAGAAAGTGATTTTTGTTGCACTTCATCAAATGCTGTACGTGTCGTACAGTCAATTCCTGAAGATAAAGAAATTATCTTTGTGCCGGATATGTTTTTAGGTGATTATGTTGCACGTAAAACAGGCAGGAAAATATATGTTTATCCTGGTGAATGTCATGTGCATGCAAGGGCAAGCTCAAAAGATATCATAGCAAAATTAGGAAGACACCCTGCTGCAGAATTTTTAATTCACCCTGAATGCGGATGTGTATCTGAATGTATGCATTACGTAGCTACGAAAGAAATTCCCGAAGAGAAAACTCATATTCTTTCAACAGGAGGTATGCTTAATCACGTTAAAAAATCTGTTACGAATGAATATGTAGTTGCTACTGAAACAGGTATTATTCATCAATTACAAAAACAGAATCCCCAAAAAAAATTCTTTCCTTTACGAGAAGATATGGTATGCAAGTATATGAAAATGATTACACTTGATAAGTTACTGAATAGTTTAATCAATCTTGAGTTTGAGGTAAAAGTTTCAAAAGAAATTGCATCGAAAGCACGAACTCCTATTGAACGAATGCTTGCACTTGGTTAATATGACACGAGAAGAGATTATCCTTCATTACTTTCAAAAAAAAAATATATTAAACACATCGAATCCGTTCTATCAAGTTCATATATCGGAATTATTTAAATGGATGGTAAATGGAGATGATATTACTCATGATAAATCGTTACATAATTTGCATCTTCATGGAACAGGTGAAGCAGAAATTATTAGTAAACAAAAAGGATTAATAGCTGGAGTAGAAGAAATTGTATATTTACTCTCCCAATTTACTCAGTTAACTATTATTCCAAAAATGCATGACGGAGATGAAGTTGTGCCAGGACAAAAAATCCTAATCATATCCGGTGGATATAATGAAATTATTGCTTATGAGCGTGTTATATTAAATATCCTTGGCAAAATGTCTGGGGTAGCTACTATGACAAACACACTCGTTTCACAGATTGGGATCCAACCACCGTTTCTTGCTTCAACTCGTAAAACTCCTTTGATGTTTTTAGATAAAAAGGCAGTAGCAGTTGGTGGAGGAGTTACGCATAGGTTGAACCTTTCTGATTGGGCAATGATTAAAGATAATCATTTGAAAATATTGCAAAAAGAGACAAATCAAAGTCTGGATAAAGTTATATCGAATGCAATCATGCGAATGCTTGAAGCCAATGTACCGTTTTTTGAAATCGAGGTAGAATCTTCTGAAGAAGCTGTGTTAACAGCCAAAGCGTTTTTAGAGAAGAAATCAAACCGAAATATAAAAACTTGTATAGCTATCCTTTTAGATAACTTTGAACCACTTTCTGCAAACAATGTTATCTTACAAATAAAGAATGTAACAAGAGAACCATTTCAAATACTATTTGAAGTTTCGGGAGGTATTACATCAAAAAATCTTTTAGCATGGACAAAGACAGGCACTGATATAATTTCTTTAGGTGCATTAACCCATTCTTCTCCGACCCTTGATCTCTCTCTTTCGATTATATAACAGTAAAAATTAAAATTAAAACGAAAGAGTGCATTGAGGATAAATTTCAGTGTGTGCTACTATATAAGTTGTATATGTTACTGCCCGAAGAACAGTTACGAGCTTTGCTATTGCAGAAAAGATTTCTCGATGAAAAGGGATTTTCGGATGTGAGTGCGTATGCAGCAAATATAGGAAGCTCACTTGAGGACGCATTAATTGAAAAAGATATTATAACTGATGAAACTTTAGGACAACTGATTGCTGATGCCTTAAATTTCCCTTTTGTTACTCTTTCAAAGTTAACAATTCCTGAGGATATCTTCCGAATTGTGCCAGAGAGAATTGCAAGAAAGTTTCACACGATTGCTTTTGAAAGATCAAATGAAGCAATAAAACTTGCAATGGTGGATCCCCGGAATACCGAATTACAAGAAATGCTTGTTCGTAAAACAAACCAAAAAGTAATTCCATATTTAGCTACAGCTCGTGATATAGAAACGACGTTACAAATTTATCGAAAAGATTTGCAGAAAACATTTGATGAATTATTACAAAAAGAAATAGGGAATTCTGCCCATGTTATTAGTGATGCTCCCGTTGTAAAAATTGTTGATTTATTGATTACTTATGCTTATCGAGATAAAGCTTCTGATGTTCACATAGAACCGCAAGAAGATAGCTCATTAGTACGTTTCAGAATTGATGGAATTCTTCATGATGTACTTTTTCTCGACAAACGATTGCACGATAGAATTGTAACTCGTATTAAAGTACTTTCAAGACTCCGTACTGACGAACACTTAAGCGCTCAAGATGGAAAAATGCAGATGCCACTTGAGGAGGAGAATCTTGATTTACGGGTGTCGATTATACCCATTGCAGAAGGTGAAAAAGTGGTTTTACGTTTATTGTCTTCTCATTTTAGACAATTCTCTTTACTCGATTTAGGAATGAAAGAAAAAGATTTAAAAAAGGTAAATCAAGCTATTACTAAGTCTTATGGAATGATTCTTTCAACAGGACCTACGGGATCAGGTAAAACAACAAGTATTTACGCAATTCTCAAACTTCTGAATACTCGAGAAAAAAATATTACGACAATTGAAGATCCTATTGAATATCGAATTAAAGGTATCAACCAGATACAAGTAAACCCTAAAACGAATCTTACTTTTGCAAATGGCTTACGAAGTATTTTACGACAGGATCCAAATATTGTATTTGTTGGAGAAATTCGTGATAACGAAACTGCAGGAATAGCAGTAAATGCTGCACTGACCGGACATTTGGTTGTATCAACTCTTCATACAAATGATGCAGCAACAGTACTTCCTCGTCTTATTGATATGAAAGTGGAACCTTTTTTAGTTGCTTCAACCGTAAACGTCATTATTGCACAACGTTTAGTTCGAGAAATTTGTGCTTCCTGTAAGGCACCGTTCTCAATGAAACGAAATGAACTTTCCAAAAATCTCCCGGAAGATGTTATTGCTAAGCATTTTGGAACACAAGAGGATATTGCAATCTATAAGGGCATGGGATGTAAACTATGTCATTTTACTGGCTATATTGGCAGAATTGGCGTATTCGAAATTATTGAAGTAACTTCACGAATTAAAAAATTACTATCCGAAAAGAATGATTCTGATGTTTTATTAAAAGAAGCTATTGCAGAAGGAATGACAACTATGCTTGAGGATGGTTTAGAAAAAGTAAAAGAAGGGATGACAACCATTGAAGAAGTCCTCCGTGTAACTAAAGTTGAAATGTTATGAGTAAAAAACTAGCGAACATAAGTCTTACTAATAATGAAAAACTCGCTATGATTAGTAATCTCTCAACACTGCTTACAGCGGGTATTCCCATTTTAGAAGCTGTGGAACTTATGCTTGAAGATGCAAAAGGTAATCCTAAGCTAGTACTCCAATCACTTTATGAAAGCTTAGTACAAGGGAAGCATATTTATGCAGCTTTATCTGAATTTCCAAAAAGTTTTGATAAAGTAACAGTGAACCTTCTTAAAGCATCTGAGGAAGCTGGTACACTTGAAACGATTCTAAAAGATCTTAAAGATCAAATAAAAAAACAGATGGAATTTAGCGATCGATTACGTTCTGCGTTGATCTATCCTATGTTTATAACTCTTGTTTTTTTTGGAGTTATGCTAATGATACTTATTGTTGTTATTCCTAAAATTAATACTGTTTTTTCAAGGTTAAATGTCTCAATTCCAGTTCCAACAAAAATTCTTATTTTTCTATCAAGTATTTTACTTACCTATCCTGTCTTTGTTACTGCTGGAGCAATTATTTTTATAGGTAGTTGTATATGGATAATAAAAACACAAAAACAATTTATTTATCCAATGCTATTTTCACTTCCTTTAATAAGTAACTTAATACAAGAAATAGATCTGACTCGATTTTCCCGAAATCTTTATTTACTCCTGTCTGCTGGGATTACTATTACCAACGCATTAGAGCTAACAGAAGAAGTTGTGATGAGAAAAGATGTCGCAAAGGCTATTCGCTATGCAAAGGAAACGGTACTTAATGGAAAAAGCCTTTCTGACGCATTTAAACAAAGAAAAACAATTTTTACCGGAATTATGATTAAAATAATTGAGGCTGGTGAACGTACCGGTACCCTTGATAAATCAATGTTAGATATCTCAGAATATCTTGATTATGAAGTTTCCAATACAGTAAAGACGCTTACTACCGTATTAGAACCAGTGATGTTAATTTTAGTCGGAGTACTTGTTGGAGGCATGATGATGTCTATTATTGCTCCAATTTATAGCTTAATAGGCCAAGTAAGTCATTAATCTATGAAAAGAAATGTGCTACAGCAAGGATTTAGCTTTATTGAGGTGGTAATTGTTATCAGTCTAATAGTCATGCTACTTGGATTTATTATCATCAATCTTGCTAATATTCAACATAGTTCTTCATTAACTGCAACGATAGCCACAATAATTTCAGATATTAGAAGTCAACAAACTAAAGCTATGATCGGTGCAACCGAGGGAAGAACAGCGGCTGATTCTTATGGAATATATTTTTCTACAAATTCTTATACCTTATTTCATGGACTTAGTTACAGGGCAACTGATTCGGCGAACTTAGTTGTTCCTCTTGATTCTAATATACAAATAACTAATATCACATTGCCGAATCAGGATGTTATTTTTCTGCAACAGAGTGGCGAACTAAGTGGATATATACCAGGTTCAAGTTCAGTAACTGTTTCAGACAATCAGGCAAAAATTCAAAAAGTTATCATATTTAATAGATATGGTGCTATTGTCAGTGTACAATAAAATATGAAATTACAATTTGGACAATCGCTTATTGAAATTATCTTAACAGTTGCACTCGCAGCACTATTACTTCCTGCTTTACTAACTGGTGTTATTGCGTCTCGGAATGGAAAAGTACAACAAGATCAGAGATTACAAGCAGTTGCTTTGTTCAAAGAAGCTGAGGAAGCAGTAAGATCTGTTCGAGAATTAGGGTGGAATTCCTTTGCAATTGATGGTACATATCACCCTTCTTTAACAGGATCGAATTGGAATTTGGTTTCAGGGTCTGAAGTTATCAATGGGTTCACTCGTCAAATTATCATCGCTGATGTTTATCGGGATTCGCAAGGCAATATTGTTACTTCTGGAGGAACAAATGATGCTTCGACGAAAAGCATTACAGTTACTGTTTCTTGGAATGCTCCCCTCTTAACATCAGTAACTGCCACTTCGTATATAAGTAGATATTTAAATAATGCAACGACAACCCAAACACTTTATTCAGATTTTAAACCAGGTATTTCAAATGGTACTAGTATTGCGACAACGAGTGGTAGTGGGATTCAAAATGATGGTCAGGTTCAATTAGCACAAGGTGGATATGGCGATTGGTGTCAACCTCAAAATAATGTACTTTCTGCACTTACTCTTCCTAAGCAAGCAAACACACTTATAGCGACACAAGGAGCTGCATTTTTAGGTACTGGTGATGGTACAAATGGAGTCGCGTTTATCAATGTTGGTATTAGTGATCCTCCTTTTCCGGCTACGCCTGCTGCTACGGTTCAAGGAACATATTCAAGTGCAGTTCAGACAAACGCGATTTATAGTGATGGAACTTATGCATATCTTGCAACCAATGGAAGCACTGCTCAAGTTACTATTTTAGATATTTCTCATAGTCCTTACACAAAAGTTGGTTGGATAGATCTTCCAAGTGGTCAAGCAGCTAATGGGGTATATGTTTTGAACAATATTGCATATATTACGAGTAGTAATACATTATATACCTATAATGTTGCTACGAAAACTGGCGATCATTCTACTCCCCTCACCTCAATTGCTATGTGGATTGGCATCGGATCAACTCCATTGGCGAAACAAGTTTTTGTTATTGGAACTCATGTGTATGTTGGAACTGCAAATACACTTTTTGGTTTACAAGTTTTTAAAGTATCTAATAATGGCTCAACATTACAATTAGTAGGTGTATCAAATCTTACTTGGCAACAAGCATCGCAAGGTTTATTTGTGAACCCAGCAGGGACTCGTGCATATATAGCTTTCGATAACGGTGCAGGGGTATTTCCAAAGGGATTTTTTATAGTTGATACATCGCCCGCTGATCCACCTTTTTGGTGGCCATTTCCAAATTTTTATAATATTGTTGGTTCCTATAACGCTGGCGCAACGGATCCAACTGGGATGACTGTTGCTACAGGTAATATTGCAATTATTGTAGGTAATGGTGGAACGCAACAATATCAAGTAATTAATATTTCGAATGAAGCAAATCCGGTCAATTGTGGGGGTTTAGCTATTAGCCAAGGGATTAGTGGTATTGCATCATTACTTGAAAAAGATGGAGACGCATTTTCCTATATAATTACAGGTGAGGCAAATAATCAATTTAAAATTATTCAAGGTGGTTTAGGAGGACAATTTGTAACGCTTGGTACTTTCGAATCACAAACTTTTGATGCTACCTCGTCTGCTGCATTTAATAGGTTCAATGCAACAATTGCTGAACCTCCTCAAACTTCTCTTCAGTTCCAATTTGCCGTAGCTCCCCCAATAAGTAACAGTTGTTCCGGAGCCAATTTCAATTATGTCGGTCCGAGTGGAAGCCCAAGTGCTTATTTCCTTCCAACCAGTACTACATCTGCCGCTTTTAATATTCCTTTTGGAAATTTCGGTACAAATTATACTAATCCAAATAGGTGTTTTCGGTATAAAGTATATTTCAATACCGGTGATTATACACAAACACCAGTTTTATACGATGCGACGATAAACTATACGCCATGAAACAAGTTTTTTTACAAAAAGGTGAAACTCTTATTGAACTCTTATTATATATAGGGTTTTTGTCAATGTTGCTTGTTGTATTCTTGCAAGTGTTTACTTCAGTTCTTGATGTGCAATCGGAGTCTCAATCAACTTCATCGGTTGAACAAGATGGAAAATATTTAATTCAAAGATTAACCTATGATATTCAGCGATCTACTAGTATTCAGAATCCAGTCAGTGTAGGTGGATCAAGTTCCACACTTCAATTAAATATTGGTGGTAATATATTTACTTATACATTATTGAATAATAATTTAGTACTTACCAATAACCTTGATACTAACGCACAATTGAATAGTTATGACGCGAGTGTTAGTGCCCTATTATTTACTCGAATTGGTAATCCAGGAGGGAAAAATGTTATACAAGTACTGTTTACTCTCGCTGGAAAAACTCAAAGGATTTCTAGCACAGAAGTTCGTAGTTTTCAAACGACAATAGGAACAAGATAATATGAAAAAGAATATACAATGTGGTCAAGCACTCGTTACCTTACTTTTTTTTATAATCATTGGAATTACCATAACGACCGCGGCAGTTATTGTTATTCTAACAAGTTCAGATACTGCAAGCAGATTTGAATTAGGTACAACGGCATATTATGTAGCAGAAAGTGGTGCGGAGAATGCACTCTTGCAACTAGAAAGAAATCCTTCGTATACTGGTGAAACCATTTCAGTTGGACAAGGGACTGCTATAATTACGGTAACTAATGGTAGTCCAATTACGATAGTTTCAGTTGGACAATTAGGAAATTATATTCGCAAAATTCAAGTCCAAGCGGTATATAATAATAATAAACTTTCAGTCTCAACATGGAAGGAAATTAATTAATGGCAAAACAACTTGCACTTTATATTGACGCAAATAGAGGTATTTTTTTTGGAGATGATTTGCAAGAAGCAAAAGAAATAGCATTTCCTGATGATATTGTGAGAGATTTGGACTTGGTAAATAAAGAGAAACTTGATGCTTATTTACAAGCTATTTTGCAAACATATCAAATTATTCCGAGTCAACTCACCATTATTCTTGCAGATGCCATTACATTTGATAAAGATGTTACTGAACTTCCTCCTGAAAGACGAGATGAGGAAATAAAAAAATATTTAGATATTGTTCCGTTTCAAGATATTTGTTCACGTGTCTATACGATTGAAAAAAAGGCACATTTAGTTGCTGCAAATAATAGTTTGATTGAAAAGATTCGTTTATTTTTTCAAAAGCAACAATTTATTGTTACTGCAGTAGTTCCCTACTCTATTTTGCAAGAAGTATTTCCAGCATTACAAACTGATGTTGATTTAAGTTTTATCTTAAGTAAAATTGATTCATTCAAACAGTATTCAATCATTACAGAACAAAGTATTGTTCATCCAACATCCGCTAATGGGCAAGTTACTCATAAGGGTAATAAAAGATTATTTTTGCTCGTCGGAGTGTTTGGTATTCTTATTGCCATCTTAATCGTCGTCATTTTCTTGAATCTTTCACCCCAGCAATCCCAAACTCCTGCTCACAAAAGTTCATCATTTAATATTCGAAATAAATCCAGTGTAACGAAGACGTCAATAACATCGACTCCACAACAAGCTGTTGCTGGTGCTAGTACAAGCAGAAGAATTGTTCCTACATTATATTTTATAAACGTTGGAGCCAAGTAAGCAAAATTGCCTATTGACAACATGTTTTTTTAAATGCTAATGTTAATACAGAGGCAGGAACAAAGAGCTAAAAAGTTTACAAGAAATATATAAAGAATAAATAAATAACTAGACAAACAATAAAGAATTAAAAATATGTTAACTGCCCAACTTAATACAAAAACGAATCAACAAGGATTTACCCTTATCGAGCTTTTAGTAGTCATTGGAATATTAGCAGTCCTCTTGGCAATTACCTTAGTAGCAATCAATCCGGCAAAACAGTTTCAGTCAGCAAATAATACAAAACGTCAAAGTGATGTGAACTCAATTCTTAATGCACTTAATCAATACCAAGCAGATAATCACGGTGGATTACCATCAGGATTGACATCGGGAGCATGTGGAACAACTCCATGCGAAATTACTGGTGTTACAGGATCTGGGAATGTTGATGTCTGTCCTTCATTAGTGACGAAATATTTAGCAGCTTTACCAGTTGATCCCTTAGTAAATAATGGAGCGGCAGTTTCCACATGTAATACAACTTACGACGCTGGTTACAAAGTTTCAGTAAGTGCTCAAGATAATAGAATAACTGTAAATGCGCCAAACGCTGAAGGCGGAGCTACAATTTCAGTAACTAGATAATGAAACATAAATATACATTTTCAAAATCCCAAGAAGCTTTCACCTTAATAGAGCTTTTAGTAGTCATTGGAATATTAGCAGTTCTTTTAGCAATTACTCTTGTAGCTATTAATCCAGCTAAACAATTTTCAGCTGCTAATAATACGAAGAGACAAAGTGATGTAAACTCAATCCTTAATGCTTTAAATCAGTATCAAGCGGATAATCATGGTGGTTTACCAACAAATTTAAGCGCGGCTAATTGTCCGGCAGCTACTCCATGTGGAATCAAAGGTGGAGGAGCGTCAGGAACAATTGATGTATGTCCATCTCTGGTGACAAAATATTTGGCTGCTTTACCTGTAGATCCGTTAGTAAACAATGGTGCTGCTGTTTCTACATGTAATTCTACTTATGACACGGGGTATCAAGTTTCAGTTAGTACATCAGACGCAAGAATAACATTATATGCTCCAAGAGCGGAAAGTGGAGCTACGATTTCTGTAACAAGATAATCTTATGATTCACCCTGGTCACGAAAAAAATATCAAAGCAATAATTTCTTTTCTTATTGTATTAATTGCTTTAGGGATTTTGCTTATTTTTGTAAGTAATAAAGACACAATTGTTGCGAATGGTCAATTTGGTTATTTTATAACGTTGGCTGTTTTTGGCTCTATTTTATTAATTAGCTTATTATATTTAGTTTCGAACTCTCAGGTTAAGAAAGAGGTCGTATATAAAACTAAAGTAGCTAAAAAGGTCGCAAGTAAATCAAAAAAGAAGAAATCAAAAAGAAGATAACCCCGTTATTTAATAAATTTCTCTATTCTTTCTAGGAATTGGTCAGGTGTTAATTGTGATTTTATAATATAATCTTTGCCATGTTTTAATGCTTGTTTGTTTTGATCGTCCGTGTACATGTTTGTTAAAAATATGACCGGAGTTTCTTCAGTTATCATTTGTGCATCTCGTGCTTTTGTAATCACTTCAAATCCGTTCATTTGAGGTAATACAATATCGCATAAAATTAAATTCCACTTTTGCTTTTTAATTTTTTCGAACGCTTTTGTTCCATCATTTGCTGTATCCACTCGATACCCTTTCTCTCTTAAAATATCAGTATAAAGTTGTAAAAGCATTTCATCGTCCTCTATAAGCAGAATTTTGACATCGCGAGGTTCCATAGTTTGTATAAATACACTAGCATGTGAAACTAAGAGTGTCAATAAAGGTTCCAGTCGTTTATTGAGAGTGAAGATAACTCTATGGTATACTTTACGTACGTGGTGGCATTAGCTCAATTGGTTAGAGCATCAGCTTGTGGAGCTGAGTGTTGCCGGTTCAAGTCCGGTATGCCACCCAATCCGGTCTATTAGCAAAATCTAAGAATGTATCAAATGGTTTTATGATCTCATACCGGAGTAAAAGTCCATCAGCTTTAAGAAGATATCAATATGAAGTAACTGCTCTATTTAAAGGAGGAGTAAAATTCTGGCTCTCAGGAGTAAAGCCACTTATTAATCTTACCTCAATGTATTTTCATGCTAGAGACATTCTTAGATAGTACAATTTCTTTAATGTTTTCTACCAGCATATATATCATGCTAAAATTGAGAAGATGAAACAGAAAAGAATTTATACAGGGTATATTATCGTGTGCTTGCTTTCTCTTGTCACTAGCGGGAAAGCATATTATTATTTGCAAAATAAAATTATGAAACCTTCTATATCTCAAATGGGGCAAGGAATAGAACAAAGAACAACTAGAACGCCAATTCCCACTGGAGTGGGAAACGTCCGAGACTCCAAAACTTGGTCAGTGTATACCTATCAAAATTACTTCCGCATTGCCTATCCACCATCTTGGCATGTTGTACCAGATGCAGAAGGAAATGGTGTAAGCTTTATGACAAGCGATTTTCATCAAGATGACGATTTCTCTATGCCCTATGACAATAGTTATGATGTTTCATATAGTATTTTTGGGAAGCATGCTATAGAAGACATGCAGCTTAAAACTGGTGACCAGTTCCCCAGCGACACAACATCAGAAACAATGGTAGTTACGAATCTTGTACATCTCTTCATTGATGGATATCCAGCTATTTCATTTGATTACTATCCAACTGATAACGTCAACTTCATTCACACAAGATACATCATTCTCAAGGATAATACGCTCTATAGGTTTGATGCAACCTATCCACAAGATGCAAATAAACATCTATTTTCAGACATGATAGCTTCATTACAGTTTATTCAAAAATAAAGTAGTCTGAGCAGTGTTTAATGAATCGCGATTGGATAGCTGGTAAGTGTTGTTGTTCTTCCAAATAGTTTATCTTGTGGAAGTCCATAGAGTTGATTAAAAATTGACGACCAGACATCACGTTCGTCAATCTGTACATTTGTCCAATTATGCTGGTCCGTACTTGGCGTAATCGTTCCTATCATTTCTGGAAAATGCACTGCGTTACTTAAAATAACCATACCACCACCTTGTCCATGATCAGTGCCATTACTGCCGTTGATTTTATCAGTTCTTCCAAATTCGGAGAAGAAAACAAGTGTCAATTTTGTTTTTGTCTTTTCATCGTTATAGAAGTTGGTAAAAGTAGTAAGTAAATCCTGCAGTTCTTTATTGAGAAGTAGATCTTCATGTGCATGATGGTCATAGCTATTATCTGCAGAAAGGTAGTAAGTATTGCCGATATTATCGGCAATCAGTTTTTCTAAGAATGGTGCCTGGGTTGCATTTGTTCCGCCTGGTGTGCCTTTTCCAGCTTGGGCAATATCCTCAGCTGCTAATTTGTCAAGTAAAAGTGCTTGAGTATAGTAGATTGCAATGGGCTGTGGGAATAATCTATCAGTAAAGATTTGTTTTAAGTCTTTTTCACGAACCGTTACACTGTTTGTATTTACATTCTTCCGTTTGCCTAACTGGTAGAGTGTAAGACTTGATGAGCCAATTTGCAGGCTTTGGCTGCCTTTCGTCATTACAGGCGGTGTATTAGTGAAGGTAATTAAATTCGTACCCGGTTCCGCTTGTGCAAGTTTCCCTAAAATGCCGTCCTGATTTTGACTTAGTCCTGTTTCCATTTGAATACCTGCAATATCATGTGCGCGTGAGTGATTAGGAAGCCCAACAGATGATACAAGAAATGCTTCTTTTGATAGTAGTAATGGAAGAAGACTGCTTGCTGCATTATTAAGCATATAGCCGTTACCAAGCGATGTAGCATCTGAAGAATTCAAAGCCATTTGTTTTCTATTTGCACCATAGCTTGGGTCATTCGTATTTGCCCAGATGTCTTGAAAATCCCATCCGCCTCGTACCCTGACGATAATAAGCTTAGACTGTGCCCCACCAGTCACTTGCGTAAGCGGAGTCAGATTAACTGCTTGTAAGTTACCACTTTGTGCTAAGAATTCTGGTTGGACGAGCATAAAACTAAGAAGTCCAGGTAGTTTAGTTTGTACATACTTAGGATTTGTTATTTCAAATGGAATTTTTTTACCAGAATCATCAGTTATTAAATAGGTCAGTAGGGAGGTTTGTACTGGTTGCGGAAGCGTTTTTCCAAGATATAATTCTTGTGAAAGTGTATTAATTAGGTCATTTGGACTATGAATACTATTTGTGTTGGGAATGAGTGTACTCAAGAAAGTAGAGATATTCCGAGGTGGTATCGTATGCAGCAATTTATCAGTATCGGCAATCCATCTATTCACAATTGTACCTGAGTAAAACAGGATATTACTGTTGAACCCATCACGTCCAAAAATACTTCCTGGATTATATGGCTTAAAATCTAAATCAGTTAGCTCAGGTGCGTTAGGAATAACAGCATAGTCGTTTTGCCCATAGAGAAGCGTATAAAATGAACTTACTAAATCCATTGGTGTTTTATATCTATCATTAGACATATATGTTGGACGATACATCATATCTGAAGCTAATAACCACTTGAGAGACGGAAGAATTTCAAAATTGTTTTGGATAATAACATTAGCAAAGATAGTAATATCTTGGTCTGATGGATTGTCTGTAACATAATAATGAAGTAGTTTACTTGCTAAAAATTCTCCTGCCTGAGTTTTCTTTTGCGAAATAATAAAATCAATTGCTCCTTGCGGGTCATTATATTGCTGTCCTAAAAAGGTTTTGAGATCTGTATAGTGCCTATTTTGATTGAAATACACAGTATGATTGCCTTTATCTGCAGTAAAGCCTGTTAGAATATACGCGAGGCTGTTGACATCTTGGTCTGAATAATTGAGCGTCGTTCTATTGTGGTCTAGCGGTGTATACTGGCCAATTAAGAAAAGTTGCATCAGCTCCCTACCAAAGTTTTCGTTAGGGTTTTTTGCAGTCGAGGCAGTTAAATCTAGATACTGTGCCATTGCATAGTTATTTTCCACGTTTTTTACCAACTGAATGTAGTTACCAAAGGCATTATCATAAAGGATTTGATGTAAAGCCTTTCCGTCAGCAAGTGTTATCATTTTCCCTTTATCTGGCGCATCAACGGAAAATATGTTTTCCCAAAGATAATACAGTTTTCTCTTTACTCTGTCCGGGTCATGGACAAGTTGATAGGCATAAACGGTATCTTCATACATAGTTTCATTTTTGTAATTTGAGCGGTTATTTGTGAGATTTTGTAAACCTTGTTGATATTGTTGCTCCTCAGATTGAGAGACAGGTGCAAATAGCATATTAACTGCATCCTGCGGGGAGGAAGCAGCGCCAAGTTTTTTTACATCGTCCATGGTTGGGTTAAGATAAACCCGTCTTGCTAAATATGTGGCTTTTTTATTATTCCATTCAGTATTTGCTAAAAAAGGAAGACTCGTATGGCTACTCAACAGCCATACTCCTATTGCTATGAGAATAATAATGAGAGGTAAAAGAAATTTAGTCAGCAATCTTTTTGCTCGTTGTGATATCTCTAGTTGTGATACTTCCTGTGCATTTGGTTGCTGAATAGTATCCATAAATTACTTTTAGTGTAGCAACATGAACAGGATATGAACATATCCTCAATCAACGATAATTGTTCCTGTTTGTGTTGCATCAAAATGATTATGATAGCCATATCTGCCTGTCTTAGGAAATCGTAAGCTCAAAGAATCTCCATCATTAAATTCACCGAGGTTAAGCGGAGGATATGCAGTATGAGTGGGATGTGGGTCAGAATTTACTGTTGCTTGTTGTCCACTATTATTAACCCATGTGACTGTCTGACCACGGTGGATAGTTAATACCTGTGGAACAAAACCAGTTACATTTAACGTAATTGTTGTTGCTGGGTTTGGGGTTACATTCTCAGGTCTATTGCTTTGGTTTCCATAGATACTTGTTGGAGTTGGAGCAGAGGTAGAAGTTGGGTTTATTCTTTGAGGAAGTAAGCCTGAACCTGTCGAGGTTCTGTTACTGTGATTATAGAGCAGAATAATAATGCAGACTATTATGAGACAGACAATTGCACTAAACAATAATTTCTTATGCATAATTTTATACTATCATACTGATGAGTAGTTTACGAAGTAAATTGACCCGATATTGAGGTAATAAAGTAAGGAATTTAATTACTCAGGTTCTTTTCATATTATATTCTATAATTTCTGCCAGTATGTTATTTAAACATTAGGTGCGTTAGTAATAAAGTGATATCAAATATTTCAAAAAAAATGAATATAATCAGAATTGTATTAATCGCACTATATGAAGTATGTTTAGCTTCTATATATTCCTCACCTTTTACAAAAAATAAAACAATGCTTAAAATTGAAGGGTAAAGGTAGAGTGGTTTAAAGCCTCCAGAGTCTCGATAGATATATGTATAGTATATTAGTGAAGCAATAAAAAATAAAAATACAATAAGGAAGATCCACGTATTATTTTTTTTCATTAAACTACCAATTACTAAAACCTCATTAATAAGTCCGAGTAAAATAATACATGTTGGTAGAATTGCAAGTAAAAGAATAATACGTGTTAAGAAAATAATCATGGAACTTTTATCTTGCCAGCTTGGTGGCCATTGAGGAAAATGTATTGAATAAAATCTACCATACATTTCTGACCATAGTGAAGTACGGTGTTTTGGGTAAAATACATAACCATTGGTACTGTAAGGGATTTCAATTAAATTGATAAAATTAAAGCTAAAATAACCTTGAGCTATGGATGTTATACCGGGCCGATAAAATTTTGTTACTTTCAAAAAATGTGGTGGGGGTGCTCTTGGTATATTTGTTACAAATGGGTTATTCAGTTTCTGATAATTATGAATATAAGGTGAAAATAATAGAATACAAATCGTAAAGGAAAGGATGTAAACAAATATATTTGTAATGAGAATTTTATAAGAGAGAAATTGTTTATGATTATAAAATATGTTGATAAAGAGACAACAATTTATTGACAAGAAAAGAATAATTCCTGTAACTTTTGTTAGCGCAGAAAATATGGTTGTAATAACCATAAAAAGATAGTAAATGTAATTTTTGGTATTAAAAAATTTCCATAATGAATAAATAGCTAACGTACCAAAAAAAATAACAAAAGAGTCGTTTGTGGCCTGATTAGTAATGCCGATAAAATCAGGATTAAATGCGAAAAATGCAAAAGTAAGATTCTTGACAATGGGTGTTAATGGTTGCTCTTTGAGAAATAACCAAACCATCAATAACGTCCCAACCCCTGCGGTTGAGCTAACTATTTGAGCAAGTATAATGATTGATTCTGTTTTAGAGAGACTAAGAAAATGTGCTAGCTGAACAATAGTTTCATAATAAAATTTCGGTTGGAAACATTCCCAACAAGAATAGGGTTCAACTGGTAATCCTTCCAGCATTCTTTTGATCACAGTTATATGATCGTCATTGGCTTCTCGGTTATAAAGAGCAAGTAATATACGTATACTAATGGATAAGATAAATATCCAAAAAGTGAAAGATTTCAGCTTGCTTAGAAGTAATAAAATTCTACGTTGAATCATATTATGCAATTCTGTTCAAATGTTTATTAGTGAGTCAAAAACGAAGTAATAATTTCTTTTAGTATAGCAATCTCTCCTCCTAAAATGTGTTTTTTTAAATTTTGAAAGATAGATAATTGACTAGTAATCAAAGTGCTAATTTATTTTGAAGTAATTTAGCAGTTAAAATTGTCCATGGAGCATATATATGAGCGTTTTTCTTCGTGTCATCATAAAAAGCGGATAAAGGAACCCATTTATATTCATAAACTTCAGTGTAATTAACCTTAAGATTACCTTCCCAATATCCCGTTAGTACCGCACAATATTCATTTTCACAATAATTATCTTTTTCTTGAGCAAAATAATTAAATCCTCCAATATTTTTTATCGCAATAGTCGGTATTCCCATTTCTTTTTGTAAAGCTCTATGAGCAGCTTCTTCATAAGATTCATCATGATCTGATAAGTGCAGAACATGACTAATTGCTGTTACATCCCAATATCCATCCCATAGGGCATGTTTTCTTTTTTGCAAGAGAATTTCATTGTTATTGTTAAAAACTACTACTACAAATGCTCTGTGGTGTAATCCTTTCCCACTATGACAACTTAAACGATTTGCATAAGTCCCAGAAAATTTGTCAGTATTGTCTACAAGAAGTAATTGCTGAGTAATATCCATAACTATTCAGTAGAGTATAACAAATACATTGAGAAAAAACTAAATTAATTTAATAACCACTTTCACCAAAGTTTCTTAATAATAAATTATAATCAACACCATTCACCTCTCCATCATCATTAAGGTCTGCAAAAAGTCCTTTAGCAAAGTCTGACAGTCCGTGTTTTTTACATGCTGGTCCATTCATTTTCTTTCCAAAACAATCGATAAAAATATTATAGTCAGTCAGATCTATACTATTATCATTATTCAAATCCCCTATACGAAGGTTTACTGGACCGCTCTGCCCATTTAATGATATCGTAGTTCCTGGCACAATTTGAATTGGTTGTGATGATACCTCTTCTCGAAGCGATCCTTCAGGAGATTTAACTAAAATGTAATATGATCCTGGAGGGATAGCAAGAAATGCGATATTTTTATTAACAAAAGATCCATTTGGATCTGAAGGATCGAAGGATACTCTAATAGAAATTAACTCGTCAGGGTAGTTTGCAAAATTTTGCGTTTTGTAAAATGAAAGAATAATTTGTCTTTGTGGAGAATGCGGTTTTGGATTATTTTGTGGGTCAATACCCTCAAAATGTACTGCAATTGATCCAGTTGCTGGACCAGCAGTAGGAGTAGGACTAGATGAAGTTGGGGTTGGAGTATTAGTAATGCCATTCGTTGGTGGTATTTGTGTTGGTGTGTCAGAATTTTGTGGTACTGGAGTAAAAGAAACTGTATTAGTTGGTGTCGGTGATTGTGAAGCTAAAGCAGCACAGGTATGTGTATCTTGATCGCAAAAACCACATCCCCCACTCACATTCGCATTACATTGAGCATTTGTACTACAGGGATTTCCACAATAATATAGTGGTGTTGGGGTAGGAGTATCGGTTTGTGTCGGGTTTAGTGTTTGCGTAGGAATAGGAGTATCTGTAGATTGAGGAGAAGTTGGTGTTGGATCTGGTTGATTTGTTATTGTGGGGGTGAGGCTGGGAGTGCCCCCTCCAGGAATTCCAAATGCAGTAATTGTGTTAGTATCATCTAAAGTAAACACTTCTCCGTTGAATACAATTGGACTCTCCCAATAGTCTGACCCTATGGTACTGGACCAAAGTTGTTGTCCTGTTGTTGGATTATAAGCGGCAATTTTTGAATTTCCCTGTAAAAAAAGCACTCCATTTGCGATAAGAGGTGAAGTATGTCCTGCTCCAGAAACAGGATTAAAACCTTGTGTTAGACTGCTTGTACCCCCACTGTTAACTACTTTAAATCCATAAAGTGTTCCACTCTGATTAGTAATATATACCCAAGATTGACCAGTCGAATCTGTCCATGTTGCTGGTTGGGAGAGGACTTCATTATTTACCGAGTAAGTATGTAACTCTCCACCGGTGTGATTTGGGCCGCCTTTTCCAGATAAATTTGATCTGTTCAACAACCTGATTGACCCATCTTTTCCTCCTTGTATTAAGAGATTTGGTGTATTTGTTCCTTGTTGTTGAGGAATCATTACTGGAGAAGTACTTCCTAAGTCTGTATCACTCTGTTGAAGGGAATTGTAGGAGCCAGGAGTATATGAATCTATTATATTTGATAAATCAGGACTAAGCTCAATAATACTATCACCATAGTTATTTCCCGTTCCATCATAGAGTCCGTTTCCACTGGAAATAAAAACGTTTTTTGTTAATGGATCGATGACTCCCCCGCCTCTTCCCCAGACTCCAGCGCCACTATTCTGCGGATTATATTGGCAATTTCCGTTAATAATGGAATGAACATTACTACATAAAACATTGAATATAGTTTTCGTACCAGTTGAAAGATTTATACCTACGATATGTCCTACATATGGTCCAAAATCGCCATCATATCCACTCATTGTCATATAGAGATAGCCGTTACCCACATTAATTGGTGATGAACCTTTTTCTACGTCTGTTCTTGTACTGACAGTCGCTGGAAATCCTCCTGTAGTTTCTTCTTTTCCAGATCCGACATCATATTTGTGAATCGCTCCATCCAGACCATAACTATAAATAAACTGATTTGATGGATCAATTGCAGGTGAACTAGTAGTTCCTTGGCCAGCTACATAATTTCCCTGTGGTGTATTTGACTTCCAAATCTGATTACCTGATGTAGTATCGTACGCAACTACTTGTCCATGTCGTGTAGTGAGGAAAACTAAATCTTTTATTCCATTTCCTGTGGTAACACCACTCAGTGCCGCAAGAGAACCACGTGAATTATCAGGAAGCGAGGAGCTCCATAATTTCGTTAAATGAGATACATTTTGAATTGTAATTACTGATTCGAAAGTATTAATTCCATTTCTATCTCCCCCCCCATCAAAAGCCGGCCAAACCGCTTGTGAGTTACTAGTTGCATCCTGTTTTATTGTTATTTGATCAGTAATTATCCTACCAAATAATAAAGTTAACGAAACTAAAAAAGCAAACAGAAAAATATTAATGTATTTTCTTTCGTTCATATGTATATTCTTTCATTATTTGCTTATATAATCAAAGAGATAATTTATTGCTTTGTTTTAACTCCGTAGGTACGTGTGAAAAATAGTGAGAATGTAAAAATTAATGAAAAATTGACGCACACAAATATCGAGTTTCACCATTTTCAAGATAAAAGAAATCTAGAGAAGCAATTTTTTCCATAAATCTTCTTGTTAATGCATTTTGTAGTTTTGCTCGAATGAAGAAATCAAAAAAGTACTGATAAAATGTATATGTTACAAATCGTGATAGATATTCAAAGAAAAGATGATTGTATAACAGAAAAATGCTGGGATACTTGGTCTATTCATAATTTATAGATGAAATAGACGCTATATAATAGAAATGAACCAATTATCGCCGAGCTAAAGTATCCTACAAGGAGCTTTCTATCTTCATCCAAATGATAGTGAATAATTTCCAAACATTTTTAAAAATGTTATAGATATCTTATATCTTTTTAGCCACTTTTTAACCTGGAGCATAAATATAGCTTAATTTACTTGGATTTTTCTTAAATAAAATGTGTCAAGTGAAAGTAATTCACACCATGCCAAATGAAAAAATACCTGACATGCATGCAATCTCTAAAGTAACTAGAAGTAATTAATATCTTAGTGAAGCTCGTTTATTATGAGTACTATGTGATGCAATAAAATCCATTCCACCAACGATACTAAATATGCCGAGTACTATAATAAAAACAGCAACTTCACTTAAGTTTGTGGGAAAGAGAAAGTATATGATTGTACTTGTAAGTGAACCGTATAATAACCAAATAAAGAACGTAAGAAAAGTCATATATTTATTTTAGGAATTTAGTGTAATCTATCTCTATGTTAATTTATTATGTATTTTGTAAGAAAAAAGTAAATGTTTTTCAAAATAAGATATTAATTAGTATGCCTAATATTCTGTCTGATTTGGATGAAAATTATTCTTAAGATTATTGACTATTTTTGTTTTGGAAATAATATCATCAAGGAGACTTTTTTCTAATTCTGCAAAAATATCAAACTGTGATTTTTCGGCTTTTTCTAGCCGTTGTTTCCAACCGTACCATTCAGAGGTTCGTAATCTTCGTAATTGTTTTTCTAAAATTACAATAACATTTTCAATTTCAACAAGAACGTATTCTAATTGTTCGGTAGACCCTGATTTAAATTCATCAATATAATATTGGCTCTCGAGCATTTTTAATGCCTCGTAATTCTTGTTTTTATAAGCTTTATTAATTTTTTTCATTATGTCTTCTCTTCTTTGCTTTTCTGCGACACTAGTTACAAGATCAGGGTGAAATTGAAATAATAACTTTTTCCATAAAAGTTTTAAATTCTGTTCTACTTTTTCTGACATCGTATTACTTGTATTAGCATTATATTCACGATAATTTGATGCGTAATATTCATCTTCATCAGGGGTGAATTTGAAGAAGGTATTATATAAATCTTCTATTTCGTGGGCTGCCTCTTCATAAGGTAATCCTTCAGAAACCAGTTTCTCAATATTTTTAAGTCGAATAATTTCTAAATCTAATGCATTATCTTTAGCATATAATTTCCCGATCCGATTTTCATATTCTTGTTGAATAATATTTAAATCGTTTTGCAAACTCGCATATTTTGTTTGGAGACGATGGAGTTTATTGCGTTTACGATTTATACTTAATTCTAATTCTTCCTTTTTTTTCTTTTCATCATCTCGAATAGTTAATTGTAAATTTTTCTTCATAAATTAAAAATAGATGGTTTTTAAAACCATCTATAAAGGAAGGATCCACTCCTAACATGCTGATACTATAGCAATCTTTGGAATGTCGTGCAAGCGGACTAGCTATTATTACTATTATTTTAATATCAAATTCTTATATAAAACATAGCGTTATCTTATAAATGTTATTCATAATAACTATATGTTCATAATCAGGCTTAATAAAATAATATTTTTAAGACCACCACCTTGATAATGAAATAGCGCTTTAAATAGATACTATCAATCAGATAGTATTTTTTTTATTAAATCTGTTACTAATTGGATCCGCATGTTTGATTTATCAATATAAAAGAGAAGTTTCTCTTTTAATAAAGGTTGGAGAAGTTTATCGGTAGCTTTTAAATTAGTAAGTATAATAATTGGGACTTCTTTACACCAGTCATAGGATCGAAGTTTTTGTAACGTTTTAAACCCATCATTAAAGGGCATTAGCAAATCAAGAATAATAATGTCAGGATATGATCTTTGAGCTATTTTAATCGCTTCATTTCCATTTCTTGCTTGTATGACCGTGAATCCCTCTGCTTCCATAATACTACTTAATTTCCTAAGAAGTATTTCTTCATCGTCTGCAATGAGTATTTTAACTGTTGTTTTGTTCATATCACAATAAGATTCTAGTGCTTAGTTTAGGGAAGATATTTTAGCTTTGTCAATAGTTATTTCGTTAAGTTTTCTCAATAATTTATATACGTGCATTCAGCGTAAAGTCAATCGAATTAATACAAGATTCTCATATGTTTCTTATAGTCATTCCTTTATATATTCCATATGTGGTTATCAATTTAATTCATTGAAAAAGATAGTTATCATTATTAGTTTAAGCATAATCGAAATTATTTTACTCACTACCCTAACTATTTATCTCATTTTCGCTCAAGAGATAAAAGGTAAAACAAGTGTAGTAAATTATCGTAACTCAGGAGTGATACTTTACGATAGAAATGGAAAAGAATTATACACTTTTTATAATGCAAAAAATTTCCAATATATATCTCTTTCAAACATCCCAAAAATAACACAAGATGCTATTATCGCATCGGAAGACAAAGGCTTTTATCACCATCCAGGATTTTCAATCAGTGGTATCTTGCGCGCGTTGTTTATTGATATTAAGGAAAATGAACCAATTTATGGAGGGTCAACTATCACACAACAACTTGTAAAAAATGCACTACTTACACCTCAGAAAAGTTTGTTAAGAAAATATGAAGAGATTGTATTAGCGTCCGAGCTTGAAAGGAGATTTACAAAAGATGATATTTTAGAAATGTATTTAAATTCCGTCTATTTTGGTGAAGGTGCGTTTGGGATACAAAACGCAGCGCATGAATACTTTAATAAAAATGCAAAGGATTTAACTTTATCAGAATCTGCCATGCTTTCAAGTCTTCTTCCAGCCCCTTCGGCTCTTTCTCCAATATCTCACGGGATAGCGCAGATAAAAAAACATCAAATTATTGTATTAAAGGAATTAGAAAATCAAGGATATATATCTCATAGACAAAAAATCTTAGCCGAAAATGAACCGTTAGTACTACATCCAGCACAAAAACAGGCAAACACGATAGGAATTCATTTTGCACTCATGGTAAAAGATTATTTAGCCAGTAAATATGGAGAAGATTTTCTTGCACATGCTGGATTTAAAGTAAAAACTTCGTTAGATCTTGATTGGCAGAAATATGCAGAACAAATTGTCAGTGAACAGATTACGCGTCTTCAGTATGATCATGCGAGTAATGGCGCTGTTGTTGTAATTGATCCAAAGAATGGACAGATACGAGCACTTGTCGGTAGTGTTGATTGGTTTAATCCTTCCTTTGGAAAAGTGAATATGGCGATTACCCCTCGTCAACCGGGATCTTCATTTAAACCAATAGTTTATGCGACGGCACTTAAAGATGTGTTAATTACTCCTTCTACTATATTGCAAGATATTCCTACAACTTTTCCGGGCAACTACAAACCACATGATTATGATCTCAAGTACCGAGGTCCTGTGACTGTTCGAAGAGCTTTAGCAAATTCGCTTAATATCCCCGCAGTTGAAGTTATGCAAATGCTAGGAGTGCAAGGAGTACTTGATGCAGCATCCCAATTTGGTATCACTACGTTGAGTAAAAAATCTTCAGATTATGGTCTTTCTTTAGTTTTAGGCTCTGGTGAAGTGCCTTTGTTGGAGCTAACAAATGTATATGCTTCATTTGCAAACAATGGAATCCAGTATTCACCCTCATTAATCTTACAAATTACCGATAAGAAAGGACAAGTTATTTATACCGATGTTCCACATCCGAAACCTGTAAGTACACCTCAAGTTTCATTTCTTATATCCTCAATTCTTTCGGACAATCAAGCGAGAGCTGAAGAGTTTGGTTCTACTTTAACAATTTCTCGGCCAGCAGCAGTGAAAACAGGAACTTCGGAAGACTTTAAGAATGCATTAACGTTTGGTTACACGCATAGCTTGGTTGTCGGCGTGTGGGTAGGAAATAATAATAGTAGCCCTATGGATAATATAGCTGGATCACTCGGAGCTGCGCCAATTTGGAAGCAACTGATGGAAAAGTTTTTGACAGGAACGACTGTTGAAAAATTTACTCCTCCCGAAGGTATTACAAGCGAATATATTTGTCAGAGTCGAGGTTTACGTGTGCAGCAAGCGACATCATCTGCATATTTAGAATATTATCTTGCAGGAACTCAGCCTAGTGCATATTGTTACGACACTGATCAGAGGACCTATTCATTTCCAAGTATTTCACCATATGTATCAAATGTACTTCCTCCTTCAGATTTTATTCAACCGACCACTAACTTTCTCTCACCAACACTTTAAATATTGTAGAGATGATGTATAAATAGTTGTTTTTATAGCCTCATTCTTACATAATTTTTACTGATTGCTTGACACTTTATAACATCTCTGATACTTTAAACTCTCAACCGCAGTTCTTATCATCTTCTTACACGGTTGTAACGAATTTATTACTACTAAATCGGGATCTTTTACAGATTCCTTGTCAAGGTTCAGGGAATAAGGTATTTATGTATAAAAAATTATTTCGATATAAACCGTCATTTACGTTAGTAATACTTAGCTGCTGTTTCATTATTTTTGTATTTACAAATGTACCTGCTTTATTTAAAGTAACCTCCCCACATGCAAACACTAACGCTCTTGAACCATTAACAACGAGTAAACAAGGATACGAAGTTTTTGGCTTCGCACCTTATTGGACTCTCTCTCAGTTAGATAATATCGATTTTAATATTCTCACTACATTTGCTTATTTTGGGATTGATGTTGATGAAAACGGTAATTTGGATACATTAGGAAACGGTTACCAATCATTTAAAAGTCAACAAGCGACAAATCTGTTTAGAAAAGCACATGCCGCAGGAACTCGAGTTGTTGTGACTCTCACTCAAATGGATGAAAATACTATTCTTGCGCTCATGGATAATCCGAATGGTCAAGTAAATGCTATTAATCAAATAGTAGATCTCGTTGATAAAAGAGGTATTGATGGTGTAAATATAGATTTTGAATATGGTCAGGATGCAGGACCAGTATATAGAAATAAATTTAGCGCATTTATATCTAATCTGACTTCTGCAATGCATAAGAGAATAACCTCCTCTAAGGTTACTGTTTCTGTATATGCATCCGCAGTTAAAAATCCTAAGATTTATGATATTCCCTCTCTTTCACGGATAAGTGATGGTATTTTTATGATGGCATACGACTTCGCAACTGTTGGGTCAGATAATGCAATACCAACAGATCCACTCTATGGATATAAACAAGGCAAATATTGGTATGATATTTCAACTGCGGTAAATGATTTTCTAACTCAAATGCCAGCATCAAAACTTATCTTAGGGTTACCTTGGTATGGATATGATTATCCAGTCTATTCACCACAAGTGAATGCTACTACTCTACCATATTGGGCGTACGGTGGGGATGCGAAAACTGATACCTATGCTGTAACATCTGATCAAATAACTCCTACAGTGGTAGGAGATAATAATTTTAGAACCGGTTGGGATAGCTATGGAGAGGTTGGATATAAAGCATACCTCGATCAATCTACAGGAACTTGGAGAATGGTATTCATCGATGATGTAAAATCAATGGGGCTAAAATATGATTTTGCAAAAAGGAATTCATTAGCTGGAGTTGGAATTTGGGCGATGGGTTTCGATAATGGTACTACAGATTTTTGGAATTTATTAAATCAAAAATTTGGATTAAAACTCGCAGATAGTTCTGTGTTGCAAAGAAAAATTGTCGACTCACAATAAAGTATGAAACTGCCTTTTACTGTGTCTAAACGCTATTTTCTACTAAATTGTTTTCTCGTTTTTGGCACTATTACCCTTGTAATTGTAGGAAAACAAATTTTTTTCCCTCTTTCATTTCGACTTATCTCCCCTAAAGCTAAAGATTTTATTTTCGATAACGTTGCGGATAAAGTAGATACGATGCAAAATGATTATAAAATAACTCAACCTTTATCATTTATAGCTCAAGCGGAAGCTGATACAAATGCAATTTACTCAAATGCGAGTTCTTATATTGCGATCAATAGTGACACAGGTTCAGTGATAATGCAAAAGGATCCTGAACAAAAACTACCCATAGCATCGTTAACAAAATTAATGAGTGCCGTTATAGCATTGGATCTGGCTAAACCGGATGAACTCATAACAATTCCACCACAAGCAACAAATATTACACCAACGATTATTGGAGTAATTCCAGGTCAAAAAATGTCAATTGGAGAACTTCTGCACGCTATGTTGATGACTTCAGCAAATGATGCTGCGGAGGTTGTGAAGGATGGAATTGATTATAAATATAAAGAAAAAGTTTTTGTTCGTGCTATGAATGAGAAAGCTCAATTTCTTGGGTTAAAAGATACTCATTTTGCAAATCCTCAAGGATTTGATAATACCAATAATTACAGTACTGCATATGACTTAGCAGAATTAACACACTATGCGTTAACTCATTATCCCTTAATAGCTCAAATTGTGAGCCAAGATTATCTTTTCCTACCTGAAAATCAGAATCACAAACAATTTGATTTATATAATTGGAATGGATTGTTAGATGTTTATCCCGGAGTTTATGGAGTTAAAATTGGAAACACATCATCAGCGGGATATACGATGATAGTAGGATCAAAGCGTGAAGGGAATGATATTTTAGTAGTGCTTCTTGGAACTTCAGGTATTCTACAGAGAGATTTATGGGCTTCAGCTTTACTTGATGATGCGTATCAAACAGAATTTGGACTTACTCCAATAAATATTACTGCTGCTCAATTACAAAAGAAATATGGTACTTGGAAGTACTATAATTAAGGAGGTGATAACAATGGAAGAAATAATACAAAAAATATTGGAAGCCTTTGGCTTAAAAAGACCAGCCCTAGCTAAAGTTCCTGTGAATCAGTAATGTCATTCTTTAGTTTTTACTAAATCTAGCTTGTTCGGTCATACTAAATACGAAACTATTATAGAAGATAAACGTGATCATTCTATATTAATATGCAATGATTTTTAGTATGTTTGCATCCTTATTTAGCTTCTTCTTTCTTATGGTAAGTCCAATAGACATTTTATAATTTTAACGCAAATAATTTAGAATTTTTTTTCCTTATTTCGTTGACAAAATGAGAAGAAAGCCCTATAATCCTAAGGTAATTAACCATTCTGCCCTCTGGAAAAATATCCTAGAATAATAAAGAAAGTCCTAGTACTAATATTGTCATGGCACAAAATATACGAAACAAAAATAAGTTAATTGAATCACTGCAGTCATTTCTTCAACGATTAAAGATTTTTTTCAGAAATTTTTATGCTCGTGTAACTATATGGTTTCGGAAGAGGCCATTATTAAGTTTTTTAGGTACACTTGGTGTTCTTCTTTTTTTCATTATCCTTGCCAATGTTATTGGCAAACCAAAAGCGCAAAACACTGCGAATACCAACTTTGTGAAAACTGTTTCAGTTTATCGGATTGGAAGTGTTCCTAAAATTTCATTACCAGCGAAAGTACAAAAATCTGGAGTTGTAAAAATTGTGGCACAAACATCAGGAATTATACAGAATATTCCTGTAGTAGAGGGAGATTCAGTTTCAAAGGGAACGAATTTAATAAATATCTCCACAAATTACCAAGGGGGAAATGTCGCGGATGTTCAAGCGGAGATAGCGAAGGAACAGAATCAAAACGTCATAAATACCTATCAAATTCAGCAGGATTTAATTAATGAACAAAAGCAAGTTGCAACAGACACTGCTGCAAATACAGTAGATCTGCAACAAATAGCAGCTCAGTCATCACAAGATTCTCAAACGCTTATTCATTATGATCAAGACATTATTACAACATTGAATCAAGAACTTGCAAACTATACTGCATCAAATTCCGGTGGTATGAATAATGCACTTATTCTTCAAACACAATCATTAGTAAGCCAGTTCCAATCAGGAATTAATCAACTTAATGCAGCGTTAAGGCAAGCGCAATATCAACAAAATCCTTTGAATCCTCCTCTCCTGTTAAGCAATCTTCAGGAAGATATAACATTAAAACAACTCGATATACAACAGCAATCGTTAGCTTTAAACAAAGAAATTAGTTCTCTTCAATTAAGTGTCGCATACTTAAATGCTTCGCTCATGCATCCATCGAGTCCGGTAAATGGTGTTGTTGAGCGCGTCTATGTAACTCCTGGACAGCTGGTAAATCCAGGTACCACATTACTTATTGTGTCATCTACCGAGAGTAATCTCGATGTAACTGCAATCGTTAGTGTTCCTTTACAGCTTGCACAAAATATATCGAGACTTGAGAATAGTATTTTACATATTGGAAATCGTCAAGTGAATGTCTTACCACGATATATATCTCAGGATGCTACTGATGGGAATTTATATACCGTACTTTATAGTATTCCTCAAGATGTTCAAAATAATGTGACTGACGGTGGTTATATTAATGTCGACGTACCTGTTGGCATACCAGATACTGATAATTCCGTGCCATTTATCCCGCTAGATAGCATTTATCAAACGCAGAATGAAGCATACATTTATGTCATTAAAAGTGGTCATGCTGAAAGTAGAACAGTTACGTTAGGGAATGTATATGGGAGATTTGTGCAAATAACCTCAGGACTAACAAATGGAGATCAGGTTATTCTTGATCGGACAGTTATTGCGGGCGATAAGGTAAAAGCAGGTTAATTCAATATTAATTCTAATCTATGGCAGAAGCGAAATCCTATTTACATTTTCTTAAATTCGATCCAAAACTTAAGCAAACATTTATTGCAAAGTATCTATTAAATCCACGATTAGTTGTTCTCTTAACAATTGTGACGATAGGAATTGGGCTCTATAGTTTTTACACACTTCCTCGTACACTTAACCCTGAAATTAAGATTCCCATTGTTATTGTTAATGTTGTTCTTCCTGGGGCGGGACCTTCAGATGTTGAATCTTTAGTTACCATTCCTGTTGAGAATGCCGTATTAGGGCTTGCCAATGTGCAAACCGTAACTTCAAATTCAATAAATTCGGATTCTATAACTCAAATACAATTTAATTCAGGCGTAGATCCTGATAAAGCACTTTCTGATGTACAAGCAGCTGTAAATGGAATAACTGCACTACCGAAAGATGCTCAAACTCCGCAAGTTACAAAAGTAAACTTTGCTAATGTTCCTATTTGGACTTTTGCAGTTTCATCAAATGGAGATACTGGTAGTCTCATGAGATATGCGAAGTCATTACAAGATAGGATTAAATCTCTTTCATCGATTAATACGGTTAATGTAAGTGGATTGGATCAACAAGAAATACAAATTGTAATTAAACCAGAATCAGTTGCTACATATGGTTTAAATCCTCTGCAAATATCCCAATTCATTGCAACAGCGATTCAAGCATATCCTGCAGGAAGTGTGTCTACTGATAAAGAAACATATGCGCTAACTTTAGATCAGGAAGCAGCTTCTATAAATGATTTGCGCAATATACAGGTTAACCTTAATGGTTCGGTAGTTCCGTTATCTCAAGTTGCAAACATATTCGAACGTCCTAAACCGGATCAAGTAAGGTCATTTCTTGCAACAAAAAGTAAATTACCAAAACCTGTTGTTTCATTTAGTATCTTTAAAACGGATGCTTCAAGTATTGATCAGGCTTATTCAGATACGCAAAAACTAATAGCAAATGAGTTACCAATTCAAAACGGACAGTTTCAAGTCTACACTACATCAAGTGCAACGCAACAAATAGCAGATCAATTTAATGAACTTACCCGAGATTTTGTAATAACTATATTGCTTGTTTTTTTCGTACTCTTCGTCTTCCTTGGAGTAAGACAAGCAATAATCGCTTCACTTGCCGTACCAATAACTTTTCTTATTGGGTTTACTATTATGAGGATTACCGGGCTTTCATTGAGTTTCATTTCTCTTTTCTCGCTGCTCTTAGCTTTGGGATTATTAGTTGATGATACTATCGTTGTTGTATCAGCGATGACTGCGTATTATCGTTCAGGTAAATTTACCGCAGCAGAAACCGGTCTATTAGTATGGAGAGATTTTCTATTACCTATATTAACTACTACTACCACAACCGTTTGGGCGTTTCTACCTTTGCTTTTGGCCACTGGAATTATTGGTGAATTTATAAAACCAATACCAATTGTAGTTTCTTCAACCTTAATTGCATCTATCTTTGTTGCACTATTGATAACTCTCCCATTTGTTATTTTTATGCTTGAGCCACAAATACCAAATCGTGTAAAAATATTTCTTCGTATTGTAGGTTTTCTTATTCTTATTTTGCTTATATTTTCCTTCCTGCCAAAAGGACCTTTTTTCCTCATTGAGCTTTTAGCATTTGTGGTATTTGCATTTTGTATTTTTGTGGTAAGAGACATTTTGGTAAAAAGAATTAAACAAGGCTGGTTGCAATTGAAAAAGAGATTCCATCTGAAAAGAAATTTTGATGATTATATTAATGATGGATTAATCCATTTTACGATCATTAGTAATAAGTATCATAGGGTTATTGAAAATATTCTCAGTTCTAAAACGAAACGACGGAATACGATTATAATGGCAATAGCCTTCTCGTTGTTTTCTTATATCTTACTTCCTCTTGGATTTGTGCGAAATGAATTCTTTCCTAAAAGTGATCAAGATTCAGTCGCCATGAGTTTAGAATTACCTGCTGGTGTTAATGTGCAAACATCGACTCAATATTCTATACAATTTCTCAAAGATTTACGAAAAATTGAGGGAGTTGATTTTGTTACATCTGATATTGGACAAACTGCAGATACTGCGATGGGTAGTGGAGGAAGCGCGGGAACCAATGATATTCTCTTTTCTCTTGTTTTGCCTCCGAAGGCTCAAAGAACAGTGTCTTCACTACGAATAGGGCAAATTTTACGTGATAAATATAATAATTACCCAAATGGGAAAATAACTGTTGTAGAATCATCAGGCGGACCTCCTGCAGGAGCAGATATCCAGATCAAATTATTTGGTTCAGATTTAAATACGCTCGATCAATATGCAAATAGACTTGAAAATTATTTAAAAACACAACCAGGAGTTGTTAATATTGATAAAACAATTAAACCAGGAACGAGTAAATTAGTATTCGCGCCTGATTTACAAAAGATGGCTAATCTCCAAATAGGCCAAGATACCTTAGGTACATGGTTACGCCTTTTTGCAAGTGGATTAACAGTAAATTCTGTGCAATGGGGGTTAACGGGAACCGATAAGGAAGATATTACTATCAGAATGAATTCGAATACGCAAAATCCTGAATCTGTTAGCAATATTTCAATCCCTACTCAGTCCCAAGGTCAGAGTGGCGTTACGAATGTTCCTATCGCAAATTTAGGACAAATGAAGGTTGAAACAAATCCAACATTGATCACAAGAGAAGCGGGGAAAAGAACAATATCTGTAACAGCGAGTGTTCTTCCTGGTTATTCAGTAACTGGTATTAACGCATTGCTTGAAAAGCAAGCAAATGCTCTCCATCTTCCTAATGGTTATTCATGGAGTACTGGAGGAGTAAATCAACAGAATAATGAATCTGTGCAATCTATCCTTGAAGCTATGGTGCTCTCCTTTGTGCTGATTATTGTTACGATGGTGATTCAGTTTGGATCATTTAGACGAGCTTTAATCGTTATGCTTGTTATCCCTCTATCAATTTCGGGTGTTTTCATTATATTTGCTTTGACAAATACACCGTTATCATTTCCAGCATTAATTGGAGTACTTGCACTTTTTGGTATTGTTGTCAAAAATTCAATTCTTGTTGTCGATAAAATAATGCAAAATCAAAAAGCTGGACTCGCTTTTATTCCAGCAATTGCTGATGCTTCTTCAAGTCGATTGGAAGCAATTGCACTCACTTCGATAGCAACAATTTTTGGATTACTTCCTATCACACTCTCAAACCCTCTTTGGCAAGGATTGGGAGGGGCTATTATTGCAGGTTTAACATTTTCAGGGACTATCATGTTGTTTTTTATACCAGTGGTTTATTATTATTGGTTCCACGGAGATCGAGTAAATAAATAATTATTTAAGTTCACTTGTAGTAAGATGCCAGTTTAAGCTAAAAAGACTAAATGCTGCAATTGAGTGAACAAATGGTATTACTCTCTTTTTGCCTCTTCTCCGTCTTGACGCATTTGGACATCCATAAGTTAACCGGGGTTCCGAATGAATTTTTTCCGGATTTCTTATTTGGTCTTCAAAAAGTAGTTGCCGAGCATTTTCTTCAGTATTAGCCTTTTCTTGAGGTTTTCTTTGCAAAATGCCAGTAAATTCAGATCCGGGTTCATGAATAAGTGAGAGCATCAAATATTCGGGTTTAAATACAAACGAGGCAAGTTCCCCTAATTCAATATTTCGTATTCTTTTTTCAGTAATCAAATCAAGTTCCTTATCCTGAATTGAAAAATCTTTATGTGCTAGGTCGAGAAGCAAGCTGACTGAATGAGAGAAAATACTCAACATTTCATCACGAGTAATAGATTGTGAATTACGTTCTTGAATTTGGGCAAAATCTCTTCTCGCTACCTGAGGTGATACTTCAACCATTGCATATGAAATATCAGGAGCTGTTTGCATACCGCGTTTTATAAAAGTATAAACATCAAAATCGGTGCGTTTTCCACGATGTATTAATTGATGTCTGTTGCCATATTCAACATACTTTCTTAAATTACGATACATGATACTCCAAGGATTATTAGGATCATCTCTGTTGGTACTCCTAATTTCTTCTATCGTTGTATATAAACTTCCATTAAGCATATTACTATAATGAGATAATAAGACCAGCTGAGCTAAATGAAGGTATCCATCTGTGACATATAAATAGTTCACAGTAGGATCAATTTCAATTTCTTCAATATTTTTTTGTAAACGATTCATATCGAATATCGTACCATCGCTTACTCTAGTGGCTTGTTCAACTCGATCGGTCATTCTCCCGCTCATGAGAGCGACACTAGTATTTGCCATGACTTTTCCTGTAGTTTCCCATTCTGCATGCGAAGTTGGTCGATAGTCGGGATTGAATATGCCAGAATTTATTACAGAAGTTACGAATGGATCTTCAGAATATTTTCCCTGCAAGAGTTGATTTACGTTTGTTACTCCATAGTGGGGAATGACGCTTTTTTGCAAAAGGGATTCAAAAATAGGAACAACATGACTTGCTGGAAATCTTGTCTCAAATTGTGGTAACAGTTTCCTTGCCGCAACTTCTTCTGGAGCTGGAGTGAATGGTCTATTATCGAATCTGCCTTGCATAGATATATTATAGCAAAAATACTATAAGTTTATTAAATTTAGCTGATTATAACTCTACTATGAACGCACGCTGAGTTGCATCATTCAATGCCAAATCAGATAAACCGTATCGTTCAAATTTTTGCTGTGTTTCTTGAATACTCTCTTTTTTCCCGAGTATTTCAAGAATGTCAATCTGTCCTTTAAGATATTTTGCGAGTCGTGTTTTCTGCATTAGATTATTTTGTTCACTCGTATTGTTTATTATCGCTACCTGTTCTACTGATTTAAATTGTTCTAAAGCAGTTTCATAGTCCCCTATACCGACATACGCTAGTCCTAGACCGTAATAAAGTTGATCAAGCGGAGGCATAGTGTTTTTTTCATGCTCTTCATTCTGGTGATATCCGATTAGCAATCGCTTAAAGACTTGATATGCATCGTAAAACTGTTTTATCTGTAATAATGCGCTGCCCTTAATATATTGGTTAGTGGTGTTTGGAAAATTTTTGCAAACTTGGATTGCCTCGTGATATTTACCTTGACGCATAAAAGCTGCAATAGTTGTTTGTGGGTCTTGAACTGCATCAAAACTTCTACGATGTTTTCTCTGTTTCTCACGTGCAACAGTATAGTTTTCTTGTAAAGCTGTTATGTAGGCGGAAACACTATTGAAGCGTTGATCTGGATTTTTCGCTAAAGCTTTACCAACAACTTCTTCTAAGTTCATTCGTAAAGCGAGATCTTCATCTGAGGTAGCCTTGATTGTGTCCTTAAATTGAGGTACCGGCATAACCGTGTGTAAAAATCCATATCCTTGTGGAGATCCCCCTTCAGAAATATAAAAAGGAAGTTCACCAGTTAATAATTCAAACGTAATAATTCCTAGAGCATAAAGATCGGACTGGGTAAGTGGCATACCTGTAAATTGCTCAGATGCCATATACGGCGGTGAACCTTCAAGTAACTGTGAATTATTGTTACACACTACTATCGCAGCACCAAAATCACTTAATATCACATCTAAATGTATACCGTGCTCTTCCCTATTCTGTCGTCGTCTATTCAACAATAAGTTCTCAGGCTTTACATCTCGATGAATAATTCTATTTGGATGGTTATGTACATGAGTAAGGGCACCGGATGCTTGTTCAATAATCTTTATCGTATCTGCTACAGGGAGAGGTTGGTGTGGTGGCCGATATTGTTTTACGTTGCCGCTATTCGCGTAGGTTGTTACCATAAAAGGATGATATTCTAAGGAATCTCCATGAACTGGATTTTGCGAAGGAACTGTTTGTAAACCAAAATCATGAACCCGCAAAATATGTGGATGGCGGAGCTCCGATATTAATAATGCTTCCTGTGCAAACTTAACAATTTGTTTAGGATTGGCACTGGCGCGGAGGATTTTTATCGCAACAGGTAGTTTGTTTTGTTCCCCCGAGGCTAAATAGACGGCACCATACCCTCCACTACCAAGGAATCCTTGAACTTTATACCTACCCATTTTCCCTTGAAGTGAGGTGCCAATGAAACCTTCTCGCGCCAACACCCATATTTTATAGGCCTAGAGTAGCGCTGAGTCAATATATTTACCTCTTTTTAAATAGATATTGGAGGAGTAAGACGTTTAGAAAGTAACTGTTGAATTTGCTCTCTTCCTCGTTCGTTAACTGATTTTTCCTCATAATTGGTAAATTGTTCCCTTTTGGGTTTCTTATTCCCTTTATGGATCCAAAGGTATTGAATTATTGCTAATACAATAATTAAAGCTAAACTTACATCAATCTGAAAAATTGTTTGAAGATTCATAGTTTTATGATAAACAAGTAAAATAATAAGATGAATTAAATAACGTAAGAAAATGAAATGAAAACTTAGTTTGTGACGAGATCAAGAATAGAGGCTGCAGACCAAGCTTGCTGCCGGCAACTGACTTGGCCAGTTGGGCTTTTATATTCAATAAAGGTAGCATCTTGAGTTTTTATATACAGCTCTATTGGTGATTCGAAATATTTAATCGGAGTTAAAGTCGCTTCTCTTAGAAGACGTGCATGCGTAGAAAACTTCCATTTTACTAAGCCTTCATGACTGAGGCCATTTAATTTTGGCCAAAAACTACCATTATGATAAGAGTTCTGTGAACCATTGAATGTTTCGGAGCGCGTACTCATTGTTCGTATCCCTGCCGTAGGATCAAATAAGTCGTTTTGAAAAGATCTGTTTACCAAATCATTGACATATTTTGTGCTAAGTATTGATTCAGTAGCTTCAGATTCACTTGAATAACTTGCCCAGAGAAGTAATAAAGGATTTCCTGTAATTGTTTGAATTTGCTGTTTGTGCCCGTTTATTGCTTGAGCGGTAAAATAGTATTCCTGATCTTTAAAAAGAAACATTTTATTAAAGGTATTTTTCATATTTTTTGCAAATTGTAATAATTTCTGGGAATAGTTCTTGTTTCTTACATAATTTGATGAATGGTCGGCATAAAAATTGCTCCACAATCGCAGTGCTAACCAAGCATATCCTTGAACTTCCACTGGTGCTATTGGATATACTGGGAAAATTCCATCTGCGCTTAAGAGTGATTCATGCGAGTCAGTCCAGGATTGTACACGCAAGCCTCCAAATTTGCGAGATTTATGAAATTCATATTCGAGAAGATAATCATGATCTTTATCACCATATTCCATAATCCAAGTAAGACCTTTATCAACTGCCGGTAGTATCTTCATGAGAAAGGATGAGTCCTCCGTGAGTTTCCAAAATCGATAGAGGGCAATTAAACACAAAGGGGTCGAATCTATAGAATCAAAATTTCTCATAATACCATCGGGATAAATGTACCAAGGATTTTCTAAAGAAAGTAAGCGTTGATAATTATTTTTGCGATATTCGTGGATAAATTTTCCAGGTTCTTCTCCACTTTCTATTATTTCCTTTGTCCCCTGTAGATTCACAAGGGTCAAGAGTGAACGTCGGCAAATAGTAAATAATAATTCACGTTCTTGTGAAGAAAAAGCATTAACATTTTGAATTGCTTTCAAGATCTTTAAAATAGTAATTGCACTATCTCTCCCAAAAATGCAACCATAAACTTCATTCTTGCCCGAAGCATAAATTCCTTCATCAGTGGAAAGATTAAAAATACAGTTGAGTACGATATTCCGTAAGGTTGAATTACTCATGTTTAGATAAAAGTAGGGTACTAATAACCTTAGCAAACAGGAGAAAAATGTCAAGATGTGTGTGGAGATTACGAAATATCAGAGTGCTTCAATTGATAATGATTTGTACTATTTTGTATAATTTTAGTATTTGTTTGTTTCAGTTTCTCATGAATAATTTGCTTATATATTTTTTCATATTCTTCAGACATTTTTATCGCATTGAAGTTTTCTAATACATGTCTCCGACAGTCTATTCGCTTAATTTTTTCAATTTGTGTGACCGAATATACCATTTCTTCAGTATCTTCTACAATAAAGCCGGTTTTCCCATGTTTGATAATTTCAGGTATTGATCCCCTGCGAAAAGCAATTACTGGACACCCGCATGCCATTGATTCAATGAGTGTTAAACCAAATGGCTCTCGCCACATAACAGGATGAAGGAATGCTAAGGCTTTACTCATTAACTGATTTCGTTCTTCTTCATTAACTTCGCCAATGAATTGTATCTTTTGGTTTAAAAATGGTTTTATCCTTACCTCAAAATATTTTATATCGTCTGGATCTACTTTCCCTGCGAGTATTAACGGCAAATTAAGATATTTAGCAACGGTAAGTGCTTGATGGACGCCTTTTGCTTCAGTAATTCGTCCAACATACAATAAATAGCCCTCGCTTTGTTCAGAGAACGGGTACGTTTCCATATTTAGACCATGATAAACCGTACCGATATAATTAAGATAAGGTATTGGCTTTCTTTGCGCATTTGAAATACTTACATAAAAAGGGCCAGTAAATGAATCATAATCTCGTTTTGTTAATAAGTTAAATGCAGAATGTAGTGTCATAACGACAGGAGTTCTTGATTGTGAAGCAAAAGGCAAACTTATATAGCCTAAATGATCATGGATTATGTCAAATTTATCTTGCATTTCATAGGCTTTACCGACATGTAAAAGAGATATTGGATTTGGATTGAAAGGATTTGGAAAATGTTCTTCTACAAGTGATTGAGGATAAAATGAAATAAGTTTTGCTGAGGTAAGTGAGTCGCCCGTTGCAAAAAGAGTAACATCATGTCCTTTTTTAATTAATTCCTCAGTTAGCGTATAGACAATTCTTTCTGTACCACCATATTTTTGCGGAGGTACCCGTAATGCGATTGGCGCAATTTGAGCGATTCTCATATGATTATTATTTCTAATCAACGTAAGTGGAAAACCAGTTATTGGTAAGAAAGGTGTAATGTGATTACTGTGGTAAGTTAATGAATATTAGTTAGTTTGTAGAGTAATAGAATTTGAATTAGAAATAGATGAACTATTATCGTTTGTTATTGAGATGCTTGGGTTTGAATTTTGAGTAACACTCTGGGATTGGTTATTGTTGTTCATATTACTATTATAGTTACTATTGTCGTATTCTACAGAGAAAATTGGTGTAGATATTTCAACGGGAGGATGAACAATAGTAATAATTGGTTCATCAACAACTTCATGAGAATTCTCATTATCATACAAAGTTTGTGTAATTGGTGGAATAAGAGTGTTCACATTACAATCTGAATTGCAGTTACCTTCGGTTTCTTTTTGTGCATTTTGATCATTTTTTCCTTTATTTTTTTTAGTATCTGTATTTGAAGTTACTTTTCTGTCTTGAACATGTACTTGGGAAGCAATCGATTGTATCGTAAAAGGAACGCCAATGATGATGCCTGATACTATCAGTGTGCCTACGAAATGAGTATAACGATGATTAAATGTCATATTGGATAGAAAAACGCATCATTATTGTCTGATGAATTCTCTAGGCAGTAATTATATGGGACTAAATAATACTTGTCAAGAAGATCTCTATAAGCCTATTATTTGCTCGTTTCTTGGTGATATATACTTGGGATATTATTTCTACCCCACTGCAGGCTCCTTGCCATCCAGATAAGCTCCGTGTAAGAACGCTGAATACGTTTTATATATGCTTGATCAATTATTTCATTTTTTTCATCAAATAAATTCTGTACTTGTGGAAAATATAAATCTGAAAATGTAGCTACCATTCCCATTTCACGGACAGTCCCAGTTAAAGCTTCAATTGCCCTTGCACCTCCAAAGATACCATTAGAAACTCCTGCAAAAGCTACTGGTTTGTGAATGTAATTTTGTAATTCACTATCTAACATGCGTTTCAAGGTTCCAGGAAAACTATGATTATATTCAGGGGTAACGATAAAAAATGCGTCTGCTTTCTTTGTAAGTTCAGAATATCGAGGATCTTTATTTTCTGGATCATTACCATCAAAAGGAAATTTGAAATTAGCTGGATCAACGAGTTCGACAGTTATCCCTTCCATAGACTTTCCTACTGTTTCTATAAGTTTTGCAGGTTTAATAGATTGTCTTCTCGGTCGAGTTGTTCCTAAAAGTATAGGAATAAATAAATTTTCCATAGCGTCATTATTACGTAACCTCTTAGAATTGTAAAGCTTGAATTTATCCTCAGATCTTCTTGACGCTACCCATACTCCGTTATATGATACAAATATGATTTCTAAAAAAAGAACTATGGGGTACACAATGTCAGTTTGTTGATCCAGATGGGAATACCTTCTTAATTAGTTCTGAATAATTTTATAGAGAATTCAGTTTTATTCATGAAAATTATATCTGCTCTACCATTGTGGATTAAGAAGCATAAGGTTATTATGCTTGTTGCTATACTACTCGTTCTTGGTTTAGGATTATTTTTACGTCCAAAATCACCTCCTACTCTTGATCTACAAACTGTCTCTCGTACCAATCTTGTTCAGTCGGTATCGGTAAGCGGTGCAGTTGCAGCAAAAAAAATCGCTAACTTGTCGTTTATCACTTCCGGACTACTTACGTTTATAGGAGCTCAAGAAGGAGATATGGTAAAGGCAGGACAAATAGTAGCGACAATTGATCAACGTACGGTTGAAAAAAATATTCAAAATGCGGTCGATGCTTATGAAATTCAAAAAGTTTCTTATAATAATGTTAATGATTTTAATGGAGACCGAGCATTAAGCGATACTGGACTTAGTATTGCAGCAAGAAGACAACTTGAAACAGCGGCAGATTCTCTTGATCAAGCAAAAGTTGCCCTTGATATTCAACAAATTGCCCAGCAACAATCAGTAATTACCTCTCCGATTGATGGGATATTAACTCGTTTAGATGCAAAAACAGTAGGTATGAATGTTACCCCAACAATGGTGTTTATGGTAGTTGACCCGAAAAGTTTGGTTTTTGATATGGATGTAGATGAAGCAGATATTGGGAAAGTTACTTTAAATCAACTCGTTAAAATAAATTTAGACCCGTATCCAGATTCCACGCTCTCATTTCAGGTGAGTAATATCGATTTTGTAAGTCATACAACTACTAATGGTGGAAATGCCTTTACAGTCGAAGTTAAGTTACCAACTGATAATGTCGGAAAATATAGAGTCGGGATGAACGGTAATGCTGAGATAATTACTGGTGAACATGATCACGTTCTTACTGTACCCCAAGCGAGTTTAGTTAATAACGATAGTGTATTTGTCAAAGTTGCTAGAGGTTATGAGAAAAAACGTGTAACACTTGGATTACAGAATGATGTTGATGTAGAAGTAACAAAGGGATTACAAGAGGGAGATAAAGTAGTATTACAGCCAGATAAAGTTCCACAAAATCAAGTGGTTCAAGGATAGTGAGAAATGCTTCATGAAATCATTAGAACCGATCATTCGTTTAACTGAAATAAAAAAAGAGTATATTTCTGGTGATGTTATTACCGAAGTTTTAAAAGGAATATCCTTATTAGTATATAAAGGTGATTTTATTGCAATCACTGGCCCTTCCGGTAGTGGAAAATCAACATTAATGAATATTTTAGGATTACTTGATAGTCCATCAGCTGGTACTTATGTATTGAATACGGAGAATGTTACTGGGTTATCTGAGGATAAACTTGCATTTGTAAGAAATCGAGAAATAGGATTTGTTTTTCAATCATTTAATTTATTACCACGTGCCTCAGCAATTGATAATGTTATGTTACCCGCAATATATTCAGGTATGGACGCAAAAAAAAGAGAAAGTCGAGCATTAGATTTGCTCTCTCAATTAGGTTTAAAAGAGAGAATTAATAATCATCCGAATCAATTGTCAGGAGGGCAACAACAACGGGTTGCTATTGCGCGGGCATTAATGAATGATCCTGAAATTATTTTAGCAGATGAACCAACGGGAAATTTAGATACCAAATCAGGTACTGATGTTATGAATATCTTAAAAACATTAAATAATAATGGAAAAACAATTGTGCTCATAACTCATGAACATGATATAGCAAAACAAGCGAAAAAAATAATTTTTGTGCGTGACGGCATAATCCAGAAAAAAGGAGATATTTAAAATGGGATTTGTACAATTATTACAGCTTGCGTGGGGTGCGTTAATTACTAATAAATTACGAAGTGTTTTGACAACATTAGGCATAATTATTGGCGTTTTTGCCATAATTTTACTTGTTTCACTTGGCTCAGGTCTTCAAGATTATATAACTAATCAAATTTCTGGATTAGGGTCTAATCTCCTTTTTATCATTCCAGGTCCTGCTGGAGGAGCTCGAACACCTGGAGGTATTGTTGCGAATAAACTTGTTCTTTCTGATGCTGAAACACTCAGTAGCCAGTTACATGCAGTCGCAAATGTTGCTCCTCTTATCCAGAAATCTATTACCGTAAAGTATAAAAATAGAACTGATAAAGGGGTTGCAGTCGCTGGTAGCACGTATAATTATAATCAAATAATTAACATTGCTATAGATCATGGTTCTGGTTTTACGCAAGGTCAACAACGTTCTGGTGCACGAGTGGCTATTATTGGGGAAACAGTAGTGACGAAACTCTTTCCTAATGAGAATGCGCTTAGTAAAACAATTCTTGTAGGAAATAATCGATATACAATAATTGGCATTTTTGCAAGACGTGGATCAGTATTTGGATTAGATCAAGATAATGCATTGCTTATCCCGATTACAGTTGCTCAACAGCAATTTGGTATCACAAATGTTAATGTGATTTATCTATCGGCAAAAAATCCGGATTTGGTGACCTTTGTTCAGAAAGAAGCTGAGAAGATACTTTTACGAAGATTAACATCAGACGATTTTAACATTCAAACTCAAGAGTCAGCACTTTCAACAATTACAAATGTAACGAATGTATTATCGATTGCTTTAGGTGGAATTGCATCTATTTCTCTTTTAGTTGGTGGAATTGGTGTTGCTAATATCATGTTAGTTTCTGTTACTGAACGGACTCGTGAAATAGGATTGAGAAAAGCACTTGGAGCAAGAAGAATAGATATTCTCAAACAGTTTCTTTTCGAAGCAATCATTCTGTCACTTGTCGGAGGAATTATTGGAATTGTCTTAGGAATAGGTGCTTCTCTTATTATTTCGATTTTTTTTGTATCGCAAGTAACACCTTGGTCGGTTTTTCTTGCATTTTTCTTTTCAATAGCTGTTGGAGTTGTTTTTGGTATGGCTCCTGCTATTAAAGCATCAAAGCTTTCACCGATTGAAGCTCTTAGATATGAGTAAAATTAGTGACTTGTTTATTTACTTGCTGACGTTATTTTAAGTCTCACATGAATAGTAATAATTCTCAATTTAAACGATATGGGTATTGATGGAAATGACAATTCTATTAATTATTTCGCTGGTTTCTTACACGATCAATTCGTGAAAGGAATTTTTTTCTTGGGCGTAAATTCAAAGGTGTCACTTCTAATAATTCGTCTTCTTCAATAAAATCCAAATATTGTTCTAAGCTCATTTTTAAAGGTGGAGTTAAAATGATAGCAATATCTCCTGTTGATGCACGCATATTGGTTAATTTTTTACCCTTAATGACATTAATTTCAATATCATCACGACGAGAGTTTAAACCAACGATCATTCCTTCATAGACGGGTGTACCAGGTTCAATAAAGGATATACCTCTCTCTTGTACGGTTGTTAAACCGTAACTTAATGCTGTTCCCGACTCCGCTGCAATGAGGACTCCGTTTCGTATTTTATCAAGAGCTGGCTTAATAGGTTGAAAACTATCAAATAAGGTATTAATAACTGCGGTACCTTTTGTATTAGTAAGCAAAACACTGCGTATTCCCAAAAGGTTTTTAGAAGGTATTTTATATTCAAGTCTCGTATTCCCCTTATGATCAGGAACCATATTAGTCATATCTCCTCTTCGAACTCCAAGTTCTTGGGTTACTGCACCGACATAATTGTCTGGTATATCAATAAAGACATCTTCTACTGGTTCTAATTCAACATCATCAACAATTTTCGTTATCACTTGTGGTTTGCTTACTTCAAATTCGTAGCCTTCGCGGCGAAGCGTTTCTATGAGAACCGATAAGTGAAGTTCTCCTCTGCCTGAGACAAGAAAACGATCTCCCGCAATTTCTAGCCGAAGACTTACGTTGGTTTCGAGTTCCTTTTGTAGACGCTCAAGTATCTGTCGTGAGTTAGTAAATTTACCTTCTTTTCCGTTAAAAGGAGAAGTATTAGGCCCAATAGCAATTTTTATAGTTGGCTCTTCAACTGAAATTCGTGGCAATGGACTTGGGTCATTAGAATCAGCTACTGTATCTCCTATGGTAGCTCCTGCGACTCCCGTGATATCAACAATATCTCCTGCAGGTGCTGATTCTACTTCAGTTTTTTTTAATCCATGAGTAATATAAATAGTTTCTATTCGAGCTGAATTTTTTGAACCATCTTCTTTCAAAAGTACTACAGACTGACCTTTTGTTATTTTTCCTCGTTTTACTCGTCCGATAATATGTTTGCCTTTATGACTATCATAATCAAGTGAAGTGACCAGGAGTTGTAGAGATCCTTCCTCAATTACTGGTCCAGGAATAGTTGTCAGAATGGTTTCAAAGAGTGGTGTAAGCGATGTGGAAGTTCTTGCTTCTTGTTCTGTGTGACCTGCTTTTCCTTCTCTACCAATTGCATAAATAACAGGAAAATCAAGTTGGTCTTCATGGGTAGCAAGTTCTAAAAATAAATCATGAGTTCTACTCAATGTATCTTGAATATTTGCGAGTGGTTTATCAATTTTATTAATAACTACGATAATTTTTAGTCCTAGTTCTATTGCTTTTTTTAAAACGAACTTTGTTTGAGGCATTGGTCCTTCTTGTGCATCGATAATAAGAAGTGCTCCATCTGCCATATTGAGTGTCCGCTCTACTTCTCCAGAAAAGTCGGCGTGGCCAGGAGTATCTATAATGTTAATTTTCGTATTGTTATAATCAATAGCGGTATTTTTAGCTAAAATAGTGATTCCTCGTTCTCTCTCTAATGGATTGGAATCGAGAATAGTTGTTTGCAGCATTTCAGCTTCGTTATCCCGAAAGGTATGTGATTGTTTTAAGAGAAAATCTACAAGAGTGGTTTTCCCATGATCAACGTGAGCAATAATGGCAATATTTCTGATATTTTGAGACTGGTTCATAATAAAAATGGCGCAAAGTTGCGCAATACATAATCTTATTATACCATAAATTCATCATGATAGGTTATTTTAAGCGTATTGGTTCTCTCTACAATAGTCATATTCGTGGACATCATGAAGAACCACGCTTCTTAATAATTATGTCATTTACCTTTACGTTTATTCTTGCTAGACTCATTGTTTATAATATTCGTTTTCATATTATTCCTTTTATTCCAACTCGAACAATCTATATTCACCAAATTCATATTCATCATTTAGTATTTGGAATCATATTGTTAATAATTGCTGGATTTATACGTATACCTCAGTTTGGAAAAGAATTAATGCGATTATCATCGATTCTTTATGGTATGGGCGCAGCATTAACACTTGATGAATTTTCACTTTGGTTACGATTTAATCCTGATGCCTACTGGGGTCCTCAAGGAAGACTTAGTATTGATGCAGTCATCCTATTTATACTGATTATGTTAACAAGCATGTGGCATGGAACCTTTTGGCGTAGGCTTTTTAACTTGACTGTTCGCGTATTCTTTAAAAAAAAATAGTATTCTGATAGACTTATTTCATGTTAGCCAAGAAGTTAAACTTGAAGGTTCTTTTGTTGTTATTCTTATTAGGAGGGATTACGAGTGTAGGTTTTTTCATAAAACATAGTTCTTCATTAAGGCCAAAAAAGATACTTTCTAAATCTATATTACAAAAACATGTTCTAGGAACTGGCAGTCAGTTAGTTCCTACAATTAAATTTACTCTTTTGCCTTCATCAGCATCAACAACAGTAACGGTTCAGCCAACGGTGTATTCTGGCTATTGCATGAAAGTGCCAGTGCTTATGTACCACCATGTTGCGCCTACTGTACTTGCTTTAGCGAAAGGATTTTCTTCACTAAATGTTGATAGTAATTCATTTGATCAGCAAATGGGGTATCTTGCAACACATGGATATACGTCAATTTTCGCTTCAACGTTGGTAAATGCATTGCATAATCATACCCCGCTTGCTTCAAAAAGTATTGTAGTAACATTGGATGATGGTTACCAAGATGTTTATGATTACGCGTTTCCGTCTGCCAAAAAATATAATATAAAACTTAGCCTTATGATTCCAACGGGACTTTTAGGTGTTAATGCTGGTACAAATAGCTATTACAGTTGGGCGGAATTACACGATATGATGAGTACTGGTTTGGTAGAACCAGACAATCATACTTTTTCGCATTATGCCATGGGAACGCAAGGAATAACGAAAGATCAATTTGAAGTATCTACTGCGCAACAACAGTTACATTCTAATGTTGGAATAACTCCCATTGTTTTCGCTTGGCCGTATGGAACAAATGCAGCAAAATCTTCGTTATATCCTACTTTACAACAAAATGGAATTATTGGAGCATTTTCTACAATAGTAGGTTCTTATCAATGTGATTCATTTATGTATAGTCTTCATAGAACCCGAGTAGGAAGTATATCCTTTCCGGCATATGGTATAAATTAATGTTATCATGCTAAATATCAGTATGATATCTTATGACATATTTATTTTCGTGAATAATTTACATATAGTATAGTATGGCTCAGAAAGTTATTCTTCACCTTAGATTTGATTCATTTTTTACTACTATTGAACAGCAAGCAAATCCTTTGTTAAAAAATATGCCAGTCGGTATTACAAAATCGATAGGTTCAAACGAGTTAATTTCTGTGAATAGTGAAGCAAGAAAGCTAGGAATTAATGAGCAATGTTCTGTTAGTGAAGCCCTCATTATTTGTCCAAACTTTATAGCAATTCCAGCAAATTTAAATAAATATTTAACTATTTCTGAGAGAATTATTTCAATATGTGATGAACTAACTCATTTCGTTGAACTAGCATCGATAAATGAGATTTATATGGATATTTCTCATATGGTAAAAACCAATAATGATATGAAGATTATAAAAAAATGGAAAAAGAACCTTATTGATAAAATTGGAGATAGTGTTAATCTGAATATTGGTATTTCTTATAATAAGCTATTAGCCAAAATAGCATCAGGTAGTATGAAAGAAAAAGGAACTAGTATTGGAGAAATAAATCACGTGAATATTTGGCAAATTTATCAACAAACTCCAGTAACCCAAATACCAAATTTAGATATACTTACTATTCAGAAACTACAAGATTTTAACATTAATACGCTCCTTGATCTCCGAGATATACCTTATGAAAAGCTTATCAGTGAATTTGGTATTGTTGAAGGTACACATCTTAAGAATATAGGGCTTGGGATAGATTTTAGTCGGGTTATTCCTTATACGAAAGTTTTGCCAAAAACGTATGATTCAATATCATGGTTAATGTTTCCAAAGGAAGTTATTAAGGAATATCGAAGACTTGGAATTGAAATATTCCATATTGGTAAATATGCAAGTAGAAAGTTATATTTTGATAAGACACGTAATATTTTTCAAAATTTTCGACGATTTGTAAATTTAGCCTCTCATGTTTATCACCTTAGTATTAATAAATTCCAAAGTTTGCATATAAATGAAGGTAATAGAAACAAAAATTTACGAATACTTCACACTCTTAACCCAAAAAATAAAGATATATCAAGAATTTCTGATAGATTAGCAGCACATCGTAAATTTAACCAGTTGACTCACATACAAATGAGACCTCATCAATAACAGCGACTTTCTTATCTGGTGTTAATTGCAAACTATTTAATAATGTATTATTTTCACAAATGTCTCTACATAAAACGGTTCCTTTTAAAAGCAGTTGCTGTTTTTGTTGAGAATCGAGACTTGTTAGCGTTGTTATTGGATATAAATGATATTTTTCAACAAGCTCACGAAGGCTTTCCCCATCAGGATAACTCCATGTAATCATTTTCATTCCGACACATCCAGCATACGCCATTGCATCAATGGTTGCTTTTGTGTTTGTAACAATCCAAACTTCTTTAAATCCATGACGATCTTTAACATCATCAAATCGAGCTTTTGTATACATAGGCACGTGGACATTTGTACGAAGGCCAACAATATTATGAAATTTTACTTCAATCATAATTTTATTTGGTAAGACTGTATTCTTTTCAGCGACAACATCAATTTCGTGAGTTATACAACTTCCTTGAATAGTTTGCCTTGTTTTTGTATAGAATCCTTCCCTACTAAGTATTTTTGCAACATAATCTTCAAAAGGATACCCTGTAGGGCCTAATTCCATAATTGCTTGTTTAAGGCTATATCGAGATTTTGTAAATGGTTGTGGAGATGTTTTTAAAAATTCAGTGATATGATGGTAAATTTCTAAAGATGGAATATTATCGTAAAGTTTTTCTTCAACATGTTTGATTACATATGTTTGGAGGTCTTTAGGTATTCGTGCTCTGTGAATTGATTGGATAACCTTTTCTTCTGAATATGGCTCCCTTTCTCCATCCGCTTTAAGAACATGAATCATTGTTTTATAGTAATATGCACTTCAGGTATTTTCAAGTCTTATTTAGACAATATAAGTTTGCGAAAGAATTGTACATTTTTCTCAAGTGCATTATCCCTCATTTTTGTCAAAACATGATCATCATTTGGATAAATTTGTAAGCTTGCATTTTTATTCAGACTTAGCAAATCATCATAAAGTTCAATTGACCATTCGTAAGGAATTACATTGTCACTGGTTCCATGCATAATTTCAATAGGAGTCGTAATATCATCGAGATAAAATAACGGAGAGACACTTTGCCAAATAAGTGGATTACTGTTCAGTGGTCCAATTGTATTATATGCTTTCTGATAAGGAATTTTAGAATTTGAATAGATATATTTAAACTCTTGATATGCCCGATAGGGATCAATAACTGGTGACCAAACTGCTGCTCCCCTAATTTTAGTCGAAAAATCAGGGTTTTGATTATTTACTTCAAGAGATGTCAAAGTTACAGCTCCTCCTATTGAGTGGCCCCATAAAAAAATATTTTGTTGATCTGCTTGTTGAATGCTAGAAACTGAGGATAGCAAATTAAGAATATCAATAGGATACGATAAGAGAAAAGAGATATTTTTATCAAATTCAGATTTTCCATTTCCACGGTAATCAGGCTTAATAACAAGGAAGCCGTGAGTTGCGAAATAATCACTTATATATTGGTATGATGTTTCTGTGTTGTATTGTTTAGGAACTATATATCCATGATTCACAATTACTACAGGAAATCCAGCTTTAGGAACTGAAGTTGTCGGAACATTCATTAAGGCAAAAAGGGTTAGACCGTCGGATGGATAGGAAATAACATAACTAGTAAAGTTCTTCCTGTCTGCAACTTTTTGTATTATTTGTACTTTTCCCCCAACATAATCTCGTTCTTGAAGTGTTGGAATTGAAACTGGAAACAGTTTAACTTTATCTGTATTTGGTTCTGTTTTTAAATAAAGACTCCGTTTCTCAAAAACAATAAAGTCGCCTGTCTTAAAGATTTCAAGATATTTCTTGTCACGTTTCATATTATTTGCCATATCAATTTGTGCTTGGAGCGATGGTGCAGCAAATTTATCATTAAGAAGAAATAACACAAGATCTGCTTGATCAATTCCAACAGGTATAGTAAAAATTTTTTGTCGGTGAGATAAATGAGAACCAAGATTATTTGTTGCTGCAATACTATAATTTTGAGGAATTCCTTTCAAAAAATTATCGATAATAGAACGATAGACAAGTGGTTTATCAAACATATCTAAATTAGGAAATCGCTCTCCTGGTAACGATCCCCATAAATATGCTGATATTCCTGTAGCTATAAGTAGATAACAAAAGACAATAGCGTAGGGTATTTTAGGGAATATATGGTGAAATCGTTTTACCGCGTATATAGCACTAAGGAAAAGAAATGGTGTTATGATTGCAGTATATTGGTAATAAATTTGATGGAAGGCGGGATTATTGCTTAAAAGGTTTATAGTTAAATCGGGTAAAGTAAAAATGAGAAGTAATGGTGCTAAAATGGGTAGAAGGCCAAAAGGAACAAGTAGCTCTTTAATATATTCAAGCCGATCTGGTGCAAAGGCAATCGCTAACGTTCTTTGAGGAGATAAGATAATTCCTTTAATAATACTACTTGGTGTAGTTCCAAAATCAGAATAATATTGAAGAGCAAAATGTCCACCCCCATGTGCTGAAGGTATAGCATAAAAAAAGATAAATACAAATAATATTAAAGATAGAATAAAAGTTACTCCACCGAGTATCCTCTGTTTTTTTAGACTTTTATCATTTGTTTTTGGAAAATACATCATGTAAATACCGAATAATGCTGTAACTACCCATACTTGTTCTTTTGTTATTGCTGCTAAGAAGAGAAAAAGCATGCTCAAATAAAAAGATCGTTTTTGCAAATAATAAAATGCTGCAATGAAAAAAGTTGTTGCAAGAGTGACCGCATGGAAATCATAAAGATTTGCATCCTGAATACTCGGGTTAATAAGATACATAAATGCTATAAGAAGCGCAAATGTTTTACTTTTGAGAATATCTTTTGAGATTAGAAAAAGATAATATGCCCCTAACCCGATAATAAAAGTTTGGATAAAGAGTAAGGTACGTGGATCTTGCCATATAAGATAAAATGGTGCTAGGAGAATTAAAATAAAATCAGCATGAAAAGATAAACGAGAAATGATATTTGTACCGTCTGGATTTGTTAATTGAAAAATGTGTCCATGTATTGTATTCCATACTGTTTGGTCCATGTTTCCTAGATCAAATCTGCCGGTATAAAAATTGATATATCGATAAAAACTTGCAGTACTAAAATAGATTATATAAATTACTATGACAAAATAAAGAATTGTCTGTTGCCAATGTGTTTTGACCCAATGCTCTACTTTCCATAGTAAATTATCTTGAGTTTTTATCCATAAAAACGCAATTAAAAGAAATAACAATTCCGAAACGATAAAAATTACTCTTGCATATATTGCTGCAAATCCTGCTGATGATAATCCAATAAAAGGTGTTAATCCAGCAGTAATGACTCCTTCTCGAATGCCTAATCCCATGGGAGTAATAATGGAAATATATCCAATCAAAAAAGAAAACGTGAAGATTCCAATAAAAGTTGATAAATTAGCTGGGTTCAAAAAGAATAGTGAATGTATACTAAAATACGTTCCCAAGCCAAAAAACAGCGAAAATGCAAATGTAAAGCATAATAAATATAAATTTTCTAATATCGGAAACGAAGGTAAAAAATGCTTTAAGAACATTGGTATAATTTTATGCTTTAACAAAAACTGTGGAAACAAAAATAGGACAAGAAAAAAAACAATAACGATTGGTAGCATAAATTCTCCGATTTGTGAATATAAATTAGTAATAATTAATTTATGAAAAATGAATGGAAATGCTAACAATGAGACAAACATGCTCCCTATTACCAAATATTCGCCTTCCAAAATGAGACTGTGAATTATAATGCTCTTTTTTATGTTTCTTTGTGAAAACGCTCGAGTTCTTCCTAAAAATGACCAAATGTTACCAGGTATATATCGTTTTATTTCAGAGATGCTCCATAAGAAGCTTGTTTCCTTAAAAGGAAGTGAGTAACCATTAAATTTTAATAATAATTGCCAGAATAAACAGCGAAGAAAATAATAGATAAAAAAACAAATTATACTAAGGAAAAGTATGAAAAAATTTATTTTAGTAAAATTGGTAATTAAGTGAGATATATTAGGAGTAATTATTCTTCCAATAAAAAAAAGTGCTAAGAGAGAAAGAGGCCAACCGAGAACAAATTTCAATACTGAAAATAATGTTTTGTTCATTGCTAATGCGTAGCGCTTGATGAAGCGCTCGAAGTTGGTGTAAAGGTTGGAGTTGGTTGATTAGGTCCATTATAAATAAAATGGCGAGTTATAGTCTTTGTATCATTTGAAACGAGACTTTTTACTTGAAGAGTAAAAGTATTACTTCCTGATGGAAGATTATATAAACAGACACTATTATTAGAATAATCTGATAAAGGACTCCCATTTATTGAGTACGCCCAGATTACAGAACAATAATTTCCAGCGTTGTAATTTATCACAGTACAAACTGGATTATTTGTAACAGTCTGTCCTTCTGAAGGATATCCAATATCAATTTGACCGATTCCGGGTGTGCATTGATTTGTAGTTGGTTCAGGTGTATTGGTAATAAGTATAGTCGTAACTTGTGGAGAGCTTGTACTTTGGATATGTGAGGAACTTATTGTCGGAGTTGGTGAGGAACGTGAAACAGGGATAGTAGGAGTAGGTGTAGTCGTTGCTTTAGAATTCTTTGTTAACAGACTTCCAAGATTTAATATAAGAACAGTCACCAAAACTGGAATAGTAAGTACCGCCGCAATAAAGTCGAAATGTGCTTTTTTTTCTGGTAATCGTTTTATTATTTCTTTCGTTTTTCCAATCCTTATTTTAGATAAATGTGATTTATCAATTGGAGTATTATCTTTTGGTTGTTCCGTTGTCTCTTTGTCCATAATATCACCTCTTCATTGGGAGAATACTATTGTATCAAAAAACTGACTACAGTGAAAATTGTCCTTTTTGTTGGATTTCAGTACGAATGTTTGATAGAATCTACCTATGCACTTGTAGCTCAGTGGATTAGAGCATTTCGCTTCGGACGAAAGGGTCGGGGGTTCGAGTCCCTCCAAGTGCGCATCAAGTTTTTTCGTCTTTTTATAGCTCGAAAACACATTCTAATTGAACGGTTTGAAATTTTAAATCGTCATAGGTCGGAATTGAGGTAAGATCAGATGAAGGAAATTCACACCATATATAGTTTTATTCATGGCAACAAAATTCCTGTACTTAGGAATGCGAGGGAACAAATTGATCTTGTAGCAGAGGTGTTGTCTACAGTATCTGTTAAAAATCAGTTACCTCACGAAACATTGTTGAATAAGGACATTGGTCTGACATTCACAAAACCATAGAATCTTTAGTGAAAAATATAGCGAGTGTGATATGTGGTAAAAAAACTGTGATATAATTCCAGTGTGAATATTCAACCAACTACCCATAGATTTGTAGCTATTCTTAATAAGAAGATTGAAACAGGAAGGTTAATGAACGCACTTGGACACATGGCAGCAGGTTTTACCGCTTTATTTCCAGATAAAGAACAACTAAGATTTGACACTTATTTTGATAAAGATAAAGGAGAGCATAAAAGCATTTCCGATAATCCTTTTATTGTCCTCTCAGCAGATAACTCTAATCAAATACGCACACTTCGTAATACTTTAAAAGAAGCAAGTATTCCCTTTAATGATTTTACAAATACGATGACAGTTGGAACATTTGCAGAACAAAAACAAAGAACAAGTGAAACACCAGAGGCAGAATTAGAGTATTATGGTATCTGTTTTTTTGGAGAAAATAATCAACTACGAGAACTGACAAAGAAATTTTCTTTATGGAGATAGTAATTATGGGTATAAAGATAGCGACTACAATAACCAGAGTTATTGAGAATAGATGAAAACTCTTACTTAAATTTATTTGGTAAATATCTTGGTACTGTTTTCATATATGTGATGTAGTCATTCCCAAAACGTTTTTTAAGCTCTTTTTCCTCATACAACGTATAAAAATGAGCCCATAATGCAAAAAGCAAACAATAGATTATAAGGAGAGAATCTCCGAAAAAAAGAAATATCCCTACAGTAAACAAAAAATGACTGATATAAATAGGATTTCTCGTATATTTATAAAATCCATCAGTTATTAACTTCCTTGTTGGCTGAATAGGGACAGGTGTGCCTTTTCCTTTTATAAAGAAGAACCTATAAGAATAGAATGAATTACATATCCCTATGATAATTAAAAATAATCCGGAGATTTGAAGAATGATGTTATGGAAAACAGGAAGATAAAAAAAATTAGTAAGAGTGATAAAAATAAAGGGTGTAACTATAAAGGTAACGAAATAATAACTCAATGCATATAATATTGTTGGTAATCTCATAATTTCTTCTGTAGAGATTTAATTTTTCTAAACCGTATAGTGTTTCCTATACCCATAAATAGCGTATATCCTACAGCGACGACCAAATCTAACATGTTAATCACGTTTTTAAATGTTCCGCTAAGGTATTGGTTAGAAAAGAAGAGTATCAGTATACAAATTAAATTCAAGGTACATGCCTCTACCGCATAAATGATTTTATCTAGTCGTAGTTGGGAAATAGTAAACTCTAATTCTTTGCGTTTTTCTGTCATTTTTTATTGATGAATATATTGTACAACCCCTTTTTGCTAATTTGCAACGTTAAAATACTCGTAAACAAATAGGGAATATACAAAGAAAGGAGGGATTTTGTAAGGGATAGCTTTTTTAAATGACTGAATTTGACTTTTATAAGTATAGAGAGCTTTTATTTTTTGAATAACGTTAAAACTGATAAATATTTTGAACGTAGCTGGCGTTCGTCTTTTCATAAAATTTGGGTCTTTTGCCATTTGTGCGGGAAACGTTGCCATGTTATAGATGAGTTTTGGATATGTTGCGTACCAAAGGTGAATATTTTTGTATTTATTTTTTACTAAATCGGTGATAATTTCCGATACAATAATGTGGTCTGGGTGTCCGTATTCTCCCGCTAAGTCATAGGTAATGATAAGGTCTGGATTTTCATTTTGTATAGCTTTATCAATATATGTAGTTAATTCTTTTCTTTTACCTTTCAAATTATCGTCTCCAAAGTCTTCTTGAATAAGTTTTGTGACACCATAAATTTTTGCAACCTCACTTGCCTCTTTTGTTCTAATTTCCTTCAAACTATTATCAAGGTGAGCATCCGGTGTCCCTCTTTCCCCTTTTGTCAGAATAATCCATGTTGTTTTATTATTATATTGTGATGCTATACGCATTAACCCGGCAGTATGAGTAACTTCGTCATCTGCATGAGGAAAAATAACAAGAATTGGTTTAAACTCTCGAATGTTCTTTGTTGGAAGAAAAAAATCATTAACAACAAAAACACATATTAACCAAATGGCAATAATGAGTAAAAGAATAATCAGCAATATAATTTCCATCGTTTTCCTAGTTTCGTTAAGTATACCACTAATAAAGGAATTTACTCAGGAATTTGTTAAAATAAGAATTGATATGAAAACACTTCTTGTGTTACCCTCTTGGGGTCGTGATGCATATTGTTATAAAAAACTTATAGAAACAGCCCCGAAAGATTACAAAGTCTACGTTTTACCATACGAGGTTTTATGTCTCGACCGAAAAATAAAAAATATTGATAAAAATCTTGTTACATTTATTAAATCGAAAAACCTGAGATCAGTTGAGTTACTTGGACATTCGCTTGGGGGAACCATAGGATTGGTATTTGCTGCAAATCACCCAGAATATGTATCAAAACTAATTCTTGTTGACGCAAAAGCGTTTAGAACACATTCTCATTTATTTACTATTTTTCCTACTCAAAGAGAAAATCTTCGAGCAGCAGAAAGCTTCAGCTTTACATATCACCTAGTATTCAAAACTGCATTTAGGATATTGTTTAATCCGGGACTTCATGGAAAGTTAGGCTTATGGGCAATAAAGTTTGACGTAAATACAATCTCACATAAAATTACCGTGCCAACTATGATTCTATGGGGTGAAAAAGATAAATCAATTCCTCTGGAAATAGGAAAACGATTACATAATCTTATATCTCATTCTACATTTACAATAATTCCAGCTGGTAGTCATGAATGGATTCTCCACGATCCAAAATACCTATGGCTAGCATTATCAGATAAGTTCTTGTAGGTTTTGAAATTTGATATGCAAAATTGTTGGAATGCATAGACTTGTAGATCAAAAAATTCTAAAATGAGATACATATTCCATTCTAAATCATATATTATTATGAATAAGTGGGAACAGGTAATTGCAGATACTGAAAAGTTTCGTAGACTCTGGTAAAATAGTCGTAATACTGGTTCAAGAATTTATCAATCAAGTGCGCACCTAGAAAAAGTTATTAGATTGGGATGCACTTTAGTTACCGCTTAATTTAAGTTTACCTCTAGCTTGATTCAAATTTTTAATAAGAATAGATAAATTTATGGAAGAATGCTTTCTCTCAGTAAATTTTTCTTCTAGTTGTAAGTACAAATAAATCCGTGATTCTCTCTTGATTTTTCTATAGCCTTGTTATATTCTTATTTAACTTAATTAAGTTTATTATCTATTAACCTAAATGCATTATAGAAAAAAATATACTGTTATTTTAATTCTTACTTTACTCGTAATCGCTCTTATTGCTTCATATAAAGGTCTAGTAGGAAATACTATATCGACATCTGATGCTGCTTCCATGAGTCCAGTTTCCCAAGATTTTATTGCTTCAATTGATACAATGAAGGAAAGTAGGGATACAGAAACTCGACCGTTATCCGGAACTGATATAGCTCAAGATATAAGTCTTATTGCAAGTTTGAATGCAACGCATATTACAGTTGCCACAAATTGGGATTATACATCTTATTTTAGACAATGGGTAACTGCAGTTCATGCAGCAGGTAAACATATATGGGTAAGAGGGCATCCAAATCAATGGGAAAATGATAACGGTGCAACAGGAATGATGACACCAAGTATGTATCTAACATACGAGAGAAATTTCATTTTACAAAATGCGGATCTATTCAAATCAGGAGATATCCTTGATACATGTTCAGAAACAGAGCAAGGTAAGTATTGGAAATCAAAAAGTTCTCCATGGAGCTCCCAAACTACAGCGGAATATAATCAATTCATTAGGGATAGCATTACTATTGCTGATGCGGCATTTGCGGAGAAAAAAATAACCGGCGTAATTACAACAATTCACTCTGTTAACGCCTATATAGCGAAACATCGTTTGGAGAAAGATACGATTGCAAAAATGGGTGTTGTTACTATTGATTCATATCCAGATCAGTATGATACGAATGTCTCACAGGCTGTATCGCACAGACTGAGTGAAATTTCCGGTGTATATAATACCGTCCATGTCCCGCTTATCATAGGAGAAATTGGTTACAGTAACAAAATTCAGGTCAGTGATCAATTGCAAAAAGATGTACTCCGCGCTGAATTTAATGCAATTCAACAACTACCCTATATTGTTGGATTAAACTATTGGGTTGGTCCAGGGGGCCCTGGACATGGTGGATATACGAATATCTTTGCTGGATCTTTCGGTAGATGGACTCTTCGTCCAGCTGCTTATGACCTCAAAAGTATGTTTCAGTTTGAAGAAACGAAATAGTAGTAGATGAAAGTTATTTTGCATCAGTTCAAAATTTTATTTAACTCTTTATCCTTAATGCACTGAATTGCCTTAGAAATAGTTTGTATTTATTATGATTTACAGTGCGAAGCAAATGAGAATAACTATGGAGTAGGTGTGGGCGTATTTGTATTTGGCTGAAAATTAAGTTGAGCAATATCTCCTCCCGTATTTTGATAATATTCCATTACAATAGTATGGTTTCCTGAGGTCATGTTCTGATTCACAGTATAAGTAGTTGGAGGTTGATCAATCCATGCATCCAATACTTTAGTGCCATCGATATATAATCGTGCTCCGTCATCTGATGTAACTGTAAATGTATATGAACCATTTTGAAAATTTTCTATACCTGTCCAACGAGCTGAGAAATGATTATTTGGAATTGCAGGATCAGGTGAACCCCCGTTCCAGTTAAAATTAATCACCGGGTCAACACGTGTTATTGTTGGTGTACCACTCAGTGTCATGTTTGAGTAGTATTCTGCACTGTATTGTCCAGGAGGTGGAGTTGGTGGAACTGGAATTGGTGTTGGCGTCGGAGTTCCAGGTATCTGTTTGAAACTCAATTGAGCTACATCTCCTCCGGTATTTTGGTAATATTCCATGATAATAGTATGATTTCCAGCTGTTAATGTTTGGAAGGTATTATAGGTAGTGGGTGGCTCGTCCATCCATCCATCTATTACTTTATTACCATCAATGTAGACTCTTACTCCATCGTCAGCTGTAGCGGTGAATTCATATTCCCCAGCTTGAAAGTTTTGAACACCTGTCCATCTTGCAGAGAATTGAGTATTATTGATGGACGGATCTGGTGATCCACCATTCCAGTTAAAATTAATCGTAGGGTCTACTCTAGTTAATATTGGTGTCCCTGAAAGTGTCATATTGTTAAAATATTGTGCATTATATCCGGTAGAAGGTGTAGGTGTTGGAGTAGCATTACCAACAACACAATTATCACCTGTCCCAGTTGGGAGACAAGTTGGGTCTGACGTAAAGATAATTCGATCCACCTTCGTATTTGGTTTATTGCCTGACATGATAATGGAATGATTTCCCTGCGAAAGGTTTTGTGAAATAATATTTTGATTGTTACCACTTTGATAATTCACCCAAGTCCAAGTATTTGCTGGCATAGTACTAAGATCACCCACATCAATTGGGCATCCTCCATCAATTTGGAGATAATACGCATTTGAATTAGTATCTTGTGATTCAATTCTGCTCCAAATAGTATAGTTACCGGTTTGAGGTATAGAAATTGTATTTGCTACCTGTCCAGCCCCTGATGCTATTGGTGTACACTGTTGTATAGGTGTCGGAGTAGGTGTTTGTGTAGGTGTAAGTCCAGGAATATTAAACGCCCATACATTTGCTGCCGTATCACCAATAAATACCTCACCGTTACTAATTGCCGGTGCGCCATATGCACCCCCACCTAATGAGACAGTAAACAATTGATTACCACTTGATGCATCAAGAGCTACAAGAGTATTAGTGTTACTCGTAGATGCATATATCAACAGTCCATTGGTATAGGCCATGTCTGCAATAACAGTTCCTTTAAGATCCTCGTGAGTCCAAACGTCATTTCCTGTTGCTGGATCAACGGCGCGCACTTCTCCAGCAGAACCACTAGCATTCGGATCTTTTCCTCCTGCGACGTATAAAAGATTGTGTATAGAGTCGAATACAGGTGTTGAAATAGTTCCCTGACCGCATTGAGGGCATTCCCCTCCTATAGCAATCTGATTTGACCATACCGGTCCTGCTGATAAACTAGCTGTATTAAGTGCATATAATTTCCCATTTTTATGGCCCGCGATTGCCATTTTTGTTCCGTTTTTTGTAGTAAATAAGGTAACGGAAGAACCAAAATCAGGATCTGGAGTTGTGTTTGTCTCGCTATCTGGAACATGCCAATAGCTTTGTATTTGCATAGTAGCCGTATTAATTTGCAGCATTGCTTTCGCATAATTTTGTCCAGGTTGTGGTGTTCCAGTTGTCACGTACAATAATGGTGGATTAACTGAAGTATCAATTGCAGGAGTATACCAAATGCCTCCTCCAGCTGGTCCACTGGTAGGAACGATGTTTAATGTATTATCAATTGCATGAGTTGTTAAATTGATTTTCAAAAGTTGACCATGCACTAGTGGATTATCACAGAGACTAGAAAGGCCAACAAACGCATAGGGCGTGCCATTTACCGTTGTAATAGCAGCAGTTCCATAATTGTAATAATCTCCTTGTACCTGACTTGTATAGATCTGTGTTTTCCAAAGAATATTACCAGTTGATGGATCGAGGGCATAAAAATTTTGATCTCCACCAGTTATATATAATACACCATTAAATAATTGAGCTGAAGCTGTAACACCAGCTTTATTAGGATAACAGCCCTGTGCACTACTAGTAGTTATACCAACAAATGTTTTCCAAAGTGGAATACCAGTATCTCGATTAAATGCATACATATTTCCATCCCAGGACCCAACATAGACAGTTGATCCGTAAACAACTGGTTGTGCTGCAATAATCCCTCCTGTTTTATATGACCATAACTTTTTTAACGAGGTAATATTGGTTGTATTTAAAATCTGCTCAGCATTTTGGTTACTTGAATGAGTAAGGTCATACATATACATTGGCCAATCTGCAGCTAATGCATGATGAACGGTCAAAGACAAAAAGGTAAAAATTACACTTATAATAAATAACAATCGTTTCATTTCTTCATTGTGCAATAACAATATACATATCGCTTGCTGTGACTCCTCCGTTTGGACCAAGATTAACGCTGCCTGCTGGGAATGATTTCTGGTATATATGGAATGTCATCGTATGATTTTCATTATCTTGTAAATTCAAACCAGTATTAATCCAACTTGTATCCATCCAAGAAGGTTTATTTAATCGTGCATCAACTGCTACCGAAATTGTTGCTGTTTGATTAATTGTGAAACTCATGAGAGTCTTTCCAGCATTCCAAGTTTTGGAACTATTTGCGGTGCGTATCCATTGACTACCGTTAAATATTATAGGAAGTGTTTTAAGAGTATATGTTCGATCACCATAAAGAATATTTCCTTGTTGCATGTTTGTTTGCAATGAATAGTTTTTTGCATTTGTTGTATCAGCTATAACTAACTGAGATATTGTTAATTGAGATGTTTGTGTAGGTGTTGGAGTCATTGTTGGTGAAGCAGTAGCAGTAAAAAGAATATACTGCCCATTCGATGCTTGTGGATCGTTTTGTATTTTTACAGCACCCTGAAGATTTCCGCTTTCTGCCTCAATAGACACAACACTATTTGACCCAGTTGCAAAAACATGCATGGATGAAAATATTGCTATCGAAAAGATAATAATAACAATTATCAGTAATAATTTTTTTCTATTTCCGAATATATTCATATAACCAAATTACCAAATTATTTTTATATTAAGATCTAATCACGTAAAATATACCAGATAATCAAAATTGTCAATGCCTATTTCGTTAAGTGAAATATCAAAATGATTAATCTGCTTACTTTTATTTCTTTATTTATACTTATTCGACAATATATTTTTAGCATTGGAAATTGTTTGAGAATTATCCGCTCGCTTTAGTCGATATATTTTAAAACCGTCTGAATTATAAACTAATTGATATTCTGTTTCTAACTGTTTATGTGCATTAATAGTTAGAAATCTTGTAACGGAATCTTCTTTTACATGTTGATCATAAATGACCCATACAGCGTATTTTGCAGGATTATTTAATGATGTAAGCCAGTAATTACGCGAACCTTCATAGATAAAATTTTTATAAGGAAGTCCTGTTTGGAACATAAAATTTTCATGACGATTCGCACTGATTAAAATTAGCCCTTTATCATATTTTTTGTTAAACCAAGATATACCTTGAGTATGTGTATAATACCAAGCTTTAGGCAGCTGAAAAAATAGAAAAAGTGGTGTAAATACGTTAGTATAAAGTTGAAAAACAATTATAAAAGTAGCTAGCATAGCGAATATTTTTTTCTTTGATGCAAAATAACCTATATAAAGTGCAATAAGTGGAGCCATTACGATGCCATAACGAATATTCGAATGTGAAACATTGTTAAATGATTTATTAAATATACTCGTTAAAGTAATCAAAGGGTATTCAATATCTGGAATTAAATCTTTTTGATATCCATAGATAAGAAATATATAAAGTACCATTCCAATAATACTCAATGGAAGCAGAATAGAATAAGTATATATACGCTTGCGCATAATACCATATATTGATGCTATGATTAATAACAAAAACCCAATTGCAGCCAACAAAGTATTAAATATTCCATTCATCCATAACATTGCCTCCGAATATGCTGAAAATGATGATAATAAAGATTTAGTAATATGTATATGATATCCAAGAGCATTCGACTCTGTAGTTGTAATTATTTGTCCTTTAGGCCCTGCATATAAATGTAACCAATACAGAGGGTCTTTATAGAAAAGTGCGCAATAAATACACCATAATACTATGCCATAGGAAGCAATTGTACCAAATAAGATTACTGTCCCTTCAAGCTTTTTTCTGTTATGGTCTTTTAAATAACTCAAAAAGCTCAGTACTAATACAGAAATAAATGTGCCCAGAAAAATAAAGTAGCCTTCGTAGCGTGTTAACGTAATGATAATTAAAAAGAATCCAGTAAAAATGAGATTAAATAAGTCACGTTTTATTGCCCATTGTGTGAGAAAATAAACCACCATAATCATGCTTCCTAAAAAGAATGATTCACTCAATGCCATTGTTTGAAGCAGCAGAATATTTATATTACTAATAAAAATGAACCAAACAAGAAAAGAAGAATATCTATTTTTTGTGACGAGAAATGCTGTTTTATATAAGAAAATGCTACCTATAATAAACGAGCTCATCGAAATGATTGAGCCTGCTATTCCGGAATGCCATAGAAAGTTGTTGAGAATAAACGGTAACATAAGAATTTGGGGGAAAGGTAGCCAAATACCTCCTAACTGCCCAATTCCTGGAGTGATACTATCTAGCATTTTCCTTGCAATATTTAGACGAGCAATTGCATCATAATCGGCAAGAGTTTGTTGGCTTTGATAAAAATGTATAAAGCTCAGAAGGCTGATGATTATTGTTAAAATAAAAAGTATTTCTTTGTTGTACTTTAACTCTGAGGTAGATATCTTGCTAAAGACGAACCCAAAAATCTTTATAAAGGATTTTATTCTGTGGGTAAATAATATTTTCTTTGCATTTTTTCTAAGTAAATAATTCATAGTCTTTTTACAATTGAACTTTTTCAAATAATCCTTTTTTTAATGAAATAAGCTGTTTTCTAATATTTCCTGGAAATCGGAAAAAAGAAGGTACTTTAACTAATTCAATAATAATTTCAGGAGCTGCAGGGCTTAGATGTAAACCATGTACTGTCTTTTCCCAATAGTGAGGTTTAAAAATAAGTTGGTAAAATGCAATTCCTCCAGCAACACTGATCATAATCCAATATATGGGAATTAGGAAAATATATTTAATAAGATCCCATTGTTCTTTTTTGGCACAACCGATCATATAGTAAAAAAGAAAAAGCGAATTACCCAAGACAAGAGAAATAATTGCTAAATACAACGTGGGTGCAGGAAACGCAGAATCAATTACTCGTCCAAAAATAGAATACAACGTAAAATAAAAAATAGTGACAACCCATAACAGCGGATTAATCAAGATAAACGCAATTTTTCCACCAATTACTAAATGAAAAATCAAAGTGTGCCATTTTGTCTTTTTTATTAATTTTGTATGATTCCTACAATGTACTAAGTATGTTTGCATGTAACCTTTTATCCATCGAGATCGTTGGCGCAGCCAATTCCCCCACTGACTATTAGCCTCTTCTAAAGTTGTGGAGTCAATGATTGCTGTTTGGTATCCTTGTCTAAATAACCGTAAACCTAAATCAGCATCTTCAGTAACGTTGAAAGGATCCCATCCTTCAAGTTTTCGTAAGTGAGCTATTCTAAAATGATTGCTTGTTCCTCCAAGAGGTATTGAGGTTTTCAATGATTGCAAGCCGGTTAACGTAACATCAAACCATAAGGAATATTCAGCTGTAAAAAATCTGGTAAGTAAATTTTGTTGTGAATTATAATAATTTAATTTTGCTTGTAAACAGATTATACTTTTATTAACTTTTTGAAATGCTAGATATGCTTTTTTTAACTGTAATGGATCAGGAATATCTTCAGCGTCATAGATAACTAAGTATTCGCCTTTAGCATGTGCAAGTCCATAGTTACATGCTTTGGGTTTTGTTTTTGGCACAGAATCTGGAACAAGAAGAATTCGAAAATATGAAGGGAGATTCATTTGTTTCGCAATAGTAATTGTTGTTTTGTCATCCTCTTCTAACAGTAATATAACATCAAGTTTTTCTTTAGGGTAATCAAGCTTACTGATAGAATCGACAAACTGAGGAATAATATGTGCTTCTTTATAAAGTGGACAAAGTATGGTATAAGTTTTAAGCCTATCATTTTGAAGCTGACTTAACTCTGAAGAAAGAAATGTAATTTCTTGTGGTTGATAAAGACTTTTACAAACTAAAAATAAACTGAATAACACGTCAGCAAAATAGATAAAACTAAGTAAAAATAGAAGCAATTGCACAGTAAAAATGGTATTAAAAGCGATTGCAAGGATGATAATGAGAATGATTAAAATAATATATACTTTTTGTTTACCTATTATCGTTTGTAATGCAGATTCTGAATGATGAAGAGAGGAATGTGTAATATAAACATTTCCATTATACCGAATACCCGCCCCAATCATCTTATTATTATTTCCAGCTCGGAATGGAACTGGAGGAACAAGCATAAGCCGAAATCTTAAGGCATTTATTAAAAATCTCCAATAATATAAAGCTTTAGAGCTGTAAAATTTAATACTATTTTTTTCCGTATTTACTATATCAACTCTTTTTACAATAAATCCCGCCTTTTTTGCTTTATAGATTAGTTCCTGCCTGAAATCCTGTATATTTTTTGAAGTTATAGACAAGTGTATTAGAAGATTTATTTTAAAAGCTATAATGTTGAGTTGAGGATTTTCTACGAGGTTAAATAAGTTTTGAACAAAAATTCTCTGAAATAAACTTTTTGTTTGTTTTGCTGAACCGTAAATGCGATTTTCGACAGTAATGTCTGCGTCGTTATCTAATAATTCAAGCATTTTCAAAATAGTTTCATCTGAGGATTTTAAATTAGGTTCTAACATTATGACAATGTTAAATTGAGCATTCTTAATTACTTCAGTTAGTGAGTCATTATTAAGTTTCTCTCCATTTTTTTTGTAAAAGGAAATAGGATAATATTTTGCTAATTTTTTAATATTTAAAATGTTCTTATTGGATGCCCCTTCATCAATAAAAATAATTTCATAAACAAATTTATGAAGACTACTATGTAGTTTTATTAGAAAGGCATTTAAATCATATTCTTTATTCCGAACAGGAATAATAATAGATAATTTTTCCATAACAAATATCCAGGTATATTATTTAAAACTAGAAAATATAGGGCAGATTCGAGGCAGGTACGTTCGTTTTCTCTATGAATTCCTCATAGTGAATTCTAATTACAGGATTTTATCATAAATCTTTTAATAGTTTAAGTACCAAAATGCTTGATTGTTATTAAACGAAAGAAATTTAGAAATTTTTAATATAAAGTTACACAAATAGCTGATGATAACCACTCTGATTGTAGTTAGTATTATCTGTTGATATAAATTTTATTTATCCGCTATAAAGCTAATTGTTATTTAGTTACTAAAAAAGATACAGGGTTACTCGTGCCGTTTTTATTGATTACACTAATTAGATATGGTTGTAATTGTGTTTGCTGAACTAATATTGCCATACAATGAACTTGAGAATTTTGAAAAGGTCGATTACAACCTCCATAAGCTTTATCAGGAATAGAGAAAGTTATTGAAGTTCCATCAAGAGAAGTATATGGGCCTAAATATGCAGAACCAAATTGAATGTAATTTTGCACCAATGAAAATCCCGACCCAGTGATGGTAACCGAAGTAGAAATAGAACCTTGTCCCGGTGAAAGTGAGTTAATCATTACTGAACCATTCTGTCTTGTTATAGAAGCTATGGGGAGACTAATAATAGGACGTATAGGTAATGTTACTGGTGGTTTACTATTTTGATCAATTATCGATTGATAGTGTCTTCCATAAAAAAAACCAACGATCGGTATAAAAATAAAAAGAATTAAAGCAATAGTTTTAGATAATGGAGTAACGGTAGTTAATGACTTTGAAATCTTCATTATTTTCATTATTCAAGAAAACAATCGTAAGGTCAATATCCAATTTGAAGTGAATTTTAAATAAAACAAGAACAGGAACTGGTGATTATATAATGAAACAAGAAAAAATTTTTATCGTACTCTCAGTAATTTGGTTTTCTTTAAGTTATAATAATATGTATATAAAAAGATAATTACTTCAATACCAAGAAGTCTTTGTATCTTCTTTTCGAAATGGTACCTACGTAATGCAGCTGAGTATGATAACGTCGTGTGAACAATAAGTGTATATAAAGAATGAAATTTATTAGGTAACAAACTTTCAAGTTTCATTTCAATAGTGCTTCTTGCAATAAATGTAGGACATTCATATTTATCTTTTAACTCAATAAATCGTTTTTTGCATAAGTCAGCTAAAACATAAAGATTTGGTTTTCTAAGAGCTTCATAGGCCGAAAAAGCTTTTTCATAATCAGGATAATATTTTTCAAGAGATTTAGATAAAACGAGACAATCTTCAAATGCAGCATTTATACCTTGTCCATAAAATATTGTTACTGCATGGCAAGCATCTCCCAATAATACAACAAAATCTTTAAAATGCCATTTAGATGTATAAAGCGTCGTAAATGGTGTAGGTATACTTTTAATAAATTCTTCTGCTTCAGGGTGAATAAATGGATAAATGTCAGGGAAATATTTTCTAAAAAAACGTAATAAGGAAATTTTTGATTTTATTGTATTGAAACTATTTTTTCCTCGTAGTGGTAACGTGAGTGTACAAGTAAAAAAGCCTTTTTTATTAGGAATTCCAAAAATTGCACATTTATTCCGTGACCATAAATGAAATGCGTTTTGTTTGAATGGTAAAGTGCCTTTTTTGGGAGCAGGTATATAAATATTTTTATATCCCCAATCTAAATATTCCAGTTTAGCTTCTGTATACTTTTTCTTTTGTAACGCATTCCGCACAACAGAATGAATTCCATCGGCGCCAATCAGAACATGTATTTTTTTAATAGTAATTTTATTTAATTTAGTATTTTTTATATGTATTTTCTTATTATCAAAATCAATATGCAAACATTTACTATCAAAATTTACTGATACATTGGGATATTTTTGTAATTCGGTTAGAAGAGCTTTATTCAGATCATTTCTATTAATTGACCATTCAGTAAATTTTTGTTTATCCCCATAAGGTTGATAAAGTAGCTCATTATCAATTTGATGGATTATTCTCCCCTTTTCTTGCAAAGTTAATTTCTGGATTTTGTTCCATAATTTTACTTCTTTTAACGCTTTGATACCTTTAACTGAAAGTGATTGATTAATAGATCTATTGGAAATAATAGATTGGTTGATAAAATCTTTACTTCGCGACTCATAAATTTCTACAATAAATTTTTTTTGTGCTAAATAAATTGCCATTAAACAACCACCCATACCTGCCCCAATGATCGTAATATGTTTTTTATTCGTCATAGTGTCAAACGTATCTAAAACAACGAAAACTAATATAGGATAATTATAAGTATAATATACTTATTTTTATAGCCTGTATTAAAGACAAGAACAATAATTATATAAATTATTATAAGATATGTCAATAGATCCCATTACTTGGTATATTCTGGATGTTCTACATGTAAGATAATGTAAGAATTTGCACTTAAAATGTTAATAAAACAATCAAATTCGAGGTATCATCTTGATTTACTGAAGAAGAAAAGGTTTAGACGAGAGGAGTTAATATTATAAGATACAATAATACTATTTGATATTAATATTTAAAGTAAATGATGTATTTTGTAAACAACCTGCTGATGGATCACAGGGTGGATTTGAAGTTATAGCAATATGGGTCATTCCAGACCTTAAGGCATGAAAAACAGCATACCAGTTATTTTGCTGGTCATTATATTTTAACCTCTCGGTCTGCAACAAATTACTTGATGGGTTTATAATTACCGAATACGTAGAATTCCTATCAAGATTAAGTTGTAATCCAACTATATCATTCCTTGCAATAGAAACAGTTTGTGCATTGTTTTCGCTGGTGTACATATAATCATTTGGGACGCTTAGCATTGGTAGAGAAATAGGAATTGAGGTTCTTCCTAAGGCAAATTTTTGTATCACATACGCCGCAGGGTAAAGAGTATTAGCTCCTTCTTGAACTATATTCCAACCGTCAGTATTAATATCTTGTGCATAAAATGTGTAAGCTATGGATCCAATAGTGTAATCGCTTTGTTCTTGGATAGTTGAATAGACTCCATTATAAACATTTGCTTGTAGCTCTTTGCTACCAATAGTATTTTGATCTGTAATTCTATCACCATTTCCTGAACCGAATTCTTCAATAAGTATAGGTTTATCAGGTATATTTGAGTGAATTTGATCAATAGCGTATTGTGTTAAGTTGTTTGGATTAGGAAGAATTCCATAATTGGGCTTATCAAAACCGTAAACATGTAGAGAATAGAAATCGACAAAATTAGATAATGATTTTGCAGTATTTGGATCATCCCAAATAAATTGGTCATCTGCATTTTTTGGATTAGGATTTTGTATTTTCCAAGCTCCTATAGTGATAAGCATAGAAGAATTTTTTTGTTTAATCCTATTTGCAGCTTGCTGGAGTACCATTAAATGATCTTGCGTAATGAGGGGTTCGTTTTTAATATCAATAGCATAAATATCAGGATTTGATATAACATTATTATCTAGTAAATAACTCTGTAAAAAATTTAAATAAGTTTGAGAGAAATCTCGAGGATTTAACTCCGGAGCTTCTACTAAAATGATTGCCTTTATGCCATTATGTTCCATTTTATTGAGTACTTTATCCCATTGGTCCTTTGTATACACTGTCAGACTATTGGTATTTGGAAAACCTTCTTCTGATGAAGTAATGCGAAATGTATTAATTCCTAATTTATGGGCGATATCAATAAGATCTTCTCCTTTGCTATTTATTACATATCGCTGTGAATCTGGAAGTAACTCGCTCATATCAACATTCACTCCGTAAATAATTGGCCTTGTTTGATTATTTGCATGAATATTCAGATGTAAAGGTGAATATACTGACCAAATACTGTTTTTATAAGACATTAAGCCATATAGGACGGTAATGAATATTATTAAAATGATTGAAAGAACTGATATTTTTTTCATAAAGATGTTAAATTAATGTTATTTTCTTAAATATTGCCTTTTTACATTAGACTTATATTATACAGATTAATTATCAAGTTAATGCTATAATGATACAAGTAAATAGTATGATCGATAGATTTGATATAGTCAGGAAACATATAAGTCATTCCCTTTACAGAAATTCTGTATATTTAATGGCTAGTACTTTTACCCTATCTGTATTTGGCTTTTTCTTTTGGATACTAGTATCTCGATTATACACTACACAACAAATTGGTATTGCTACGACAATAATATCTATTTGTGCACTTATAATGAATTTTAGTATCTTAGGTCTACGTACAAGTATTATACGCTATCTACCAAATTCCAAAAGCAAATCTGAAAAAATAAGTACGAGTTTTAATCTTATTACGATAGCCTCTATAATAGCTTCCGTTATTTTTATCATTGGAATACCATTTTTTAGTCCAATTTTAGTGTTTATTAGAAATAACTACTTCTACTCAGCTTTATTTATCATTTCTATTATTTTCAGTACTTTAAGCCTTATGATGGACAGTATATTTACAGCCTATAGAGCAGCCGGATACGTACTTTTTAAGAATATTGTATGGTGCAGTTTTAAACTAATCCTGCCTTTTATTCTTTTATATTTAGGTTCGTATGGTATTTTTCTTTCTTTTTCGCTATCTAATGTTATCTCTGTAGTTTTATGTTTCTTCATATTGATATATAAGTTTGGATATAAATATCGTCCTTATATTGATATAACTATCGTTAGACTTATTGCCAAGTTATCTTTTGCAAATTACGTATCGGGGTTTATATCAATGTTACCAAGCTTATTACTTCCTGTAATTATTACCAATAATTTAGGTCCAAAAGATTCAGCATATTTTTACATTGATATGATGATAGCTAACTTACTATATATTATTCCTATTGCGTCAACACAATCTCTTTTTGCCGAAGCGTCATATGATAGTAAATTGCTCCTTCAACACTTAAAAAAAACAATACTATTAATTGGCGCACTGATGTTCGTTGCAATCATTGTGACTATATTGTGGGGAAATATTATTCTGTTATCATTTGGAAAATCTTATTCAGATTCCGGTTTTCATCTGTTACAGTTGTTCGCAATAGCAGGTGTATTTGTTTCTATAAATTCAATTGGGGCAACTATTTTAAATATAAAGAGGAAAATTAATCTTCTTATTGGAACAAGTTTGTTTTTTGCAATCCTTACGATAACATTAAGTATTTTCTTAACTCATTATGGTTTGATTGGTATTGGTTTCTCTTGGTTGATAGGTGAAGCAATTCTTGCTGTGATAAATTATAAAATTATCCAAAAATTAATATTTAGTTAGCTTTCTTATTATTTAATAGGTTTCTATAAAGATTATCTATTTTTTCGACATATTTTTCCATCGCGAAATCTTCAGAACTTTTCCGTGCATAATGACTCATTTTTTCAAGTATTTGTTGGTTTTTAAATAAATAAATTACTTTCTCTGCAATTTGTAACTCACTTTTTGATTCAATAACATATCCATTTTTTCCATTGTGGAGCCATTCTGGAATACCACCTTGATTTGTTCCAATTACTGGTCTTCCTGTACTGAGTGCTTCAATTCCTATCTTACCGAAAGCTTCAGGCCAGATTGAAGGCAATAAAACAATCGTTGCTTTTTGATAATGTTCTTCCAGTTTGTCTTGAGGTAACCAATTTATAAATTTTACATTTTTCTCAACATGCAAGTTATGAACTAATTTAAGTAAGTTTTGTTTATATTCCCCGTCTCCTAGTATTGTTAAAATAGCATTGGGAAATTCTTTAATGATAATAGGTAATGCTTTTATAGCATAATCAAATCCCTTTACTTTTTCTATTCTTCCAATACAGAGAAGATTTTGCTGATGTATTATTTTTGAATAGCGCATCAACTGTATTCCATTATATATACGTGTATTTGGAGTAAGAACGTCTTTTGTTTGCCGTAATATGTAGTTACTTACTGAAATAAATTGGTCAACATTTCGAAATCCCAAAAGATAGATTGGTCTTTGAATATAAGTTTGATAGAAATAGTGTAGCCATCCTTTTAAAGTGAGATTGGCAATGCTATATTCACTATTTCTAAAATCACTTTGGGGTAATGTCCATATAACCATAGATGAAGTAAATTCTTCAGGCCCATGAATCGTGAGTACTGTAGGAATTTTTTTTAATAAAAACAAAACTGAAGGTGAAAATTCCTGCATAGTATGTAAATGAACTATATCAGGTTGAAATTCAGCTAGTACTTTTTTTACACATAGATAGGAATGAATATTAAATAAATGGGTAAATATTTTAAGTGGTGTTTTTGTGTTAATTCTCTTAAATTGATAATCACTGAAAATTCCCTTCTCTTCACCTACGTTACTAGAAATAACTTTTACGGTATAACCTTTTTCTTTTAGTAATGCGTCGGTTTTAATAATGCCTGTCTCTACTCCCCCACCAGGGAAACCATAACTTACTAAGCGTAATAATTTCATCGATATATCCTCGATTGTCCATTATTATATATTAAATTCTTATTATCGTCCAAAAACATTATTGGAGAACTAAAATATAATGTGTCTGCCGTGAGATTAACCACGGCATTGCTCTTAACATTAAGATATTGGAGATATACAAAAGCGTGTTGTCGAATAACTGGCGGAAGAATTTCCGGTAAAGCAGAAAGATTTCCATTTGCAAGTAATTTCATAGATGCATAAGGATCGGCTTCAATATAGGATCTTTTATCCCAGTTTTTTTTAAGCCAGGTAATTGAGATAACTTCAGACTTATGTGTATAATAAGCATCGTAATAAATACCAGCATTATCTAAATTCAGTTGTGGAAAATAGCCGCCAGTTAGTTCTGATATAAATCCCGTTAACACTAGAAAAAATAATATTGCACCAAAACTAGCAAGATAAATTTGCTTATTTTCATTTAAAAAATACAAAGGAGTAATACTACCAATAATGACAGGCAAAGCCAGCACTACAAGGCATTGTTGGAATAAACGAAGCAACCCATATTCAAGTGATACACTTGGAAGGAGAATCATTAAGGCAATTAAAATAATACTAACAAGACATAATATTAAATACTCCGGATCTAATATTTTTATTTTAGGATGCCAAAATAATGCAATTATTCCTATAAGGATAAGGATTTGAATTGCTTTAGCGCTGATAAGTCTGGAAATACTATTTATTGATGAAACTGGTATTTTAACAGCTTGTAAAAAAATCCCATAAGTAGTTAATGGCAATATTTTTTGATGCAATAATTGGGTTGGATATCCATTATATATTGCAGGTTGATAAAAGTCTGAATTGTCTGTTCTCTTAGAATCTATAATAGCCTTATTTATGTATTCAGTTAATAATCCCTGGTCGTTATTTTTCTTGTTTGATAATAAACTATATCCTACATCAGCCGATTTCATTTCATTTTGAAATGCTATCGTAATGTTTTTTAGAGAATCATTTGCAGTACTAAATATGCCGCTAGATGTTTTTGTTATGAGTCCAAACCAGATATAAGTAAATATAATAAGGCATAAAATAGTTAAACCATTTATAAAATATTCATTCGTTGGTTTGTTAATAATTAATATCTTATTAAGTTTCCTATGCATTGGAAATTTCACTTTATCTCTTAATTGTTTAAATATAAAAGTTAATAAGTAAGTGCTTCCTAAAAGCGCTAATGATACATACGCTGTTGAATAATGTGAAATTATTGTACTTATTCCAAAAATTAAAAACAAAATGTATTTTGTTTTTTTAGATAATTCTATTTGGAAAGTTATTAATAAAAGTAAACAAAAATAAAGAAATCCAATTTCTTGTCTATTAAGCATTGGCATATCGTTTAAAAAGGTTGGAAATGCTACAAAATAGAAAGATGCTAAAAATGCATAAATTGTTTTAGTATATCGTTGAAGAAATAGCATCACTATAACTGGACATAGAGCAAAAATGAATTGATAAATAACTTTATATATAAGCATGTCATTTATGTGTAGAAATGCAGAAATTACTGTAGGAAGTATTGTGATACTCAAACATGCATTATATGCGTCTTTATAAAAATTCATACTCCAATAAAAATGAGCTTTCGTCAGTTGAAACACATAGTATTCTCTTTGAATATCATGACCAGTAATATACCAACCACGAATTGACGTCATAAAGAGAATTGAAAGTGATATAAGGTAAATGGCAAGTAAGTAAATATTCTTGGATAGTCTTTTCCATAATATACAGATGATAAATATATAAATTACAATTAAAGTTAGGGTTATCATTGTGAGGATATTCGAACTACCATTATTGATCTCAATTGCTCCTAAAATCATACCTAGTGGAAAGAAAAATGGTATAAAGGAAATAATAATATTTTGAAACGAATAGTTTCGAGGTGTAAACGGAATAATAACATTATCGAATCGAAGAAATGCTACTATACCTAATAATAGTAAACAAAAATCGTTATCTAATAGTAGTGGATATAATGATAAAGGTTGTGAAATATTGAAAATTGGCAAAAACATATTGTTAATGAAGCCGATAAACATAACATATGATAAACTCAGGCTAACCATATACGGTACATACTCCCAAAATTGTTTCTTAACCTTTAAAATTGTTAGTATTAAAAATCCAGGAATGAAAAAAAGAAAAATAATTGCAATTAGATTCGTAATTAAGTAGTTTTTGTTAAACAATTCCAATAAATTAAAGCTAATTGTAAAAAAAAGCAATAAACCAAAAACCTCATACCGGTTAATAGGTGCAAATGTAACGACAATATTACTATTTTTGTTATTCTTTTTTAGCATAAAGTATAGAGTTTAATAAACTTGTTTATTACATTTGGCCATAGAAACTTACTTGCAATTCGTTTAGATTCAAAGGAATATTTAGTTCTTATTTCTTTATTTTGAATAATTTTCAAAATAGTATTTGCGAAATTCTGGGGAGTTGGTGGTTTTACAATGACACCATTATTATGAATTAATGCTTCTGTACCATCATTACTTGTAGCTATAATTGGTAAACCAGCTGACATTGCTTCGAGTAGTGCCACAGGAAAACCTTCTTGTTTAGACGGTAAAATAAATACATCTGCATTCTTATAAAATGATAAAAGAGAATCTCCTGTTTTCTTTCCATGTAAATAAACATTTTTAAGCTTATAATGATTGATTAAATTTTTAATATGATTTTCCTCCTCACCAGTTCCAACAATATCCATTTGTATTGGTTCATGAATAAGTGATAGTGCTTCAATAAGTAACGGAATATTTTTTTGGATAGATAGTCTCCCAACAAATAAAAGTTTCTTAGCTTTTTCTAATTGATGTTTTGCTTCGATAAAAAATGTATTTTGTATTCCATTTGGGATCACTGAAATTTTCCTTGGATCTATTGAATATTTAGATGCGATAAATATTTTTTGACTTTGAGTTAAACAAATTACTTTTTTAGAATGTTGTATAACTCTTTTTAAAATGAATTTCTTATAGGGTTCAAGTAAAAACCCAAGTTTTCCAGAGGGAGCTACATCAAGATGGATATGAGTGATATAAGGAATTCGGAGTATAAGTGATGCTATTGCAACAATTTCAGGGATAAATGCTTGAGCAAGATGTAAATGGATAAGTGAATTTTTAGGTAGTTTTAGTAACTTAAGAAATAACAAAAATGGTATTGGTGTATGGGCTAATTGAATACTTCTTAAATATGAAACTGGTAATCCGCTTTTTATTTTCTCTGATTCTTTTATCCCAATATCAGTAGTAATTACTTCAACTGAATATCCTTTGGTGTATAATCCTTCAGCTAATTCTTTAGCTACGGTTTCCGTGCCGCCAATATGTGGTGGAAAATATGAAACTATATGTACAATATGTTTATTCATAATTAAGTTAAAAATTATTTTGTAATTTAAACTAGGTTAAGATATAGACAAATAATGCAAAGTTATTTAGTGTAATTCCTTTTTATATTTTGAAAAAATGTATAAGTTTTTTTGGATTGATGTTCCCATGTTAAATTCTCCTTAATCTTGGTGTATCCGTTTCTTCCCATTTTCTCTGATAATGATTTATTGTTTAATAAGGTTAGTAATGCATCGGCAAGCGCCTTACTATCTTGGGGAGGGATTAATAATCCATTATCTAAATGGTTAATGATATCAGGAATGCTGCCAACAGAGGTGCCAATAACAGGAGTACTACAAGCCATTGCTTCTATAAGAACCGTAGGAAAATTATCATTAGAAGTCGGTAAAACGCATACTGTAGTTTTTTGATATTCTTCTACTAATTTTTTTCCATATAATCTACCTTTAAAAACAACATTTCTTTCTAAATCTAATTCGCAAGCGAGATTTTCATAATATTGCCTGTAATTTCCATCTCCCACTATAACAAGTTGAGTATCAGGAATATTTTTCTTAATTTGTTTTAAAGCATCGAGTAAAATAGTCAGGCCTTTATATTTTTCGAACGCGTTTAACCCAGCAACAAAAAGTACACTCAGTTTGCGATTTAACTTTGTGGGATGATATTTTTTTATATCAACAGCAGGAGTAATTGTTATCACTTTATTTTTATATCTTTTCATTATTGTCTTTCTGACAAAATCAGAAGAGCAAATGATCTTGGTTGCTTTTTTTAGTGTAATTTGTAGAAATATATGTTCATAGATCCAAATGATAATATCAATTGGGAGAATATATTTTTTCATACTTCCAGAATGATAAGTTATGATAAAAGGAATTTTTCCGCTACTATATGCGGATACATCAGAGATAAAAGGAACGGGAGAATGAGCATTAACAATATCGGGATTTTCTTTTTTTATAATGTTTTTAATTTGAAAATACCAAAGTGGATTAATAGGTGTATTCGATATCTTAAAAATATACGGCAATCGATATATACGTATTCCGTTTTCGTTTGTAATTGAAATTTTTCTCTTATTATCACCACTTGTTATTACTGCTATATCTACTGCTAGATTTTTTTTTAATTGTTGTGATAGGTAATAAACATAGTATTCCATTCCACCCACATGTGGTGGATAGTATGGAGTTATCATAAGAATTTTTAATTTCTTTTTATTTATCATATAATTCTCTGTTTGTAATATAGGAGACGTTTGTTCTATTACTAATAAATTTAAATACATTCTCTAATTTATTCCAAAAATGAAATTTTTCAATTTCCCATGAATGTCCCCATAGGTGAAATACGCCGCCATTTTTTTGAACATTGTTAAACATATTAATTGCTAAATTATTCCATTGTTGATTTTTTAAAAAGACAGGAATGTTATATTTTGAAAATTTTAGAATTTTTAATTCATCTGATAAATGATTGTAGACATTTAATGTAGTGTCTAGTAAATAAGGATTTTTTGATATTTCAGTTGAATATCGTTTTGTAGTCCTTGCTAAAAGAAATTTCTTAACTTTTACCAAATTAACTATTTGTTCATTATAGATACCTTTAGGATAACAAAAAGATACAACTTCTTTTTTTAATATATTCTGTAAGTATTGACGAGATAATGATATTTCTTCAGCAGCATTCTCAAGTGAGATTTTAGTTAACGTAGGATGAGTAAGTGTATGGGCACCAATCTCAAATTTATTATTTAAATTTTGTAGATCGCTAATTCCTAGTAGTTCATTTTTTTTGAACTCTTGATTTTTTGGTGAAATGTAAAAAGTACCCTTCAAATTGTACTTAAGTAATAATCTAGATAATTTCAAATCTAAAATGTGTCCATCATCCCAACTAGTAGTAACAATGATATTATTTTTCATATTTATGACAAATATAACTTTTCGATTTTTGGATAAATAATATCCCAGGAAAAGTTTTTATGAACATAATATCGCACTTTTTTTCTTAGGGATTTATTTGTACGAAGCATATGTATAATTGCTTTGCTTAGTTCATGAGACTTACCTTTTGGTGCAACTAACCCAAGATTATTCTTGATAATGCTTTTTGGACCGGGTAAATCGCTTGTAATTACGGGACATCCACAACTCATCGCTTCTAGTAATACTATGCCTAAACTATCTAAATCTAAGCTTGGCATAACGAGACAAGCGGATTTTGCATAATATTTTCTCATAAGTGAATGTGATATATTATTTTTTATAGTTACATATCTTCTTTCCTTTTTTAATAAACTGTTATAATAATGTTGGTAATTATAAGTTTTTGATCCTATAATAAGTAACTGTGTATTTTTTAATTTTCTTACTACTTTTTCCATTGCATCTAATAAAACATGTAAACCTTTCTCGGGGATAATTCTTCCTACAAACAAGACAAGATTTTTATTGTATGAATCTGAAGGGTAAAACTTCTCCATATCAACACCAGAAGGAATAACGACATGTTTATTTTGAGGAATTTGAAAATTTAATGAATTTGCAAAACCCACAGTGGGAGTAATTATTGTATCTGCTGTCTTTAATGCTAGCTGGATTAATATATGATCATGGATAAATGAAAGAATTCTGCTTGCTTGTGATTTGACAGGTAAGTAGTTATGAATATGAATGATAACTTTTGTTTTTTTGTGAATAATCTTTTTAAAAGCAGTGCAAATATCGAGCCATGGTAGTGGTAAATGTACATGTAGGATATCACAGTTTTCTTTTAGTAAGTAAAATGGAAGTAGTGGAGTAAATGGAACTCGAAAAGCTGAAAACAAAGTTTTCGTTCTAATAATTTTTATTCCATCTATTTCACTTTGATTTCCATACTTATCTGATGTGATAATTTTTACAACATGTCCATTTTGCTTTTGTTTCTTAGCCAGTTCTTTTACATAGATTTGTATACCACCTAAATAGTCACCATAATAGGCTAATACATGGACTATTTTTAGTTTTCTTTTCATAACTAGACACTAAATGGAATTGTTTTCTTACTAATATATTTTAATTTTTGCTTATTTGGAGACCAAAAAAGATTTTTACAGAATGTATAAAAAATTTTCATACCATCATTAAAATCATTTAATTTTGATTTTCCCTCACGCATATCATATGTAATAGGAACGGAACATATTTCATATCCAAGTTTTACCATTTTTGTTACCATTTCCATTTCTATAGCGAATCCATCTGACTCAATATATTGAATCAAATCAACAATTACTTTTTTCTTCCAGGCAAAATAACCACTGAGAACGTCTGTAGTATTTGCATAGTAAAATTGTCTAACGAGAAAGGTATAAATCCAATTAACTAGTCTATTTTTTGTCTTGAATGAATTTTTTAGTATTTTTCCCCCAAGCCTGGAACCAACTGACACATCACAAAAATCATTGATTAGCGGTTCGATTAGTCGGAACATCTCCTTAGCCTTATATGTATTATCTCCATCGAGCATAACTACATAACTAGTTTCTTGTGATATAGCTCGAAATCCTGCTTTAATTGCATTTCCTTTCCCTATTTTATTTTCATTAATAACTATCGCATGTTTTTGTTTAGCAATTTCTGCAGTTCTATCGGTGCAATTGTTATTAATAACAAGAACTTCCACAGAATAACCAAGCTTATTTAAAAGGGAATATGGAATATTATCAATAACCTTTCCAATTCCTCTTTCTTCATTAAGGCAAGGTATTATTACAGTAATTTTATTAGATCGTTTCATTTGTTAAATTACCATCTATCCAAAAATGTATAGACTGGTTTTTATTGAGTAATTTGACAAAGATAGCTGTTCGTGTAGGTGGATATTGAAAACTAAATGATTCTGTTTCCGTTGCACTTTCGTTCTTCCTGACTGTAATCACATTACTATCTACTTCAATGCTGCCATTATCCGTTTGCAGATACACGGAATAAGGATATTTCATATCATCATTTTCAAGGTTATGTATAGTGAAATTAAAGGTAATTATTTGATCCTTTCTAATTACATGTGGCAGAGATGTATAATTAGAAAAATATAGTTCGGTAAGAGGTTCAGATTGCTGAAATAAATTCAATGTCTTTAGAATATAATTTAATTGTTTCCTGTAAAGTGTTGAAAATAGAGATACAAAAATTATACCTAGAAAAAGGCATATAATTATTTTCCCATAGTATTTACTAAGTATACGCATACCCTGGAATTATATAGGATATTATAAGTTTTTTCAATTGTTTTGATTGAATATACCCAAATCTAGAGAAAACAGCCGTAAAAGTTGTGAAAACGTTACTTTTCATGGCAAGAATGTAACAAGTATAAATATAAACTATAGTACTATATATAATAAAGAACAAGGTCATATGCTTATATCAACTAGGACATAGTTTTTAAGAAAACTATTACGAATTTATCTAATTCTCCCAAATAGTTATATGTGTTTATTTAAGAGTTGTATGTGGGTTGTATAAGAATTTTAAGAAAATTACGCATGAATGATATTTTATTTAGACTATTTTAAAGAAGATAATAACCTCTAGTTAATTAGATAAAAAATAGCATTCGGTTAAAACTGGTAAATATTATGAATTCATGCATACTCATTTAGCTATATAATCTTACAATAACCATACCATAAACATAATACATATGTAGCTCCGTTAAACGATCATATTGATTTGACAGTATATAAAGATATCCTATATAATAAATCTATGAGAAAATTTCACCTAAGTCATATTCCCATAATAACCGGTATATGGGAATCAATATTCAACAATATTATTCAGCCTATACCATATAAGCTGGCTTATGAAAAAGTAAAAAAAAACCAGTCTATTCTCTTTTACCCTGACAAGCCGAATTCCACGCATTCTCTCTATAGAATTGCTCATCTTCTAGGCTATAAGATCACTAATAATCCGAAGGATAAAGTTATTCTAAAAGTTCATTTCGAAGATAATACCTATAGTAAAAAAGATCCTTACTTAGGACAAGTTCGAGATATGGTGAATTTAAATTCTACAGACATTAGTAAGTCCTATATTAATCAAGTGTTTGAAAAAATATTTGGCTATTCGGCTACCATTGATCCCCTAACCTATCAAGGAAAGTGTGTAAAAAAATCAAACTCAAATGCATTGCATGATGGCAAGATTATTAGTTGTCCAATAAAATCAAAAGATAATTCTTATGTTTATCAAAAAGTTCTTGATAATCGGCATAAAGAATTTGTGCGGGATATTCGGATCCCAATAATTAAAAATAAAATACCTTTTGTATTATTTAAATATAAAACGTTAGAAAAAAGATTTACTGGTCCTCAATCTTATGTAGAAGTAGAAAAAACTTCAAATGTATTAACCAAAGATGAATTAAAAAAAATAATTGCGTTTACTAATTATTTAAAGTTAGATTTTGGGGAATTAGATGCTATCAGAAATAATGATGATGGTAAATTATATATAATAGATGTTAATAATACTCCGGGGAGAGGACCATCTCATCTCGAAAAAGGAAGAGAAAAAGAGTCATTTGATCTTTTAGTAAAAACATTTAGAGAAGTGTTTATAGATTCAGTGAAAAGTGTGTAACATTGCTCGCAATATCAAATAATCTTACTTCCTTTGTCGTTTTGGTTTGTACCTCATTCCGTTTTGTTAATTTTGAGCGAGGTAATCTTTGCTTATTTTGTTTCTCTTAATAGGTAGCTAATCTAATGTAACCTCTAAAATATGATATACTACCAAAGATTATGGGTCCGTAGCTCAGTGGTAGAGCAGGAGCCTCTTAAGCTCTTGGTCGACAGTTCAAATCTGTCCGGGCTCACATTGATTTTATAATTTATAGCCGTTCCGTATAGCAATAATTTTTCCATAATTAAGACTAAAAAGTACCAGAATTAATAACTATTGCTATATTTAAAAATTAACGTACTCAAAGAAGCAAGGTTAACCGTCTCATGAAGTAAAAATACCACATAAACAAATTCATTAATAGTTTATATATAATTGCTCCTGTACTAATTGATAGTTAGATTCTATTTATATGAATATCTAGTCTGTGGAAACACGGAACTCTAAGTAGTATATTATAATGTTAATTGTTCCCCGTGTTTTTTAAGCCATAATCTTCGTTGTTTATATGCAGGCAAAACAAATCTTACTTTACTCCAAAATAGCCAGGTATGGTTTTTTTCAGTGGTATGTACAAGCTCATGTACCGCCACATAATCAATGACTGCTAACGGTGCAAAAATGAGTTTCCAATTAAATTTCAAACGATTGTCGAAACTACACGAGCCCCATCGTGATTTTGTATCACCAAAGGAGATTTCTTTATACGACAATTTCATTTGTTTTGCGTACCATTGCACTCTTTTAGTTATCATAATTTTTGCTTGACGTACAAACCAAATCTCTAATTCCTTTTTAATGCGAAATTGAAGTATGGATGGAAAAGTAAGAACATTATTTACAATAGCTATTGTAGGATAATTATTAATATCAAGGGTATAATAGTTTCCTAAGTAAAGGAATTTATCTCCGGATTGATAGGTATGTACTGATGAGTTTTTCTGTGTTTGGAGATGGTTTTGTATCCAATCTTTTTTTTTCTCAAGTAATCGGTAAATTTCCCTATCAGAAATGAAATTTGGTGCCTTTACTTCAATTCTGTTACTCGACAAAATAGATAAGACAATTGTTTTTCTTCGTGTATGAGTAATAATAATTTCTGCTGACAGACCAAGATTTGTTGTATATTGTAAATTAAACATATAGAAAGGAGAAGTAAAATTATACAATATCTTCCTAATGTTGATAAATAGTTAACAAATCAGTAAGAAAATATCGGCGAAAAATTAACGAGGTAAATTAGCAAGTAACGATGCCCTTCGAGCTTCAACAACTATTCTGATAAATTCCAATACATCTTCGCGAAATTGCTTTACTGTATCTTCTGTCTTTCCATTATTTGTGATAACGACAGCTGCTTGAGGTGGAACCGGTTTCATTTCTTTTCTATGAACAGGCATTGGTTCGTTTGAACGTTCTTCTGCACGAGAAATACGTTGTTCATTATCAGATACTTCTAGCCAAACGACCAAAGATTCTGTCGGACTTAACAAATGGCGTGGATAAATTGGCTTGCTATCAAAAATATGTGGGTTAAGAAAATCAAATTGAAACTGTGGGCCTTCCGTACCATATAATACATCATGTGGATCAGGCCAGGCATAGACTAACAATCCTCTTTTTAGTTGATTAATAAAGTCATCTTTCTTAATGCCTTTATCGCCTTCAAGGGTTGCTGGAGATTCTTCTAATCTTGGTGACCGAGTAGTCAGTGCTCTTGAGACATGCCATCTGCCCGCGTGTTTCACTAGATTGTCATGATGGATGATTTTATCATTGTGCGCTTTTAGTCCACCTAGAGCAGTTAGTGCCGTTTTTTTTGCTTCTGTTTTGCCTGATCCTGATAGTCCAGTAATCAGTCCTCTACGCGTATCACGTCCCACAGAATTAAATGTTGGAGTAAGTCGTATAGACGTTAATCTTCCTTGTGCTTGGGCTTGTTCAAGATTTTTTCTAATTTCTTCTTGAAATACATTATCAACCCCTTTTTTAAATGAAAGCATTTTTTCTAATAAATCATGAAAGGTTATGTTCGGATATTCTGAAATGATTGATTTGTAGTAAGGAAGTTTTGTTTCTTCAATTTTTCCGACGACAGCGTAATCCACCATTAGTCCCTGTGTTTCTTGGAATGTTAAATATTTTGCTTGATGTTCATCAGGCTCACTCGTAAGGTAATCCCAATTTACTTTTGGCGATTCAATATTCATTCGAATTTTATGTTCTAATCTTTCTGCACATTGTAGTCGTAAATGGCTTTCAAATAAAATTGACTCTTCGTCGGTTAATCCACTAATATCAATTTTTACTGATGCGATATTTGGATCAAAAACCAAAAGCCGCTCATCGATCAAATGTAAAAGTTCCTCGGTGTCACGTGAAAATTCACTCGCAATCCAATTTTTATGATGATTAATCCTATATTCTATTTTCTCTCTCGCATCTTCCCTTCGGCCCTTTTTTAGAGAATATGGAAAAGATCCAAAATGTTCATGTACATTCGGAACAGTACCTGAGGCTAATCGAGGATGGATTGTCTCTGGAATTATGTGTTCACCTTCGGGATTATTTAGCCTCGAATTAAATCTTGGTCGTTTATTAGGAGTTATCATAGTAACCTATAATATACCCCTTTCCCTAATAGAAATCAAGTTTGATATAGGTTGAACGGGTTTTCTCATAATAATTGCATTTCTAAGGTTTCATAAGCGAATTTTTGTTTTGGGGTAATATTAAGATAATGTCGCAAGGCGAAGAGTGATTAGCAAGTATTCATAAG
>CAYQEE010000004.1:0-124737 GCA_964416445.1 uncultured Gammaproteobacteria bacterium
TAGTGATTTTACTATTGCTGCAGCAAACACCCTTCGTATGGTTCATCAAGCTGCATCTGATGAAGGCATGCAAGCCATTCAAACGCAAGATAGACAACTGATTGAGAATCAGCTGAATATCTCACAAACTCCTTCACACCAAGAATCTGCTGTAAGATCTATCATAACTACACCTTTACTTTATCGAACATCCTATGGATTACGCTACGTACATGCGGCATATAATAACCCTCCTACACAACGATTAACTTTATATAAATCTAAAAATCAAGACCAAAATCAGACTAATTTACATTTCATACTTACAAAAAGTGATGTAAATCCTCTTGCTGAAGACGGAGAAAATGAAGCGAGTAAACTTTTTGAAGGAATTACCTCACCTCACGATACGCTTTCAGAAAGACAATGGTATTATGAAGCTCTCAGCCCTACTGTTGATACACTACTTACATTACGGCTTCACGGAAATTACCCAGGATCAGCAGTACATATACAGCCTACCGAAAGTGGAACATTTGTACTCATGCGAGATTTGGCGAAAAATGATATTCTCCTTCAGGTAGGAGATGTTTGCTTTCTTAAGCTTAATGAAAACGACACAATTTCTGCACGCACGACTCCTGTTACCGAGCTTATACAGAGGTTTCCTCAAGGATATCCAATTGATGACGAGCAAATAGCAATCGTTCATACTGGATCAGGTCTTCTTATACAAGATATGCAAGCACCCTTTCCCATTCTTGCTGAAAGTAATCCTATATTCGCTGGTGAACCTCATACTCCTCGAGCAGTTGAAAACCCCCACGTTATCGTTAATGATCCCTCTGTTCCACGGTTTGTGAGATCTCAACTTCCTCCTTTTGGAAGAGAAGAGCATTCATTAATACAATCTACTATTGGTGAAGATAAATATGGTGGACACATTCCCAATCGAGTACGGGTTATCGTACCTGCTCAAGGATATTCTGTTAATGGCTTTTTTAGTCATGGTGAGCAATCAGGAGATGCTTTTATTGGACGGGTCAAGGGAAGGCGTTTTGGTGGTGCACTTCTTGACGGAGTGTCAGCCTCTCTGTATCCTACCTTCACTTCAAGGACAATTGCCGGTGTCTATATTGATCACCCCGTCAACATGTATGATGACCCGAGCACAATACAAGCTTTTTTATCAAAAGCAGGTCACTATTTACAAGGAAAAGAAGGTGCCACGACCTTTTTAGGGATACAATTATATGGTCATCAACTTGAAGTAACAACTCTTGCACCTAATCCGGATGGCAGAAAATCGGATACCGGCATTCTAATCTATCATAAAAACGGCCAGTTTTATTCGTATCCAATCGCTTTATCTGAAGTGACGACTCAATTTCATCGAATGGAAAACCGTCCACCACAAATTTGGACTGATGAAAGTGGAAGACTCCGTATGCCTGCACTACAAACAGAATCTCTAACACTCTCCCAAGGAGATATTGTTATTGGAGCAACTGATGCGGTTCTCAAACAATTGTTAGAGGAAGAACGTCAAGGTGGAAGAGAGTTTTTAAATACCTTACTTACGTTACAGCAAACTAATATGTATCGGCAACTAAATATGGGTACCATACCTGATTTTTTTCGTACTGCACTCTACTTATGGGATCTCCCTTCCATAAGAGAGCTTAACTATAAACTAGCTCATCCTCGATCATTTATAATCACACATGACGATTTTATTCCAGCAGAACAAGCTATTACTTCATTGTTACACCGAAGAGATTTTAGTGCTGTATCCCAATTACAGCAATTTGATGGAAAAAACACATTGGTTTCAGATCTTGTCACTTTTGGTATTCAAGATCGTTATAGACAAATCGCAAAAGACTTTATCAATGAGCCTAGCTTACCGAATAGAGATAAATTGTACGAACGATTCCTTAGGTTTACCGATAATCATGTCTTTCAACAAGCAACTGAGGAACTTGGTGATGATTGTACCGCACTAATTTTTCATATTACCGAATAGTTCCAAGGAGGTATTGAATAGGTAGTCTCTTTATTTTCCTTCGTAGGCATCTTGCAATGCTTTTACATCAAACTTCTTCATTTTGAGAAATGCTTGGGTCACTCGAGCAATTTTTTGCTTATCACCACTCGTCATCATACGACCCATTTCTGTTGGAACAATTTGCCAAGATACTCCATACCTATCTTTCAGCCACCCACACTGTTCTGCTTCAGGAACTGCAGATAATTTTTCCCAATAATAATCAATTTCTTTTTGAGTATCGCAGTTAACAACAAAAGATATTGCTTCATTAAAGATAAAATCATGTTGCATTGAACTATCCATTGCCATAAAATGCTGTCCTGACAGTGTAAAACGAGCATGTCTGATATATCCCTCCTTATCATCATCACCTTTTCCATATGGCACAAGCATTTCTGTTTTTGAATCTGAGAAAATACTTGTATACATTTCAATAGCTTCTTTTGCTTTGCCAGATACGTTATTGGTAAACAGAAACATTGGAGTAATTTTCTGCGCTAAGATATGATTGTCGCTCCATGAGAGTTGCCATGAGAGTCCATATTTATCTTGTAACCACCCATATTTTTTCGCCCATGGGTAGGTAGTATATGGCATAAGTGCTTTCCCTCCCTCTATTAATTTCTTCCACACAATTTCTATTTCTTTTTCGTTATTAAAGGTAACAAAAAGTGATATTGACGGATTGAGTTTGAAATATGGTCCCGCACTAATTGCCATAAATTCTTGCCCAGCTAGTTTGAACCTTACCATATCACAGTCTCCCGACGGCGTATCATAAATTGTTGTTATATTTATTATTTTTGAATCCTGAAAAAGCGAGGTATAGAAGGTTGTTGCCTCTTTTGCTTCCTTATCAAACCAGAAATGGGGAATTATTTTCTGCATATATTTGATACTAGCATTTTCATTGAGAAAACAAAACTTTGCATTTTACCGCTATAAATGTTACGCAGCTCTACGTCTTTGATTAAAACCTCTTATATTTTGATTTAGATTAAAGAGAAGTTCTTTCGGTGCTTGTAAAAGATGCGGTAGTCCACCAACTCGATGGTGGGTATTTGGCACTCTTGCGGAAATCTGTCCCACTTCTCGTCGTGTATCCGCATCAGGGAAATGACCATCCCTTCTGCTTGAAACAATTTCGAAATGAGATTTTGGGTTTAAGTTTCCAATAACTCTTGTTTGATCTGGTATCGCAGATCGTCGGCTCGGAACATATACTGCTGGTACAATAAGAGTAGCTGCGATTTCTTCTTGAGTTTGCTCCGCCCACTCCAACCCTACTGGCTTACCAGCACTTACTGCAAGAAGATTTTTTCTGGGTTGATGCGCAGCGGTATTCAAAGCATTTGTTCTTTGAGCTAGATCTGAAGCCATTACTTTAAAATTCGCGTCTGCTTCTTCCCGGGTACCACCAACAAAATTTGGTTGAGAAACAGCAATAACCCCAAATCCTTGTCTTAACAATCGACGGGTGGTAACATGCTGAATAGCTCTATCCATCCAATCAATAGGTCTTCCGAGAGCATTTGCCATAAACCCTTTATAGGATAAGCCTTCCATACTGTTTCTCCCTGAAATATACACAACAACATCCTCCAATTTACCCATATCTTTTGGAAGGTACGTAGTAACTTGAAACTTCTTTCCATGAGTCGCCGCATCGGGAAACTCTTTCGTTTTGGTAATATCCTTCTTTCGAAACTTGGGATGAGGCGTTTGTTCGATTTCTGTTCTTTTTGGCATAATATAGGATTATACCAGATTACTGCTGAAAAATACATTTTCGAAGGAATCAGAAGCGAGGAAAAGCGTTCTTTCTTTTTTACTTCATCAACAAAATGACATGAAAAAGAAACTTGTACCTTCTATTTTGCGTATTGGTACATCATTTTTGCTTGTTCATAGTTAATAACCCATCCATTTCGCAAAACAGCTTTATAAAAAAGAGTCATAAAGATATTTCCATTTTTATCATATAATTCAGGGTATCCACCATATTTTTCAATATTCATTTTATAACTATCCAATGCTGTTTTTGCATTTTGCAAAAGTTCAGGATGATCATAAGAAAGGACAAGTAAACTTTCTATATACTCCTGTCCAATATGACTCCAGATACTCTGCCCCATGTAGGAAGTAGCAAAATACCGAACAAAGAAATAATATTGCTCCGGTTGATCTTTGATTGCATAGAGCAAAGGAAAAGGCTTATCTAAGTTATTTTTTTGGACATACTTGATCATTCGATATAACTTATTGCTATCTTCACTGTTTTGTAAATCAAAAAAGTTATCTGGTATAACAATAAATTCTTCACCAGTAAACGTGTGATTTTTCATCGCGCTTGGAGATAAATCATCGATAAATAAACCATCACGATCATCCCAAAATGCAGAAATAATATTTTTTTTCCATATAGCAAAATCACAATGTCCATCATACATATACATTTTTGGGCAAGCATTTGGTATTCCCAACTTCGTTGCATCATGAGCAGTTGCCCAAGCAACAACATTATCATAAAAACTACTTTGACGTTTTATACTATCCCGTGCACTAGAAAGGGTAATGTTTTTTTTCACCAGTCCTGATTTTGCATCTATTGCATAGGTTAAATATTGAGAAATAGCCTTAGAAAGGATAGGTTGATAGCTCTGCAATAATTGTTTTGCGGCGTTCTGTGTTTCTAAAGGATAAGAAGACGCACTATGTATTGTCGGAAGTGATTGAGGAATAAAATTACTATCAAGAGCCGCTGATAATGTATACACAATAGCATACAAAGAATCAGAAGGTTCTGTATTAAAATTCGCACCAACAAAAGTATTCGAAGTTATGGGAGCAAATGTAGTATATTCTCTTCCTGCTTTTCTCAGAAGTTCTAAATGCGTTGCAAGTGTTTGAAGAGTAACTCGTTGCCTTATGGTCCAATCTTGCAGAGTAGTTGGAATTCGAGGATCAAGCATTGCTGCGAAAAAAATACCAAAATTACGAGTATAGAGTTCAGCAAAATGGCCTCCGGTAATGGTATAAGGAATTGTAGGAGTATATCTCTCTTTATGAATTTGGTTGATAATTTGCTGTTCATTTCCCGTAAACGGCTTTTCAGGATTATAGACATTTCCTTCAATTCTGAAAAATGCTTCTGCAAACATAAAAAGCTTTCCAAAAGGACCAGGAAGAACAAAGAGATCTCTCTGTTTTTTAATTACTATCTGCCCTGTCGATGAAACGTGGGTAGTAAAAAAAGGTTTAACCCAAGTATCCTGATTATATAAGGTATTTTTTTCAGTCCACCAACTACCAGCCGCGAAGAGTATACCGACGCAAAAAATAAGAATAAGTAGCTTTTTCATTTTTGATAGTATATGTTTTTATACACTTCAACTCAAGGGAACGAAATAACCATTATGGAATTATCTTCGAATAATAATTTCGTCAAGCTGCAGGTGGAGTACCTTCTGTATGTTTTTTCTCAACACTATAAAACTTAATCCTATCACCTCTAAATAACAAATCAATTTCTCCTGTTGGACCATTTCTATGTTTCGCAATTAATAATTTTGCAGCCATTGTTGTTCCTATTTCATCTTCAGGTCGATAAATAAAAAACACGACATCTGCATCTTGTTCAATAGCTCCTGACTCCCGCAAGTCAGCTAGTTGCGGTTTTTTCTCACCTCGATGTTCAACACCTCGGTTTAACTGGGAGAGTGTTAATACAGGCACTTTGAGTTCACGCGCTAAATTTTTTAACGATTGAGAAACCATAGAAACTTCCTGCACTCGACTTTCAAGTGATTTTCCAGGATTCACCAATTGCAAATAATCAACTACGATCATACCAATGCCATGTTCTAGTTGTAATCTTCGTGCTTTTGTTCTCATTTCAGCAATAGTTATTCCCGGTGTATCATCGATAAATATTGGCGCATCGGCAAGCTGTCCCATTGCCTCAGATAATTTCGTAAAATCATTTTCGGTTAATCTACCAGTTTTGAGTCGCCATGCATCGACATCTGCTTGCCCCACAAGAAGACGATCAACCAATTCTTCTTGACTCATTTCTAAAGAAAATATCCCAATTGGTGTTTTATTTTTAATAGCAACGTGTTGGGCAATATTCATAGCCATTGCTGTTTTTCCTTGTCCTGGACGTGCTGCAAGAATTAATAAATTGGCTGGTTGCATTCCTGATAACATATTATCAAGGTCAGGAAAACCAGTAGGAATTCCTCGTAACCCTGCGCCCCGTTTGTGAAGCTCATCGATTCTATCAAAACTTCCTGCGAGTGTTTCTTTAATCGCAATAAAGCCTTTCACAATATTACCTTGGGAAATGGAGAATATTGTTGACTCAGCTTTTTCTAAAATAACTTTTAAATCTTTTTCATTTTCGTAACACATAGTAGAAACGACATTACTCATTTGAATGAGTGAACGTTTTGTGGAAGATTCTTTAATAAGTCGTGCATAATGTTCAACATTCGCTGCGGTAGGAACACCATTGATAAGTTCTGTAATATATGAAGTACTAATTTCTGTATATTTCTGCTTTTGTTTCAGAAGAGCCGATAACGTTACTAAATCAATTGGCTTCCTCTCTTCATAGAGAGCAAGCATTGCTTCAAAAATCAGCCCATGGGTTGGATTATAAAAGTCATAGGGTTTGAGAAGTCCTGATGCAGTAGTAATTGCTTCAGGATCAATAAGCACAGCACCGAGAACGCTAACTTCTGCATCTTCATTGTTCGGCGGGACACGTGTTGCTGACATAGAGTTTTTTTATTCTATATATTATAGTATGTATTCGCAGAAAAACGTCTTCGATCAATTTATTTTATGATAAAACGATAACGTCCAATTCTGAAGGCAGTTTTTCTTTGGTTATTGTGTACTTCGGAACGGCAGTAACAGATTCTTTCCCTAACACTTTGGTACTTTCTGTTGCATGAGGACCATATAAAACGACAACATTTGCATTCAAAGCAGCAACTGATTTTTGATCAACAACCATATCAGCATCAATAAGGACAATTTCAGAACCTTCAATAATATCTTTAATCTTTGTGAGGGAACTCGATTTCAGAAATGATACTCTCATATTATCTATTCTTCCTGAATAGATAAACAATTGTTCTTTTTCAAATCCATTAAATTTAACTCCTTTAATTTCATATTCTCCAGGTCCTACAATCACAACAGGATTTCCTTCTGTTGAAAATTTTTCCTGCAAAAGAGATCTCTCCAACAGTAAAATACCATCGAATGGGCCCCTTCCTTCTACAGGATTAATCCCAAGAAGCGCAACTTTACTTTTAACTTTTATTCCCCGTTCAGATATTTTACTAACTTCCATGCCATCTATCCTAACACATAACATGTTTTATTGACAAGGTAATTTTTTTTGCCTATTATACCTCTATCGATGAAAACAGAAAAAATTGTTTTGTCATTTATTGCAATAATGGTCGGCTTACTCGTGGCTGGAATAGCATTTTTTATTTACCAATCCACGAAAACAATCCCTCCGTCAAAACTTCCGAAAATAACCATTAATACTCCTTCTCCCACCATAACACAACAACCACTTACCGTCACCTTATCAGTCGATCAACCACTTGATCAATCGGTAGTCAGTTCAAAATCCATCACGATTACGGGGAAAACAAATCCCGATGCCACGATAGTAGTAAATACTGCATCAGATGATCAAGTGGCTACGCCGACAAGCACCGGTGACTATTCAATAGCTGAAACGCTCGCAAATGGAGAAAATGAAATCACCGTAACAGCAATTGGAAGCAATGGACAAGAGATTTCAAAAAAAATTACGGTAACCTATTCAACAGAAGATTTTTAATATGAAAAAAATAATTATCATTCTTATTTCTATCACTGGATTTTTTATTGCTAGTCATGCCTATGCAGTAACAACCCCAACAGCAACTACTGCGCCAACAAAAACAATAACAGGAACGCCCACAAATTCTCCAACACCATCGGGAGGAAACGTATTACAAGAAATTAATAGTTTGAAAGATCGAATTGCTTCAAAAGTTGCTCAACTTAATTTAGTAGCTAAGAAAGGTGTTATTGGTAAGGTTACGGATATTGGGACAACACAAATGAGTATTATTGATCGATATGGAAATACGCAATTTATTGACGTTGATGAATTAACGCAATTTTCCTCACCATCAGCAAAAAGTAGCTTTGGTATTTCCGATATCACCAAAGGATCTACTGTAGGAGTTCTTGGCCAATATAATAAAGATTCAAAACGCATTTTAGCTCGGTTCATTGATGTTTTAAACCTTCCTCAAATTATTAGCGGCGCAGTAGTCAGTATTGATGCAACTAACTATCAAATTACCGTTATTACTCCTGACTTAAAACAATATATAATTGAGATTCAAGATATCACAAAGACATTAAGTTATACGAAAGCCGATGGCGTAGTAAGATCCGGCTTTTCAAAAATTAAACCTGGAGAACGGGTTTTCGTCATTGGCTTTCCTGATAATACACAACCTTCAAATATTCTCGCCTCGCGAATAATTCGATTTCCTGAATTAAAAATTAACCCACTCATTCCAACAAGTAAAGTACCAACTGTAAGCATCACTCCATCAATAGGAGGTGGAACAACTGTTCCAACCACACAAAAGTGAATTATCTTAATCGCATAACCCATTTGAGAAAATTCCTCACGAGCGCTCATATAGATAGCATGTTTATCACAAGCCCCAGTAATCTTTCCTATTTCAGCGGTTTCCATCCACTTGAGGTTACGGAACGAGAAGCGTATGTCTTCATAACACCATCTCATGCATTTATTTTTACGAGTGCATTATACGCTGCTGAAGTAAAAGAGTATGTTACTGACTATGAACTTATCGAAATAAGCGCAGACAATCCATTTTCCAAACGATTTGCTTCGATTGTTCAATCAGAAAAATTAAATCGTGTTGGTTTTGAAGAGCATAATATAACCTATGCAGAATATGCAAAATTAAAAAAAGAGCAAATACCTTTTGTCCCAACAGATATAACACATTTACGTCAACAAAAGGATGCTGATGAAATTTCTCATATTGCACAAGCTTGTGCAATTGGTGACAACGCATTCACTGCAATCCTCAAAAAAATAAAACCAGGAATAACCGAAGAAGAAATAGCTTTTGAACTTGAATTATCAATGCGAAAACAAAAAACTATTCCTTCTTTTCCAACTATTGTTGCTTTTGGTACGAATGCAGCAATTCCCCACCATGTTACTGGAAAAACGAAACTGCAGAAAAATGAATTTATTCTTCTTGACTTTGGAGTTAAATATCAAGCGTATTGTTCCGATATGTCTCGTACTATTTTTTTTGGTACCCCATCAAAGAAACAAAAAGATATGTATCATGCCGTATTACAATCCCAACAAAAAGCGATAACTTATCTTGAAAAACTCTGGTCTCAGAATAAAGAAATTAAAGGATCCGAAGTTGATAGACAATCTCGAGAATATCTTCAGAAAAATGGATATCCTTCTTTCCCCCATTCTCTTGGACATGGAATTGGATTACAAGTTCATGAATTACCAAGTCTTTCTCCCTATGCAACTCAACTTTTGCAACAAGGAATGGTTTTTTCAATTGAGCCAGGAATTTATGAAGTTAACTCTGTCGGAATACGAATTGAAGATCTCGTTGTTCTGGAAAAAGACCGCGTTACCCTCTTAACGAAATCCTCACGTAATCTCATTACCATTTAATTTGAACTAGTATTTTGTGAATATTGAACAAATACGTAGAAACCTTTACAATTACATTATGCTGCAAGAAATTAAAAAACAGTTTACTTCAATAAATATTCTCATTACCTTACTCATTGTGGCGGTTGGTTTTTACGTTCTTCAAATACTCTGGCAAATTCTTGGGGTATTTTCAGATGTATTTATCATTCTTATTACTGCGTGGTTATTAAGCTTTATTCTGGAACCGTTAGTGAATAAACTGAGTCATGTCGTATACATCAATAGAATTACTGCAGCTATTATCGTTTACATCCTTGTTTTTGGACTATTTGGAATTTTTATTTTTCTTTTTATTCCTCTTGTTGCTACACAAACACAAAATTTAATTGTTGTCTTACCTCGATATCTTTCTTCTTATCCATCGTTTATTAACCACTGGGGAGATATGCTTGGAGGAACACTGAATAATTCATTGGGATATATTCCTTCCATTGCAGGATTTCTTTTTAATGTTTTTGTAACATTAGTTGTTTCTTTTTATTTCATTGTAGATAAAGAGCGTATTAATGGAGAGTTTTTTCATTTAATACCAAAAGCATGGCATGCAAACGTACGATTTATTCAGGGAGTAATTGACAATGTGTTTGGCTCATTTATTCGCGTTCAAGTATTACTTGCGATCATGGTTGGCTTTGCCACATGGATAGTTCTGAGTATTTTCAATGTAGATTTTGCTGCATCAACTGCCTTAATTTCAGGTGTGCTTACTATTGTTCCACTCGTAGGACCAATTTTAGCAGTTATTCCCCCAATCATTGTTGCTTTGTTAGCTGATCCTACTCGCGCTTTGTTTGTCTTTTTAGCCTTACTTGTTGTTGATCAGATTATTTTCAATGTTTTTGCACCAAAGATTATGGGAAAAGCATTCAAGTTGCATCCTGTAATTGTATTACTTTCCTTTATTGTTGGCTTTCATATTGCAGGTGGTGCAGGTGCAATTTTTGCTGTACCAGTACTTGGCATTCTTGTCGTAGTTATTCATCGCTTAAGTCATCATTTTATCCGTGACGAAGTCGAACAGAAAACTCCATAATGCCTTCAAAGTTCTTCTGAGATCTTCTCTATTTAGAATACGAATTGGTCCCTTGACTTTACTTAACTAAAGTGATAGTATGATTATACTTTAGTTAAGTAAAGTATGAATTTCTTAGATTCGCAGGACGCAAAAGCACTCTATACGGCATTCAGTTCATTGCGAACTGATGAGGAATATAAAAGATTTTTGCGTGATTTGCTCACTGAATCAGAAATCAAGGAATTTATTAATCGATGGAAAGTTGTGCGAATGTTACATAACAAAATTCCCTATGAAGACATAGAAAAAGAAACAGGGATGAGTAGTACAACTATTGCACGCATTAGTAAATGGCTTAATAAAGGTATGGGAGGATATAAACTTATGTTAACGAGAATTGCATCAAATAATAAACCAGTAGCAGAAAATCATCATACTCGCACGCGTGCGGTGTGATTATGTTGTATTACATAGACAATCACCCGCTTATAGGCGGGTTTTTTTATGGAGAAGCATATGAAACAACAAGATTTAGTCATTATTGGCGGAGGTATTATGGGCTTATTTACTGCCTATTATGCATCCAATTATGTTAAAAATATCACGATTCTTGAGAAAAGAATGCTAGGAAATAAACAAGCATCCTCATTCAGTTTTACTCGTTCAATTCGCAATGATTATCTTGACCCGTTTTATGCTCGGCTTGCTTTTGAAGCTCAACAATTATGGATAACCCTTCAAAGAGATACAACTGAAAAATTCTTTATGAAATGTGGATGTTTAAATATTGCAAAAACAGCAATCACTCCTCTTCTTGAACAAACCTACGCATATGAGGTAAAGAAAAATTTACAATCAATTAACTTTTCCGTTGATGAGTTTAACTCACAATCATCTCTTTCAGATCGATTTCCTCAATTTATTGCTGATTATGGATCACTCGATAGTAATGCAGGTTTTCTCTATCTTCCACCAATAACAAGAATGCTCATTAAAACGTTACGGAAACGCAATATTCGAATTGAAGAAAATGTATCAATAACTAATATTCGAGAAACATCAACCCAAGTGAGAGTAACAACAAAGAATAAGAAAATTTATACAAAACAAGTAGCCATTACTGCAGGAATTTGGACAAATGAAGTACTTTCTCTTATTACCGGTAACGCATTACAGTTCCCAATCCGCCCCGATAAGCCTCAAGAATGTAAATACTTCCTCATCCCTGAGGAAAAACAAAAACAGTTTTTACCTGATACGTTTCCTGTATTCGCCTACCTTGACGTTGGTATCTATGGACACCCTATTTTTGATAGAAAGAAAAACTATATAAAAATAGGTTATTACAATCCTCCTGATGTAACAAAGAAGCAAACAAGGATTAACTCGGTAAATGATTTTGTTAAGGAATGTTTACCAAGTATCCAGACTTTTCCATCATTTCCAGTCACTGATGCAGATCAATGTTCCTATGATCTTGTTGCTGACGATAATTTTATTCTTGGCAAATTACCCACCTTTCAACGGATTACTGTTGGTACCGGTTGGCGAGGTACAGGGTATAAATTTTCACCCTGGGTAGGAAAAACCCTTTCCCAACTGGCAATCAATCAAGGAACTGTTTATGACATACAAAGATTTAATCCTGGCAGATTTATTCTTTATGAAAAGACAAACTAATAAATTATCATTACGAGAACGTTTGGAAAAAGGTATCGTTCTGGGTGCAGAAGGGTATGTTTTTGAACTCGAGAAACGAGGATATATTAAAGCAGGTCCGTATGTTCCCGAAGTAGTACTTGATTTTCCACAAGCAGTTACTGAGCTGAGTAGAGAATTTACCCGCGCAGGAAGTGATATCGTTGTTGCTCTCACCTATTATGCAAATCGAAACAAACTCGCTGATGTTGGACGTGAGAATGATCTTGAACAACTCAATCGGAAAGCAGTCCGTATTGCAAATGCAGTAGCTAAAGAAAGTAACGCCCTTGTGGCAGGAAATATCTGCAACACATGGATGTATGATCCACTGAATAAAGAAGAATCTTCTTACCTGGTTCGAACAATGTACCAAGAACAATTACGATGGGCTGTCGAAGAAGGTATTGATTTTGTTATTTCTGAAACAAACGATTATCTCGGTGAAGCGCTTATTGGCCTCGAGGTAATTAAACAATATAACCTTCCTGCTATGGTTACCTTGGCAACCGTTCAGAAAGACAAAACGAGAGATGGATATGATTATGTAAAAGCTTGTAAAATTCTTGAAGATAACGGGGCTGATATTGTTGGCTTAAACTGTGACCGTGGACCACAAACAATGTTACCACTCATAAAAAAAATTCGTCAAAAGATAAAGGGATATATTGCAATGCAACCCGTACCTTTCCGAACAACGCAAAAACAACCAACATTCGAGTCGTTAAGAAGAAAGGGACAACGACTTTTCCCTTTAGGTCTTGAACCCTATCTATTAAATCGATTTGAAATGGCAGCATATGCACTTGAAGCAAAAAAAATAGGCGTTAATTATATTGGCGTCTGTTGTGGAAATAGTCCTGAATATGTTCGTGCAATGGCAGAAGCATTAGGGAAAACAGTTCCTGCAAGTAAATATTCCCCTGTTCTCCAACTTCATCCAATGATTGGAGAAAATGTTACACAAAAAGATGAAAAATTTATACAAGATTGGAAAGATTAATATGGCAAATATACTTTTCTGGACTTCATACCTCTCGCCTACTCAAGATGCTCTCTATCAGAGGATCATGATTTATCTTGGAGAAAGACTTGGCATTGCAATGCAATTTCTACGCCAAAATGACTATGGAAGTTTTTCAGAACTTACGCAAGGCAAAATTGATCTTGCCTTTCTTTGTGGATTACCCTACACAAAACTTTCTAATCAACTTTCACTCTTAGCTGCACCTATTTTAAGAGGTAAAGAGTATCAACAAAAACCTGTTTACTTTAGTGATCTCTATGTTAACGCACAGAGTGCTTTCCAAACATTTTCTGACTTATCGCAAGCAACATTTATCTATAACGATTCATTCTCTTTATCAGGATATCGGGTGATTTTGAACAAATTAAAAAATATGCAAAGGGACTTACGTTTTTTCGCTAATACCTATCAATCAAATGCACACATAACCTCCCTTCGTATGGTAGCATCACAAGAAAATGTCGTATGTTCACTCGATTCAAGCTTTGTCGATCAATTATCCTACCCAGAAGCATTATTATTACCAAAGGTGCGAGTTATCGAACGAATTGGACCACTTCCTATTCCTCCCCTCGTTGCCAAGAAAAAAATTCCTTCCATACTACAAATGAAATTGCAACAGGAACTTATTACCATGCATCAACAGACAGAAGGCAAAAAAATTCTTCAAACCAATAAGCTACTACAATTTGTTCCGGTATTTGATACAGACTATGACATAGTTCGTCAACGAGCGAATTGAAAGGACATGCATGAATATACCATTTGTATTTTTTATGATATTTTTTACTCTGAAAGGATTAGGCTATTGTATTGGTACAAAATATCTTTACTCCCTGGGAAAATTTTTATGGAATAATGTCATGAGGAAAATAATATGATGTCAAAACAACGTTTATCACCAGATGAAAAGGCTCCGAATTATTCATTTTCTGATTGTGAAAACAACGAACAAGATCTTCTTTTGCTTCAAGGAATTCTCCGTAATATTCACAAGAGTATACTCCAACCAGCAAAAACAATTACACTCTCTCCAATGACGTATAACTACATAAACGAACGTGGATTTAAGTATCGAATCATTATCTATAATTTTCAACAACTGATCATCGATCAACCACTTTTATTTGTCGGATTTATCAGCAAAAAAAAGCAATCTATATCTCCAGAAATTGAGCAAATGATAGCGAAAATGGATAAAACACTTGTCAAGGAACTTGCAGAAACACCAAGTTTGCTTAGTTATTCATCGCTTGAATTGCCGGATGGGAATTGGGCTAATCTTGTCCTTTTTAACAATGAAGAAGGTAAAGAGCATGTAAAAACAAATAGTAATCACATGTACGCTGCTTTTCATGTTGGTCCTCAATATTATGAATGGATTCGGCTACACAATGGTATACTCTCAAATGGTATATATACCAAAAATAATTTTTTTCTTAAAAAAACAAACTATTATTTTTTTAGGAAAAATTCCTTTTGGTTTGCCACCAGAAATCTTAGCACAGAATAGCTTCAAATTTTATGATATGATAAAGTAACTATGTTATTACAAACACTTAAAGGTTTTCGAGATTTCCTTCCCAAGGAAGCCAAAAAAAGACAGTTCGTTATCGACACACTGAAACGGGTTTTTGAGCAATATGGATTTGAACCGCTCGAAACTCCATCATTAGAATATGAGTCAATCCTTACCGGCAAATACGGTGAAGAGGGTGATAAACTCATGTACCGCTTTACCGATAATGGAGACCGCAACGTCGCGCTTCGGTACGATCAAACAGTTCCAACGGCTCGTGTTGTTGCCCAATATCAAAATGTCTTACCTATTCCTTTTAAACGGTATCAAATTCAACCGGTTTGGCGCGCTGAGAATACCCAGAAAGGGAGATATCGAGAGTTTATTCAATGCGATATTGATACTTTTGGCGTGTCTACTCCCCTCTCCGATGCAGAAATCATTGCAACAACTATAGCAGCTTATGTTTCGTTAGGATTCAAAAAATTGACCATACTTGTTAATGATAGAACAACATTTGAAGGTCTTACGCCAGAAGCAATTACCACAATTGATAAACTGAAAAAAATAGGACAAGATGGTGTCTGCGCTGAGCTTGTTGAAAGAAACCTTGCAAAAGATACGTCGGAAGCAGTGAACATTCTCCAATCCATTACCCAAAAACAGCCAACTGAAAATCTCAAAACAATTATGGATCTTTTGCAAGGTTTCGGTATAGACCAGCAACAAATTCGTTATTCACCAACGCTTGCTCGAGGATTGGATTACTATACTGGTCTTATTTTTGAAGTTGAGTGTGATGAATATCCAACTGGCTCTCTCGGTGGTGGAGGTCGATTTGATAATCTTGTCGGTATGTTTTTACAAAAACAAATTCCAGCGGTAGGAGTTGCCATTGGTTTTGATCGAACAATCGAAGCAATGGAGACGTTACAACTTTTCCCTCAAGAACTTCTTCTCTCTTCAACAAAAGTACTGGTAACAGTATTTTCTCAACATACCCTTTCGAAAGCTCTTGCAACGACATCATTTCTTCGCAATAATGGTATTAATACGGAAATATATGTAGGAGAAATAAAAGCAAGTAATGCTCTTGAAAAACAATTAAAATATGCCGATCAAAAACAAATTCCGTATACAATTATCATTGGTCCCGAAGAGCTAGCGAATAAGACTGTTATTGTAAAGAATATGCAGACAAGGCAACAGAAAACAGTTTCACAAGATGATGTGATACGTGAGATTCAATAAGCAACAAAGGCTGCCTACATGAAACTGTCAAATTATAAAAAGGCTATTATAGCTCTTATTGTCGCTGATACACTTTGGGGTGCAGGTCCACCTATTTTCAAATGGTCATTTACCAATGTTCATGTTTTTACCCTAGCATTTCTTCGATTTGCTCTGCCAACACTTTTCTTAATGATCTTTGCAAGAAAATATATTGTTTTACGCGCAAAAGATACTCTCTTGATGGTTCTCATTGGCTTAACAAATATTACTTTGAATGTTGGCTTGTATTTCTTTGCTATTCAATATACCCAAAGTATTAACGCTCCTATCATAGAGAGTGCTTCTCCCGTTTTTTTAATCATTGGATCTATTCTTTTTCTCGGTGAACATCCCGGAAGAAAAGTACTGTTAGGTAACATTATTGGGTTAACCGGAGTTCTTCTCATTGTACTTCAGCCTATGCTTGGGTCAAATCAAGAGAATTCATTTGTTGGAAATATTTTACTTATTCTTTCAACAATCGCTTCTGCTGTGGGAACCCTGCTCGCAAAAAAAATAGCAAATAAATATCATCCTATGACGGTTACGTTTTGGTCATTTTTCATTGGTTCACTCTCTTTTTTACCATTTTTCGTTTTAGAAACAATGCAATATGGTATGTTATCCCATTTAGATAGTTCTGGCATGATAGGAATTCTTTTTGGAAGTATCTTCAGTTCTCTCATCGGATACTATTTATTCTATTGGGGGATAAAATACATTCGTGCCTCTGAAGTGAGTGTTTTTACCTATATAGACCCCGTTGCAGCAGTTTTAGTTGCGGTTCCCCTTCTCAACGAATATCCCAATCCGATCTTTATTAGTGGTGCATTTCTGGTATTTTTAGGGGTTTTTGTAGCTGAAGGAAGACTTCACTACCATCCGCTCCATAAATTATTTGCTCGAAGTTATGCAGTAGATTAAAAAATTATCCCATAGCTATTATGCCTATTCTATTGACCAGGCTCAATTTCTCCTAAAATATGTCCTATAGCTATTGACAAATATGTCTTTTTGGCTTATAATACTTCTATCATGGCAAATGTTGAAAGACGAGCCGTTAATACCGCTCTAGTAGCAACAGTTGGTGCAGCAATCGTTGCACCCCCTCTTATGGGAATGTATGCAGCTGGCAAACGTATCGGTCAATTACGAGCAGAACGAGCGGCTCAACTGGCAAAACAAGCAAAACAAGCGCTTGATGCAAAGCAACTAGGAAAAGAAACAGCTGCAGTCGTAAAACACATTAAAGTAGATCCCTCCCTTCCCACTCAACCGTATGTCGGTGTTAACTTTACCCCAAGCATCAATCCCGCCGCAGTCGCAGAAGCAATGATTGCTCTTGGAGAACTGAAAGCAGGAGACGAAGGGAAAAAAGCAGTAGTGAAAGTCATCCAAGGACAAAGTGTTTATGTACAATATGAAGGAAATGCTCTGCCAAACGCTATTCAAAATGCAGCACAAAAACCACTTATTATCGTTGCACCCAAAGCTACCGCAACAGCAAATTTAGAACGAGATACCCGAACGAAACGAGTCGTACCAACTGATTTTCCTTTATTTCAAGCAATCAGCCAATCAGTCGATTCCGTTGTGGCTCCACTCGTTGCTAAAGGAGTTGCTAGTGCTCCTCCTCAACCAGATCATCTCGCAGTAACCACCGAAAACGTTGAAATTGGTGCCGGTGTAGGACTCTTGGTCGCAGGATTAACTCGTTTATTATTATCTAAGACACATATTTCACGAAGAGGAGCAGTCCAAGGTATCGTTGCTGTTCCTGCTGCAATTGTAGCTGCAGATGTCGCAGACGGAATAAGTGCAGGACAACGGATAATTGGCACGACAGATGGCTTGTACGCAAGAACACAACAAAACGTCAGTGTCGGCCCGTTAACGGGAAAATCGTATGGAGACGTGAATGCTCCTTATGATCAATTGGTCAGATCCCAAGCTTTCCAAGCAAATGTTGCTGGTAATTTAGTAAGACAAACCCCTGTATTAAGTAAGTAACAACGGAAAGAATGTTGTCTTTCTTCCTCTTTTTTGGTATACTATTTCTATCATGAAAGCAAATACACACCCAACATATTACTCTGATGCGAAAGTTGTTTGTGCCTGTGGAAACACATTTACTGTTGGTTCTACGTCACAATTAATTCACGTTGAACTTTGTAGTAAATGTCATCCATTTTATACTGGTGCCCAAAAATTCGTTGATACCGCTTCGTTAATTCAAAAATTCCAAGATAAACAACAAAAAGCACATCAATTTAAAGTAACGCAAGTGAAAAAAGTAGAAGAAAAAAGAGCAAAACAGTCAGGCCCCAAAACCCTCGCAGAAATGCTTTCAGGGTTGAAATAGCATCCCAATAATTCCCATGGACGATTACCGCTTCGTACAACTTGCTGATCTTGAAAAAAAAATTGAGGAAACAAAAACTCTTTTGCAAGATCCTGAAATGGTAGAGCTTGTGCAATCTGAACTGACTCGTTTAGAAGAAGAAAAACAACACCTCGAAGAAAGTCTCAAAGCAAATCAAGAAGATGAAGATTCCTTTGACCAACGAAACGTTATTTTGGAGATGAAAGGTGCCGCAGGTGGTGACGAAGCAAAATTATGGGGTGAGGAACTGCTTCGTATGTACACACGGTATGCACAATCCAAAGGTTTTAAGGTAGAGCCAGTTGATGACAATGTTATTAAAATATCAGGAAAGAATGCTTTCGGCACATTTAAATACGAGGCAGGTGTCCATCGTGTACAACGCACGCCCAGTACAGAAAAACGGGGAAGAATTCATACATCGACAGCTACCGTATCTATACTCCCTGAACTTGAAGATATTGATTTACACATTAATCCTGATGATATTGAATTCGAAGCATTTCGAGCTGGAGGCCATGGCGGTCAAAATGTGAATAAAGTATCCACTGCTGTACGCCTTAAACATAAACCATCAGGTATTGTGGTTACTTGCCAAACAGAACGATTCCAAGGTCAAAATCGAGAAATCGCAATGGAATTACTCCGGGCAAAATTATGGGAAATTGAAATAGAAAAAAGAAATGAACAAATTGGTTCACTGAAATCAACTCAGGTTGGCCGAGGTATGCGTGCAGAAAAAATTCGCACATATAATTTTCCTCAAGACCGTATTACCGATCATCGAATTAATGCATCTTGGCATAATTTACCCAAAATCATGGATGGTTCTTTGGACGATATCATCAACGATTGCGCTTCCAAATTGGCAGCAACGAATGCAGAATCTGCTGGGTAATAACAGATATAGTAAGAACTGCTAAGAAAAATACTACCCAAGGCCAATGGTATTTCCACATAACAAACGACAAGAGGTAGAGATACATATAGTGAATAAAATACAATGTGTAAGAATTTGTGCTTAAAAAATGGAAAAAGCCTTTGACAACTTTCCCAAAAAACATTCCCTTCATCGCAGATATATATAAGACAATAATTGATAAAATACCATACGAAAGCATAAACATATTTGGCGGATATTTATTATCAATAAACGATAATGAATGATGCTGCATTGTCTCGATAATCCACAATAATCCAAAAACAATTGAAGAAAAAAGTACTGAAGTAAACAAAAATATTCGTTTGTTTTGATATCGTATAAAGTACATGGTATATAAATAAACTAACGACCATGGTAGCCACATAATAAAACGATAATTCCAAGGCCAGCGGAAAAATAAAACGAGAACAGAAAACAGTATTGCCATCCCTACATAGAGAAAATAAATAACGTGATGTTTTTTTTCAAGATGCGAAATAAGAGGCATGAGAGATGTTAAACAGAGAAATAATAAGACCAACCAATTAATATCTACTCCACCAACAAGTAGTGCAGATTGTGTTATATACGCACCAGTAATCGTTTTCGGTTCCTTAAAGTGAACCATGACAATATAGAGAAAGGCAAAGATATAATAAGGAATAAGAAGACGGAGAAATCGCTTTCTCAAATACGTAAAGTACTCTTTTATACTAAAAATATGTTTTCTGCTATAAAATATATATGCAGAACAAAATAAAAAAACAGGAACTGCAAACTGACTATAATTCCATAAAACATAGGCGACATTGTCTGAAAGAAAATATGCGTTCGTGTGGATGAGAATCATCACAAGCATGGCTAAACCACGCAAATCATCAATTTCAGAAATTCTTTTCGTTTTACTCATACAGTTCCCAATCCTCTATTCCTAATCCCTTTAGGAGTTCTTTCGCTTTGTTTGACCCAACTTTCCGCTGAAACAACGTATAGATTTCATGAATTTCATACGGGAAAATAATCCATTTATCAATTGTTTCATTCCAAAAATCAGGATAGAATTTTGTATGTGATTTTATATAGGGACTTGCAGTGAAAACTTTTCCTGCTCCCTTATTTTGTAAATAGGATTTTCCGTGAATAAAGGTACCACCAGTATCTGAAACGTCATCAACTAATAAAAGATTTTTATTGCTATAGTTATTTGCCGTAGTTTGCGTTACAACGGGTTCTTTCGCTTGGGTAACTTCTTCGTAAGAAGATATTCCAATAATCGAAAGTGGTATCGAAAGATAATCAGCAAGCAACCTACCAAATACGATTCCGCCTCGTGCGATTGCAATAATCTCATCTATGGATTGTGCAGGTATTTTATTGGCTAGATCCTGACAACTTATCACAAGTGATTTCCATGATATTCTCTGGTACTCCATACTAAAATTCACCAATAAAACTTATTTCTGTCTCCAAATGTAGATGGAGTTCATCATTAACTCTTTTTCGTACTAAATCAATGAGTGCACGGACATCAGCCGCTTTTGCGTTGCCAGTATTGATAATAAAGTTCGCATGCTTATCTGAAATCATTGCGCCACCAATTCTTTGACCCTTTAGTCCAACTTGTTCAATCAGTCTTCCTGCTCCATACCCTTCCAGTTTCTTAAATATTGATCCAGCGCTTGTTTTAACGGCATCAGCAGGATGTTTAGCATGCCTCCATGCAATATTCTTTTTAATGGTCATATCGATATCTGCTTGAGAATGTTTTTGTAATAGAAAGGTTGCACTGAGCACAATATCTTTAATATCATGCAAAATACTATAATCATAATTAAAGAGGAAATAGGTACGATCAACTGTTTTCCTTTCCTGATCTTGGGTAAAAAGATCTGCACTTTCCAATACTTCTCCTATAAATATTGTGCGTTTCCTATCTGGCGATAAAAAATGAAGATTCTGCCATAATGCTCCACCAACACTTGATGGTATCCCTGCAAAATGTTCTAACCCTGATAAGCCTTTTTCAGCTGTTTGCGTAATAAGGTCATGAATTGTTGCTCCACTTTCTGCCATAACTTTAGTATCTTGAATGGTAATTTTGTTTGCATTATTTTTTATTACTACACCCCGATAACCTTTATCTCCGATAAGAATATTTGCACCTGTTCCAAGAATGAAATATGGTTTATGCTGTTTTACTGCATACTGAATTGCCTCAACAAGCTCTTCAATCGTTGTTACGGAAATGAATATATCAGCAGGTCCTCCTATACCAAACGTCGTAAATGAAGCAAGTGGAATTGAATTTTCAATAATCATTATTGATTTGGGGCGGATTGTAAAGTGGTTTTTAGATCTTGCGTACTGTTATTTCTCCAAACGCTAATCGTAATAGTATCACCAACTTTTGCTTTTGCGATTATACTCGCTAATGCATTATCATTTTGATCAAGCCGCTGCCCATTAATTTTAACAATAATATCTCCTTGTTGTATACCGGCTTTATCTGCTGGTGAACCCTGTACAACACTTTGGACATACGCTCCCGTAGGAACGTTATTTAACAAAGCAACATCTTTGGCAATCATTTTATATTCAACGCCAAGATAGGGCCTGTTAAATTGTCCCGTTTGATTAAAGTTATTTAATGAATCTTTAACAACATTGATAGGTAATGCAAATCCAATATTTTGGCCATTTTGTGCCACCGCAGTATTTATTCCAATAACATTGCCACTCGAATCAACGAGCGGTCCACCGCTGTTGCCTGGATTAATCGGTGCACTTGTTTGAATAACATTATCAAGTTGTTCAACCATACCCTGAAATTGATCGCCTGCCTGAATTTGCCTTCCTATTCCTGATATAACTCCTGTTGTAACCGTGTTTTTAAATTGTCCCAAGGCTGTACCGATAGCAACTACATACTGACCTACTTGAAGATGACCAGAGTCTCCCATTGACACGGGAGTTAAGGAATATCCTGTATTTTGATTGGGATCAATTTTGAGAATTGCAATATCATTCAACGGATCTCGATAAATTTTTTGAACATCATATTTTTTATCATTTGACGTAATAACTTGATAGGTTCCACTGGTATCAGAAACAACATGTTTATTCGAAACAATTAACCCATCTGCTGAAATGACAAACCCTGAACCAATACTTTGCGGTTGATTAGGCGTTTGTAAATTATCTTGTGGTGGTTGTAATCCAAAGATTGAAAAAGGTCCTAAATCTGAAGGTTGGTTTTGTTGCTGGGTTGATGCCATTTCTGCTACCGTAACTACCGATTGTCCGACTTTTTTCACATCATTAATTGTCACTGATTCCTCTGATACAACTTTTACCGGTTGTGCTGCTACATTGGGAGAAGATAAATGTATACCACCAACGTACTGAGGGGCATATTTTTTAATACCATCCCACATACCAAGAATAATTAACAAAATAACAATAAATACAATAAATTTTCGCATAATAAAGTCTAATAGAGTTTCTATCTTACAAAATTGTTCTTCTTATTGCAATATTACCATAAAATAGACTCCTGAAAAAAAGCTGAGAATACAACCAATCCACTCCTTGTTACAAACAACCTGAAGTATTAATGAAGTAATGCATTAATTGCCGCTTCTAATTGAGCATCGTGAGAAGGGTCATTGGTATCTAGTTGTGCTTTTACATCAGGTATCTCCCCTTTTCCATGTACCCATGTTCCCTTAGGAGTTAACCATCGTGCGATCGTAACGTGTAACCCCGCCCCTTGACCAAGATCGACCGATTGCTGAACGGTTCCTTTTCCAAATGAAGTTTCTCCTACTAATTTTGCACGTCCGTTATCCCGAAGCGCTCCTGCAACAATTTCACTTGCTGATGCAGAACCACCATTAATGAGAACTACTAAAGGAATATCAAGTAATGATCCTTGTCTGTTTGCTGATAAGGTAGTCGTATTGCCATTTCCTGCATCCTCTATGACAACAGGTGAACCAACTTTCAAGAATTCACTTGCAATAAAGACTGCATCTTCTAAATATCCTCCTGGATTATTTCGCAAATCTAATACCATTCCTTTCACATTTCCTTGCTTCTGCACTGTAACATTAAGTTGAGAAACCAAGTTAGACCAGTCTTGATTTGTATTATCACCGAACTGAGAAAGTTGTACATACATAACTTGATTACTCCCATTGGCTGATTTAAAGGAGTCGCTTAATGAGTCAATATCTTTCACCTGTTTTACCCATCCCGAAACACTCTTGACGGTAATAGTATCTCTCGTGATAGTAACAGTTATCGGTGTTGTAGAATCTTTATGTTGAACCGTTAATGCTACTTGTGACCCCTTTGCTCCACGAATTTTATTCACAGTCTGGTCAAGAGTCCATCCAGTTGTTGCTGTTCCATTAACTTTCAGAATGCTATCACCTGCACGAATACCTGCTTTTTGCGCTGGACTTCCATCAAGCGGGGCAATGACAATAATTTGATTACTTTTAATACCGAGTTCCGCACCAATCCCTTCAAATTTACCTGCTAATTGTTGTTGAAATGACGTATTTTGTACGGGAGGTAAATATAAGGTGTAGGGATCTCCAATGCTTGCAACCATCCCTTGGATAGCTCCATTCATCATTTTTTGAGGATCTATCGCTTTCTTATCATAATACATTGTTGATATTTTGTTCCAGACGTCCCAAAATTGTGTCATATTTACTGTGCCTAATGACGCAGGAGGCTGTTGATTAACAATAGAAAAACTTGGTTGATAATTCTTCCACGCATAATGCACTTTGTTGACGCCAAAGAAATAACCGATAAGAAGAGATATTGATATAACAAGAATAACTTGCAGCTTGTTGGATTTCATAACGGTTTTTTTATTATAAATGTCCCGAAAAGAATTTGTCCAGTACTAATATAAATCTTATGGGGTAATTAGTCTCGGGAGATATATGGTAATAATGCCAAATATCGAGAATATTTTACTGCTAATGTTAAATGTCGTTGATGTTTAGCACACAATCCACTTCGTGTTCTTCCAACAATTTTTCCTCTTTCTGTAAGAAATTTTTGTAATGCTTCAATATCAGAGAACCATGGTTCCTTTTTATCTTCACAGAAGACACACTTTTTTGGTGTCATTACTCTTCTTTTTGGTCGTACTTCTTTCTTTTTTGGCATAATGGTTATTTTTTATTAAAATGGAATATCATCTGGTGATACTTCTGCTTCAGTATTTTGAGCTGGCTGCGCTGATTCTTCACTCTTTGCTTTTTCTGTTTCCTGTTTTACTGGTTTTATCGTCGGTGCAGACTGACCGTCTTCAGCTTTTTTCCCATTTAAAACAATCATATCATCAACAACTATTTCTGTTGTCGATTTTTGGCTTCCATCTTGAGCTGTCCATGATCTCGTAGATAATCTTCCATGAAAATAGACTTTACTTCCCTTTGTAAGTAGTTGACTACATAATTCTGCTAATTTATTCCAAGCCACTACGCGATGAAATTCCGTATCTTCCTTCTTTTCACCGGTCTCTGTTACCCATGTTCTGTTTGTTGCAATTCCAATAGTACATACTGCTGTGCCTGTAGGTGTATAGCGTAACTCAGGATCTCGAGTCAAATTACCAATGAGTTGTACAGAGTTTAAACTTCGTGCCATAATTATTTCTTTCGTATTACTAAATGTCGTAACACTTCATTTGTATTGACTAATCGTTTCTCAAAATCAGCAGGTATTTTTTCTGTTTCGAATTCAAAATCATAGTAATACCCTGTTAATTCCTTTTTAATTCGAAATTTCAATGCCTTGCTTCCAAGTTCCTTTTCAGAAGTAATTTTAACGTCCTTTAACCAAGATTTAACTGTATTAAGAACTTCTTTACGTTGTTTTTCAACGACTGGGCGCAAAACTAATACAAATTCGTATGTACGCATTGTGTGTATTTTATCATATTAAGAAATGTAAAAACAAGAAGCTAATTCAATTCTGGGGTTTTTTCGCCCTTTTACTCTCAATATGACTTATAGTAATAATGTCACGAGCCTATTTTAAATTCAACAACATCTCCATCTTGCATGATATAGGTTTTTCCTTCGAAACGTGTTTTACCTTGTTCTCGTGCCTTTTTCCAGCCACCAAGCTGAGAAAAATCATTATAGGAAACTACTTCAGCTTTAATAAATTTCTGACTAAAATCAGTATGAATTACTCCAGCAGCATGGTGCGCATCTGTTCCCCGTTCAATAGTCCACGCGCGAACTTCTTTCTCTCCAGCAGTGAGAAAAGAAATAAGGTTAAGTATTTGATACCCTTTTTGAATGACTCTTTGCAGTCCTGATGCAGATAACCCAAGAGATTGAAGATATTCTTGTTGTTCTGCTTCAGATAGCATCGACAGTTCTTCCTCAATCTTAGCAGATACTGGTAATGTATCCTCAGCAAATTTTTCATGTAATTGCTCTTCCGAAACATTTGCGAGATAAAACACTGGCTTCATGGTAAGTAAATGAAGTTCTTTTACGACGTGCTGTTCTTCTTCTGTTAACGAAACGTCTTTTGCTAAGGTGCCTTTATTCAATTCTTTACGAAGTTTCTCAATAACGTCGTATTTTAACAGTTCTTCTTTTTTTGCTGTTGATTTTTTGGGGGTTGGTTGTTTTGTTAATGTCTGCAGATCTGCAAGAATAAGTTCTGTATTTACCACTTCTTTATCTGCTTGTGGATTTGGCGCTCCTGCAACATGAATGATATTTGGATCGACAAAATATCGAACGACATGACAAATAGCATCTACTTCTCGAATATGTGATAGGAATTTATTTCCTAAACCCTCTCCCTCGCTTGCACCCTTAACTAACCCTGCAATATCAACAAACGTAACGGTAGCTGGTACAATCGGAGGCAATGCTGTCATATGTTCTTCGTCCTTTGTAATTCGTGCAATATTTTGCAAACGATTATCAGGAACGGGAACTATGCCAACATTCGGTTCAATTGTTGCAAAAGGATAATTTGCTGCGAGTGCTTGTTGTTTTTTAAGTAACGCATTAAATAAGGTCGATTTCCCAACATTTGCTAACCCAACGATTCCAATTTTCATGAACCGATTATAGCAAATAATACCTCACACAGGTATTATTTGCTAGTTAAGAAACTATAAGATATAATTGTTTACAAATTTCTCTATGACACAGCACGAAAAATTTTTTCACGATTACACTAAAGAAAAAGGTGTCCGTGTAAAAGATTATATTTCAAGGAAAGAATATACTTTTAGAGTCGGGACACTTCAAGAAGCAATACATCGAGTTCTTGGAGAAAGAGATGTTCTGTTTAACGGTAATGATGGTATTGAAGGTGTTCTTGTCGCGGGAAGTTATGGAAGAAGCTATGCTGCCTTTAGTGACAGAGTATGGGTTCACAGAGCTTCACCAAAAACAAAAGCATCAGATGTCGATATTGTGCCATTATTATCAGGAGATAGATCAGCCTTTCAGTACTTTGATCAAGAGGCTTATATGAAAAAAACAGATGAAGCTGCTGCAAAAGGCGATCTTGATGCTGTTGAAGCAAATTTACTTCACCCATGGTTAGGTTTTCCCTTTGCTCTTCAACAAGAATTAATCCAGAGAAGTTTTCCTGTGGAAGTTCATTGTTTTGAAGATTTAACTTTGAGTAAACCTCCTGAATATTTACAAAAACAATTAGGCAATAACCCTACAGACAGAAATCATTTAATTAAAGGTGCGGGATTATTATTTATCGCAAAAACATCTCCTCTGCAAGCAAAAATAATCTCAGTTTTTCAACAAGGTAATCTGCCTGTTGTTCTCGATCCAGCGTCTACTGCAAGAATAATCAAGTTTCGATAGCATATTATTAATTTGCCATGATAAGCTCATTACTGAAAGATTCTTGTTTTCCTACTATTCCAAAAGAAACGTTCACCATAATCTAAGTGCAATCATGAGAGACAATACTAATAAAATAATAAGAGAGAAAAAAAACATTTTTTTCGCCCATTTTGCTGTGTCAATCACTGTTAATCCTTTTATACTTAACCCTAACCACACCAACCCAAGCAAAAGCGCTACAACTAAATAGATATATCCGGTAAAATGCAAAACAGTAAGCAAGCACGTTGCAACAATAAAAGCAATAATATAGAAAATCATGGTTATTTTCGTAAAGTGAATCCCCTTCTTCACCGGTAATATAGGAATATTTGCCGCAACATAATCATGAAGTCGATAAAGCGCAATTGCATAAAAATGTGGCATTTGCCACAGAACAAGAATGAGAAAAAGTAAAATCGCTGCTGCATCGATATGATTTGTTACTGCGGTATATCCGATTACTGGCGGCACTGCTCCTGCAACACTCCCCACAATGGTTCCATGAACCGAACGGCGTTTCCAGATACTATACATTACGACATAAAAAAAGAATCCAATAAATGCAATAAAAGCAGTCAACAAATTTGAAAGAAGAATCAATAATAAAAACCCAATAATACCAAGAAACGTAGCAAAAATAATTGCATTACCTACCGGAATTATTTTTTTGACAAGAGCTCGATTCTTCGTTCGTACCATATTTTCATCAATACTGCGATCAATATAGTTATTGAGGACACATGCTGATGCAATAACAAAAGAAAGGCCGAAAAGTGTTGCAACAAATAAACCGATGTTCAGATGTCCTTTTGATGCAAGCAAAAATCCCGCTGCTGCGGGTATAGCATTTCCATAAATAATCCCTGGTTTTGCAAGAAAATAATAATCTTTTGAAATGTTTGCGGAGATTTTACGTTGGGTCATGTAACATTTTTACCTTTATAGTCCATCCTGATTTTGAACATATTGGTCAATTTTTTGTGGGGTCATATTATAATTTAAATGATTCATAATCCAGATAGAGCCAATGACTACAATAAGAATGATACCAACTGTAGAAATAAAAAAAACTAAATTCCAGCGTGGTTTTGACTCACGTCCCATATGGAGAAAAAAAAGTAATTGCACAACAAGCTGTATGAGAGCAAGACCAATGATTGCAGTAAGTAACAGATCACTCTTGAGCATATGTTGTGTAACAATACTATATGCACCAAGGCTTAAAACAATCGATAAAATGAAACCTATTACATATGACTTGAGCGTTGTGTTGTAAGAATTATTATGCATACTTTTATGTATTCGTGATACGTTATATTACTCCCATAAGGTAAACAATTGTAAAGATAAAAATCCATACAATATCAAGGAAATGCCAGAATAAACATAATAGCGTTAGTTTCCGCATATTACTCTTGGTAATTCCCCGGCGAACTAATTGAATAAGAAGAATTCCCATCCAAAGAAGTCCAAAAGTAATATGCAAACCATGAGTTCCAACAAGAGTAAAAAATGAAGATAAGAAAGCACTCCGCTGAAAACTATTTCCATCTGCTATGAGATGGGAAAATTCCGTCACTTCCATAACTAAGAATGCAGTTCCTAAAATAAAAGTTATTCCAAATAATCCAATTGTTTTCGAGAGCTTACCAGACTGTGCAGAAAGAATTCCTAACCCACACGTAAAACTGCTGGTAAGAAGGATCAGCGTTTCGGTGAGAGCAAGTGGTAAGTTAAAGAGATCATGCCCTGAGGGACCGCCAAATGTGTTGTTACGAAGCACGGCAAAGGTTGCAAAAAGCGCGGCAAACATGAGTAGATCTGTCATAAGATAAATCCAAAAACCAAAAATTGTTTTGTCATTACTGACCGTATGTTTATCCATGAATATTCCTCCTTGCTTCAATTTTTGCAACCTCTGCTGCTGGTAAAATATATTCTGTACCGTCATCAAAGGTTCGGATAATGACACAAACAATAGAACCAATAAAACCTACAATGACTAGCCAAATAATATGCCACACGAAAGCAAATCCAATAAGAAAGACAAATCCCGAAAGATAGATGCCCATTGCGGTATTCTTAGGTAATTCAATGTCTTCGTATTTAGGTCTTTGCATTGCTTTTTTGGTCTGTTTCATTTCCCAAAACGGATCGAGTGAATTAACTTCAGGTATAATGGCAAAATTATAAAAAGGTGGTGGTGATGCAGTTGACCACTCAAGTGTTCGTCCATTCCATGGATCTCCGGTCGTATCTTGATTCTGTTTACGTTGTTTAATACTTACCATTATTTGAGCTACTTGCAATGCAGCTCCACACGCAATAATCGCAATACCAACTGCAGCAGTTATGAAAAATGGTTGCCAACCAGTAGAAGCCGGATAGTGATCCAGTCGACGTGTTGCACCCATAAATCCTAAAATATAAAGTGGAACAAAAGCAGTAAAGAACCCGATAATCCAACACCAGAAAGCATATTTTCCAAGCCGCTCATTAAGCGTAAAGCCTGTTACTTTTGGGAACCAATAAGTAATGCCTGCAAAAATACCAAAAAGCGCACCACCGATAATCATTGTGTGAAAATGTGCAACCAAGAACAAACTGTTGTGAAGTTGGAAATCAGCCCCTGGAACAGCCATTAGGACTCCCGCCATACCTCCTAAGGTAAATGTGCTCACAAAGCCCAAGAACCAATACATGGGAGTTGAAAAAATGATTCGGCCTCTAAACATGGTAGAAATCCAGTTAAATACTTGTACGCCAGTTGGGATCGCAATAATCATTGTCATAATTCCAAAAAATGCATTTACATCTGCGCCGGCTCCCATCGTAAAAAAGTGATGCATCCAAACTAATAAAGAAAGGAGGGTAATGCAGATCGCAGCAGCAACCGCTGAGAGATAACTGAACAATCGTTTTTGCGAAAATGTCGCGACAACTTCTGAATAGATACCAAATGCTGGCAAAATAAGAATGTAAACCTCAGGATGTCCCCACGTCCAAATGAGATTGGTGTACATCATTGGATTGCCGCCAAAACTTGAGGTAAAAAAATGCATTCCCATAAATCGATCCAAAAATAATAATGAAATGGTGATCGTAAGTATTGGAAAAACGGAAATAACAAGAACCATACTGCAAAGTGAGGTCCAGACAAACAGTGGCATTTTTAAAAGTGTCATTCCAGGCGCACGCATTTTGAGAATCGTTACTATAAAATTAATACCTCCAAGCAAGGTCCCGAGTCCAGAAATTTGCAAACTCCAAATCCAGTAATCGACTCCTACTCCTGGACTATACTGGAGCTCTGAAAGCGGTGCAACTGAGAGCCAACCAGCTGCAGCGAAGTCTGCACCCAAAACAAAAAAAAGATTAATAAGTACAACTCCTGCAATATAGAGCCAGAATCCTAAGGTATTTAAAAAAGGAAAAGCAAGATCCCGTGCGCCAATCTGTAAGGGAACAATTATATTTATGAGACCGAAGAGAAACCCCATGGTAACGAAAAAAACCATAATATCGCCATGCGCAGTAAAGATCTGCTGAAAATGATCTGATGAAAGATACCCGTGTGAAGTTCCACTAGAAAGTGCTTGTTGAAGCCATATCATACCTGCATCAAGTGCACCACGAAATAACATGAGTGATGCAACGACAATATACATTATTCCAATTTTTTTAGGATCAGTTGAGGTGAGCCACTCCTGCCATAACCATTTTCCTCGTTTATAATAAACAAGCAAGGCAGCTGCTATTACTCCCATAGCAGTAATAAAAACAGTCCCTCCAATTGTGTACCATACATGAGGAAGCGCATCTAAGGTAAGTTTTCCAAATAGAATATTCATGTATTATTTTACTGATTCACATTTCGGTTATATATCGATGGCATCATAAATTTCATCATTATTCCATTATACAAATCTTTATCGACAGACGCATAAGAGGTAACGGGATTATTTTCACTTGGTATCGCGAGCTTGTTGTACGTTGTAAAATTAAGAGAACGAGAAGATAGTTTTATTTGCCGCACCCAAGTATCAAAATCAGATTGCGAACTTGCACGGGCAGTAAACCTCATACCAGCAAATCCTGATCCATTGATCTCCACCTCAGATCCGGCATAATCACCAGGAGTATCTGCTCTCAGGTGGAGCTGGGTTTGCATTCCTGCCATTGCGTACATCTGCCCACCAAGCTGAGGAATCCATAGAGAATTCATTGGAGCATCAGCTGTCAACTCAAAGGTAACTGGTGTCTGTACAGGGAACTCAATAAAATTTACCGTTGCAATATTTTGTTCTGGATAAATAAATAACCATTTCCAGTTCAAAGCAACCACTTGTATGATTAATGGTTTTTTAGTGGAATCAATCGGTCTATAGGGATCCAATGCGTGTGTGCTTTTCCAAGTTATAATTGCAAGTATACAAATTATTACTGAAGGAAACGCCCATAAAATGAATTTCCCTTTTTTGTTTCCTGACCAATCCGCAGCATATTCAGCTTTTGCATTATTTGCCCTATATTTCCAAGCAATATAGAAAGTCATGATAAATACGGGGATAACGACCAAAAACATCAATCCGACTGCAGTAATGATAAGGTTTCGTTCTTGCAATGCGATGATTCCTTTTGGATCAAGGATTGCGACAGTTTTACCACGAATTAATAACCATACGAATAGTACTACATCAACAACAATTAACAGGAAAACAATAATCTTGTATTTATTCACTTCTGAATTGGCTTCATATTCAGTATACCATGCTATTTCACAGCCCTGCTATAATCAAATAACAACGTATTTATCTCTTTTACTCTCAAGAAAATTACTCTGTTCGAAGTATAGTTACGGCAATCCAACGTGAACAGTTAGCTCTTCCCTTCTCTACTTGTGAGGTAAATAGAGAATTTACTTCAACATCGTTGCAACTTTTTCTATAAGTTGCCCCGGATTCACTTCTGTTTTAATAATGACACTATCTGCCCCTTTGGCATAAAGATCCTGTTTATCTGGGAGAATATTTGTCATGATAATAACTTTTTTTTGTTTTGTTTGCTCATTGTTTTTAATTTCCTGAAGTACTTCAAAGCCAGTTTTTTTGGGAAGCATAATATCAAGAAGAATTACATCTGGGTCAAATGAGGCAACTTTCGTTAATCCTTCTTCTCCGTCAATCGCAGACTCAACGATATATTCTTGATCACTCAATATCTTACTATATAATTCCCGTAATGATTGTTCGTCTTCTATAACGAGAACTTTCGACATACGATTAATTTGGGTCTCGTTATTACCGTATACCAAATAATAGTATACTGCAAGCGAAGTAATGATTACAATTAACTTATGGATAATTATCCACTCATCCCTTACTTTCAGACGACCCGATATCGCATTGAAGCAATGATTCGACTCGCTCAGATAAAAACAGGTGACTTGGCAGCCGACTTAGGATCAGGAGACGGAAGAATCGTTATAGCGTTTGCTCATGCAGGGGCACAAGCATATGGCTATGAAATAGATGCAACTTTACAACAACACTCAGAAGAAAATATTAAACAGAAAGGACTAACGAACGCTACTATTTTGCATAAAAACTTTTGGTATGAAGACCTTTCTCCCTATTCAATCATTACACTTTACGGAATGCCAGATATTATGTTATCTTTGCAAAAAAAAATAGAAAGAGAGACTCATCATGGCACAAGAATACTTTCAAATTATTACCCGTTCCCTGGATGGACAGAAACTGCTTATGAAGATAATATCTATCTGTATATCAAGTAATTTGTGGATTTGTTGATGAAGCACTTCGTTGTTCCCGTAATTCCATTTCATATAATGCAACTACGAAAAGTGATTCACTCCATCCGAGTGGCGTATTTTCGTTATATTCAGGCGCATGTGAAAAATATAATTCAGGCATTCCTTCTTGTGTATCATCAACAATGACATTTTTGAGTAATTCCTTTGCTTTTTCATAATTACCCATTTTTTCATAAATAATTGCAAGCCAAGATAACCCAAAAGTCCATTCCGCTTCTTCACTGACTCCGTCTTGATTTTTATTATAATATCTATCCCCTTTGTATCTGATAACACCTCTCTCCCGAAGCAGATGATATTCAACGTTCTCTAAAATTTGATCACGTTGTTCTCGAGAAACAATGTGATAAGGCCAAATAAGGGAAAGCAACGATAAGTCAACAAACTTTCTTGCTGATTCACGAGGAAGTAACATTTGTAATGTTGTTTCTCCTTTTGCAATAATTTCTGTTGGCACATATATTTTTGGTAACCGAGCAATTGATTTAAGCCCAGCGACACACGAACCAACGGATGATGCGTGTAATTCTTCATCTTCTTCCCACATACCACTATCTTGATCGTGCCAATATTCAACTGACATTAAATACCTGATAAGTTTATTCGTAATCCGAATTTTTTCTTCTGAATTTAAAATTGACCGACGATGATGAACTTCTAATTCTCCAATTCGAAAAAGAATACAACCAATTGCATCATTTTGTTTATTTCCCCACTCTTCCCAAAATTCTTCAAACGTTTCAGGATGAAATCGTGCATGAATATATTGAAAACTATGGGTAGGTTTATGTTCGATCGCCCAGTCAATTTTCTCTTCATGTTTCAAAAGTACCTGCAGAATTGCATTATATGTTTTTTCCACCGTATCCCAATCTCCAATCACCTCGAAAGCAATTGTTTCATAGAAATTATCCCGAAGCCACGACTTATCGTATCCAGTACTGACATTTTTTTTTGAAGCAGCAAATAATCCCGATTCATACTGTAAGTTTTTCAGAATTTCTAAATGTCGATCAATAAGTTGCTGATATGTTAATCTCGCCATATATTCCTTTATATTATAAACGAATTTCTTTGTAATTGGTAGAAAAAAGTAATAGACGTCACATGTTTTTTGAGTAAAAATTATATATAATAAAAAGTGAATGTAAAAGTTCTTGTATTTATGTCAAAAAAGAACCCCATTAAGGTTCTCATGTTTGGTTGGGAATTTCCGCCGTTTAATAGTGGTGGTTTAGGAGTCGCTTGTCTTGGACTTACCAAAGCATTAGCGAAACAAGGAGTACAAATTACGTTTGTTTTACCAAGAAAATTTGATGTTCATGCAGATTTTATGCAATTTTTGTATGCTACGCAATTAAAAAACTCGAATTTGTTTTTAGAAAAACTGATTACCTATACTACCTTAACGTTATATAAACAAAACTCGGTCAAAAACACTTCTCCTTTCGCTTCCTTGCTTGAGGAAGTTAAAAATTATGGAGAATTAGCACGAGAGATTGCTGAAACAGAAGAATTTGATATTATTCACGCTCATGATTGGCTTACCTTCCCTGCAGCTATCGCCGCAAAAGAAGTCAGTGGAAAACCACTTATAACCCATATTCATGCAACTGAGTTTGATAGAACAGGAACTGTTTATGGTAACCGTGAGGTTTACGACATTGAAAAACTGGGAATGGAACATGCTGATAGAGTTATTCCAGTAAGTAATTATACAAAAGAGTTAATTGTCAATCATTATGGCATCTCCCCTTCAAAGATTTCTGTTATCCATAATGGCGTAGAGAGTCCGAATACTGATACCCTTGAGCAAGAAATACTCGATTTAAAAACACATAATAAAATTGTTCTCTTTGTTGGAAGACTCACATTACAAAAAGGACCAGATTATTTTATCCGTGCTGCGCAGAAAGTACTTATGTATGAACCAAACGTTGTTTTTGTCATGGTAGGTTCAGGTGATATGAAAGAAAAACTTATCCACGATTCCGTTGCATTAGGTATTTCTGACAAAGTAATTTTTACAGGTTTTCTCAGAGATGCAAATTTGAAACAATTGTATAAATCCGCTGATTTATTTGTTATGCCTTCAGTCTCTGAACCATTCGGAATTGCCGGACTTGAGTCCGCAATTAATGGAACTCCTATTTTAGTATCGAAACAATCAGGCGTTTCTGAAGTACTCACCCATGCTCTTAAAGTTGATTTTTGGGATATAGACGAAATGACAAATAAGATTGTCGCCGTCCTTACACATGAATCACTCAAAGCTACTTTGAAATCGAACAGTACACAGGAATCAGAAACAATTACTTGGGAAGAAGCAGCGAAAAAAATGAAAGCAGTTTATGGATCGGTAACATAATATATATGCCATCAGTTTGTTTTTATTTCCAAGTACATCAACCAAAACGTATTAAAAAATATAATATTTTCCACATAGGACGCGACCATCATTACTTTAATGATGACTCAAATTCAAATCTTAATAATAAAAAAATTTTAGAAAAAGTCAGTACAAAATGTTATTTACCAACAAACAAGCTTCTTCTTGATCTCATTACCCGCTATCCTCAATTTAAGATTTGTTTTTCGTTCTCCGGAGTTTTTCTTGATCAACTTGAGGAATATGCACCGAATGTTTTAGAAAGTTTCCAAAAACTTGTAGCTACGGGAAATGTGGAAATACTCGCCGAAACGTACTATCATTCTCTCGTTTTTCTCTATGATAAAAAGGAATTTAGAAAACAAGTTTATTTACATGATCAAAAAATCTTAAAACTTTTTCGAAAAAAACCGAAAGTATTTAGAAATACTGAACTTATCTATAATAATGACCTTGCAAAAGAAATTGAATTACTCGGTTACAAAGGTATTATTACAGAAGGTGTTGATAGGATACTTGGCTGGCGTAGTCCAAACTTTGTTTATCGACCAGCACATACAAAATCGCTTAAACTTCTCTTAAAAAATTACCGATTATCAGATGATATTGCGTTTCGATTTTCATCTCGAGAATGGAATGAATATCCTCTGACTGCTCCGAAATTTGCACAGTGGATAAATGCAATTAACGGGAATGGGCAAGTAGTGAATTTATTTATGGATTATGAAACATTTGGAGAACATCAATGGGAAGATACAGGTATTTTTAATTTTTTAGATGCATTACCTGGAGAAATATTAAAACATCCAGATAATAACTTTGTTACTCCGTCAGATGCTATGAGAAAATATAAGCCAATGGATGAGATTGATGTACCAAACTTTATTTCTTGGGCAGATGTTGAAAGAGACCTCTCTGCTTGGTTATCAAATGATATGCAATACGACGCCTTAGGTAAAGTGTATTTGTTAGGGGAACAAGTTTTAAATCAAAAAGATGACTCATTATTGAATGATTGGCGGTACTTGCAAACATCTGATCATTTCTACTACATGTGTACAAAATGGTTTAATGACGGTGACGTTCATAAATATTTTAACCCATACGATTCACCTTATGACGCATTTATTTCTTACATGAATGCATTAAATGATTTAAAACTTCGTTTATCATTAAATAAAAAGAAAAAAGTTTCCAAAAAGAAACCACATTACTTCCAGAAAGAAACTAGTAAAAAATAGGCGCATATTGCTATTACTTCCATGAAATGAGATTATAATTTTATGCCCAAATCAATCGCACTTGGCGACGGTAGTATATTAGTACTTTTAGATAAGCGCGCTCAAGTGAGAGATTTTTATTTCCCTTTCGTTGGTCTTGAAAATCATGTTAGTGGCCATTACGTCCATAGAATTGGTGTTTTCGTCGATGATACATTTCGATGGTTTGATGACCCTTCATGGGAAATTACCATGACATCAGAAAAAGAAACATTAGCAACCAAGATCCGTGCAACAAACACTTTTATGCAAATTAGTATAGATCTCAGCGATATTGTTTATAATGAGAAAAATATCTTTGTACGGAAAATAACCGTGCATAATGAGAGTGATAGCAAACGAATTATCAAGCTCTTTTTTAATCAAGAGTTCGAAATATATGAATCACATAGTGGAGACACGGCATATTATGATCCGCATACCAATACAATTATTCACTACAAAGGCCGTCGGGTATTTTTAATTAATGCAATATCTGAAAATAAAGGATTTGAAGATTATTCCGTTGGCCTTTTTGGCATTGAAGGAAAAGAAGGTACTCATAAAGATGCTGAAGATGGTATTCTTGCAAAAAATCCTATCGAACATGGACTTGTCGACTCAGTAATAGGAATTTCTTTAGAAATTGAAGCACATGATCAGCAAGTTGTGTATTATTGGATAACTGCGGCAAAATCGATTGCTGAAGCACAAGAACTCAATGCATATACGTTATCAAAATCTCCTGAACATTTAATCAAAACGACAAAAGATTTTTGGTACGCATGGGTTAATAGGCAAAGTTTTACGTTTTATGGATTAAACAATGATATTATTAATTTGTTCAAAAAATCTCTCTTTATAATCCGCGCCCATGTTGACAATAATGGTTCAATTCTTGCATCTGGTGATTCAGATATGTTGCAACATGGGAGAGATACCTACAGCTATATGTGGCCAAGAGATGGAGCTTTTAGTGCAATTGCATTAGATAAAGCCGGTGATACAAATGTCGCAAAGCGATTTTTTGAATTTTGTAATGATGTCATTTCCAATGATGGATATCTCATGCATAAATATCGCCCAGATAAATCTCTTGGAAGCTCCTGGCATCCCTGGATACGCAATGGGAAACCCGAACTTCCTATTCAAGAAGATGAAACCGCATTAGTAATTTATGCACTCTGGAAACATTATGAAATTTCAAAAGATCTTGAGTTTATTGAAGCGATCTATAATACATTAATCGTAAAAGCTGCAGATTTCATGTGTGAATATATCGATAGTAAAACAAACTTACCAAAACCAAGCTATGATCTCTGGGAAGAAAAATTTGGCACTTCTACGTTTACTTCAGCAGCTGTCTACGGAGCACTTATCGCTGCAGCAAGTTTTGCAAAAGTACTTGGAAAACTTGATCATGAACGTAATTTCACCTTAGTCGCTGAACGAATTAAAGAAGCAATTTTAACACACTTATATGATGAAAAAGAAGGGATTTTTATTAAGATGCTTACCCGAGAAAATGATGCATTAATTTATGATAAAACGCTCGATATTTCAAGCGTTTTTAGTATTTTTAAATTTAATGTTTTACCTGCCCGTGATGAACGCGTGAGAAAGAGTATCGCTGCTATCGAACAACGTTTACATTGTAACACTCCAATTGAGGGTATAGCCCGCTATGAAGGTGATAAATACTATCAAGTCAGCGATTCCGTTCCTGGTAATCCATGGTTTATTACTACTTTGTGGCTTGTTCAATATTATTTGGCTATTGCTGAAAATGAAAATGATTTAGGGATTGTACGGAAATGGTTCCTTTGGACTGAAAAAAATGCATTATCTACGGGAATCCTCTCAGAGCAACTGGACCCGTTCACCGGCGAACAAATTTCAGCTGCACCGCTTACCTGGAGCCACTCTGAATTTGTGATAACTCTTATTACCTACTTAGAAAAACTTGAAGAATTGGGGATCTGTAAAGCATGCTACGATATATCGGATAAATTTTTCGCGTGATATTATCGTTTATCCCCTAAATACGCAAGAGCTCCATATAATCCATTGAGATCTCCTAACTGCGCTCTTATGATTTTAGGTAATACAGGAAATATTGTTATTTTTTGCGCAAGTTTTTCTGTTAACAATTCCAGTGAAATATGCTTACTAACTGATCCTCCTAAAACTATTACGTCAGGAGACCAGTGCACAATGGTATTCGCTAGTCCGACAGAGAGATACTGAGTCACTTCATGCCAAACACGTTCATCAGTAATTTCATTTGGATGTTTACCATATTTTTTTTGGAGCGCAGTCCCTGATATATACGCTTCCAGATGTCCTTTCACTTGACAAGGAATACAGAGCTCACCGTTTATTTCAATAATTTGATGACCGGGTTCAAAACCAACTGCATGGGAATCAATTTTCTTAGCTACAATTTTTGCACCACCTACCCCTGTACTTATCGTAATATATGAAACAATCGTATAATCCTTTCCTGCACCAAAAACAGACTCGCCAAGACCATCCATACACGCATCGTTATCTAAAAAAACCTCTGCTTGAAATAAATTTTGCAAAGTTTGTTGTAATGGTTTACCAATCCATAGCGGTAAATGAGGCGAGCGAACAAGTTGAGATTTCTGACTATTTAATGTTCCCGCTATTCCACCACATATGTGCGTGATTTTTTGGTCTTTAATTAATGCTTTTGCAGATTTGAAAAAGGTCTCCATTCCTTCTTCAAATTGCAGTGGAGTAGAAAAAATTATATCATTAAGGAGTTCGAAATTATTTTCAGCAATTCCAACACGTATTTTTGTTCCACCGATATCAAAAAGCAGCAACATACCTACTTTATTTTAACACACTACGCTTATAAAATTATTATTTTTTGCAGAACAGTATCTGGCAAGATGTTGCAATATCTGGTAATATAATGCAATATCTGGCAACATGCAAATACCACTCCTCTATACTATTTCAAATCGATGTATCGCGCTTCTTACCAAAATTGAGGTTAATCGAAGCCAATTTCAATCACTTATCATTCCAGATAAAGTAATTTCTAACTTACGTCATCAGAACCTTTTACGAAGTTCAGTCTTTTCTGCACAAATTGAAGGTAATACTTTAACCCCTGAAGATATTGAACGGAATTTACACCAAAATGACGAAAAACAATATGAAAGACAAGAAATTGAGAATATTATTGCTGCACTTACAACATTGCGAGACCGAGGAATACCAGCAACGATCGATATTCCTTATCTTCTCTCACTACACACACTCGTAATGAATAAATTAGTACATCCATCACAAGCAGGTATTCTCAGAAAGCAACCAAGTGCTATTTTTGATGGAAATGGAAACGTCGTTTATATGACTCCCCCACCCTCTGAAATTAATAACTTATTATTATCTTTACTACAACTAGTAAATGATACTGAAAATATTTTCCCGTTAATTAAAGCACCATTAGTACATATTAGTTTTGAAAAGATTCATCCATTTCTTGATGGTAATGGAAGAGTAGGTAGATTATTAATGCAAGCAATTTTAGCAAAACATGGATATAATTTTAGCTGGCTACTTTCTATTGAAGAGTTACTACAACAAAAGAAGCATACTTACTATACTCTTCTTGACCAATCTGACGCTTCCGCATTTATTGAGTTTTTTCTCGAATTATTATTAGAAGAGACTGAACGATTAAAACATCAACTCGAAACACTTGAAAATCCAACAAAAGAAACCTTTCTTTTACCAAGACGACAAGAAATTTTGCAAATAATCACTGAACAAAAAATTGTATCTTTCGATCAAATTCAAAGAAGATTCTTAAAAATTCCTGCAAGAACGCTACGATATGATATCAAGCAATTAGAGAGAAACGGTTTTATTCAAAAAATTGGATCAACTCGTGGAGCATTGTATCAAAGTAAACAAAAAAAAGATAAGCTCTCGTAATATTCGGATAGCTTTTTAGTATAATTCAAATAGACATTCCCATGAAAATAGGCTCATATGAACTTCAAGTTCCCTTTGTGACATCTTCAGCAGACTCGATTAAAGATGTCAAGAATTTCGTACAATACAAAAAAGGGATCTTAGCTGCTGATCTTGGATCAGGTGATGGAAAAGTAGTCATAGCCCTAGCAAGTCAGGGACTTATTGTTCATGGATATGAAATTAAAGAAGAACTGGTACGAAAGGCAAAAGAAAATACTTCGCACGCTGGATTGCAAGATCAGGTTACTTTCTTTCACAAAAGCTTCTGGGAAGTATCTCTTTCACCATATAAACTCATTTACGTATATGGAATGACGACTATTATGGCAAGGCTTGAGAAGAAACTTCAGGAAGAGTTAACTCCAGAAACACTGATTATTTCCAATATATTTACTTTCCCACGATGGAAACACAAACAAACCATTCATAATCTTCATATCTATCTCAAACGATAATTTGCTAGCTAATACTCTTTTGTTTATTATTACTTACTCGTAATAATCAGATATAAACCAAGGAGAGATGCACATAAACCAATAATATATTTTATAGTAATTCCTTCCTTAAGGAATACTATTCCCAAAAGGGTTCCGACAACAATACTTCCTATTTGAACGAAAGGAGTTGTTACTGAGAGATTTGCTCCTGTTGAGTACATTTTATAAATAAAAATGTTACCTAATGCTACTGCTATCGCAGCAAACAACAAATAGATAAGACTGAGTGGTTTAATATCAAAAACCTTTTCTCCATGTATCCTTAGGTACAAAACATAGATCGCTAATGCGAAGGTTGCAATTGCATCGACAATAAAACTAGCAACTCCTGCATTGACTTTACCCGATGAAATTTTAAGAAAAAAATTGAAAAGTGAGTAAAATAGTATCGTTCCAAAGCCGAATCCTAGCCAATTCATATATACCTATTATACATTAGGAACCAGCTTGTGATTACTAGTGCTGTAGAATAAATTTCCTCTTATTCATGCTTTTTATAGTGCATATATGCTTTCCGTATTGCATGCCTTTGTAAAAACAAGTAAATGCCAAATGCAAAGACAATAACGCTTCCAATATCAATCGCTACTTGTGGATTAAACCGATCACTAAGATAGCCTATTTCAAAATTTCCTAAAGGAAAAAGTCCTACAAACATAAGGATATAAATACTCATTACTCGTCCCCGCATCGAGTCATTGACCATTTGTTGAATAGTTGTATTGATCGTAGCAAATTGCAGAAGCAATCCAAATCCTGCAAAAAATAGCGTAATAAGCGCAAAAGTAAGATTATGGGTTAAGGTAAAAAGTATCAACCCACTGGCAAAAATAGTATTACCACCAATAATTAATATCATTGGACTAAGTTTCTTTGCATATACTGAGACGATAACTGTTGCAAGGAGAGCCCCTAACCCATTTGCTGCTGATAAATAGCCAAATCCTGTGGCGCCGACATGAAAGGTGTTTCGTGCTATATATGGCATAACCGTTGAGTATGACCATCCAAAAATTGACACGACACCAGTAAAAATTAATAAAATTCGAATGACTGGATGAGAAAATGAATAGTGTATTCCTTCTTTAATTGATTGTAAGGGATGTAACTGTGTACGGGAAATCTCTTGCTTCTTAATATGCATCGCCAAGAGAGCAAGTATGACAGCAATATAACTTAATCCATTTAAGATAAAAGCACCACCTGTTCCCACTAGCCCAATGAGTAATCCTGCAAATACAGGACCAATAACTCTCGCCGCATTAAAAATGCCAGCATTTAAGGCAATTGCTGAAGTGAGCTGATCTTTATCATCAACTAATTCCACAGCAAATGCCTGTCTCGCTGGTATGTCAATAGCATTCACGATACCCAGAAGAAACGCCAAGATACATATTTCAATAATATTAATATGATTCAGCACCGTAAGAACTCCATAAATTAGTGCAAGAACCATCGCTGCAGATTGTGTACACAGTAAAATCGTTTTTTTTGGAAACTGATCGATTAATACTCCACCAAATAACGACAACACTAAGGTAGGAGCAGTAGCAAGTGCAGCAACCAATCCAATAAGAAATGGCGAATTCGTTAATGTAGTTACAAGCCATCCCTCAGCAATAATTTGCAACCAAGTACCAATAAGAGATACTAATTGTCCATAAAAATATAACTGGTAATTTCTACTTTGAAATGCCGGAAATGCTGAGGCAAGCTTTGTTGCCCATTCAGGACTTTCCCCAACACTCACCTCTTGGCTTTCATCATAGATATATTGCTCTTCGTGTTTTATTGTCATAAGCTTGCCTTTTTAGGAGTAACTAGATTAGAACGTATTGCTTTTATTAGTATATATAAAGTATATCAGAAAAGAGTAATATTATTTATTCTTACTCTCCACAATCAAAACGAAAACCAGAAAAAAGAAGCATTAAAAACAGAAAGTAAAAGTACACGTGGGTAAATCTCCATCTAAGTACCATTTCCCTTGAAATCTTACTAACTTAATGACCTTACCAGAGGATAATTTGCAGAAACCATAATCATTTGTTCTTTTTAAAAGTTGCGTACAACCTCTAAACGTATAATAATTCTCAAATGTTTGATGTGCTGTATTCACATCCATTACCTGACGAACAGCAAAAATGACAATCAGTACGATTACCATACAAGAGAACATAATTACCAATTTATTTTTTAATAATTGCTTCATAATAATTACGCACCCCTACAGAAAGAAATAATAGACGGAATCTGGCCAATGCCTCTTTTCGTTAATCCAATCAAGAAACACGGTGCGAAATCATGCAGTTGCATGGCAATAAAAAAAAGTGCTCCAATAGCGAGTATAGCGAGACTAAACATATGTCTCTTGAAAAATGAGACGTTTAGTATATGAACATGTCTTTTTCTCATATCCATAAGCAGTGGGAGAAGATTGACTACTATAGCTAACAAAGGAAAAAGAATTACCCAGGTGAAAAGTATAGGAAACCAATAGAGTGGCGAATGGGATAGGAGTCTGTAAAAAGGACGATTATAATGAAAAAGATCACCTTGTACAATTCGTGATATTATCTCAAGTCCTGTCATTGTGAAAATAGGAAATAAAAGAATACCTCCAATGACATTATATTTATTAATATGCAATGTTTGTTTCAAATATATTTTCACACCTTTCTTCCGTATCTCATCGATATGTTGTTCAATGACGCTTTTGGCGATATCATTAACTTGAAATAACCAGAATTCGATACTTACTCTTCCCTTTTTTTGTAATTCTTCCTGATACATCTCATAAAAGACAAGCCGCACTTCATTGCCATATTTTTTTCTGTATGATGCAGGATAGAAAAGTAATAAGACATTAAAGATTTTTACCGCATTTGTTACAAATGGTACCCGTGTCGAGTCATGCATAAGTAAGTGCCAGTTTTGTTACCACCGGTTTTGCAAAAAGGTTTTTTTGTTTTGCAAGTTCAATTGCTTCGTTATATCGTTGCAGTTCATTTGAAAATATATTTCTTCCTTTTTCAGTCAATTGGTAATATTTTCTTCTTGGGTGCATAGTATCAATTTCAATAATAAGTTTCTCTTCAAGCATTCGTTTGATTGCACCATACAAAGTTCCTGCACCAAGCTTCACTTTTCCCTGGGAATCATTTCGCACCTGCTTCATAATGTCATACCCATGACGTTCTTTTGTCGCTAAAGATAACAAGATATAAAAGATTGGTGGAGTCAACGGAGCACTTTCCTGGGCAAACTGTTTTCTCTTACTCATAGAAATATTATATCATTTATCGATATATTGTCAATAGATATATCATAATCACATTTTCTAACACTATTTTTATAAATCTATTATCATTCTTATGATAGAATCGTGTATACTATATAACAAAATACTTTATGGATTTTAAACCACAAAATTACAACATTCTTTTTTCTCCAGACTTACAAAACTTAACTTTTACAGGACATGAGATTTTTACTTTTTCTGTTGAAAAAGATATCGATAAAATAGAACTTGATGCTGTAGGATTAACTATAGAAAAAGGTACTCTTAAAGATAATGCAGATAACCTCATCACAATAAATAAAGATGAAACACAAGGAAAAGTAACCTTTATTTTTAAAACATCATTAAAAAAAGGGATCTATTCACTTACCATTGATTTTTCAGGAAAATTTTCTCAAGGTTTGGCTGGCTGGTATACAAGTAAGTATGAAGTAAATAGACAAACGAAATACATTGTTACGACACATTTTGAGCCTGCAGACGCGAGAACGGTATTCCCGTGCGTGGACCATCCACTCTATAAAGCAACATTTGATATTTCTTTACTAGTTGAAAAGAATCTTACTGCAGTATCGAATATGCCTACCTGTAGTGAAGAAACTAAGGGAACAAAAAAGTTAATTAGTTTCGACAGAACCCCAATAATGTCAACCTATCTTCTCTATTTAGGAGTTGGAGAATTTAGCTTTTACGAAGATTCCTATAAAAAAATTATTATCCGTGGTATTACAACTGTAGGAAAAGAAAAACATACGAAATTAGCAGTAGAATGGACCAAAAAATGCTTATCCTATTTTGAAGAATATTTTCAAATGCCCTATGCTTTGCCAAAGGTTGACCTTCTTGCAATACCTGATTTTGCAGCAGGAGCTATGGAAAATTGGGGCGCCATAACGTTCCGAGAAAATCTTTTACTCTACTACACAAATGCAAGTTCAATAGCAACAAAACAAGCGATAACTGAAGTCGTTGCTCATGAGTTAGCTCATCAGTGGTTTGGCAATTTAGTTACTATGAAATGGTGGAATGATCTTTGGCTAAATGAAAGTTTCGCAACTTTCATGGCATATAAAGTCGTTGATCATTTTTACCCTGAATGGCATATTTGGTCAGATTACATAACAAGTATGGTATTCAAAGGAATGGATCTCGATTCATTGCATTCTTCTCATCCTATTCAAGTAACAATTAATCATGTCGAACAAATTAACGAATTATTCGATGAAATAGCCTACGACAAAGGCGGTGGTATTCTGCGCATGTTAGAAGAATATGTTGGAATGCATTCATTTCGGGATGGTTTGAGAAACTATATTAAGACGTTCGCATACAAAAATACTGAAGGAAAAGACTTATGGGAATGCTTAGAAAAAACTTCTCAAAAACGGGTTGATACTATCATGGAATCTTTTATCGTGCAAAGTGGATTTCCTCTTGTAAAGGCGACAAAAAAAGATATTAAATTGCATATTTCTCAAGAGCAATTTCTCTATACATCAGAAAATAAAGAGAAAAAATGGGTTATCCCACTCGTTATTGACACGGGGAAAAAAGATATTAATGCACTTATAGAGAATGCAACTGGCACAATTCCATTACCTGACTCCCCGCTTTTTTTGAATTGTAACAAAGAATATGCTGGTTTTTATATTACCGAATATGATCAAATACTTTTAACAACTTTTGGAAAAAATCTTAGCAAATCAAACTACACAGATAGACTTGGCTTAATTCATGATCAATATTGCCTTACTCTCGCAAATCGAAAAACATTAAAAGAATTTACACAATTTATACAAACATATTTTTTATCCGAAAAAGATCCATCTGTCATCAATTATTGTATATCTAAACTTGCACAAATATCTCTTATGGTTCAGAATGATGAGGAAAAATCATTAGTAATTACCTTAGCAAAAAATGCGCTGAATAGTACTGGCTTCTCTCCCCGATTACAGGAAAATCCCCATATAAATTATTTGCGTAATAGTGCGCTTTATGCGTTATCTCTTTTTGATGATAAAGAAGTTACGCAATTTGCTTTGGAGTCATTTAAAAAAGGCTTAGTTGATAAAACTTCCATTCATCCTGATATTAAAGGGACAATTTATGCGCTTGCTGTATGGTCAGATGATAGCCATTACGAAACTGTTCAAACACATTATCGAGATACTCTTATGCAGGAAGAAAAAGCAAAATATCTATCAGCACTTGGAAATAGTAAAAATAAGCAACAATTAAGTGATACGTTAGAATTTTGCTTAACACCGGAAGTACGTTTTGCCCACATTCTCTATGTTATTGCAGGAATTTCACGTAATCCACATGGAAGAGAACTTGTGGTTGATTGGCTTATTACAAATTGGGAAAAACTTATTCAATCTGGAAGTGGCATGCATATGATCATAAGGCATATGCTTAAAATGATTGTTCCCATTTGTGGTATAAATAAAGAAGATGAAATTCGAGCATTCCTTACAAAACAACATATTCCAACTCTTGACAAAACGTTTGCCCAAATTCAAGAAGAATTGACAATAAATAGTAATTTTGTAAGACAAAATTGCAAAAAAAGCAAAAATAATTGGAGTTAGTTTTTACCTTTATTATGTCTCTTAATATTAACCAGACAATTAATAAGCTGAAAAGCTATGCAGATTCGCCTGTACCAATATTGTCAGTCTACTTGGATATACCGAAAAATAAATCTGGTGATATCTCCCAATTAGTTAATAACTTTGATGAGCTTATCTCGTTATCGTTAACGGAAGAGCAACTAAAAGAATTTTCGAAAAATATTGAATATATGAGAGGATATGTAAAAGAATATGCTTCTAACCATATTGGTTTAGTTATGTTTTCAGGAGGAGATACGTTATGGGAAGTGATTCCAGTCGAAGAACATATTACTAATTCTGTTGCAATTAGTCACTCTCCAAATCTTGTTCCGCTTCTTGATATATTGCATAAACAACAAAGATATTTGGTAATCTTAGTTGATCAAGAGAAAGCGTTATTTTTTACATTAATTGATAATGAACTTGAAGAAAAAGGTTCTCTTCAAGATGTGAGTGTACACAAAAAGGTAAAAGGTGGGTATGGGGGAGAATTTTCAGATAAAGTGACACATCGATTTCAAGAAGAACTTAAAAAACACATGGAATTGATTGCACAAAATATTGATACATTTGTTGATAATAAGCCCATCATTGGAGTTATTATCGGTGGACATAAAACAACAATGCATTATCTTAAACACTATTTACCCCAGAGGTTGAATCAAAAAATATTAGGCTATTTTATTTCAGAACTCAATATACCCTTCGAAACTATTCTTTCTCAAAGTAAACAATTTTTATCAGATATTCATCTTCGCGAGCTCCAAAGGTATACTGCCTAAATCCATTGCTCTTTTTTCTAAAACTGTCCACTCCGTTAGCTTTGAGGAGGTTTGAATGAACTAACTAATTGATAAAGAACCGCTTTACATTGATCCGAGGAAGGACTAAAACAGACAAATGATACAACTGCTGGCGTATTGTTAAACTTATCAGCAAGACTTGTTGTAGTGACATTTGCAATATAGCCAATTCCATCATTATGTACAACGTATCCTGCTATGGCTAACTTTGAAGGATCCGGACTTTGTGGAAGGAATGAATTGTCACTCGTGGCAAACGGATTTATTATTTTTTCTGGGCTATCAACAATGACGGTAAGCTGAATACCTGATGTTGCCCATCCTCCTTGTGGACTATATTGCGTATCTTGACTAACGAAAGCAGCATCAACGGTATTTGCGTTATTCGATGATGTTTGTGTTATGAGTTTTAACGAGCTCGGATAGCTAAATGAATACTGGTATCGTAATGATGTATACGTATTTTGGGTACTTTCTCCCGTAGGTACTGGAGTTTGTTGGACTGAGGTAGGAGATCTCGTAGGGTTGTCATTGATCGGTACAGTTGACGAAGTTAACTGAGACATGGTATTTTTGTTTTTCACCGAACCGTGAAAATAGAGAAAGAAACCAATACTAATACCAAAGATAAATAAGATACTATTTATTATAAATTTACTCAAGAACCGATATCGTAAAGATGTTACCACGTGAACGTCTTTTCTGATTTCACTTACTTCTGATTCAAGAGAATAATCCATCATTACCTATTTAACTATATTATCATTCAGAAGAAAAGTTAGCTCTTACTTATGTGATGATTTTGTTGGGAGAGAATGAGTTTGTGGTACAAACGTAACAAATGCAATAAGTCCAACCCCTATAATTGCTATCAGAAAGATTCCCAAAAACATTAATAATATATAAAACTTTTCTTTTTTAATATACGCATCATCTAAAACCTGTTCTGTTGGCAAATTTACGTGCTTATTATTTTGTTGCATCTGTTTTAAGAGTTTTGATTGCTTCCTGAACTGTAGTCATAAATTGTGCTGGAAAGATAATTGTTGAATTTTTTTCAGTACTTATTTCTGCCATTGTTTGTAACGTACGCAGTTGTAATGCTACCGGATGTTTTGCAATAAGATCTGCAGCCTCACCGAGTTTTACTGCTGCTTGGAATTCTCCCTCTGCAGCAACAATTTTTGCTCTTCTTTCTCGTTCTGCTTCAGCTTCTTTAGCCATAGCCCGTTGCATATTATCAGGAAGTGTTATATCTTTAATTTCTACAGCACTCACTTCTGCTCCCCAGTTTTCCGTATGCTTATCTATCACTTTCATTATTTGCGTATTAATATCCACCGTTCGAGAAAGTAATTGATCTAAACTAAATTGTCCAACGACATTCCTTACGGTAGTTTGGCTAATTTGATTAACGGCGCTATAAACATCTTCAACTGCCAACACTGCCTTTTTGGGATCATTAATATGAAAGTATGCTACTGCTGCAATGTCGATAGATACATTATCTTTCGTAATGATTTTTTGAGATGGAATATTCATGGTAACCGTTCTGAAACTTACTTTTACCATTCGTTCAAAGAGAGGAATAAGAAAAATAAGCCCAGGTCCACGAAAACCAACATATCTACCAAGAAAGAAGACTACTCCTCGTTCGTATTCATTAACAATACGAATACTAATTAAAAAGAGAACAACAATAAGAATAACAATTCCAGTAAATAAGCCCATATGGCATATAATAGCTTTCCTGATTATTTTGTCAATAGCGATATTATTTTTTTCTCATTGCATCAATGACAATTGCAACGATCATAATAACCAACCCCAGCCAAACAATACTTAAAGCTGGTATAAGGGATGCAAGAAAAATTCCGAGCCCAAGTCCAAACAAGCTATGCATCATGACATGGGTCGTCATGCAAGCTTTCATTTTAGCATTCATAGAAAACACCTCCTTTCCATTAGCATAGAGGTAGAAGTTAGCATTTGCAAGAAAAAAAAACAGATGGTATTGATACCATCTGTTAGAGAATAGATCACCTCCTCATAATGTTTTTTCTATTAAGAATGCATTGATTATTGCATCAATATTATACTATCTGTAACATAAAAATTAAGAACAATTTTTGTAAGAAAATTATGAGAAGCAAACATTATGCCCTTTTCAATCCGTTACTATAGCCGCTTCATTATAAGATAGACCAAAATCGCAAGAGCCTCAGTGAATAAGAACTTATTCCGAAGGAGAATATTTTGTGAACAAGGACTGTTTATTGCCGGTGAAACAGAAAAATTAAGACCAAGTTTTCTTGCAATTAAAGCAGTGCGAGGCATATGCACTGGATCAGTAACAATAAGAACAGAATGAAAATTATTCTTATCCATAATATTCTTGGTAAAAACAATATTTTCAAACGTAGAATGTGCATGTGATTCTAAAATAATCTTATCTGCGGAAATACCTCTGTCACGCACCATAGTATTCATGGTAGAGGATTCGCTTGAAACTCCTCTTGCACTTCTTCCACCTGAGAGAAGTATTTTTTTCCCATATCCCTGTTCAAACAACAAGATTCCATGTTTCACACGAGCAACTAAACAAGGATTAGTTTTACTACTTCCTTTTACATTTGGTAAAGCTCCGAGAACAAGAATTATATCTGACTTTTTACGAGTGTCAATGAATGATTTCTGATAGATATAAAAAACTTCAAAAAGGAAAACAAGAATTCCAAGTGATATGAGAATCAGCAAAACAATCATGAATAATGATTATTCTCGTACAACCGTAATACTACATTCTGTGATAAGTGCTGCTATAGCACCAATTGCAGCAAGTACAGGTGCAATTGCAATTCCAACGACACCAATGGTTAAAGGAAATTCTGCGAGGCTTTTACCTGACTTATCTTTGATAATTATTTTTCTTACATTACCTTCTTTTATTAAATCTTTTACTTTCTCAATTACTCTATCTCCTTGAATATGAAACGTCTCTTCTTTTTTTTGCTGTTTCGTATTACTCATAGCAAGAGTATAGCATATTTTTTTGACTTTAAATAACCTCATAGTATAATAGCCACCTATGGCTCATCTACAGGAATCAATAAGACATCGGTTTATACGTGGTAATTATGCCAGTTGGAGTGACTTACTCTCCAGAAGATTACCTTTCGGAGGGATTGTCGAAGATTACTCATCTCTTCTTACCAACTCACAGAGATTCTTACTAGAATCTCCTACCATAGGGTATCGCTTTCTTCAAAGAGCAAAAAATGCCTTAGGAAAAAATCCTGACATCAAGATCTCATCAGTAGAGAGACAAGTTAATGGCTGGTTTACCACTGCTCAACAATATGCTGACCAATATGGCGTATTTGATTATAAAGGAGTTCATAAAACTGCTTTTAGTTGGCAACTCAATGGACAACCTGACGCAGCTATTATTGCTCACACAAATATTTTGACTCGAACAAAGAAAGAATTAGCAACTATCGATGAAACTAAATTTAAATCTCCCGAAACAAAAGAATTACGAAGAAAAGAGTTACAAGCTTGGGAAGCAAGAGCAAATCATTACATTGGTATTTCATATCAATCATCACATAAAAGTGATTTTAAAAAAGCAATTGAATACCAAGAACTCGCTAAAGCACAATATCAATTACTAATACAAGATATTTCACTTGAAAAATTATCCTCTACTCATGAACTCTCTGAATTTCAAATATCATTATTTAATGAACTACTAAATGTCTCTCGCAACTTGGAGAATAATAAAGCAAAATATGCCTATCAACGGCAAGTAAGTCCTCAGATACCACAACAAGATCATATAACAATGACACAAGCAAGCGCATTAATTCAACAAAGTGCACAACGCATGTCAGATGCAATCAATAAAGGAAAAGAATTTGTTACCCTCTCTGGAAAAGGAGCTGATACTGTTGGTATTACTCTCAGTAAACGAGGTTTGATATACAATCACCTTGGTAATTTTCGAGCTGCTCTCACCGACCAGCTCGAAGCGCTCAATTATTTAGGACAAGTACATCATTATTATTTTGATGGCCAAGTATTTGATGGTATAGCTGATATTTTCAGTACTATTGCACAAGAAGCAATGAACAAAACACAATTTTATGAATTAGCATTTTTAGCAGATATGGTTGCATATGGAATTCTCTGCAACTCTTCCAAACCAGACGAATACCTTGCGCAAAAAAAAAGTTATCGAGAAAAAGCAAAAGGGTTTGCTCAAGAAATACAAAAACGAAGAGGATACAATACACCGTTACTCGATACTGTAACTCCTCTTCTTGATGAAACAGTTTCTTTTGAAGCAGATATTCCTCTTATAGAGAGGTACACACAAGACATTGCTTTGACAAGAGCACAGCAATTTATTACCGACTTACTTGTTCTCCAAACCAGGACCAATTTTCTTAATCTTCCTTAAACCTTTGGTAATACTCCTTATAAAGTCAGATCGGAATGAACTGCTATTCAGAGCTTCAATAATTTGTTCAGTTATTCCCCCTTTTGTTGCTACAGATTGCTGTAATGATAACGGTGATATTCCCGTTTTCTTCAAGTACGCGATAGTCCCACCATAAATTTGCAAGGCGACTTGATTTGCAATGTCGTTATCCAATCCGTACGATTTCATTGTATTTGCAAACAACTCTATCAAATAACTTACCAGAGCTGGACCACACCCCGGAATAAGACTCATAATGTCGAGAAGGTTCTCAGAATCACAAATAATCACTTTTCCAAGAAGGGAAAAAAGGGAAACCATTGCTTGGTTAGTTTTACTATTCACGCTGTTATTACTTTTGTAACCAATGACTCCTTCACCAAAAGCAACAGGTATATTAGGCATTATCCTAATAATTTTTTGTTTCTTTGACGTGAATTTTTCCAGCTCTTGTAAGGAAATACCTGCAACTACTGAGATAAAAATTTTGTTCACTAACATATCTCGAAATTCCTTCACTATATGAACGGTAGCAGGTTTAACGCATAAAATTATGATATCTCCGTTGCTGATAGCCTCATTATTATTCTTAGTAACACGAATATTATAGCGTCGCGATATTTCCAATAAATGATTCCCCGAAGGATTAGAAATAATAAGATTTTTATGATCTACTTTTCCACTAAACAACATGCCTGCAAGCAAGGCCTTGCCCATATGACCAGCACCAATAATGGCTATGTTATTTACATTTTGTTTGACCTTTTCCATATGCTATCCATTTATACGTAGTTAATTCCCTTAAGCCAACTGGACCTCGGGCATGAAGTTTCCCCGTTGCTGTTCCCATCTCTGCGCCCATACCAAATTCGCCTCCATCATGCAGTCTGGATGAACAATTAACCATTATTCCTGCTGCATCAACAGTGGCAATAAACTGATCAACTGTATGTGTATCTTCGGATATAATCACTTCTGTATGGCCATGTGTCCGTTGAGCTACAAAATGCAAAGCTTGTTTTACTGAAGATACTGTTTTAACAGCTAATATATTATCTAAAAATTCAGTAACATAGTCCTCTGAGGTTGCAAGGTGGCTATGTTTCATGTAGTGTTTGGATTTGGTATCAGCTCGTATTTCACATTTTTTTTCATATAAAAGCGTATCCAGTTTTTCTAAGAATTCCTGTGCAATCTGCTCATGTACGATAACAAGATCAAGAGCATTACAGACTCCGAACTTATTTGTCTTTGAGTTAACACAAACATCAAGTGCAATATCCAACCTTGCTGATTTATCTATATACATACATGCTCCCCCAGCGGCGTGATATAACACAGGAATACGAGATTTTTCAGCCACTGTAGTAGTCAGTTGATAACTCCCTCGAGGTATGACAACATCAATAAGATCATTTCTTGTTAAGACATATTCTATATCCGAGTGTGTTAATTCTAAAAAGGTAACAGCATGTAAACTGATACTAAATCGCTCAAGAACATCATGTACACATTTCACTAATTCTCTATTTGTCTGCAGAGCTTCAGATCCACCTTTTAAAATAACCGCATTACCAGCTTTAAGGCAAAGCGCCATTGCATCGATGGTTACATTTGGCCGTGATTCATATATCATTGCAATTACCCCTAACGGAAAACGCTTTTTTTGCAAAAGCACAGCATTTTCTAATATTTTCTGTTCGATAATTTCACCAAGAACATCGTCTAGTTGTGCTACGGCTTCTAATTGATTTATCATTCCATTAAATACTTTTTCCGAAAGAGTTAATCTATCTAGAAATGCTCGAGTAAATCCTCCGTTTGTTGCCTGAGAAACATCACGGTTATTTGCCTTCATAATTCTCGTTTCATTCGCTCGCAAACACTGAGCAATTTCCATAAGAAGTTTTTTCTTCTTATAACCACGTACCTGTAATAGTTCTTTTGATGCTTTTTTCGTTAATTGTAATGATTTTTCAATCGATATATTCATATAATTAGTAAAGTCTTGTACCAATATGTTCTTCTTGAATAATTAATCTCGTCAAAATATTTTTTGTTTTCCCGTGGACAATCCAACTATTGATCCCAGCTTTTCTTGCCGTAAATGCTGCTTGTATTTTCGCTTTCATACCTCCTACTTCACCTTTATCTGTTTGTTTTATAACTGTTGCCATTTTCATTCCTTGCGTAAAAACTTTTATTATCTGCATGTGTTGATCATAAACTCCATCCACATCCGTCATAAGAAGCAATTCATGTGCTTGGATTAGTTTTGCTATTTCACATGCTAAATTGTCATTTCCTTGAAAACTATGTAAGTCTACCATGTCATTTTCATTGACAATAACAACAATGTTTTGTTCCATCGCTTGAAGTAAAATAGTTTTTAAATTGTTTTTTTTCTTATGATCTTCGAATTCATTCTGCGTAAGAAGTAATTGAGCAATAACAATCTTATGTTTTTCAAATAGCCTAAAAAGATGAGAAGTTATATATGCCTGTCCTATTCCACCAAGCAATGATTTATTACATTCCATATCATCAACTGATTCGAATACTTTCCTTCCACAGGTTACTGCGCCAGATATCACAATAATCACCTGTACTCTATGGTTTTGAAGTATTTTAACTTGTTTAACTACAGTCTCCATTCGATACATATCGAGAATATTTTCACGAGTTGTTACAATACTTCTCCCAATTTTAATAACTATTTTTTTCATAAAAAAACCTCGTCATCGCTAAACACCTTTGTGTTTAACAAGGACGAGGCTACTCGTGGTACCACCTTGCTTTATCTTAAAAAAAACACACCATAAAGGTGTGCCGTTATAAGAACTTATTCGTGCTCCGATAGTTACCGACACACATAGAGAAAGATTACGGTGCTCCTCCGTCGTACTCATCGTACGCAGCTCATTGAGCGGGAAACTCAACTAATAACGCTTTTCATTTCTAGAATACCATATTTCTTTCATGATGTAAAGTAATGATCATTTCCATGAAGCTATTTCTCTTTTTACTGTTAATGCAGCTACTGCCGCTCCTTTTACACCTGCTTTTGAAATTCGAACAAAGGTAATTCGTTTATGACAGATTTCTTGAGCATACATACTGACTTGATCTCTATAAAAGGGTACTCCCCAAAATACCGAACCTTCTATTGGGATAATAACCCGTTTTTTAGGAAACTCCTTTGGAAACGTTACAATAATAGTTCCGATCATCGTACCAACTAACTGAGCAGATCGTTTTGTGATCCGTTGAGCAATTTCATAAAAAAGCTCATTATACATCTCATAGTTATCTTGTTGATTTGGGAGTCTTTTAAATCGTAATATATGACTCACATGCCCTGAAGAGTAAGTAGCTTGAAAATGTTTCGGAAGTATTCCCTGTTCAACATACAACTCGATAACACGTTGGAATGTTTGACCAAGGTATAATCCTGATATTTGCTTCTCTGCAATTCCTCCTCCGGGATTATTACTTTTTTCGTCGATATGCATAACAATTGGAGAAAGAGGAATATGGAAAAAACTTCCCGATTCTGTATTGTAGATATATTCTTTAACGGTAATAGCAAGATTAAAACCCGTACCTAATACTCCACCTATTGCTGCCATTTTATCTGCTAACATAACTGCTGGAGTATCATTCAACACAACCAGCGGCACAGATCCAATAGGATACTTTTCATTAATAAAAGTAAGGAGTGTTTTTCCAATAGGTAATTTACTAATTCCTGGAATGATAAAATCTTTTGGTAATTTTTCCGAAGAAACAAGATCAATACCATACGCTTTTTTTAATGAAGTACCAGGGAATGAATAAATAATTGCGATAGCATGGGGTATTTTACCAAACAACCCATCTAACTGAGCAAGAACATGTTCAAAAAAATCAAGTGGATTTGCAAAGATGTTTCTATTAATTTTCTTCTTAAAAAAAATATCATTCTTACCTTGTTTCACGAGAACAGGTTTTGCATATTTATTGATTATGACTCGAGCACCATAGATATGTGTTCCTCCAATTTCTATAACAATTGCTTCCTCACCCGGAATAAGTTTTGTATGATGAACTCTTTTTAAATGAGTTGGAAGCATTTGTAAACTACTTTTCTCTTTTTGTAATCCACTTTGTAGTTCTTGTTTATACTTTTTAGAAATTTGCAGTAAATCATTTTCTGAAAATATCGTTAACCCAATCTTATCGACAAGGGTAGCAATATTAGACAAAGATTTGTGTGAACGTTTATTCGATTTCATAAAATTATTGTGAGTACTATAGCACGTTTTTAATAGTACACACGCGACGATCCATTTCTACGATATCAATTATCTTTGTACAAATTAGTGAATTCCAAAAAATCTAAAAAAATTTTTCTCATGTCCAAGCTGTTGAAAATACGTAAGAATTCCGGTAACTTGCAAGTTATAAATAAATACTAATATTGCCGTTACAATGAGAATGATAAGTAAGACATAGAAAATTCTTGTTGCCCAATGCAATTGGGAAAGAATTAGATGTCTTTCAATAAAATGGGGACTGTATATTTCATAAAGTAATTCTCCTAATAAAAATCCTCTTCCCGAAATAAAAAATTCTTTTGGGGTATGAAGAAAATCTTCAGTAATACGTTCTTTTTTTATATCAAATTCACTATATCTTGAGACTTCTTTAATAAACCCCATCACATATAAATTTCCAATAACATGCATTATTTCAAATTGATTCAAAGCATTCTCTTCTATCCATTGAAGATTTTCTTCATTATGAGAGATTTTTTTAGCTATTGCGATAATTTGATGGCTAATTATTTTATTGGTAATAAGAAATTGCGCGCTCAGAGGTTTACCAATATGGATATTATCTTCCGAGTAATACCAGTAAAGGAGAGCTTTCCCATATAACCAATATCTATTCCGTGTTTTCTCTATTTTTGCCCCTTTTTTAAGGTAGTTTTGGTAAAGTTTCAGTTTCTCGAGAAATGCAAAATTACCGGGAAAATCCATGATTTCCATACGTACCGATTACCTTACTCTACTAACTAAAAAATGTCAATTTACTCAATATTTTATCCATGAGAAGTATTCTAGTATTCTAAGCAAAAAATATGTATACTTGTTAGTATGCAGAAACAGGAAGAACTGAAAATTGAAGATTTGGAAATCGGAAAAGGTAAGATAGCAAAAGAAGGAGATACTGTTATCGTTCATTATGCGGGTACGTTGCTCGATGGTACACCATTTGATAGTTCTTATTCACGAAAAACTCCTTTTGAGACTAAAATTGGCGTTGGGTATGTCATTAAAGGCTGGGATATAGGAATACCTGGTATGAAAGTGGGAGGAAAACGTAGGCTCACAATTCCTCATCATCTAGGTTATGGAAAATATGGCGTAGGCGATATTCCAGGATTTGCCACTCTTATTTTTGAAATTGAGTTATTAAATATAAAATAATGCACATAAAGACGGTTCAGACCGTCTCTATGCACCTCAAACGACATACCTATACTGTTTCTGTATCAGTAAGATCCGAATCACTGTCAGAAGTATCCATATCTTCCTCCTGTGTTAATGTGTCCTGTGATTCTGTAGTATCTGTCATTCCAGTTTCTCCACCTTTCTGTCCTGAGTAATCATTAGAAGAACTGGTAGGATTGTTTGTATTTTGTTGATTTGTTCGTTTATCGTCTAACATATTTCACCTCCTTTCATGTGTAATAAGCATATTCGCAAATGAATGTAACATCTTAAACAAACACTTGTAAGAGAAACTCAAGAATACAGAGTAATTAAATGGTCTACCTAATAACAATCTATTCGTTCAGATTTTGCTAAATTTCCTCTTTCTCATTTCTTACTTTATTTTAGTGCGCTCTTGACGAGTATACCTTACGCTATTTTTCCCGAAAGGAGGTGAAATAAATGACAGGTGGAAGTATCATAACAACAGATCATAAGAAAATTAAGAAATGGACAGAAGAAAGAGGTGGAAAACCAGCTGTTGTTAAAAATACTGCAAAAAGTGGAAAAGGTGCAGGAGTATTAAGAGTAAATTTTCCTCAATACTCTACAGATTCATCTCTTCAAGAAATTACTTGGGAAGAATTTTTTTCAATATTTGATGAAAAAAAACTTGCTTTTCTTTACCAAGAAAAAACAGCAGATGGAAAAGAAAGTCGATTCTTTAAGTTTGTTAGTAGAAAATAACTAACTTATTTAACCGGTAATACCTCTTTTTTCTATTTGTTTTAATACTATTTAGTAGGTAACTAAATTGGTATACTAAATATCTATTTATCATGATGGAAATTACTTCGGTAACTTTTTTTGGGTGTTCTTGTGGAGAACCCGGTGATAAAAATTTTGAGAGCGCAAAAGAAGTTGCAAAAGCTGTGGCTCTTTCAGGAAGAAAAGTAGTAAATGGTGGTGGACCGGGTATTATGTTAGCAGCAACTTTAGGAGCTAAGGAAGGAAACGGAAAAACTACTGTAGTCTATTATACTCCGGAGTTAGCTACACGTTTCGAAGGGAAAAAAGCTATTAATTATGCTGATAAACATTACGAAGAAGCAAATTATGTCTTACGGACAAAGCGATTATTAGAACTTGGAGATGCCTATATTATCTTTAATGGTGGTACAGGAACTATATCGGAATTTGCTATGGCTTGGGGTGTCGCTCGTCTATATTTTGGACATCACCGACCGCTTCTTTTATATGGAAACTTTTGGCAAAATATCATGGATAATTTTAAAAAATATATGTTTGTCAGACCTGAAGAATACAAGATATTTACTATTGTAAATTCGCCATCGGAGGTATTATCTACGCTCGATCGGTATGACAAAATTCTCAGTACAAATAGACATAATCATAAAAATTGTACTGGTGTCGAATGTTCTCTGTTTCTTTAATTTAGTTTTGTATTTTTTTCTCTTTGCCAATCTGCCAAAACTTCTTTGACATGAGTTAAAGGGTTTACGTTTTCATAAATTTTAACAATAACTCCTTGCGGATTTATAAGAAAAGATGTTCTATTTGTTCCCATATACTCTTTTCCCATAAATTTTTTAGGGTGCCAAACATCATATAAATCAACAACCTTTTTCTCTACATCTGCCAATAGCGGAAAAGGTAATTGATATTTTTGAGCAAACCTTTCATGACTTTTCACCGAGTCTGTACTAATCCCAAAGACTAATAACTCTCCTTTTGTAAAATGGGAAAAGTTCTCTCGAATACTACATGCCTCTTTGGTACATCCAACAGTATCGTCTTTCGGATAAAAATAGATAAGTACCCATTTCCCCAAGTAATCGGATAACGAATGTATGTCTCCATTTTGATCCGGAAGACTAAATTCAGGTGCTTTATCATGTACATGAAGTTTCATAACTTTCGTTACTTTTGAACTCGATTAACATCCCGCCAACCAATATCTGTTCTAAAATGTAAGTTATCACCTTCAATAGATATTTTACTCATCGCGTTATATACATTATCGCGCGCTTGAATTACAGTTTCACCTTCTCCGACTATATAAAAGAGTCGGCCACCCTGTACAAAATATTTTCCATCAGTTTTTTTTACACCCGCGCCATAAACGACAATATTCTGCATAGTTAATACCTTATCAAGACCAAATATTTCTTTTCCTTTTACTCCCGAATAATCTACAGGATATCCTTTTGCCGTTGCAGCAACTGCTATACGAGCTTTCCCATCTAATTTACATACATAAGTATCTAATTCCCCGCTAATTACTTTTTGGATAAGTTGAAAATAATCATCCGTAATTCCAGGAAGTAAAACTTCTGCTTCCGGATCACCCCATCGTGCATTGAATTCAATAACATATACTTTTTGATTTACTAATATCCCCCCTAAATATAAAATTCCTTTATATGGTCTTCCTTCTTTTGCCAATCCAATGACTGTCTTTCTAAATATACTCTCTACCTGCTGCTGAATGCGTGAAGTAATGACAAGAGGTGGAGTGCTGCATCCCATTCCACCAGTATTTTCGCCATTATCCCCATCGTTAACTCTCTTATGATCTTGTGCATATCCAATTACAATAAAATTATGGCCATCGCATAATGCAAACGCCGAAAATTCTTCCGCATTTGATCCATCAGTACTTTTTATCCATTTTTCGAGAAGATATGTTTTTCCAGCTTCGCCAAATTTTTGCAGTTCTTTTATTTTTTTGATTGCATCCTTATTGTCGATTGCTGGTAATGCTCCTTTCCCCTCCGCTAACCCAGACGCTTTAACAAACCAAGGTTGATCTTTTTGTTCGTTAAGATAAGCAATTCCATCTTGTTGATTTTGAAAAATAACATATTCTGGCTGTGTAATACCAACTCGCTGCATAAACTCACGAGAAAATGCCTTATTCCACTCGATCTCTCCTGCCGCTTTTGTAGGACCAAATACTGGTATACCATTTTCTAAAAGAATATCTACTAATCCTACAGCAACAGCATTATCTTGAGCTACATCCACCAATGTAACGTGTTCTTTTTTACAAATTTCAATAATTTCACGAACGCTTGTGGTTTTTAAATGCGGATAAATTGAAACTGGAACATGAACATTTTCTTGCATTAAATCATTACCTGGAATAGCAATAATTTTCATAACTTCTGGGTTCAAAGAATATTTATGAACTAATGCCGCTCCCCGTCCTCCTCCATCGATAACAACAACTATATGCTTCATAATTCTAGACAGTAAAATCAATTTCTTTTTTATGTTCCCCTATATCAATAGGATATTTACCAGTAAAACAAGACGTACAAAACATGTCCTCTGATAAGCCAGTCGCTCGAATTAATCCTTCATAGGAAAGATATCCTACTGAATCAGCTCCAACAAACTGAGTAATTTCCTTAAGAGACATCGTGGATGCAATGAGTTCTTGTTGTGTCGGAGTAGCAATACCATAAAAATCGGGGTATTTTACCGGTGGAGATGCACTTAAAAGATGTACTTCTTTTGCACCTGCTCGACGCACCATATGAACCAATTTTTTAGAAGTAGTTCCCCGAACTATAGAATCATCAATAAGAATAACTCTTTTTCCTTTTAAAATTTCTCTCATAGGAATAAGCTTCATAGAAACATCTTTTTGGCGTAGAACATGAGAAGGATTTATAAATGTTCTATGAATATAACTGTTTTTGAGTAAACCATGATCAAATCGCATACCAGTTTCTTCTGCGTATCCCAAAGATGCAGGAATCGCTGAATTCGGTACTGGTACGACAACATCCGCTTCAATTTTATTTTCATGAGCGAGTTGCCTACCCATTTCTCTGCGAACTTCATTAATACTTTTTCCAAAAATAAAGCTATCAGGACGTGAAAAATAAACTAATTCAAAAATATCCAATTTTTGATTCCCCGAAGCTAATTGAAATGAATGTAATCCTTTTTCGTCAATAACTATCATTTCACCCGGTTTTACATCACGAAGATACTCAGCGTTGATGCTATCAAGTCCACAGGTTTCCGAGGAAATTGCATAACCATTCTCCCCAATTGTTCCTATGCTAAATGGTCGTATCCCAAATCTATCTCGAACCCCTATTAATTTATCTTTCGTAAGAATTACTAACGAAAAAGCACCAGTAAAAAGTGGGAAACTTCTTTTAACTGCTTCTTCGATGGTTTCTCCTCGATCCATATAATATTCTAAAACTTCATGCATTAGTTCACTATCATTAAGGTGATCAATTTTCTTCCCTGTTTTTTTAAGAAACGACTTTAGGGAATCGACGACTGGTAAATTGCCATTATGTGCTAAAGCAAGTAAGTTTTTATCAGAAGTAACCGGCTGAAAATGACCAAAAATTCCACCAAATGTAGAATAACGATTATGACCAATCGCAAAATGACCAGGTAATTTTTCTAAAGATTCATCAGAATGAACTGAACCTACTAACCCTGGACCTTTATGCGTTCTAATTTGGGATCCATCAGATGTGCTAATTCCTGTCGCCTCCTGTCCCCTATGTTGAAGTGCCCATAATCCGGAACAAACCATTCGTGCTGCGTGGTGATTTTTTATATATACCCCAAATACTGCACACTTCTCATGAAGCTCGTTGCGATAAGAAATTAACTTTTGCCTTTTTACCATCAAGAAAAACCTGCTTTCAGCAGTGGTTTATATTTAGCATACTATAACTATAGAAAAAGAGCAAGGCTATTTCATCCTTTGTTGAAATTGCGTTATCTTGATATAATGCCTTTACATAGAATGAATAGTCCTAAGATACTTGTTATCCTTACTATCATTTTTTGGAGTTTTGGTATCTTTCTCACCAGAGTGATATCTATGAAAACTCCACTACTTAATCTTAATATCCAATTTTTCTTTCTGTTTCTCTTTTTTCTTATTTACAACATTGCATATTATCGTCATGCATTCATTCGAAAAATTTTCCATATCAAAATTGCTTATTTCTTCTTTGGATTATTTGGCTATTTTATTTATTTCATTGGGCTATTTCAAAGTTTTCGGCTTTTTAATGTGGCGTCTAATACAGCTATATTGAACTATACCTTTCCTATTTTTACCGTTATTTTCCGAGACATTTTATTTAAATCTTCAAAACGAAAAACAAAAAAAGTGAGAATCCTTGAATATGGTGGATTGTTTCTTGGGTTTTTATCTATCATAATTGTTGCGACAAAAGGACAAGTTTTTACTTTACAATTTAGCAATATTGCTGCATTATTATGGGGGCTTCTTTCTGGAATTTCTTATGGAATTTTTAGCGCGTACAGTAGTAGTATAAAAACCGAAGATCAACCAGTTTTCTTTCTTTCTGCTACCTGTATAAGCTGGCTTATATCTCTCTTTATTGCCTTACCTGAATTTTCTTCTTTAAAACATCTTTCACTTTCAGATTATTTCTATCAAGCGGTACTTGCATTTATCGTTAACGGTTTGGGTTTTATAACATGGGCTCGGGCTAACAGATTAGCAAATATTTATCATATACCTATTTCGTCAATTGCATCTCTTTTATATATTCTTCCTTTTTTATCTCTAACCATCATTGCATACTTTTTAAAAGAGACATCGCTCCACCATACTTATTTCGTATTAAGTCTTCTCTTATTAATTTTAGGCACCTACATATGTCAGAAATCAGAATCAATTTCTAATTTTCTTCATAATTCTTCTTGACAGACTGATGTTTTTCTTTTAGACTAAGCAAAGATATTGAATCAAGAGTGATGGGGAGAGTTTTGGCTCGATGATCCATCCAGCAACCGGTTCGTAAAGCGGAAACGGTGCTCCACCCAAACCCGTAAGGGAAGGATTAGTTCGCAGTATTGCGGAAATGATAACCTCTCTTCGGAGAGGTTTTTTTGTGGAGAATTTTATGAAGCAACAAAAAGAAGGTATTCTAGAAAGATTAAAAAGGAATATTGTCCTCGGAGCTGAAGGATATATTTTTGAACTGGAACGTCGAGGATATATTAAAGCAGGAGCATTCGTTCCTGAAGTGATTGTCGATTTTCCAAATGCTGTAAAAGAATTACATAGAGAATTTCTGCATGCTGGAAGTGAAGTTATTGTCGCTCTCACCTATTATGCTCATCGGGAAAAACTTAAAGTGATTGGGAGAGAAAATGAATTAGAGTCTATGAATCGAAAAGCTGTTCAAATGGCAAATGAGATAGCAAGAGAAGGTAATGCACTTGTCGCTGGAAATATTTGTAATACATGGGTCTATGATCCTCAGAATCCTAAAAAGACTGGCGAATTAGTACGAAATATGTATGAAGAACAAATCCAATGGGCCATAAGCGAAGGAATCGATTTTATTATTGCCGAAACACTTGAATATGTCGAAGAAGCAGTTATTGCCCTTGAAGTCATTAAAAAATATAAACTTCCTGCAATGGTAACATTCGCAGCTACCTATGATAAAAGCAAGGATGGGTATTCATGGATTGAAGGTTGCAAGATCCTTGAAGATAACGGTGCAGATATTGTTGGATTTAACTGTATACGAGGACCAAAAACAATGCTCCCCTTGTTAGAAAAACTACGAAAGAAAGTTTCTTGTTATATTGCAGCTCAACCAGTTCCCTATCGAACAACAAAACGATTACCGGCATTTCAGTTTCTTAAATATGAAAAAGGAAATGCATTTCCTTTATTTTTGGAGCCTTTTTTGGCAACTCGATATGAGATGGCACAAGCAACAAAAATTTTTCAAGAAATAGGAATTAATTATATTGGAATCTGCTGTGGCGCAGGGCCACATCATGTACGGGCGATGGCTGAGGCTCTCGGAAGGATAGTACCTGCAAGCCGCTACTCTCCGGATATGTCACAACATGGTTTATTAGGTGATGATGCAGTAGTGAGTAATCACGAAAAAGGATTTCTCAAAAAATGGAAATAGTGAAATATTTATTACCACAATGAGATTTACAACAAACGCCATACATATCGGTAATGAACCAAATACGCTTGAAGGAGGAAGTGGTGATGTTGTGGTCCCTATTCATTTAGCAACTACATTCGCAAGAGAAAAAGTATTAATTCCAACGGCTGGATATGATTATTCTCGTTCAGGAAATCCTACAAGAGCTGCTTTAGAAAAAAATCTTGCTTGTCTCGAACATGGGTCCTATGCATTTGCATATACTTCAGGCCTTGCTGCAATAACCAATGTCTTGTTTCTACTTAAACCGGGAGATCATATACTAGCAATTGATAATCTTTATGGTGGAACATATCGGCTCTTTACTCAAATATTCCAAGCATGGGGAATTTCTCTCAGTCTAGTTTCATTTTCTCAAATGTCTGATCTTGCGAAACACATACAAAGAAATACAAAATTAATTTATCTTGAATCTCCAACAAACCCTTTGCTTAAGATAATTGATCTTCAATCTACTGCTGATTTTGCAAAAAAATATAATATACTTACTGCTATTGATAATACCTTTGCTTCTCCTTATTGGCAAAATCCACTTGATTTCGGTATAGATATTGTCATTCACTCTGCAACAAAATACTTGGGTGGACATAGTGATGTAACAGCAGGATGTGTCATAGTAAACGACGATACCCTCGCTCATCGGCTAGGTTTTTTACAAAATGCTATTGGAGCAATTCTATCCCCTTTTGATAGTTACAACTTATTAAAAGGAATTAAAACATTACCGATTCGAATGAAAGAGCATGAAATGAATACTCAAAAAGTTGTAAACTTTCTACAATCCCACAAAAAAATCAAAACTATTTATTATCCCGGCCTCGTCGAACATCCAGGACATCATATTGCAAAAAAACAGATGAGAGGATTTGGTGGAATTCTTTCGTTCGAATTGCTGGGGGATATTACAAATACTATTCAATTCTTGGAAAAACTTACCTTAATCCATTTAGCAATTAGCGTTGGGGCTGTCGAATCTCTTATTGAACACCCAGCAACAATGACCCATGCTGCTGTTCCAAAAGAAGAGCGAGAAAGATGTGGACTGTCCGATACACTTATTCGATTATCAGTTGGTCTGGAAGATAGTGATGATTTACTTAATGACCTATCCCAAGCACTTGATTCTATTTAACTATGCGTAACCCAAAATTTTATGTTTTCTTAACTATTATTTTATGGAGTTTCGGCTCTCTTCTCACACGTCTTATTTCGATAGATTCTCAGTTCATTTCTTTAACATTACTATTTTTTTTCACATTTCTTTTTTTTACTATTTTTTACTATTTCCAGAATAAAAAGGATTTTTTCATAAAACTAAAACAACTAAAAATTTCTTATTTATTTTTCGGACTATTTGGTTATTTTTTTTATTATCTTGGACTAGTACAAAGTTTCCATTTATTTAAAAGTGCTTCAGAAACTACAATATTAAATTATACCTTTCCTATTTTTACTATTATTTTTACCGATCTCTTCTTTCGAGTATATACTCCGAAATCAAAATCTATCAAAATAATAGAATATTTTGGTATTTTTATAGGATTTTTAGCGGTCATTATACTTGCAACCAACGGGAACATTGCTACGCTCCATTTGACAAATACTCCAGCTCTTTTATGGGGATTAGTCGCTGGTATTTCATATGGACTATATAGCGCGTACAGCAGCAGTGTACCTTCAGAGAATCAGAGTATATTTTTGCTCAATTCGATTTTTTCAAGTCTCATATTTTCAGTTTTCATAGCAATTCCTCAAATAAACATTCTCCATAAGGTAACTAGTAAAGATTATTTCATTACAGCATTGCTTGCTTTAGTTGTGAATGGACTTGGCTATATTACCTGGACTAAAGCGAACAGATTCGCTAAAGAAAAAAATATTTCTATTTCAGAGATAGCATCTTTCTTATTTATATTACCGATACTTAACTTGCTTATTATTACCATCGTGTTAAAAGAAAATTTTTTATTTCAACCATTTTTTCTTATAACGCTCATTTGTATTCTTCTCAGCTCATTGCTTTGTCAGAAGCCTGAATTTTTTGTCAAATTAGTAAACCGCAACGATATAACAAGTGTTAATCAAGAGTGATGGGAAGAGTTTTGGCTCGGTGATCCATCCAGCAACCGATTCGTAAAGCGGAAACGGTGCTCCACCCAAACCCGTAAGGGAGGATTAATTAGCTTTATGCAAAATTATAACTTCTCTTTTGAGAAGTTTTTTTTATGAAAGCAGAAACACAATTTCGATTAAGAACAGTTATTATTGGTGGAGGAATTAGTAGTTTAGGAATTCCTATTGCTGCCGATCGCCATCAGCAGCTTACTCCACTGCTGGAAAATGGATTAGTTATCATTAATCCTACCTATCAACTTGGGTTAGGTGGACTTAATAATGTTCGAATTAATTCTAATTCCGGTGGAAATGATTTTCCTGAACATGTAGCTTCTGATGGCGTTTATCAGGACGTCATGCAAAATCAGCATACACGAAGGCTTCAAAGCCGTGGAAACGATCCAGTACCACTTCCCTGGGTCGTTGCATTCACGAAAGATCTTGGCAAAACAACTGGAGCAGTATTAGAAAGTCACCCAAATGAGCATACAGGAGTAAAACAAGCAAAAGTAGAAAAAGTAATTTTTGATAGGAAAGCGCAAACGTATAAGGCATTTTCACATGAAGGTTTTATAAGTGAAGGTGAGAATCTAGTATTCGCAACAGGAGGGAAAGAGACTCTCCACAATGAACTTAATGAATATGCTAACAAGGTCATCTTTTCTGGTACGATCTTACAAGGCGACCTAACAAAAACTGAACTATTACTCAAACAAAATCCCAAAGCACCAATTACTATCATTGGTGCTTCGCATAGCGCCTTTGCCATGCTTAAAGAATTAGTAACATATACTGATGCTAAAGACAGATCAATTGTTATGATATACAACTATAATCCACCTACCGCATATTTTAAAAATCTCGAAGAATATGACGCATTCATTAGAGAAGCTCAAGAAAAGAAAGCACAATTCTACCCTGCCATTCGCTCAGTTGATCCACAGAATAATAGTATTAATCGGTTTGAAGGAGTACGAAACGAGGCTAAAGATTTACTTAAACGGATTGTACTAGGAGAATTTCCCAATATTACTTTTCAGAAAGTCACTGAAGGGCTTTCTACTCTTCCACTCCTTAAGCAATCTGCGTTTATCGGACAAGCTACAGGACTTGCGAGCGAACGAATTCCAATTTATGATACTTTAGGCCAAGAAATAGGTCCCTATACTTATAACGGACAGGTACTTGTAGATGATCAAGGAAGACTACTTGATCACCAAAAACAAGTTTTACACCAGGGATATGGAATAGGCATAGGTTATTCATTGAGACGAGGATCTATTGCTCTTGATGGAGTTAATTTCTACTATGGACAAATAGGTGACTTAGTACTTTCACAGTTACTTCCAGAAAGATGATAAATACGTTATGATACATAATATGTTTCAACATTATTTAAAAACAATTGGACTAAATAAACTTGCTAAGGAAGTAACCAATTATTCTTTAAATAACTTTGTAAATGAAGTATTCCAACAAAGTAAAAAAGAGTTTACTGATGCTGAACTTACTTCATTATATACATATGACATTCCAAAACTCTCCCCTGATGGTTCATGTAGCATTTTAGAAGAAAAAAACGACATCCCATATAATTTGGCGCATACTTTTGGATTAAGTGAAGATGTGACAAAACTAGCAAGTAATCCTCATACGTTACGATTATGGAGACTGCATCAAATTACACAGAAAGTTTATGACAAAACTCGTGTCGCGTGGTTTGGAATATACCGAAAAATAGAAAGCACGAAAGCTTCTTTTCTTGTTAAAGAATCGTATCTTGGTATATTCAGTAGACCAGAATTTCCACTTACCGAAATATTTGCCTTAAAAAGCAATAATTCAACCGTTGGTCTGCGTGGTAAAGCAATTGTTATCCAAGATATCGAGAATCATTCAGGTGCATATTATAAATGCGACGGAAAGGTACAAAGCGAATTCTGCACTCCCATTTTCAATAAGCGGAATGATATTATTGGTATCCTCGATGCAGAAGCATTTCCTAAGAATTTTTTTGCTGATGAGCGACTCCTTGAAATTGCAAAGGTAGCATATGATTTAGGAGAAATTAATTTAGGGATGTAGACAAATTTGGATACATAGTATAGTCTCAAGAGAGTATCTCTTTGTATATGGTTGATTCAGTCGATACAAATTTACCTGATGCTCATGAAATTGGGCATAGTAGCATAAAACATGAACAACATTCTGTTCATGAAACTCATCGAAGACATGATCATGTATCATCAAAGGATGCTATGCAGTCTCCTGAGACAACTGATGAAGCAGAAAAAATAGCATCAACCCGAGCACAACTTAACGCTCAGTTATCTGTTATCCATTCGGAACATCACAGAGAAACTCTTCAAAGAACATCCGTCGATGCATTAACAAAAATAAACGTCGCTGCCCATTTTTTAGTTCCTCCAAAAGGCAGTGTTATTGAGAATCCTGATATTTTATTACCAAAAGTATGGAAAGTTGCACATTCGATTGATACTCTAGTTCGTGCATACCCTCAACGAACACAGCAGCACGATAATGAAGGTCACTCTGCTGAAGTTATTACTCTTCCTCACCAAGGTCTTTTAAGGAACAAAACAACTAAAATTATCAGTTATGATCATACACAAGGCCGCCTGATACGGATAGAAGAATACCTGGGGAAAGATAAGTTAATAAGTGTCGTTACTATGCCAGTTAATGCCAAAGATGCAGCAAATCTTATCAATGATGGTCAAATTTTTTCGAACCGTATCGGACCAAACGAGAAGAGGAATGTTTTACAACCAGGAACACTGACTCAAACGGAAAATAGCCGTGATGGAAATTCAGCCCAAACTCAGGCATATGCCATGGAAGCAGTAAACGCTCTTCAAGTTATTTCACGGTCATTTGAGAATACTCCTGTGGGAAAAGCCGCTCAAGTAAAAGCAGCTTCAGAAACATTAGTTCTTGCAGCTTAAATTTAGAAGTGCTATTGGGCGATAGTCTCCCAGGGAAACCCCTCTCGTCCAAAATGTCCGTACACAGCTGAAGACAAATAAATTGGCCTTCTCAGTTTCAATTTTGAAAGAATTCCTGCAACTGACGTATCTAATATTTTGTTTGCAAAATCATTTAAAGCTTTTTTACTTACTTTTTCTGTTCCAAAGGTTTCTACGGTTTGCATAAGCGGCTTATGTGCTCCAATAAAATAGGCTAAACCAACTTCCGCTTTACTTGCTAATTTATGGGCAACAATATTCTTTGCAATGTAACGAGCAGCATATGCCCCTGAACGATCTACTTTTGTTGGATCTTTTCCGCTAAAAGCTCCTCCTCCTACTCTTGCAAAACCACCATACGTATCAACAACGATTTTTCTTCCGGTAATTCCAGAATCTGCTGAGGGACCACCATGATGCCAGACCCCCGTACCATTAATAATTACATTCTTTATGTTTATGGTAAAACCATGTTCTGCTAAGACAGGAGAAATTACCTCTTTATATAATCCATCTTTTACTTCTTTTAAAGAGACTGATTCTTTATGGGGAACAGCTAATACGACTGTTGTTACTTTGTATGGTTTACCGTTTTTGTATTCAATAGTTACTTGACTCTTCCCATCTGGGCGAAGATATGGAAGGATCGCTTTTTCTCGTACTTCATCAATTTTTCTCGTTAGTTCATGGGCTAAGATAATAGGTAACGGCATAAACTGTTTTGTCTGTGTACATGCATATCCAAACATCATTCCTTGGTCACCTGCACCTTTATGATCAACCCCTACTTGAATTTCTGGTGATTGTTCATGAATATAAATAGAAATTGGAGAATTATAAGAAAACCCCGATCTACTGTCCGTATAACCTAATCGTTTAATTTGTTCTCGAGCAATTTTTTCAAAAGGAATTTTTGCATTAGCAGTAACTTCGCCAGCTAAAATAACATGGCCATGGGCAGCCATCGTTTCTACAGCAGTATGCCCATTTGGATCTTGCGCAAGAACTGCATCGACAATAGCATCACTAATCTGATCACAAATTTTATCGGGATGACCTGCGCATACTGATTCAGATGTAAAAGTGTTCATAAAAAAACTCCCCCAAATGGAAGAGTTATGGTTATTATCTTTCCACGTTGGGCTAGAAGAAGCACCATATGTTTTTACATTGGTTGCTGGCAGGTCATTGGGCTAGTTCCCTCGCTGCTCTCTAGATAAGTTAAGAATCTATTACGTATAACTTACAATATCTCCTCTTTCTTGTCAATAATATTTTGCAGCATAAGAAAACTACTGAAAAAGGTACTTGCAATTACACCATTACGGTATGGTACAATTTAAATCTTCTATGACAAAAACACAACAAGTATTTCAAGATATGATGGATTACAACCAAGAATTATTTGATAACTTTAGGAAGATTCATAGTGAGTATGAGAAGAATGGACAGAAAAATCAATATATCTTTAATGAAGAAGGCGAAAAAGTTCTACAAGTTATCCGAAAATATGAGAACATTCTTTGTTCTCATTCTGAAAGTGGTAAATATAGTAAATTTTCAACGAAACTTTCTGATACTTTTTGGCAGATGATTCGCAAGCAATTTCCCAAAATTGATTGTATTGGATTACAATAATCTATTCGAATTACTAAAATTCTTATTAAAGTATCTTAAGATGTACTTATTCCCTGTTCATTTAACCAAATAATAAATGATTCTGGTACATCCATTGTTGATAGACGACTTTGCTTAACGAGACGAAACTCCTGAAACCGATTGGATGCTTTAATCTTTTGTAAAGTTATGAATGGTTCAGAATATTTTCTTAAAAATTTAAAATCAACAAGCCAACTCTTTTTATCATCTGGATCAGGCCTGCTATTACCGATTACTTCAGCTAAACCAACTATCGCTGCTTGACCTTGCGAATGGTAAATAAACACTTTATCACCAGGTAACATCGTTTTTAAGAAAATTAATGCTTGGGCATTATGGATACCGCCCAAGATATTTGTGTATCTTTTGCAAAATCATCAATTGAATATTCACTTGGATCTGTTTTTGCTAAATAAAATTTCATTTTTCTATTTTATGAAACCGTATGAAAAGTTACAAGTCTTAGATGCTCCCCTACTTTACAGAAAAGATGAAGTATCCTATTATCTAAACAAAGGAACTGTATATCTGTTAAAAAACGACTTTTTTACGTTAATTGTTGTTTTTATCCTCTTGATAGCTGGAGGAATTTTTTTGTACGGAAAAAATTTTAAGTCTTTTTTATCTAACAATGGGAAATTAGATGTAACTCCTACCCTCGCACCAAACGCAAAAACTGAACAAATAACTATTTCTGGTTCAAATTTTACTTTCGTTCCTAACACAATCCAAGTTACTAAAGGAGATTTAATAAAGATAACTCTTTTGAATACAAGCGGCCTTCATAATTTAACCATTCCCGCTTTGCACGTAAGCACAAAAACAATTCATGCAGGTCAGCAAGATACTGTGCAGTTTATTGCTGATAAAACTGGTTCGTATCCGTTCTACGATGGATATGGCCACCATAAAGAATTTGGAATGATCGGAAAATTAATCGTTCAGTAGCTATTAGAATCCTACCGACTTATAGAGTGTATCAAAATTTGTCATTGCTGTTTGGACTTGGTTAATGAATGGAATCGATACCCAAACTATAATTCCAAGTGATACTAATGTCAGTACCAATGCAACTATTCCGACTATTTTTACTTGCATGAGAGGGTATCTAATATATCGAAACGTGTATATGAGCCCAAACGGTGGTACGAGAATACTCACGAAATAAATGTACATTTGTTTAATAATGCTTATTCCCAACAACAATTCTCTCAATGATTTACCGCATTGAGGACAATAATGAAACATTAGATCAATTTGCATTCCACAAGCGGGACATTGAGGAGAAATGACATCATTCATGTTTTTGTACCTGTACTATCTCTGCCCCATTCTTTGTATCGTTAATTACGTATCCTAAATCTTGTATTTTCTTCCTTAACTCATCGGCAGCAGAAAAATCTCCATTCTTTCTGAACAAATCTCTTTGCGATACTAATGCAAGAATATTACTGGGGATCTGTAACTGTTTTTTATGAGATAACTGTAATCCTAATATCTTATCTATTTCAAGCAATGTTGCAGTTTTTTCTGATGGTTCTAAAGGTTCCTTTGCTAGTTCCCAGACAATTGCGAGTGCCTTTGCGGTGTTAAGATCATCACTCATTGCATCCATAAATCGATTTACCCAGAAGAAGTTAGGTATTCCTCCTCTTTCTTGTACTATATGACCTCGTAATTTATCTAATGACTTCTGTGCTGCATCTAACGATGCCCAGGTAAAATTCATTTCTTGTCTATAGTGAGTCTGTAAATAAAGATATCGGAGCGATAACGGATCATAACCTTTTTTAATAACATCTTGCACGGTAATAAAATTTCCTAAACTTTTACTCATTTTTTCATTCTCAACAGTGAGAAAGTTATGATGAACCCAATAACGAACAAATTGTTTTCCAGTAGCTCCTTCTGACTGTGCAATTTCATTTGTATGATGAACCGCGATATGGTCAATTCCTCCTGTATGTATATCTAAAGTCTCCCCCAATGTATTCATAGCCATTGCGCTACATTCAATATGCCAACCAGGGAATCCTCTTCCCCAAGGACTATCCCATTCCATTTGTCTTTTTTCACCTGGACGAGAAAATTTCCAAAGTGCAAAGTCAGAAATGTTCCTCTTATCTGCTATCAATTCTACCCGAGCACCAGCTAATAGTTCATCAGGATCTTGTCTGGATAAAGCAAAGTAGTTGGGAAATTTTGCAGTATCATAATATACTCCATCTGAGGTAATGTAAACAAACCCCTTCGATTCTAGTAACTGAATTAGACTAATTTGTTCTTTAATATAGTCCGTTGCATGCATGAGATCTTTTGGCAGCTGAACTTGTAATGATTCGCAGGATTCTCGAAACTGTTTCTCGAAAAATTTCGCTATTTCCCAAACGCTTTGATTAAATTTTTTTGCACCTTTTTCCATTTTATCTTCCCCTGTGTCTGCATCCGATGTTAAATGCCCGACATCAGTGATATTCATAACATGTTGAACCACAAATCCACGCATTTTAAGAACTCGAATAAGAATGTCGTCACCAATATACCGACGCATATGGCCGATATGTTGAAAATCGTAAACAGTAGGCCCACATGAATATATTTTTACTTTCACATTTTTATCATCTAATGGAATAAATTCGTCAATTTGTCTTGTTAAAGTATTAAAGAGTTTTACCATAGTTATCCTTTCGAAGCCTTACCTTCATGTGACCCTTGTTTTGGTTTTAGTAAATTCATCAACGATGATTTAACCTTTTTTCCAAAACCTTTTTTTGGCCCCTGACTCATCATAATTGGTTCCATTTGTTGTTCCTCTTTTTGTTTTCTTGCTTCTTCCTCATCTTGTTCAATTTGTTGTCTTCGTTGTAGTTCTTCTTGTTTCTTCTGATCTTTTCCTTCAGCTTTATTAATAAATTCCTCAAAATATATATTATGAAGTTTTTTTCTCAACATATCTATTTGTTGTTGATCGTTTTGTTTTTGTTGTTCATTAGCCAGGGCATTTTGCGTATTTTGAATTTGTGGTGGTACACCACTTTGATTCGTGGTTGTACTTTTTGCATTTTGTTCATTGAGATTACTAGTATCGAAATTTCCAATATTACTTATTGCCTCATTTGGAACTGGAGTATTGGATGACTGTGAGTTTTGGTATGGTACATTTGCACCACCTAACTGATGTTTTATTTGTTGAGCCGCAGGAGATCCAAACTTTTTAATAACCTGAGCCGTTTTTTTTACAGAGCTTATTCCTATTTCAGATAGCGATAATCCTGAAGAACCGTCAGCCATAGTGAGGTTAGTGTAGCAAAGTTTCGAATCTGCTGCAAAGAACGAAAAACTTCCTTAAAAATTAAAATGAAAGTAGGTCTGAATAGGAATTGATAGGCTTATCCTGTAATAATTTTTGGAAAACACCCAAAAAAGTAACATATTCTGCATTTGTCCAACCAAATCCACTTTTATCAGGATAGGTATGATTCCCTCCTCCTTCACCAGTAAGCCCGTTCCGTTTTTCAGGCATAGTCTTGTATTTTTCAAAGAAAGAAGCTAGTGAAACTATGGCATTTTGCATAATTCTTTTAGCATGATTATAAAATCCATAATGGATTAGACCGAATACACTCATCATTTCTGTCGGAGACCAAATATTTGGCGCCGTCCACTGTCCGGGCATTAACATACAATTAATTGTTTCTAGATATCTCTCTGGAATACCAGCAGCAAGTAATTTTTCCTTCTCTAAAGTAGAGAACTTGGGCGGACATGAATCTAAGGCGGTTGTCATTAATCCATGTTCAGTCTCAAACCATGATAAGTTATTAATCATTCGATCAGCCTGAGACTGTGTTGGAAGTTTACACCATAGAGTTTGAAATCCCGATAATGTTTTAAATTCATCTTTTTTTCCTCTTTTAACATCAAAATTAAAATAAAAACCTAATTCCTCATCCCAAAAGTATTTATTCATCTCCGAGATTCGAAGATCAATATGTTTTTGCCATGTTTCTGCCTCTCTTTTATTTCCTAAAATTTCAGCAACTTCCTTAAAGTCTCTTTCGTATTTTAATAAAAAGCAATTTAAATCAATTGGTAGAAAATCAGCTGCTCGACCAGCAAATTCGGCAGTGGTATCTTTACCGCTTTCATATTCAGCTGGATAATGAGCACCAATATCTCGATCTCCCCAATTAGAGAGCGAGGTAAATTCAAATTTCCTATGATTATAAGTATTTTTTTCATCCATACTGTCTCTATGTTTACTCATCCATACTGTTGAGTATTCTTTTTTCGCAATAGTTATATATTTCTTGAGCCATTTTTTGTTCTCCTGGATCACTAATTTATCAACAGCTTGCTTTTCAATTGAATGATAAATATCCATAATCATTGACGTTAATACAGGAGGTTGTGATCTATGAAGAAACCGAATGTCTGCTTGATTTGGGATTATATTATATTTCTGAAAAAGATACGAACAATTTTCCACAGCTCCAGTTGCTAAATATTCTCTTTCTGTTCCTATATGAGGCAATGCGGTAAACCAACTATCCCAATAAAAAAATCGAGCATGTAATCCTCCTTTAGCCATAGGCATTAAATACGGTGATGGTAATTTAATCGCGCCTGCTTTTTCATCACGCTCTGTAAATTGTTCCGGATGAACAATAAGCTCGCCCCAAAACCAGTCGATATATTGGCGAGTGTTTTCAATATTTCTAATCATTTCAGGTTTCAAACCTTGGGTAAGAAAATACCGATATAATGAGCTATAAGGAGAGTTAGGTAGAATGACTAATTCGTGTTGATAAGGGTTGTTATACGGTAATAATGTATTTGTTCCATTTGCAATTGGAGTAGATTGGGCAATACCTACCATAAGAAAAAATAAATTCTCACAAAAGTGAAAGTATTATTCAGCGTATCAATGTCGAAATAAAAATGCAAGCGATAAAAGTAGTAGTTATATGTAAGCTAATGGAAGATGATGCTTAAAGTCATTTTTTGCCACTCTTTCTAATACCTTCACCATAATTTCTTTAGAAATTCCTTTTTTAATTATTTCTTCACTTGTTAGCTTTTCATCAAAATAATAGGATAGAATCTGGTCTGCTTCTTTATACGAGAAACCGAACTCTCCTTCATCTGTTTGATTTTCCCATAATCCAGCTGTCGGTTGTTTATTAATCAGTTTTGAAGGGATTTTTAATACTTTAGCAACTTCCAATACTTGTGTCTTATATAAACTTTTAATAGGTTCTAAATCTGAAGCTTCATCGCCAAATCGAGTAAAGTAACCAAGGTAATGTTCAGATTTATTTTCAGTTCCACAAACAAGAGTACCAAGCTTCTTGGAAAGGTCAAAAAGGTAGATCATTCTTACTCTTGCCATAATATTACCCATACGTAAATTATCCTGCTTGATATCAGCACTTTTGCAGATCGCATCAACGGCTTCTTTAATATTAATATGTAAGACATTCTTGGAAGGAATTCCTAATGAATCAATTAACAATTTTGCATCTGTTACGCTTTCAGAATGAAGTTTACCATATGGCAGCATGACTGGATAGACATTATCTTTTCCTAATGCTTTTTTTGCTAATGAAGCAGAAACTGCAGAATCTATTCCTCCAGAAACTCCAATAATTACCTTATCAAATTCAGCAGAAGTAACAGCTTCTCGTATCCAATCAGATAACTTTTCCGCTAATTTTTTGTAGTCAATAGACTCCATACTTATTTATACAACCTGTGCTTCATTATATAATTTTCTATTTTGTTTGGAACATATTTATGTATAGATAAACTGTGTCTTATTCTATCTCTTATTTCGGTTGAAGACAAATTTGTCGCAGAGTAGTTCTTGCTTAATAACTTAAAATTCGATGGAATCGATTTTATAGGATATCCCTCACGAGGTATAACAAGAAAAGGAATCATAACTATGAGCTCGTGATAATTTTTCCAATTGTGTAAATTACTTAGTTGATCACTACCAAGAATCCAATAATAACTGTTATTAGTAACTCTAAGTAATTCCTTTACAGTATCAATAGTAAATGTATCTCCCCCTCTATGAATGTCTATTGGAGAAGATTTAATATTTGACTCTTCAATAAGATTAACCATTGCTAACCTATCAATTGGTGAAGCAACTATCGACCTCCAGGGATGAGTATTTACCGGAATAAACAACACTTGGTCAATATTTGGTCCATTTGTTAATACTTGGTGAGCAATATGTAAATGCCCATAATGCGGTGGATCAAATTTACCGCCTAATAGTGCGATATTCATAGTAATTGTCACTATTGTAACATAGTAAAAAATTTGATTCTCTTTAACTCGTTTGAAGGAAATAATCAAAATATCAATTATTATAATTTCGGTGGAGCTAAAACTTTTGGGAAGTCATTGCAATTTACCCCTTTTTACCAAACCTTAGCAAAAAATAATATCTTGAATTTACAAACTACGATAAGCGGAGGAACTATCAAGACTATGTTTCTTATTATGCTTTAAAATTCAAACTGGGCTAGCATTATCGGAAACTTTACTAATACTCCTTATAGTAATCAGCATCTACTCCCTCAGGCGTCGTACGCTAACAATTACTACAATCCGATAAATGTTCATCTAAGTGAACAGAATTATATCTGGCTTGAGGCTGGATCATATACAAATATCGGTAGGAGAAGATTCCCAAGCGATGATGATCCGAGTTTTATAAATTCAACTGATGATCCAACGTTCTTAGATGAAGCGCATCTTTCATGGGAAACTTATATAGAAAATATTGACAAATCAATTAATTAACTAGGTTTAATTATTTACAGATTGCGTATAAAAGAGCAACTCATTATTCCAAGTCCCAAGATAATTTATTTCATTTATTTGTGTTGGATTAATCATAATTGTTTGTGGTAAGTTTGTAACTGTATTTGTAGGTATATCTATAATTGCAAATGTGCTTTTATTATTATTAAACAAATAGACTTTATTTTTCACAATAGCAATAACGGCATATCCATTGTAACTAGATAAATCAAGAGTTTGAGTAACTGATCTCGCATTAACATTGATAATATAAATCTTTGCTCCAAGAAGATAATATATCGTCTGGTTATCATCACTTACTGCAAATTTATTAATTTGATTTGGCATATCTGAAATTGGCGCGGTTAAATTTGCAGGAAGCAATGTCCCTAAATCAATAATGGTATTTTGGCTAAGATTAGTTATATTATAGATATACAAGTTACCATATTCTGATACAAATCCATCCGGTGTTGAGTTACTATACGGTAAAGATAGAAGAAGTGAATTTGCATTCGGTAGTGAACCGATTAAATAGGGATCACTACCATTACATCCCTCTCCGTCTTTTGTTATGAATGTTGCAGAACCTGTGCTATACAAATAAACTTCACCTTCTCCTTTACAATATGTTTGCTTAACATAATTAATTACATCCCTACCTGCAGATGAAAATAAATACGAAATGGATCCATTAGTTAATGTTGGAAAAGGACCTATGGTTCGTAACGCATTTGAAGCAAGATTATATTCAACCAAGTAAGAATTAGGATCTGCTTGTTGAGAATAATTCGGATCAAGAGGATTAAGAATAATACTAATATAGAGTAACGAAGGAGAAATAAATGTAAGATTTGAAATTTTCGTTCCGATTTTCGTATTCGTATATATGACACGTGATTCTTGAGTTTGTAATGAGAATTGCATGACGAGATTCTGATCAACATAATAGATATTTCCAGCAGAATCAGTAATAGGTGTTTGTCCCTGGAATCCTTTTTCAGGTAAGATGCTTGTTAGTTTATTAAACGAAGAACCATTAATAGTATAAATATTTAATCTTTGTGTTGTTGGCGTAACTATTGGCGTAAGGGAAGGAGTTATTTGATTAGTAGTAGTTACCGGATTATTCGATTGAGAACTTGAAGATTGATAAAGAATAATGAAACTCAAACCAAATATAATTGCTATTATTATTATGCTAGCAATGATAATCAATAATTTTTTATTCACTTTGTGGATCTTACTTTGGCTTTGAGAAATCTCTTTCTTTTCTTCAGAACTTGACGATTCATTTATAACTGGTTTTGACAATGATTCCATTAAGGTTATCATTCCATCCTCAGGCTTAATTGTCAATATAAGCAATAATTAATAGGGAGCGTAGTTTTACTCCTTCTTAGGAGGTTTTGCAATAACAATCAATCTCTTCCATGTCGTTCCAGGAGGCCAACAAGTCTGCAAAACGAGTTGCTCATCTGTCGTTTGTGCTTGGGTTAATAAGTTGACCTGGTCAGGATCAATAATTTCTACTTTCGTAACTTTATAATTATATCGTTGATTTTGAAAAAATAAATAAACATCATCACCAACTGACATATCTTTAAGAAGATAAAATACCGCATTATACCTTCCAACATCCCAGAAACTATCCGTTGAATGGGCAAATAAATATGTCGTTCCTAATAAACCGGGAAAAACACTCCCTTTAGCATGAGCAACACCTTTTTTTAATGCTGGTATATAATCATCCGGATTAGAAGGGTCAATATTTGGTAATATACGCTCTGCCGCTCCTATCTTCGGAATAATAATACTAAAAAATGGATCTGGAGCAACAAGTACTTGAGTATGTGCATTTGATAAAATATTTCCCAATCCACCATTTTGATATTCTTGCTGTTGTGTTGTTGTCGCTGCGACATAATGAACACCATTCGCTCGGTCAATTTGGAATCGGATCTCCTCGTAGACAGCTGGGCCAAACGTCATTCCAACTCCAAATAGGGCAAAGAGCACTAAAAAATTACCAATACTTCGAAGAATAAGAAAACGGATTATTTCTGATTTTGTCACAATTAATATTATAGCAATTTTATTTCAGTCATTTGCTAGTTTATTGCACTATTTACATTACAGATTTTTTTTATTATAATTCGCCTATTCATCAAGCATGAAATTTAAAAATAAATATCTATTTATAACACTCGTGCTTTTAGGATGGGGCATTTTAGTTACTCCAGCTTTCGGGTGGAATAAGAAACCAGAAAATCGTCCTCAAAATAACATAACTATATTAAATCATCAGATTAATAACAGTAATACAAATAAAAATATAAACAACAACTCTCAACAACAAAACGCCATTCAAAATTCATCAAACAATATTAGTATTACTAACGACAATAATTCCAACATCTCAAATAATAACTCGATAAATCTTACTAATAATCCAATTCCTCAGACTATTCCACTTCAGGTCGTTACGGTTGCTCCGATTGTACAAACAACACAACTTCCGCAGACGGGTTCACCATTTCTATCGTTAGCCACGTTATTAGGTTTTGTACCTTTAGGACTTTATCTTCGTAAATTAGCATAGCTCAAATTTTCATCTTTACTTTATTGACAAGCTTAGAAACTATTTCTAAACTCAATGTATGTCTATGAAGGATACCAAATCTCCATTTTTATCAGTAGGCGAATTGTGTAACGAAGCGTTTACGCATTGGAAAGAAAGAATTATTCCCTATCTGGGAACATTAATATTCTTTGGATTTCTGTGGATACTCATAACTATTTTGATAATCATCTTTGGAGGAATGGTGATCATAATTGGTCTTATTTTTACAAAATCATTTTTCACTATTTTACTCGTAGCTGGCATAGCGATTCTTCTTACTATCTTATCCTCTATCTATTTGTTTGCTCTTTTTATATTAACTTCTGTCAATATTCTCGTTGGTAAAAAACAGTCTATTTTATCAATGATACAATCCATGAAACCATTAGTATTTGGATATATTTGGGTAGCATTAAGTTCTGCAATTTTTTTAACCGGATTATTTCCATACGGTATCATAACTTTATTTATTCTCCCCATGATCTGGACATTTTGGAGCAGTTTCACTACCTTCGTTTATTTAGAAAAAAAAGAACATGGCTTACAAAATCTATGGACAAGTCGTGACTTATATAATCAAAAATTTTGGGAGTTATTGTTTCGAAGTTTATTACCTCTTGGAGGAAGTATTTTGATAATGATTTTTTACGTTCTAATAGCCCATTTCATTCCCCTTCAAGCCTTATCTGCAATTATTCTTTATTTCGTTTTCCACCTCCTGAATATTCTATATGGTTCGTTTGTCATCTGTTACAATTACGAATTGTATCGTCTTTTACCTAAAACCAAGAAAGCTCAGACTCCAAAGGTATGGATTATACTTTCTCTTATTGGATGGATTATCAATATTGTTCTCATCCTTTCCTTTTCATATTTTTTATTACAAATTATTCCAAACTTTCAGCATTATTATGATTATGTAACTCATATTGATTCGTCAAAAAGCTCGACCTTTCATCAAGATACGAATACTCTCTATTATACGTCCATCATAGGACATCCAGCGATACTTACTGATAGAACAGTTATGGTCGAAACTGTTCAAAAAAACTATCAAGCTGCCAAAGCTGATAACCTTTCATTGCTCGAACAATTTATTCTTGTTAATGTTAGTATTACAAATACCAGTCAACATATTCTTCAATACAGTCCTTATGATTTCTTTTTAGTAAATAAAACTGGAGACTTGACTGGACCAACTTTTTCTTTCTCGCTTTCAGACTCAGCAATGTTAGGTTCAGGACAGCTTGCACCGGGTGCAAAAAAAACTGGAGCTATTATTTTTAAAGTTATTTCCCATTCTGAACCATTTACCCTCATATACCAACCAATAATCAACTCACCAGTTAGAAAATTTGCTGTGGAAATTAACCTTAAATAACTATCATAGGATAAATTTTTCAATAATATGCATAACTCCATCTTGTTCCACAGTAGGAGCAATATAATCAGCAATTGCCTTTACATCTTGTACCGCATTTCCCATAGCTATTTTAAGACCACAGGCCATCAGTAAGGGAAAATCATTATACCCTTCACCAACTCCAATAATTTCTTCTTTTTTTATTTTCAATATTTTTGATACTTCAATTATTCCATGAAGTTTTGTAGCTTCTGGATTAGTAACAGTAACATGCACATTCCCATCTTCTCCCCATGCAGAAGCAATATGGACTGCGATAGATGAAATGTGAGAAATTTGCTGCATAAATTTATGCGCACGTTGGAGTGGAATTGGCTCTGTATATATATCAAGAGGTTCATATGGAATATAGGAGTCTGAAAGTATCTTCTCTTCACCATAATCAGCAACAATTAATTTAACTTCAAATACTTTTGCAATTTTTTTAACTTCTTCTAATGCTGTAACAGAAAGTAGTCTTTGTGAAAAAATTTTTCCTAATTTTGGATCAATAATTTGAGCACCACCAGTAATAATGCTTGGACCATATAAAGGTAATCTGTTAAAAATTGATGTAAGCGAACTTAGCGAGCGAGCTGTAGCAATTCCAACATGAACTTTTTTTTGAGCTTTTTCAATTGCCTTTACCACATTTTGTGAAGGTACACCATCTTGTCTGTTTGGAATTAGCGTGCCATCAACATCACATATTAATGCTTTATACTTCATAATTGAGTGTTTATTGTATCATGATTATTTTTTTTATATGATATGAACAGTGGTCATAATTAAATTTAAACCATGATAAATATAGTAAAAGAGTATATGCATAAGCATATACTCTTAAATATCGTATTCGTTTTTATCGTTGTTCTCTGCCTACCAGTTCTTGTCTTATCCTTACAACAACCTCATGATTATCGCCAGGAAGCTTCGTCCTGTCCTTATTTAGGAGACGCAAAAGTATATTCCCAAGGCAACCAATGTTTTAGCTCAACAGGTTTAGGATTTAATACAGTTGGAGGGAAATATACTTGCGGACCTGTACGATGTCCTAGAGATAAAACAAGTAATTTACCTCAGGGAAATACATGTACATATACACAAAATGGTAAATGTTACGATGGGTACGGAGGAAGTGGTTTAAATCCAAGTTCAAAAGAAGGAGGTTGTACATATAATCAGTCTGCATCTACACCCCAAACATGTCCAAGTTCTTATCAAGTAATAGCAAAAGTTGTCGATACATCAAAAAATGCTATTAGCGGAGTCACTATTGATGTTTATGATAATGGCCATGGCGATTATACAATTACGACAGCTTCCGATGGAACTGCAAAAATTAATAGCTGGTCAGGTGATCATGTCATATTCACTCCAACTAGTAGTAATTATACTTACGACAAATCTAATATTAGTCTAACGACAAATACCTCGTTTTCGTGCGGAACACAACTTGGAATACCCCCAGCAACAGGCAATACAACAAACCCTTGCACTTTTATTGCAACTTCAGTTTCGCCATCACCTTCAGTTTCTCCTTCGCCATCACCTTCAGTTTCTCCTTTCCCTTCCCCTTCCAACAGCCCATCGCCTACTTCAACTCCCATCCCATCTCCGAGTGGAGATATCTCTCCTTCAGCGCAAATCACACCAACTGATACTCCTTTCCCTTCCCCTTCAGGAATTACGCCAACTGACACTCCAACAGATACGCCTACCGACACTCCAACAGATACACCTACCGACACTCCAACTGCAACTTTAACTCAGGTTCCTTCCACTACTTCCTCGCCTACTTCTACTCCAACCCTTGGTGTTACTACTGGCTCTCTATCCATCCATTTTCAAGGTATTGATCCAGAAAATAACACTCATCCTAATCATCCGCAAAGACAAATTACTCTTTATTTTTATACCTCAAATAACTTTTCGGGACAGTCAAATTATTCTCTCCCTCTCTTAGTTACTTTTTCTCCAACTGACCAAAATGGTCTTTTTATCAACTCTTCATTTGACCTCTCCTCTATTCCCCCCGGGTCCTATTATGTCTTAGCGAAATCTCCTGAGGGATCACTTCGTGAAGTTCTTAATGGAACACAACAAGTCTTAATTACTGCTGGTAAAAATAATCCAATTGAACCCATTACTATACAAAATAATACTTTCACTACCCTTCGCATGGGAGATCTTGATGGTGATAATGCCGTTACTCTCACGGATTATAATATCCTTGTTGATTGTTTCGGTGACAAATCAACAAGTCCTGCTTGTAAATCTCATAATATCTCTGACCAAACTAAAGGACTTTTTGCTGATTTGAATGATGACGGTGCAACCAATGGTATCGACTATAATATACTTCTGAGAAATTTCGGTGCTACGGGATATTAAATTTTTTACTACACTGACGAATATTCTTTTCTTCCTTCTAATGCTTGTTCTAAAGTAAAGTCATCAGCATACTCTAAATCCGCTCCAATGGGTAGACCTCTACCAATACGAGTAACTTTTAGTTGAGAATTTTGAATTTTAAGTTGCTTATTCAGATACATTGCGGTAGCTTCACCCTCCATAGTAGGATTCGTTGCTATTATTACTTCTTGTATATTGGTATCATTTTTTACTCTTGTTAATAATGGTTGAATATAAATTTCATCCGGCCCTATGTTATTCAATGGATCAATTTTCCCATGCAAGACATGGTAAACACCTTTATATTTGCCATTTTTTTCCAATGCTAAAACATCAAGTGGTTGTTCAACCACACAAATCAATGATTTGTTTCGTATAGGATCACTACAAATAGTGCAAGGATTTGTCTCCCCAATAGTAAAACATGTTGAACAAATTACAGTTTCTTTTCTAATATTTTGGACCGCCAATGCAAATTTATCCAACTCACTTTGAGGAACATGTAATAAGTAAAATGTTAATCGTTGAGCAGACTTCGGACCAACTCCTGGCAATTTTTCAAAAGATTCAATAACTCGTTGTATCGCTTTTGGTATTTTCATAAATTATATGTATAATGAAAAAAGTAATATCCGAATTGTGACTTTTTGAAGTAACCACAATAAATTTTGAGTATTATCTTATTTTTATTATTTCATTAGCTATTATATCTCCTATTGATAAAACTTCAAGCTTACCAAACTTTTTATCGTCAGCAATAAGTATGGTATCTGTCACATATATTTTATTCACAGAAGCAATATTAAGTATTTGAGGCGTTTCTGATGAAAAGACGGCATGAGTCGCAAACACATAAATTTCCCGTAAACCAAGAGTTTTCAGAACATTTGCGGCTAGAGCTATAGTTTTCCCAGAAGAAATCATATCATCAACAAGAAAAGCTCTCCTTTTTCCTTGTAAGCTCCCTTCACGTACTGCATCACCAGCTATTTGCCCAGTATTTAAATCTCTATTTTTCTCAAGTGCAACATATGGCATGTTATCGAGTAATTCAGCTATCATACGAATACGTCGAATACCTCCCATATCTGGTGATACTAAAACTGCGTCTTCTGTATTCCAATGATTTAATGTAATAATACTACTAAAGAGTGATAATGCGGAAAGATGCATAACTGGAATATTGAATAAATCAGGGATTCTACTTGCATGCAAATCTACACTAATAAGTCGATCTATCCCTACTGATTCTAATATTTTGATAATTACCTCCAATGAAACTGCTTCTCCATCTCGGAAAATATGGTCTTGCCGTTGATAACCAAAATACGGAACAACAGCAGTTACCGATTTTGCACCTGATCTTTTCAGACCATCAACTATAAAAAATAATTCCATATAGTTAATATCTACCGGAGGACTTGCAGGCTGAACAATAAGACAGTCTTCATTTACGACAGAATCAACAATTCTGATCCTGCGTTCACCATCCGGAAAAGTAAACATATCAATGGAGCTTAATGAAAGTGACAACTCTTGAGCAATTTTCTCAGCTAAAGGCTTATTTGCAGAACCTGAAAAAATTTTCATGAACATATTGTACTCCCGTACAATAATCGAATCAATGAGAATTAAGGTATTACAATATGAGATCTTTTCCAAGCGATTCTCCAATAGAGATACGCTTGATTGCCTTTGCGAGTAATGGAGCTACTGAAACAATGGTAATCTTAGGATTATTCACAATTTCATCTTGTTGAAAGATACTATCTGTGGTAATAATTTCTTCAATCTCAGACGCATTTATTTTTTGAATTGCATGACCGGAAAATATACCATGAGTTACTGCTGCCCGTACACTCTTTGCTCCCTTATCTTTAAGGTAATTTGCTGCATTCACAATTGTACCAGCTGTATCAATCATATCATCTACAAGGAGTACATTTTTACCCCGGACATTTCCTATCATTCCTAAGGCTTTTGAACTGTTATTAACCGCTATATCACGTTCTTTATAAACTATTGCAATATCTTGTGCTTGTAATAACCTTGCATACCCTGTTGCTCGAGGTACTCCACCTTTATCTGGCGATGCTATGACCAAGTCAGTAAGATTCATTTGTTGTAATGCAGGAATTAATGAAAAGCTACCGTATAAATTATCCCAAGGAATACGAACAAATCCTTCTTGTTGTTCTGAATGAATATCGAGGGTTAAAATTCTATCTGCACCAGCATGCTCGATCATTTTTGCAACAATGGAGGCACTTATCGGAACTCGTGCCATTTCTTTTCGATCTTGTCTAGAATAACCAAAATAGGGAATAATTGCAGTAATTTCCTCTGCACTTGCACGTTTTGAAGCATCAAGTAAAAAAATTAACTCCATCAAATGATCATTTACTGGAGGCGCTGTTGGTTGAATAATAAAAACATGTTTATTTCTTATCGTCGGAATACCTTTAATTCGTACTTCTCCATCTGAGAAGATACTAATTGGTTCACAAAGTTCTTTTTGTAAAAGAGTAGCAATTTGTTGAGCTAATTGAGGATTCGAGCGTCCAGCTAGAAGAACAAAACTATTTTCTTCCTTTGAGGGTGTACTCGTCTTAACAGTTTGCATGTTCTAAGGATAATTGTATCAGGAAATTATTTACGAATCAAGAAGACCACCCAATACAAGGATATTATATGAATAATATCCTCACCCATAAATTTAGGAGACTTTTGAGAGCAAATAATTTATTTTCCTCCTAAAAGACTCCCAAGTCCTCCAATCCCTCCCATTTGTTGAAGTTTTTTGGCAGCAACTTCTTGAGATTTTTTAATTGCTTCATTGATAGCATCTTTTACATCGTTGTCATTTTTACCATTTACTTTAATTGATATAACTTTTTGATCTCCACTAATGACTACTTGTACCCCATGCTTATCAATTGTTATATGTTCACTTTGCAATGCTTTTTGAATTGCCATTGCTTGATCTCGCATCTTTTTAATATCACCTAGTCCCTGAAATGGATTAAACATTTATCATCACCTCCTTTACTGTTTTATGATTACCGATACTTTTAATGGTTTACCTGTTACTTCACGAATTGCTTTCTCTATTATCTCACAAGTTTTCTGTTCTTCCAATCGTTCTTTATGAAATTTATAAGAAGTCTCAAATATAATTGTACTCTCGCTTACTTCCTTAATTTTGCTACCTCGTAATACTCCTGCTATTGAATGATTGAGTGGTTTCACTTTATATATAATATTTTCAAATAATGTTGTTAAATCATTTACATGCTTTGAAATATCCCCCTGTTCAGCAACGAGATTATTGGTATTAACTACTTTATCTTTCGCTTTATCTCCTTCTAACATAGTTTTAATTTTTAACGTTTGCTGCTTTTTTAATAGTGAATTAATAGTTGTTTTTTGCGACGTACTTACCACAGAGTTTGGTTTATCAACACTTGTAACTTCCTCTTCGTTACACCAAACGATCACCGCCAATTCTGTTGGTAACTGAGGTATTACTGCATATTTTGTTTGCGTATATGCTTCTGAGAATAGTGATACTAACTTGCTAATATCATGAATACTAAATGATTGACCAAACTTTGAAGTTATTTCTGAAGTTATGCCAGCTTTACTCAGAAGTAGTATATGAAAATTCTTGAGAAGATTTTCTAGAAAGTAAGTGATATTTACTCCTTCTTCAACTATTTTTTTAATAAGTAACAATGATTTTTTTGAATCTCTCTGCGATAATAACATGAGAAGTTCTGATGAATACTGCGTAATATTAACCATATGAAACTTTTCTTCAACAAGTTCTTTGGTGATTGGATTTCCACTGGATAACGCAACAACTTCTTCCAATATCTTTGCTGCATCACGAAATCCTCCTTCCGCCATTTTTGCAATACTTTCTAAAGCTGCATCATTGATATTCAACTTCTCTGCTCGTACAATTCGTTGTAACGAATGAATTATTTCGGCTTCGGATGCCAGCTGAAAATTTATACGGAAACACCGAGAAAGAATCGTAGCAGGCACTTTCTGTGGTTCAGTGGTACAAAAGATAAAGATAACATGAGAAGGTGGTTCTTCAATTGTTTTAAGAAGCGCATTAAATGCTTCAGTTGTTAACATATGCACTTCATCAATAATATAAACTTTCTTTTTCGCTTTTGATGGTGCAAGATTAACTCTTTCTCTCAATTCTCGTATTTCATCAATTCCCCTATTAGAAGCACCATCTATTTCTAATACGTCGATATTGCTGCCATTTGTTATTGAGAGACATTGTTCACAAGTATTATCTGGTTCTCCATTTGTAACATTCTCACAGTTGATTACTTTAGAAACTATTCTCGCAGTCGAAGTTTTTCCTAACCCCTTTGGTCCAGTAAAAAGAAATGCGTGGGGAACTCTATTTCCTGATAAAACGGCATGAAGACTTTCCCGAAGCTGAGCGCTATCTAAATCACCAATTTTCTGAGGTCGATAAGTTCGATAATAAACCATAGGAATATATTTTACTGTAATCCTCTTGGTAATAAAATAGTCATTCCTTCAGAATGTGGCGAAAGTATTACTAAAAAATTGAGATCACAGTCTATTCATGATGTAAACCGAGAAGATGAAGTAAACCGTGTTCAACTAATTCATCTATTCTATCATCAACTAACATTTCCATCTTTATGGACTCTTTAATTACAATAGGATATGAAATAACGATATCACCTAAACGCAATTTATCTGTAGGAAGTACTGTTGGTTCTCCTTCATGCAGAGAAAAGGACAAAATATTTCTTGTTTTATCCTCCCCTTTATATTTCTTACTTAACTCTCGCATTTTTCGATCACCGACAAATGCAAGCGATACTTCAACAGCACTTTTCACCGATTGCTTATCTAAAGTTTCTATAATCGTCTTTCTAATACGACGTCTATTAACTTTATATCGGCTTTCTACATAGAGCAGGATGGTTACATTATTTTTTGTTGTATCTCCCATACATTACCATCTTGCTGCAGCTGCTCTTGCTTGCTGTTTGTCTTTTTTCTTTTGTTTTCTTGCCTGAGAAGGTTTTAAATGAAATTTACGACGTTTTGCTTCAAAAACAACCCCATCAGCTAAGACTTTCCGCATGAATTTTCTAATTACCGTATCATCACTATCTCCCGGCATTCGTTTAACTTTAACCATAATTTTAAAACACCCCCCTTCAAAATTAAGAATTTATCAAGTCTTCTCTTTATTATATCACAGAAAAGAATTAAGAAGAAAGCAATCTTTTCTTATAAATTAGGCATAATAACTACATGGCAGCTGCTTTACCTAATGGTCCAATGAGATGAAAATGGAGATGATTTACTATCTGAGCTCCTCCTCCATTTACCGATATTCTGTATCCCCTCTTTTCTAATTTATTCTCTTTAATTAATGTTTGAATAGTTGTTCTAACTGCCTTGAACATCTGATCATCATCAAACTGGAGGAAATCCTCTATATGCTTCTTAGGAACTACTAAAATATGAACTTTCTTTACTGGATTTATATCAGGAAATGCCATCACAGCATCATCTTCATAAAGTATTTTTGCGGGAATTTTCTTATCGCGAATTTTACAAAATATACAGTCGTTCATATTGTTTTTAATACATCAACAATTGCTTGCAAGCTAAGCGATGTAGGAATCATTTTAGGATTTTTTGTTGTACCATTCAAAAGCATCTTTTTTGAAACATGCAAAAACCAGGTTGCTTTTGGATCTAGTTCTTTCAGCTTCTCGTAAACAGTTGTTAAATCAATAGAGATCTGTTTTTCCGCCTTTTCTTTACTATTTACTGGCCGTACTTTAATTCGTACATAACCTTTTCGTGGATCTTTTCGAACTACAATTATATAGCCCATTTTCTGAGAAAGCTTTATCACGGTATCATTCAATGTTTCAAAAGCTAAGCCCATTCCAAATCGAGTTTGAAAGACTATACCTTTTTCTTGAATTTCTTTCTCAGCCCAAATTCTATTTTCGAAATTATGCAAAAATGCATCAAGACATTCCATACAAAATCCAACATAATAGTTATCTTGATTTGGTTTAAATATTTTCAAACCCTCCAATAATCCTAGAAATGATAATTCATGATAGTCTGCTGTTGGATTATCCCAAAAAACTTCTTGAAAGTGATCAATAGAGACAACGACATTTACTAACCTTTGAAGAGCTTCTTTCTTCACTTCCCATCTATCTCCACCTGTAGTAAAATAAACGTTCTGTTTTTTTACGTAATCCCACACTAAACTCGCTGCACTTACTTTCATATCAGAAGTTTGATGATGATCAAGAGGCCCTAATCCAGTATCGACATGAATTACTTCTTCTTCACCAATCTCTTCAATAGGACCGCTTTTATCAGAATTATAAAATTCGACATTCCGATATCTTTGCCCTGCAGGTACAAAACGTACTTCAGCACTTTCCCAACCAGGTAAAAACCGTTTTAATAACCATACTGAGGTAATGGCATCCCAATCGGGAGAAGCATGAGTAACAATAATTTTCATGATTTTTTTTCTTATAATACCGAAAAGTAATTATACATTTCGCGTTCCCGCTTGACAATATGATAAAAATCTAAGACCATAAATATAATACCATGGATTCAAAAAATCAGCTGTCACAACTTGATCCTAAAATTAAAGAAGCATACGACCGGGTTATGAATACAACAGTACATCATAATCCGACTGCCCCAGATAATACAAACGCAACGGTACCTAATGAACACAATCCTACAACCCCTCCTAGTACTCCTCCTATTGCAAAATTATCACCAACACCCGTACAGCCAGCTGCAGCATCATTGACACCAACTCCTCAACCAGTTGTTACCAATAACTCATTACGAAGAGAACCTGAGAAAATTCATATTGGAGGAGTACCCCATGGAGGTACTATGCAAAAGAAAAAATCAGCGGTTTCACCTATTGTCTATATTATTTGTGGATTGATATTTTTAGTAATCTATATAATTTTCTGGTTAAAATTTTTTAACGTTCCTGTTCCTTTTTTACCATAGTACGAGTTTCATTTACTTTGTTACAACTTTAAGAAGTTCATCAATGGTATACAAATGCACTGATTGTTCTTTGCGCCTTTTGAATTCCACTTTTTCTCCAGTTTTAGCACTGACAACAAGGCGTATGGGTATTCCTAACAAATCTGCATCAGCAAATTTTTCTCCAGGATTTACTTCTCTATCATCATAAAATACTTGTATACCTTTCTCTTGTAAATAACTATAGAGTTGTTGTGCCTTTTCGTTTTGTCGAATTGAAATTAAATGAACCTGGAAAGGTGAAATATTTTCCGGCCAGACTAGTCCCTTCTCATCAGCAAACTTTTCAACGATTACTCCCATAACTCGTGATGGTCCTATACCATAACAACCCATATATATTGGCTGTGATTGTCCTTTTTCATCAGTAAAGGTAAAATTAAATGCTTTAGTAAACTTTGTATGTAAAGGAAAAATATTCCCTACTTCTGCAGCTTTATAAACTTCGTAAACTTCACCAGTTGCAGGATAGATATCCCCCTCTTTCGCAACTTTGAAGTCATAATATTCTTTTGGTTCAGCAAGATCTCGTCCAAAATTCACATTAATTGAATGATAATGCGTCTTATTTGCACCCATTTCAAAATTTTTTCTTCCTTTCATTGATTCATCCATATAAATTTTAACTTCCTGCGGAAGATTCAGTAATCCTGCATATCCCACTTCCGCGTTAGTAACTCGCTTAACAGTTTCTGCACTAGCCAATGTTAGTTTTTCAGAATGGGTTATCTTTAAGAGCTTTTCTTCATTAATATCATATCCTCCACGAACGCCAGCTGCGATTAATTCCCCCTTCTCATTTTCAAAAAGAATAGTTTTTGTTGTTTTCTCAACAGGTATTTTTAAATAACGAGCTAATTCATCTACTCCAATAATCCCTTTCCCTTCTACTTCTTGTAATTCTTTCATGTCTTCAGCACTGTCATCAATAGGTGGAGCTTTACTTGGCGCAATCTCACGATTAAAAGTGATATTCTTGCTTTTTGCATGAAAGATAATATCCTCCCCTGCGTCGCAAACTGTTTGAAATTCATGCGAAAAATCTTTAGTAAAATCACCACCTGACGCTAACGTTAAGAATGTGGTATGTTGGCCAATTCCTAACCTTTCAAAAACTTTCCAATACGCTTCTTTCGTTTTTTCATAATAAGCCTTTAGGTCTTCACTACTGGTATGAAAACTGTATAAATCTTTCATTCTAAATTCACGACATCGCATTAACCCTGATTTGGCTCGAGGTTCATTGCGAAACTTTGTTTGAATTTGATATACACCAATGGGAAAATCTTTATAACTTCGAATATATTCCTTTACTAACGGAGTAACTATTTCTTCGTGGGTTGGACTTACAATGTATTCAGTATCATTTTTTGCTTTCGCAAAAGCATTTGCAGGTATAGTTTTCATAAGTACATTATTTGTATTTCCTCTACCTGTTTTTTCCCAACTTTCCACAGGAGCGAGTGTTGGCATAAAAATTTCCATACCAATTTTATTCATTTCTTCACGAATAATATTCTCAATTTTATTTAACACACGTAATCCAAGAGGTAAAAATGTATACACTCCGGCAATTTCTTGATGAATATATCCAGCCTGAATGAGCAATCGTGCATTCTTTGATTGTAGTTCAGAACTAAATGTTTTACTTGTCTTAAAAGGCAATTGTGAATATCTCATAAAAACTCACCATAGTATAGCAAGTTTTTTACATAAATGAGAGATGTAGTTTATTATCTCTTATGGGTATTCAGTGGTTCACCAATTCGTCGCGGACGAATTGCATTTGATGATTGAGATGATGTTTGTATCATATCTGAAGAAGCATGCTTATGAAGAAACTTCCCGACAAAACTTACTACTTGGAAAAATTTCATCCCGAAAAAACTTGGTGAACTTGCATGAGTAACTTTCATGTCATCCGGCCAATTCGCTTTCGTAACAGTCACTTTCCCTACTTCAACAAGGCTCACTGGATTTTCTGATTGCGAATGACTACCTTGTCCACCGGATAAAGTAGCTTGATCACTATTTGCAACTTTCCATTGTGGGACATCATCGGTGATATTAAATTTTGGATCATATCGCGGACTTTCTGGACCTGGCATATATTTATCTTATTAAAGATTTTCTATAACTGCAAGTTACCTAATAAGTAATAACTAATAATTTCGGTTCAGTCATTTCTTCCATAGCATATCGGACACCTTCTCGTCCAAAACCTGAGTCTTTAACTCCCCCATAAGGCATATGATCAATACGATACGTTGGAACATCATTAATTATTAGACCACCTAGGTCTAACTCTTTATAAGCCTTATGAATAAGAAATATATTTTGCGTAAAGATTCCTGCTTGCAAACCGAAAGTTGAATTATTGACTTCATCTAACACTGAGTCAAAATTCTCATAAGGAATTACTGTTATTAATGGACCAAATATTTCCATGCAATTCACTTTCATTTTTCCTGTTGTGTTTGATAATATTGTAGGCCGAATAACATTTCCTTCTCTTGTACCCCCTGAGATAACTAAAGCACCACCTTCTTTTGCCTCCTCAATCCAATCCATTATGCGATCAGCCTCTTTTGAATTAATCAGGGAAGCTACCTGTGTTTGTGGATTTCGTGGATCACCGACAACTAATGCTTCAACTTTTTCCTTCAATAATGATAAAAATCGATCATAAACTGATCTGTGAATAAAAACTCTTTGAGCCGAGATACAAGATTGGCCAGCATTTGAAAATCCTCCAGTTGCAATAGCACTTGCTGCTTTCTCTAAATTTGGCGCGTCTTCATGAACCACAACTGCTGCATTTCCACCTAATTCAAGTGCGACCTTCTTACCAGCTGCCTTTTCTTTAATACTCCATCCAACTTTTACCGAGCCGGTAAAACTAACCATTTTAACCCGCTTATCTGTTACGAGTATATCAGCTGCATCATAATCAGATGGCATGACATTTAACCCTCCGGGTGGCAGACCTGAGACTTCATATGCCTTGGCTATATGCAATGCGCTAAATGGAGTTTGTGTTGCTGGACGTACAACTACGGTATTTTTACTTGCAAGAGCTGGAATAACTTTATGCATAACAAGGTTTAGAGGAAAATTAAATGGAGAAATTGCTGCTATAACCCCCAGTGGAAACCGTTCAACTTGAGCAGTTCTGTTTTCTCCCCAAGGTCTTCGATCAAGAGGAAATGTCTGTCCATAGAATCGTTTACATTCCTCTACACCATCTTCAATCGTGTGTAAGGCTCTCTGAACTTCTGCTTTAGCTATCGTGATAGGTTTTCCTGCTTCATTGGAAAGATCATTCGCAACTTCTTCTAAATTATCTTCAAAATATTTTTTTATTTTTCCCAATCCATCCGCAATTTTATAAGTAGGCAAGTTTTTTATCTGGTAAAATGCGTTATCTGCTGCTTCGATTGCTTGTTTCATCAACTCTGCATTGGCAATACCAACAGTTCCGACAATAGCCTCATCATAAGGACTCTTAATTTCCTGCGAGGCCGGAGGTGTTATCCACTGATTATTGATAAATACTCTGGTAAATTCTGACTTCATATATTCTCCTTACACAGAACATCCAATTTCACTACATAATTTCTTATTTATCTCCTTCGTAAACACTTCTACATTTTGTGAATAATCTATGGGAACATCAATAACATGAACACCATCCTCATCCATACATTGAGTAAGCAATTTTGCAAATTCTTCTGTTTTCTCCAATCGGTGACCATGCGCCCCGTAACTCTCTGCATACTTAACAAAATCGGGATTCTTAAAATCTAGACCAAAGGAAGGTAATCTCAAACTATCTTGCTTCCATTTAATCATCCCATACCCACTATCATTTAAAATAATAATAACAATACTAACTCCTAATCTTACCGCTGTTTCTAATTCTTGCGAATTCATCATAAAGCCTCCATCTCCACAGATTGCTACTACTTTTCGCTCAGGATGAACAAGTTTTGCACCAATTGCTGCAGGAAGTCCAGCACCCATTGTCGCAAGAGCATTATCGAGAAGAACAGTATTTGGTTGATATGCGGGATAATTTCTTGATATCCATAATTTAAACATGCCATTATCCAGCGTAATAATTCCATTGTCGGGCATAACATTTCGCAATTCGCTCACAAACTTTTGAGGCAAAATTGGAAAACGGTTATCAAAGTCCATTTTATGAATATGCTCCTTAGTACGACTCTTAACCTTATTAAAGAGCGAGAAATCCCACTTACTTTGCGGCATAATTTGCTGGGTAAGTGCCCAAATAGTATGGGCAATATCCCCGATTACTTCTAACGTCGGCGAGTAAACATCATCAACATGAGCAGAATAAAAATTAATGTGGATTATTTTCTTATTTACATCACTTCCCATAAACGCAGGTGGTTTTTCATAAACATCATGCCCAATAACTAACACAACGTCAGCTTTATCAAATGCACAGTGTACAAAATCGTGTTGCGATAATGCTGCCGCGCCAATATATTGTGGACTTCTCTCATCAATAACACCTTTTCCCATTTGTGATGTTATAAAGGGTATTTTTGTCTTATTAATAAACTCAGACAGTCTAACATGAATCAATTTTCTATTTGCACCTGCAGCCACGATAATTAATGGATATTTCGCATTTTCAATCATTGACACTGCTTGGGTAAGTGCTTTTGGATCAGGCCCAGGCCTTCTTACTTTCATTCTAGTTATAGGATGTACATCAACTTCTTCTCGAGCAATATCTTCTGGTAATTCCAGATGCACAGCTCCCGGCCTTTCTTCTTCTGCTGTTTTGAATGCGTTTCGTAACATTGAAGGAATATTATCTCCACTGTGGATTAACTGGGCACTTTTTGTTATCGGCTGCATCGTTCCAACAACATCAATAATCTGGAATTGCCCTTGTTTACTTTTTTTAATTGGTTTTTGACCTGTAATGACTACTAAGGGCATTCCGCCAAGTTGCGCAAAAGCAACACCAGTAATCAAATTTGTTGCCCCGGGGCCAAGTGTAGAAAGGGCAACACCTGCTTTACCTGTTAACCGACCATAGGTTGCTGCCATGAAAGTTGCCGCTTGTTCATGCCGAGTAACCACAAGTTGAATTGATGATGTGCGGATTGATTCAAGTAAATCAATATTCTCTTCTCCAGGTATTCCGAATACATATCGTACCCCTTCTTCTTCAAGACAATTAACAAATAAATCAGACGCTTTCATAAAAACATGTTTTAGCTATTATATGGCTTTTAAACTGTTTTATCAAACACCGAGGATAAATATTATTTCTTCTTTACGTCATGACCCCCAAATTGATGACGAAGTGCTGCAACCATTTTTGCGGCATACGAATTCTGTATTCGTTTATCTATTTTTGACTGCGTACGGAAATTTAGTGACTCTTCAATAATAGGCACAGGCACTTGCTCATCTTTTGCTGCTTCAACTGTCCATCGTGCTTCGCCAGTTTCTGCTATTACGCCATCAATATCAGAAAGTTGAGGATCTTTTTCTAATACTCCCTTTGCACAATCAATAAGAAAACTCGAAATAATTGTACTATTTTGCCATATTGCCGCAACATTATTAAGGTCTAATTTATATGGTGATTTTTCTAATACTCCAAAACCTTCTCCAATAGCTTGCATCATTCCATATTCAATACCGTTATGTACCATCTTTACAAAATGTCCTGCTCCACCTTCTCCATGATACATATGTCCACCTTTCGGATATGCAAGCGTATCTAGAATAGGAATAATTTCTTCATATGCGCTTTTATCACCACCAACCATAAGAGGATAGCCATTCTTTTCTGCCATTATGCCACCACTAACGCCAATTCCAAGAAACCGAATTCCTTTTGCTTGAAAGTCTTCGTACCGTCTTTGGGTATCTTTATAATTCGAATTTCCACCGTCAATAATAATATCGCCTTGTGTAACACCCATTCCTAGCTCTTGAAGAATACTTTCTGTTGGTAATCCAGTAGGAAGCATCAACCAGAAAACACGTGGAGATTTAAGTTCCTTAAAGAAATCACCTATTGTTGAAACAGTCTTAAAAAACTCTTTTTGTGTTTCATGCTTTTGTTGAAATAAAGTCATGGGTTCCGAAGATCGATTCCAAAGTATGACATGATGACCATTTTCAACCAATTTACCAGCCATACGACTACCCATTTTCCCAAGGCCGATAAATCCAAGTTGCATTATTTTATTATACAGTATATCTTTCCTATGATAAATGAGTTTATTATCCTATCTCATTTGCCCCATTTATAGGAGACCAACCAAAGGGGTTTGTAATATCATGCAATCTCCCTTTATTATTAGAAATTGCATACAGCAAAGCAAAATTATTGGGCACTCGATTTGTTTCAATTATTGCTTGTATCACATCACAACAATCTCTATGGCTTAAAAAAACTTTTCTTTCTAAGATATTCGATTCATGAGGCGTATTCTCTTTATTAACTCCTCCAAATCGTATACAAATAACTTCTAATCCTTTCGTGGCATAATATCTTCCCAACGATTCCATAAATACTTTTTCAGCTCCGTATAAGCTATCTGGCGTAGGAATTTGTAATGGTGACATTAATGAAGTCTTTAGCCATTGATAATAACTATCTGCATGTACTGAGCTAGCCATTATTACTCTTGGTATTTTTTGTTCCACTGCAGCTTGATAAACGTTATACAACATTATTGAGTTGTCTGGATTATACACATGAGTTCGATAATTATCTCTTTTCGTATCCCATGCTAAATGTATCACGACATCATGATCTTTAATTTGCTCTGCAACCTCTTGATAGTTACGTATATCAATTTCAGGTTTCGCTAACGAAGTAATTGAAACATTTTTTAATCCATTCACCAGAATAGTCCCAATAGTACCATGTGAACCGGTAATGGCGATTTTTTTATTCATAAAAAAAGATTAAAATATCCATTTGCGCCCATCTTTTTCAATAAGATCAAACGCTTCTTTTGGTCCCCACCCGCCGGGTTTATAGGTATACACGGGAGACGCATTCTTTTCCCATCCATGTAAAATTGCAGTAATAAATTCCCATGAACTTGCTAGTTCATCCGAACGGTTGAAAAGCGTCTGATCTCCATAGAAAATATCTAACAGAATCTTTTGATACGCATCTGTGCCGGTTGTGTGAAATTCTTCGTTATATAAAAAATGCATTTTTGTATTGCCAAGCATTAATTTATTCCCTGGATTTTTTGCAATTATTTTAAGTCCAATTCCTTCATCAGGTTGAATATAAAAAGTTAAAACATTTCCTTCTTCAGGACATCCAATTTCCTTAAAAAGTAAATGACACGTTTGTTTAAAGATTACTGAAACTTCTACTAACGATTTATTCATTCTTTTACCTGCACGTATATAGAATGGCACTCCAGCGAAACGTTCATTTTGCAATAAAAGTTTTAATGCAACAAACGTTTCCGTTTGTGAATGAGGAGCAACATCCTTCTCACTTAAATAACCTTCATATTGTCCACGTACTACATATTTCGCTACATCCTCTGGATTGTAACATTGAATAGCAGCTATTATTTTTGCACGAGCATCCCGAACCCCCTCACTAGAAAAACTCTTTGGTTGCTCCATGGCAACTGCTGCGAGTAATTGAAGTAAATGATTTTGGGTTACATCACGCAATATTCCAACTCCATCAAAAAATCTACCCCGAGTCTGGATTCCTTTTTCTTCTGCAAAAGTTATTTGTATATGATCAATATAATTTGCATTCCAAACAGGTTCAAAAATACTATTAGCAAATCGAAATATCAACATATTTTGTACTGTTTCTTTTCCTAAATAATGATCCACTCGAAAGACCTGCCATTCACTGAAATATTCAGATAATTTTTGATCTAGCATTTTTGCCGTATCTAAATCCTTACCAAAAGGTTTTTCTATAACAAGCTTTGCCCATTGTTTATGATCGTGAGCAAATTCGTGCTTATATTGATAAATAAATTCCAAAATTGTGTTGTAATTTGATGGAGGGGTAGCTAAATAAAGGATTCGTTCAAATGTTATATTGGATGTTGTATCAAACGTATTGAGTTTTTCTGTTAACGACTTATATGCAACACTGTCATCAAATGAGCCTTGATGATAGAGTAAATGGGATGAAAATTTATTCCATTCAGGATCTGAAACAAATTCACTAAATAAATTTGCGAAAGTCTCATTAGTCAACGGTCGACGCGCAAAACCAATAATATAAAATTGCTCTGCAAGTCCTTTTTCTTTAAATAACGAGAACAATGCAGGTATTAATTTCGTATGGGCTAAATCTCCTGTTGCTCCGAAAATTACTAGCACAAACGGTTGCATTACATGGATTATAAATCGAAAAGCAACAAGTGAAAAGAAGCAAAATTAAATTTTTTGATCGGTAATAAACATAGTTTTCTTTGCCATCTCCCTCATTTGATAGAATCGTGCTGGTATTTCTTCTAGACTTCCTGGGGTTAGTGCTTTATTAATTGCTTCTTTTTTATCTTTGCCAAAAATAAAAACAATAATATAGTCAAGTAATGATAACCCAGCAAATGTTAATGTAATTCTTTTTCCGAATGGACTCATCTTATCGATAAAACTTGAAACAAAGAGATGCTTCTGAGAATTATCGAAAAGAGGATTTATAAAGTCGTTTCTATTCGGCAAAATACCAGCAGTGTGTCCATCACTACCTATACCTAAAACACCAATACTTTTAGGAAAATGAAAGAAAAGACTTCTTACTTTTTCATCATACAATTGGGCTGTTTCATCAAGTGATCGATGTTCTTGTAGAATTGGATTAAATGGAATCTTGCGAGTAGCAAAATATGACAATAGACCTGTCTCAGATATCATTTTTTCGTTACTATTTTTATGATATGGATTCCCATATCTTTCGTCTATCATGCCAACCGCTGCAGGTTTTATAATTTTTTCTTCTGCTAAAACTTGATAGAGTGGTTTTGGGGTCTTCCCTCCAGATAAAAATAACACAGTTTTACTATCTACTCTTTTATAAAGTTCCTCCTTTGCAATTTCTATACCTTTCTGGATCGTTCCTGCTACGACAATTTGCATAATGTGTTTCATTGTAAAGAAGAATCAGAAAACTAGCAAGAACAAAAATCTCTTAAATTAAGGAAGCAACGGCTGATGAGTGAATAATCTGATAAGATCATGAAAAGTGAGGAAAAGGATTAGCATTAATAACAATGCCATCCCAACAGCATGGGTATAGCCTTCAATTCTCGGATTTACTTTCTTTTGGGTAATTGCTTCAAAAAGGATGAAAAATAATCTTCCCCCATCAAGTGCTGGTATCGGCAAGATGTTTAAAACAGCAAGATTTAATGAAAGTAATGATACAAGAGAGAGAACTGCATTAAACCCAAACTGGACTGTTTCACCTGTTAATTGTGCAATGCCTACAGGGCCAGCTAATCCTTTAGGAACTGTTCTTTGAGTAGCCGCTTGAAAAATTGCATCTCCTAATCCTTGAATAATTTTCCATGAATCATTAAACGATTCTAACGTGCCAACAAATGGGGCTTGATACCAGGTATAACGTTTAGTCATAAGATTCGCTATAGCAACCCCCATTGCACCTTCATTTTTTGGATAGCGAATACGAGGAGTAATTCGTATATTGTGTACTTGTTGGTTCGTATCCTCAATTTGTAATGTGAGTGTCTCCCCTAAATGAGCTTTTGTAATAGAAATAAGTTGCTGTGAATTAGAAACAACACTACCATTCACGGACAAAATAGCATCGTCTTGCTTTAATCCTGCTTGATCTGCTGGAGATCCAGGAGAGACCGATTGAACGATAACATGTTGTGAAGGAACGGGAACACCTTGAACCGCAAAGAGATAAGAAATAAGAACGATCGCGAGAAGAAAATTCATAACGACACCGGCAATAACAATACTTGCCCGTTGCCATGCTGGACGGGCAAAAAAGGCTCGTTTTAGATCTTTGCCTTTTGCTTTTAAAGCAGAACTCTTTACTGAGCCTAATTTTCCTCCACCCGCTTCATCTTCCCCATAGAGTTTAACAAAACCGCCAATAGGTAAAAGATTAATTGAGTAAAGTGTTTCACCAATTTTTTTCCCATAAATTCGCGGTGGAAAACCGAAGCCAAATTCTTCAACTTTTACTCCTAATTTTTTTGCAACTAAATAATGACCTGCTTCATGAATAAGCACTAATACGGATAACATTAAAACAAAAACAATAATTGTGAGTATCATAGAGGCTTTTCTATCATACAAGAGGATGAAAAAAAATACAACCCAACCATTCTTTACTGTTTCAATGTAGAAATAAATGCACTTACAATAGAAAGTATTATGCTAAAAAGAATTGCCCAGATAATATTTTCTACAATAAATCCTGGAACTAAGGCACTCACCAAAAGGACAAGTAATCCATTAATGACAAAGGTAAACAAACCTAAGGAGACAATATTTATTGGTAATGTCAGAAGAAAGAGAATTGGCTTAATGACTGCATTAACAATTCCAAGAACAATTGCTACAACAATTGCAGTTAAAAAGCTATGAACATGAACTCCAGGAAGAAGATATGCGGAGATCAAGACTGCTATTGCGCTTAATAAAAGGTTTATGATTATTCTCATACTTGTATGATAAACCGAAATTTATTAACAAGCAATACTTTTTATCAAATTTTATTCTTAGATCTGTAATAATTCTTCTTCTTTCTTTTTTCCCAACGCATCAATTTTCTGAATAAATTCATCGGTTAATTTCTGTATTTCCTTTTCAAATCTTCGAATATCATCCTCTGAAAGTTGTTCATCTTTTTTTATTTCGTTTAAAGCATCATGTCGAGCTTGACGAATAAGTATTTTCCCATTTTCTAATTTTTGTTTCATTAGATGGATGAGATCTTGTCTTCTTTCTTCTGAGAGAGGTGGTATTGCTATTCTTATTACTTTTCCGTCATTGCTCGGATTAAGTCCAATATTTGCTTCTTGTATACCCTTTTGGATTTCTCCAAGAATAGATGAGTCATAGGGAGAGATAACAAGAGTTTGCGTATCTGACGAGGCAATTGTCGCCAATTCCACAACTTTCATTCGTGCTGTTCCACCATATACTGAAACGATTAAATTATCAACGAGTGATGGAGTTGCTCTACCTGTTCGAACCGTACCTAAATCTGTTTGAATAACCTGTACTGCTTTCGACATTTGCTGAGAAGTTTGTTGAACAATTGGATCCATAACGTGTTATGTGAGTCTTTAAAGCGCTAACCGTGCAATTCTTTTAACTGTAATATTTTCTCCTAATTTGCCAATAACTTGTTTAATTAACCCCTCTATGGTTAGTGATGTATCTTTAATATATTCTTGTTTTAATAATTCGTCAACAGTTTGCGGGTTCATTGCAGCTACTTGCATAGCAACTTCATGAGCTAATTTTTTGAATTCATCTGTTCGCGCAACAAAATCAGTTTCACACAATAATTCAACGAGTGCCCCTACTTTACCCGTTTGATGAATATATGATTCAATAAGTCCTTCTCCTGTTTCACGATCAGCTTTCTTTTCAGCTTTCTCGGCAGACCGTTTCTTAAGCCATTCAAGAGCTTTCTCATAATTTCCTGAAGATTCTTCTAATGCCCTCCGACAATCGCTTACTGAGGCAGCGGTCTGTTCACGAAGTTTTTTTAATTGTGATAAATCAATATTTGCCATGGTTACGATTCTTTTTCTTCTGTTTTTTTCGTGGTTGGATGTTTTTCTTTTTCTGATGCCTTTTGAGAAGTTGATGTTTTTTCTTCCTTTGCTTCAACAGCTTTTTCTTCTTTTTTGCTCTCTTGTTTTGCTGCATTTCCTTTTCCTTCTATCCAAGCATCAATAATATACGATACGATTAACTGAATTGAACCAACAGCGTCATCATTTGCAGGTATTGGATAATCAATAATATCAGGATCTGCGTTTGTATCAACGATACCTACCGTTGGTACACCAGTTCTAAATGCCTCCATGACGGCTAAATTTTCTAAATGAGTATCAATAATAAACAGCGCATCTGGTTGTTTATTTAATTCTACAATTCCACCATAAAACATTTCTAATTTTTGTCGTTCCTTATCCCATAAACCGATTTCTTTTTTGGTATATTTTGATTTCTCAAATTCATCTTTTAATTTTGCTGATAAATCTTTTAATTTTTTATAGTTTTTTCTGACTTCAGATGCATTGGTTAATGTTCCCCCAATCCAGCGACTTGTAACTGAATAAAGACCGTCATTAATTTTCTTTTCACCTAAAGTTTCCTTTGCTCTTTTAACTTGCTCTGCAACAATTGGTTGAGCCTGTCTTTTTGAACCGACGATAACGAGTGTACTGCCCGGTTTTTCAGCAAGTTCTTTAACAAACGCGGCAGCTTCATCAAGGCCTTTTTTTGTTAAACCTAAGTCGATAATGTGGATACCATCACGAGCTTCAAAAACGTATTCACGTGCTTTGGGGTTCTGTCGAGTCACTTGATGTCCAAAATGACACCCTGCTTCTAGTAGTTCTTCTAATGTTATCTCTTTCATAAATCCTTATTCCTCCATTCAACGCTCACTTTACAGTCAGGATTTAATGCTGAATGTGTGTAATCACTATATTATAACTAAAAATAGATTGAATTTCAAGCAAGAGTAATCTCAATCCTACATTGCCAATTAGAATTCTTAAGCTTCCACCAATTGAGTAAACGCTAGTCAATGCCTGGAACAGGAAATTGTAGCGAGAATTCAATTACTTCCTTCTTTATCTTATTCAATTGAGCTTGACTATCCTTATTTTTTAATGCTTCATCGATTAATCTTGCAATAGTCTCCATATGTTTCTCTTTCATGCCTCGTGTTGTGACAGCAGGCGTCCCCAAACGTACTCCTGAAGGATCAAATGGCTTTCGAGGATCAAACGGGATCATATTCTTGTTGATCGATATATTAACTTCTTCCAAAGCGTGTTCTGCTTCTTTACCGGGTATACCATTACTTCCAAAAACATCTACTAACATTAAATGATTATCTGTACCTCCTGAAACAATTCGATATCCTCGTTTCTGTAATGCTTCTGCAAGAGCTTTTGCATTTTTAATTACTTGTGCTGAATATGATTTGAACGAAGGTTTTAATGCCTCTCCAAATGCAATTGCTTTCGCAGCATTAATATGATCATGTGGTCCTCCTTGAACACCAGGAAACACAGCTCGATTAATATCTTTCGCAAAAGCTTCCCGACACATAATCATTGCACCTCGAGGTCCCCGGAGTGTTTTATGAGTGGTTGTCGAAACAACATCAAAATATGGAACTGGACTTTCTAGTTGTCCTCCTGCAATCAACCCGGCAATATGAGCTATATCCGCAAATGTTACGGCACCTATTTTATCCGCTATTTTTTTAAACCTTTTCCAATCCATATTTCGACTATACGCTGAAAATCCTGCTAAAATCATCTTTGGTTTTTCTTTCAGTGCAATCTTTTCAACTTCGTCCATATCAATGAGTTCCGTTTTCTTATCAACAAAATAAGGAATTATGGTATATAACAAACCAGAAAAGTTAAGAGGATGTCCGTGGGAAAGGTGCCCTCCTTGATCTAAAGAAAAACCGAGTACTTTATCCCCGGGCTTAAGCAGCGCCATATAAACAGCCAAATTTGCAGGACTTCCTGAGAGAGGTTGAACATTAACATGTTCTGCACCAAAGAGCTTTTTGGCACGTTCGATAGCAAGATTCTCAGCTTGATCAATAATTTGATTTCCGCCATAATACCGTTTACCTGGATATCCTTCTGAGTATTTATTTGTTAAGATACTCCCCATTGCTTCTAAAATCGCTGGAGAAACATAATTTTCTGAAGCAATAAGCTCAATACCTTCCTTTTGTCTTTTTTCTTCTAAGGTAATAATATCGTAGATTGCGCGGTCTTCTTTTTGTATGTACTTTTTGTCCATTCCTTACAAAGCTACTATAAGAAACTTTCGCATTATTTGCAAGAGGGAAAACAGTTATATTCTTGCTATGTTATACTCAGCATATGCAGATGATTGCACTCATTACCGTTTTGGTAGCCTTTACTGTTTATTTTTCAACGCAAAATACGGTTGGAGTAACACTTCGTTTCGCAGATAAAACCCTTGCTATTTTCCCTTTATACGTTATCGTCATTTTTGCATTACTTTTTGGATTTCTTATATCATATATCTTTACGTTAGCGTATCGAATATCTTCCGAAAATGAAAAGAAAAAAGGCAAATTACTTGTGCATGATGAAGAAACTATTATTAAAAATTTAAAAAAAAGGATTATAGAGTTAGAAGAAACACAAGCACAGCTAAAAATACAAATTGCAGCGTATGAAAAGCATATTTCACCTCCTAAGTCTTCCTCAGTAACCAAAAATCAGATTGATGAGTCACAATGAACTCACCAATCTGATAATTTTAGATTGTTGCTCTTCCCGTGACAAATCTTGCAAGGAATATTACTAATGCCACTACAAGCAAGAGATGAATTAATCCCCCACCTATGTTAAGTGCAACTCCACCCAACCAGGCGATAAGTAACACCATTGCGACTATCTCTAAAAGACCCATAATTCCCTCCTTTCTGTTTAAGAATAGAATATTTCATTAAATCAGAGATATAAAAAGCGCAAGAATAAGGTAAGTATGTTTTCAATATTATTTGTGTATCGGAATTTGAAAATAAAATGTTGACCCTTTTCCTTTATAACTTTCTACCCATATTTTCCCTTTATGAAATTTGACAATTTCTTTTGAAACGAATAATCCAATGCCAAATCCAGGGGACGTTTTTGCATCAACATTAATTTGATACAAACGATCAAATATTTTATCTTGATATTTTGGTTCAATTCCAATTCCAAAATCTTCTATACTAACGGTAACCATATCTTTTACTCTTTGTGTACTAATAATAACTTTACCCCCATCAGGAGAATACTTTATGGCATTGGTAATCAGATTAACGAGGACTTGATAAATTCTATACCGATCAGCTTCAATGAGTTTTCCAATCTTTCCTTTTATTATTATTTTATGTTTGTTTGTTATTCCTTGAATCTCATCTCTTGTGTCCTTAATAAGCACGTCTAAATTGAATTTTTCATATTCATATTTCATTTTACCTGTTTGTATTCTCGCCAAGTCAAGAAAGTCAGTAATTAATGAATTGAGCTTTGTTGTTTGTGCTTCAATTTTTGCAATATAACGTTTTGCTTGTATTTTTTGATTTTCATTAATTTTTTTCAGTAGAACATGCAGATAAATATTTAAACTGGTAATTGGTGTCTTTAATTCATGGCTGGCAAGGTTAAAGAATTCATCTTTATTTTTTTCTAATTCAGTTCGTTTTGCAAATTCTCTATTGATTAAATAATAGGTTAATAAAATAAGCACAATATTGAGTATCCCAGTAAATGCTGAAGTTACAAAAAGAGTAGTATAGTTATGATCTGTTTCTGATTTTCTTAGTGCTAATAACCCCATCTCATTATTTTCCAGAGAAATAATAATATTCCGAATTTCATTCATCTTTTGTTTCCCCTGATCTTCTTCGGTTTGAATGAAAGACTGGGAAGCGTCTAAACCTTGGGTATTTATAGCGTTAATTCCTTGCTGTAATAATGAAAGTCGTTGATTTACATCTTGTTTTAATATGTTTATTCGTTTTTGAATAAATGAGTTATCCCTCGTTAGATTTTCTATTGTTGCAATATGTTTTTGAATTACTGGAGTTGATTGTTGATATGGTTGCAAATAACTTTCATCGTTTGTTAATAAATATCCTCTTTCACCAGTTTCGGCATTTATTAATGCTATCAATGTTCTATCTAATTCACTATTGACCGCGTAGGCTCGATTTACTAGTTTAGTATTATTAAAAATAATAACCAGATTTTGATAGGTTAAGATGACATCACCTATGGTAAATAACAATGTTAGAATTACTGCGAATATAATAAACCTGCCATAGGGTGTCTTCATATCAATACTCTCATGAAGTATGAAAGATGGTAGAATCTTACTACTTTCTTACAGATTTTGAAAGAGATACTTTGCGAGGCAGTTATCAGAGAGCATTTCTGAATCTATAAATGTCTTATTGAGGCCCTGCAGCATGGGTAACTTGAGCATTTTGACCTACTGTTTGGTTAGCAAGATAGGTTGTTAACATAATACCAACTATTAAAGAAAAAAGAAAAACTAACGTAACAACATCTTTCGTATTTCTTGATTCTTTATAGCTCGTTTTTTTCATCCAAATAACCCCTATTTCTTTCATATCATTCCTTAACAATACTGTCAAGAGGAAAAGTACTATTTTCCGTTTGTTACTCCCATTCCATTGTTGCTGGTGGTTTTGTAGTAATATCGTAAACGACTCGTGAAATATTCGGTACTTCATTAATAATTCTTGATGAAATTTTTTGTAAAACATCATAAGGCAATTGTGACCAGGTAGAAGTCATAATATCATTAGATTCAACAACCCGAAGAGCAACCACTTCACCAAAAAACTTTCCATCTCCTTTAACAGCCGTTGAAAAAGCACCGGTAAGTACCGGAAACGAAATAAAAACTTTTTCCAGTAATCCTACTTTCCTTAATTCTTCTAGAATAATCCTATCTGACTGCTTTTCCTGGCTTAATCTTTCCGCTGTTACTTCACCTCGAATGCGGATTGCAAATCCAGGCCCAGGGAATGGTTGTTTCATGACAAATTGTTCAGGCAACCCTAGCTTTCTTCCCAATTCCCTGACTTGGTCTTTATATAAATCTCGTAAAGGCTCAAGAAGAGTTAGTTTCATATTTTCAGGTAGTCCTCCTACATTATGGTGACTTTTTATTTTTGATGCATGCTTTGAACCTTGACTTTCGATAACATCTGAGTAAATCGTTCCTTGGAGAAGAAATTTAACATCATGATCAGTTAACAGAAGTTTATTCATCTCTTGCTCAAATACTTCAATATAAAAATTTCCAATAACTTTACGTTTTTCTTCACTGTCAGTGACTCCTTGCAATCGTTGCAACATTTCTTTACGAACATTAACAATCACTGGGGTAATTCCATATTGTTCAAACGCTTTTTCAACTGTTTTTGCCGCATCTTCACGCATCAATCCATTATCGACAAAAATTGGGGTAAACTGTTTGCCAATCGCTTTTGCTACTAAAGTACCTGCTACAGTTGAGTCAACTCCTCCAGATATGGCGCCAATAACATGATGCCCCTTAACTTTTTCTTGAATTTCTTTAATGAATATTTCAGGACTAATAGTAAAAGTTTTCGGTTTAACACCACAGATTTCAATAAAATTTTTTAGAATTTGTTCACCAAACTCTGTGTGCTCTACTTCAGGATGAAATTGAATCATATATATTTTTTTCTTCTCATATTCCGCCGCGGTATTGGGAACATGTGGTGTTGATCCAATAAGATTATATCCTTGAGGAATCTCTATGATCTCATCTCCATGACTCATCCATACCGTGAAGTCTTTTTTAACCCCTCGAAGTATTTTTGAAGTATCATCGAGTATAGAAAATAATGCAGGACCATATTCTTTTCTTCCAGAAATAACTTTTCCACCTAGAAGGTGCGCAGCTAATTGGAATCCATAACAAATACCTAAAATTGGTATTCCTAAATCAAATATTGTCTTATCAATCGTCGGAGCATTTTTTTCATACACTGAAGAAGGTCCACCTGAGAGAACTAATCCATCTGGCTTCTCTTTCTTAATTTCTTTTATTGCTTGCTCAGGATTAATAACCCTTGCTTGACAACCATAATCTCGAAGACGACGTGAAATCAGATGAGCTGTTTGTGAACCAAAATCAATAACAAAAATCATAACTTAATAATTTTCACCAGCATTAGTTATTAATACGTCGTGAGGATGACTTTCAGTAAGTGATGCCTGAGTAATTTGAATAAATTGAGATTTTTTCCATAATTCTTGAAGGTTTTTTGCGCCTATATAATAAAACCCTGACTTTATTCCTCCAAGGGCTTGATCAACGATATTTTGTACTGTTCCTTTTACTGGAACTAACCCTTCAACTCCTTCCGCAACTAAGACTCTATCATGGTAATTTTTCCCGTGAAATTCATCTTCTGCTTTAATTTCTGCACCTTTTTTCATGGCGCCTACTGATCCCATTCCTCTATATTCTTTAAATAAATATTCGTCTTTATCTTTTTGAAAAATACTCTGAAACCTCCGAGGAACATGATTTCGATGGAGTAAAATAGTCTTCCCTGGAGCTTCTTCAGCAGCAGCAAAGAAGCTTCCCATCATAACTGCATTTGCCCCAATCGCTAAAGCTTTTACCATATCTCCTGAATATTTAATACCTCCATCTGCAATAACAGGAACCCCTTCCTTTTTAGCTACAGGCACAACATCTTGTAACGCACTTATTTGAGGAACACCCATACCTGAAATAATACGGGTTGTACAAATAGCTCCAGGACCCATACCAACACGTAATCCATCAGCTCCCGCGGCAATAAGTGCTTTTGCACCATCTGCCGTAGCAATACTTCCTGCGATAATATCAATATCAGGATAATGTTTTTTTATATAGGTAACCGTATCGATTACATGCTTTGCAAATCCATGTGCACTATCAACAACAATAAGTTTTACGCCTACAGAATATACAGCGGCGACACGCTTTTCGAATCCAGAACTTGCTCCAACTGAAACCCCTACTAGTAATTTTTGATCAATCACCTGTTTCGCTTCTTCTGCTTGCTGATCAATTGTTAAATTTCGGTGTATGATACCTATTCCCCCTAATTTTGCCAATGCTATTGCAAGCTTTGACTCGGTAACAGTATCCATAGGTGACGAAATTAAAGGAATTTTAAGGCTAATTCTTTTTGATATGTGCGTGCTGAGGTCTATATCGCTGCGCGAGAAATCAGAATAACCAGGGAGTAGCAAAATGTCATCAAATGTTAAACCAATAGGAAACGCATTCAATGTCTTATGCTCCATAGTGTACTTTACTACGGAATAAGCTAAGTGTCAAGTGAAGGGTAATTTTCAGCTATTATTTTTCCAGGGTAAGAAAAGTATATAAATAGTTTTTAGACGAACCTTCTCTTTTTTCTACCATTTTCGTAAACTGAGAGTAATCAGGAAAGTATACATCTGCTTGTGGAAAGGTTGCATGAACAATGGTTAAATAAAGCCTTGTAACTAGCGGTAATGCTTTTGAAAATAACTCTCCTCCTCCAATAATAAAAATTTCCTCAGTATTATCTCTTTGTGCTTCCTCGAGAGCCTCATTAAGCGAATGTGCAATGATAGCTCCCGAGACTGTATAGTGTACATCACGAGAGATAATAATATTTTTCCTATTCGGAAGTAACCTCCCTATAGATTCAAATGTCCTTCTTCCCATGATAATTGGATGTCCATGAGTCAGTTGCTTAAAATGTTGCAAATCCTCAGGAATGTTCCAAAGCAATTGATTTTTTCCTCCCAACTCATTTTTTTCCCCAATTGCTGCAATAGCACTAATTCTCATTTCCCTTTACCCTCGTAAAGACCACCGGCAACAGTTAATTCTCCTTTTAACGTTGGATACGGATCATAATTTTCTAGAGAAACTTTTTCTGGAAGAAAATTCTTAAGATTTGAGATAGAAGCATCAAGCGATATGGTAGGAAATTGTCGCGGTTTGCGAGTTAACTGTTCTTTTACCTGTTCTAAATGATTTTCATAAATATGTGCATCACCAAATGTATGAACAAACTCTCCTGGTTTATATCCTGATATTTTGGCTAAAATAATTGTTAATAATGCGTAGCTAGCAATATTAAAGGGAACACCAAGAAAAAGATCAGCACTTCGCTGATATAATTGTAAAGAAAGTTTTCCACTTTTTTGACTTACTTGATACATATTATGACAAATTGGAAATCGGGAGGCATCTTTATATTCTGCCATGGTATATAAATATTCAGGATTCCAAGAAGTAACAATGAGGTTACGTGCGTCTGGATCATCTCGTAATTCATCAAGAACCCATTGTAATTGATCAATTACCCTGTTTGTTTTTTTTGTTGGCCATCTTCTCCATAATTCACCATAAATTCGAGGAAGATTTCCATATTTTTTAGCAAAACGAGCATCACTCTTTATTTTATTAATAAACTCTTCTTTTGATAAATCAGGAACTTTACCACTTTCTACAAGTTTCTTATAAATTTTATAGGGATAATCATCCCAAATATGAACAGCATGATCTACTAAATACTTAATATTCGATTGACCAGACATAAACCAAAAGAGTTCATACAATACCCCTTTCCAATAAACTTTTTTTGTAGTAAGCAGCGGAAATCCTTGAGATAAATCATATCGAGTTTGTCTTCCAAAAACACTATACGATACTGCACCTGTCCCTCGATCAACATTTTTTACTCCATTTGTGAGAACTTCTGAAAGAAGATTTAAATACTGATATTCAGGATGTATATTTGTCATTTGTGTAATAAAAAAAATAAATATCCAAGAAATCAAACTTGAATTTCTTTTTTCCCTGTTGTTACTCTTCCTCCTTGCCACTGTCCACGATACATATTACCGCCGCCTGCTATTTGCTCAAATTGGACATGAACAAAACGAGCACCCATTTCAATAGTGACTGTGGATGGACCCTCATTTTTCATGCCAAATGTCACGGGACCTTTATAACCTGGTGCGACATTCCCTGTCCGTAGAAATAATCCAGAACGAAATGTCGTAGTTCGAGGTTTAAAGTTAGCTGTTAAATCGTCTGGCATATTAAAGCTCTCAATAGTCTTTACTAAATAGAAGTCTCCTGGTTTAAATATTATGCTTCTTTTTTCTGATGCTGAATACTGAACTAGAGAAACAATTTCAGGAGTTTTTCTTTCTGTCTCTCCAAGGAATGCTTCTCCGGTAATAGTAAACACCTCTCCTAACCGCAAATCAAATCCAGCTCCTTCAGGATTAGTCAATTCACGATCAGATAAATTTTCAACAAGTTTACAATCTTTAACGAGCTTGAGGAGGATTTTAGGACCGAGAATCATAAATTATTCATCAACTCTACTATAGTAGTTATAAATTTGCAAGAATTAATTCAGTTACTTCATCAATCGATTTCTTATGGTCACCATCAATAATATAAATGAAGTCTTTAAATTGACTCGATAGCCATTCATATTCTTTTTCAATTTTTTTAAGCTTTTCTCCTTGTTCATAAATTGATAGTGCTTTTTGCCTTTTATCCATTCTCTGAACCGCAATTTCAGAAGGGACTTTCAAAAAGAAGGTTTTATCAGGAATTAAAAATCCCCCATACATCGAAAGTAAATTATACGCCATCAATAACCGCTCTTTTTCATTTTCTTTTAGATTAAGATCAGAAATGCCATACGAGACAGAAGACCATAAACTTCTGTCTGATAACACAATTTTTCCTGCTTGCAATGCTGGTATTACCTCTTGCTGCAAATGGATTGCACGATCAGCACAGAATAAATATTGTAAACTAATAAAAGGAACTTTAATTTCTTTCTCGAGTACTTGGTGAATTAAATTACCGATAATTCCATTGGTAGGTTCTTTTGTAATAAAAACATTCTTTCCTTGTTTTATAAAATACTCCGCTAGCTTTTGTACTTGCGTTGTTTTTCCCGATCCATCTATTCCTTCTATTGCATAATATTTCCCTTCATAGGGATTTGAAGTAAAACTAAGGTCAAAAGATAAGTGGAATTTCATAGATTATTTGTAATAATTACAATTAAATATTTACTTATCCTGATGTATTCTACTTTCTTCTGGTGCATTTTGGAAGATATACTTTGCGTTTTTTTTCTTTGTGTAGGGTGTTTCTGCGGGACTACTCAGTTCTTCAAACGTCATAGCACAAATCCGCATCCCTGGTATTAAAGATATGGCCATTCTCCCTAAGTTACCTAATTCCAGCACTGGTTTACCATCCCAACCTGGATCAAAAATTGAAGCAGTTGAATGTACGACTAAGCCTAATCTACCTAATGAACTTCTTCCCTCAAGTCTTCCCATTAAATCAGCAGGAATAAGAACTCGTTCAAGGGTTACCGCAAGAACAAACTCTCCAGGTTGCATAACGAAATTCTCTCCCTTTTTTACCTTAAATATCTTCGTAATTTCATTACTATAATCTTTTTTATTTGGATCAATATAGGGATATCTACTATAGTCAAATACTCGGAAAGTATCACCTAACCGCAAATCTATTGAGCAAGATCCTAATTGGGATGGTAAATCAGGTTTGGGAGCAATTTTAATCCTTCCTGTTTGTAAGGCGTTTCTAATATCTCTGTCAGAGAGAATCATATTGTCCAGTATAGCACGAAGCAAGCTAAGCGTAAACTCTCAAATTATCAGTTTTTTAGATAGAGAAAAAGATATTGACATTTTCCTAATAGCTGTTTACTATAATTAATGAATTAACTATTTTATTTACCCATTTATATGGACAATATTTCAAATAATCCAAATCCTTCTATACAGAATGATCAACCACCAGTAAAATCCCTTTCTCAAAGAACGCTTATTTTAATTCTTGCATTAGGTGCAATTACGTTATTTTTTCTTTTCCTGGCATTACGTCCACAATTTAAAAATAAAATTGCTACACCAGCACCTACGAGTCCAACACCCACTCCGACACCATATGCGCAATCTATTTTATCACTTGTTGCGGTACAGCCTACAGGAACACCTGTTCCAAACACACTTACCTATGATGTCAATATTAATAGTAATATTAATACTGTGAATGCAGTACAACTTGAACTAGCATTTGACCCAAAAGTCCTAAGTAATATTGTAGTAAAACCAGGGCCATTCTTTAAAGCTCCTATTGAACTTATTAAAAACATTAATTATCAAACAGGGAGAATCTCCTACGCTCTTGGAATCCAACCAACAGATTATGGGGTAAAAGGCTTAGGAACTGTTGCAGTCATTAGCTTCCAATATCCAGTTACAGGAGCACCTGCTAGCACAACAATCACCTTTCTACCAAAAACTCTGGTTGCATCAGAGGGGGTAACACAATCAACCCTTAAAGATGCTCAGCCAGTAGTAATTCCATTAAATTCCCAATAAGATACAAAGAACCAGTAATCACAATTATTTCTTCCTTTTCATTAGCAAGATTAATAGCCATTTGTAACGATTGTTTAAAATCATTTTGAATATAAATATTTGTTTTATCAAATAAAACAATATTCCTAAGATAATGTACTAATGTTTGAGTAGATACCATTCTCTGTTTACCCATATCAGTAAACGCAGCATATTCGGTCAGTATAATTACATCTGCAACTCCAGCAATTTCATTAAGCATTTTTTCTATTCCATGACCTTGCGTAAAAGCAACAATAAAAATTGATTTCTGATGTTTATATAAGTGACGAAATGAGTTGATAAAAGCATTCATTTTTGCAGGATTATGTGCTCCGTCATAAATAATGAGATGATCTGAAATTGCAGCGCTTTGAAATCTTCCAGGAATTATTACTTGAGAAAGTGCTTTTCTAATATTGGTATTTGATACGGAAAAGCCAAAGTTGCGTAACTGAATACATGCCTCAATTGCCAAGCAAGCATTTTCTATTTGAAACGCACCTATGAGTCTCATAAATATTTTGGGTAAATGTTCACTATTATCAATAAAATCAAATTCTAAGCCTTTTTGGTCTTCTCTACGCATTTTGAAGTGAAAATCCTTATGTAATTGTTTTAAGATTACCGATGATTGTTTTGTCTTTTCTTTCACAATGTTTAGTACAGATGACTGAGTTACTCCTGTAACAGTAATGGCTCTCGTATCTTTCGAAACTTGAAGGTTTTCGATTCTTGCAGTTGCCTCAAGTGCAATTTCTTCTACGGTATTCCCTAAAATCTGCGTATGATCTAATGATATATTTGTTAAGATAAAAACTAATGCTCGTAAAACATTTGTTCCGTCAAATTTACCTTCTAATCCAACTTCTACGACCGCAATATCAACATGTTCATGAGAGAAATAATTAAAAGTCATAGCAAGTAAAATTTCAAAATAAGAAGGTTCTCCAAATTCGCTCTGGCTTACTTTCTCAATATGAGGAAGTAGTTTATTTAATTCCACAATGAATTGCTCTTGAGAGATACTTTTTCCGTTAATTTGTAACCTTTCTCGTATGTCTATAAGATGCGGTGAAATGGTCATGCCTGTTTTATATCCACAGGTTGTTAAAATATTTGAAACTAAATGTGTAGTAGAGCCTTTTCCTGACGTTCCGCTCACGACTACTGAAGGAAAGGTATTGTGCGGATTTCCTAAAAGGGACAGAAAATATTCCATTCTTTTTAAAGGATTCGTTTGTATCGCTTTTGAGGGAACTCTCTTATAATCAACAGGTCGAATGAAATTACTTAAGTAGTCACATGCTTCTTGAAAACTTGAAATGGTTTGCATCATTACAGAAATCCTGTTTTGAGGAAAGGAATTACAAATCGCACTCGTCTACTGACATCTGCAATGATAGGTAATACAACGATATCATGGTCAATAAGTCGTGAGGCAATAGCTTCGTCCATATCATAAAGAATTGATACTCGTTTTCGTAATTTATTAATTGCATTTACTACACATAAGGGTATCGTTCCATCTTTATCTTCAAGATAATTTAAAAAAGTAATATCTTTCATTGATTCCCAAGCAATATCTGCAAGATCTGTCCAATCTATCTTCAGAAGTTTATCCCATTGCTCAGGAGATAATTCATCTAACACTTTAACTTCCATAAAAACACCAATAGGTGCTGCAACAAAATCATCTCGTTCTTTATACAAACCACTCATATCCTTAACTCTATCCAATTTCCTATTATTTCGTACAATTGATGACGCAAGGTCAATATTACTTGGTAAGTTATTCATATCCAGACTCGACTCACCAAATAAAGACACTTCATAGGGTGGATTATTCCCTTTTGAAACAAGCACTCCTTCTTCATGATGTTCAGCGTAAGGATATACAGGATATATTTTCTTATGTAAATATCCTGTAAATGCATTTACTAAAAGGATTATTGCACGTTCTTCTAGCTCTTTCTGTCTTAATGGTTGTCTTTTTATATGAGGATAAATTAATAATAATTTTTCTCTAATATAAGGAATTAATTCTTCATACATAAGTTCAACCCTTTTCCAAATGAGCAACGCACTTTCTGCATATTTATGAGTAATATCTATAGAAAAGAAATGTTTCTCAAATACTTTTTCTATTTTAGGATCATAAGCGAGATTCCGTGTTGATAGTATTGTGCCATTCTCAACTAAATAATCGAGTGCTTCTTGGGTAAAACCCTCACGTGCCATTGCATATCCAATTGCTTTTGGGGTAGCCAATCCCATATACATAAAACCGTCTCGTGGATCTGTGCTAATATTAATTGGAAATACTCTTTTCTCGTCTTTATATAAAGTTGTTACGTATTCTCTAATTGCATTTCCCATTTCCATTTTCTGAAGCACATCAGTTAATAAGCCATTATCCTTCGGATATTTACCACGAGCAATCTCTTCAGCACCACGAGCAGCACATCCCACATGGCTATCTAATATCTCTACAATATCGAGCACACCATGCTGATTCAGATACTTAGAAAGCATTTGACCAAAATTAGAATGAGGCATTAACCGAAGGTTTTGATTTTCATCACGAACAAATTCATACAGGATACCACCTGCGACTGATAAAACATCACCAATATGACCATAAAGTCCAAGAAGCGGACCAAAGAGTCTACCATCCATGCAATTCTCAAGGTATGTAGGATAAGGTAAAAGTCTTTTTGCTATAGCCGTTGCTTGTTTTAACACGTCTGAGTCAATTTCATCAGCGCGTTTATTTCTATCTTCGATAACTCTGAGAAAAAACGACCTTAGATATTCATAATCTTCTGAAGGCCGTAGAATGGTTCTTTTGTTGTTTGCAAAATTTAAGCTATCGACAAAACGATTAACCTGGTTTGCTAAAACTGTTTGTTTTGAAGGAAAACTATGCGTATCATTTTTCATGAGAACAGCACCTATCATACAGCAGAAAAGCAAACTTTACAAATTACGCCATTGCAGGAACAGCAGCAATATTGTCAATGACTGTTCTGCGTAACGTTCCCCACTTAGAACCATCTGAAATGATTTCTAATGGTTTTTTTGCTTCGATCACTAGCAAATTCATTGCCTGTAAAGCATACGTATCTAATGTTTTCCAAAGAGTATCAAATGCTACCGCTTGTTGAGAATTCCGTACTAACTCTTCATTAAGTCTTTCAGCAAAACTTCGTGTCCATTCTCGAGCACGAAGTCTATCATAAACAAAATCTTGCCCCTTCTCGTGAGGTGAACGAATCGTAACATTTTCTGTATGTAATATTTTACCTGTTACTTCTTGATGAGCATCAAAGTAAACGTCCATTTGTTTCTCTGGATTATTGAGAGTTAATGCCCAAAGTTGTTGTGCAATAAATGGATCATTTCCTAACCTTCGTTCTTCAGACATAAGTGTTTTTGCCATTGCACACCCAACTCCTTCCATACCACTATGATCATCCGTATGTATCCATGGACGCTGTCCCAAGGTATTATTGACAAAGGCAATAGTTTCCTCAGCAGGTAAACGAGTTAGTTGTTGCACTGCTACGTAAAGGGGAAAGACACCTCCAGGAAAATGGATTCTATCTTCAACTAAATTAGGTTGTTGTTCAGGAGAGGGAGTATTCTTTCGTCTTCCATCAATACAAAGTTCTATTGTCCCCGTCGTCGGATTTGCTAAAGTAACTCCTCCTGCATTAATTCTTCTTGCCTGCCCTTGTACTTTATCATGGTAAACCGAATAGAGTGAAACAAGTTGCAATTTTTTTAATAATAACGGCGGCGTAGGACGTATTGCCTCAGCGTTCATTCGATTACGCATAATGGGGTGCATTATATACCTCATTATCTATAAAATGCAAATTTATTGATAGAAAGAAATAGATAAGGGAAAGAACTCTCTATCATACTATTTAGTTTAGAGAGAGCTGGAGATTACTTTAACTTGGCAAAGTTCTCGAAATCCCACTATACCATGTTCTCTTCCCATCCCCGAACTTTTATATCCTCCAAATGGATTACAACTAAGCCAACGATCTCCTTCATTTACCTCAACTGTACCCGCTTCAATTTGTGAGGCAACTCGCTCAGTTCGAGCTTTATTTTTCGATATTACTCTGCTTCCCAAGCCGTAAGGAGTATCATTTGCTAATGCTATCGCTTCCTGCTCTGAAGTAAATGTTACCATTGGCAAAACTGGACCAAAAACCTCTTCTTTCCACACTCTCATATCCGTAGTAATATTTCCTAAAATAGTCGGTGGGAAAAACGCTCCCTGTAAATGTTTTGGTATATCTATTTGAGCTAAAACTTTTGCGCCTTTTGCCAATGCATCATCTACTTGTTCTTGTAACAGATGACGTTGTCTTTCGGCAACAAGACTGGAGATATCAGTTTGTTCATCGTAAGGATCCCCAATATGCTTAGCAGCAAAAACTTTTTGTAATGCTAAAACAAGCTCATTCGCAATCGAACGATGGACGATTAATCGCTTTGTTGCATCGCATACTTGTCCACAATTTTGAAATCGGCCATTATAAATTAATTCAGCAGACTTCGGAATATCTACATCATCAAAAACAATACACGGATTTGAACCGCCCATTTCTAGAAGTACCTTAATAAATTTTTCTGCAGCAGTTTTATATAACATCTTACCTACTTGTGTGCTGCCGGTAAACCAAATAAAATTAATATCGCTTTCAGATAACAGCTTTCCAACATCTCCTGCCCCATATACCTCTTCAAAAACCCCTTCAGGAAGATTATGATTCAGCATTACTTCTTCAATAAGTTTTCCTACGAAAGGGCATTCCTCGGAAATTTTAAAAACAACGGTATTACCAGCAAGCAAATTGGGAATAATTCCCCATATCGCCATACCAAAAGGAAAGTTCCATGGAGTAATTACCGCTGAGACACCCCATGGTTCATAAACTATTTTATGAACAGATTTATTATCTTTATACGTTACAACATCTAACAATGCTTCCTCAGCATGTTCCATAAACCACTTAAATTCTTCGGTATACCCTTTTGCCTCATTTCGAGTTTGCGTTATTGGTTTCCCTGTTTCAAGTGTGATAAGTTTTGCTAATTCTTCTTGCCGTTTTGAAAATTCTTCATATATAGGGTTGAGAAACGAGATTCTTTTTTGTATACCAATTTCTTTCCATTTCTTCTTAGCTTCCTGAGCTTTTTGTACTTTTTGTCTGATATCATCAGCCGATGAAATAGAAACTTCTCCTATTACCACATAATTATCAGCAGGATTTGTTGAAATAAGTTTCGCATGCATAAGCATATTATACGCTAGATGGTCAATAATTAAGACTTAATTGAGATTTATCTATTCGCTCTTTTACGTGAGGAATCATGTTTCTTGGCAATAAATTCAAGTCAAACAATTTTAGCTTTGGAAAGAAAGTTTTAAGTATGCTGTAAATGTAGATTTTGGTGGGCACTGATGGAGTCGGACCATCCACCTCTTCTTTATCAGAGAAGCGTTCTACCGCTGAACTAAATGCCCTTATAAAAAATCTTCTAATTCCTTTAACATTTCCTTTTCGCCATTTTCTTCAGGAAGCTTACCAAATATTCTCGTTAATAGCAATTTTTGCATTCTTTGTATTTTCCCAATTTCATAATGCATTTTTTGCGCTTGATGCAAATCTTTTTCCATTAACCTTAAATAACTTCCTACAAGATCACTTAACTGACGTGAAACCGTTTGGTACGCAACTAAAACTTTCGCCGATCCTTTCAGCTGCTGAAACGATTTGTTCGTTTTCAATGCTTGAAGATCTCCACTGCGAAATTCTATATCTTTTGCCTGTTCTGTTTCACTATAACCTCTCTCAAATATCTTTTTATGCTTTGATTCTTCCGTTGTCTCTTTTCTCGCTAATTTTTCTAAATGTCTCATGTAATGTGACGTTTTATCATGAAATATACATCAGATAAAACTATCAGAGGCGCGAGTCGGATTTGAACCGGCGAATGGCTGTTTTGCAAACAGCTGTGTTAAACCACTTCACCACCGCGCCACAATGATAACCCACCCCTCAGGGTACAATGGAAAGTATATCAAAAAACAACAACATTGGAAAGGAACTATTCTAGTTTAGCCTTTACAATATCTTTATACATACTCAGTAGCTCTTTTGTTGATTGGTATTCGTTATACTTTTCCAGCACACCATAATTATGAATAATATTTTGACAAAGCTGTTGATAAGTGGCAGGATTAGCTTGTAAGTCCTTTATCGTTTGAGCCCATATATGGGGATCCAGAGTACGAAGAAAAAGGGAACTGTTTTTAGGAATAATTTCACGACTCACGGGATAATCATAAACAACACACGGTGTTTGCGATGCTAATGCTGAAAGATATGTCAAACCAAAAGTTTCAGAATCTGATGCAGAAAGATAAACGTCAGCATTGGAGAGCACATTTGGTAAATCTACCAGTGGTACCCAATCAATAAAGGTAACACGTTGCTGTAAATTCATTTTTTTACTTAAATGACGTAAATATTTTTTATCGGGTCCATCCCCAATAACTGTTAGATGGAATGATGAATCAAGATACTGCATCATTGCGATAAGCACATCAATATGCTTATTCTCAATTAAGCGAGAAACACTTATGAGGTTAGTAACATTACTTTTTTTTACTTTCTCTAATTTATAAAAATTCTTATATATAGGGAGAAGAATAACTCGAGCATTCTTATGCACTTTTGTTGCAATAATATTTTTATAAAACTCTGAAGGTACTGTAATATAATCGACTTGTCGACAAATATAATATTCCCACCAAGAGAGTATCTTTTTACCAATACTGCGTTTTCCTAATAGAAGTGAGATGGGAAAACGCGTCGTTGTTTGTTTCGAATAGTCTGTTTGAAAAGAAAAAATTGTGGGTATTCCTTCGTTTTTCGCTAAACTAATTACCTTAGAGGAGAATAATGTTGGTTCATGGACATGAATAATGTTAGGAGCAAATCGCTTAATTTCTCGTTTTACTCGCGAAGTTAAAAAGAATGTTGGATAATAATGCGGAAATAGTTTATGAAGATTGAGATACGGCAATTCGATTGTGTCAGCATTTGAAAGCTCAGGAATGAACTTCTTTGCATTTGCATTACAAAGAATTTTAACTACCACATTTTGCTCTCGTAAATTTCTCATCCACATTAACGCAGCAACTTGGCTTCCTCCTCCAATAGGAGAGAGTGAATCAAAGACAAAAAGGACTCGAATTACTTGCTTCTGCCAATAAAAAGGAAATATATAGGTATTTGCAAAATAGGCAAAGGGATTCTCTTGTAAAAAGATTTCAGAAAAAATTTCTTTAATCTCTGCAATATACCATTTAAATGCTTTTTTTAGTGGTTGTTTCTTATGTTTTACAATATGGTAAACTCCAGGTAACACAACGGTCTTTATTCTTCGCTGTCTAAATTCGAAATTTAAAAATAATTCGAGACCATATCCTTTATTTTCTAGTAAATCTAAAAGAGGCATCAAATCTCGTTTAAAATAAGCACGTTGTCCACTAATTGGCTTAAAAAGCTTATCGATAGCTTTACTTGGATAGCCGATTACCACATCATGAGTATTCTCCACAAGCGGTGTGATAAGGATATGAAAGATAGACTCAGATAATCCACGAAGATCTCCATCTAAGAGGACAACAATCTCACCTTTTGCCTCGCGGATTCCCGCTGCAATTGCATATGATTTCCCATAATTTTTATCCAGCGAAATAACTGAAATACTTTTTGTATTTGCTAATATTTGTCCGGTACGGTCAGTTGACCCATCATTGATACAAATAATTTCGTCAATTTGCCCTGATCTTGTTACTTCATCAAGAACATACCTGACATTTTTTTCTTCATTAAAGACAGGAATAATTACCGATACTTTATTTCTCATCTACTAGTAAGTATAGCATTGCATAAAAAACTTTCGAAATTACTTTATTCTTTGACAAGAAAATTTTTACCTTCTATACTTACTCTATATGCATCTTCCTGTAAGCATTGTCATTCCGACACTCAATGAAGGAAAAACATTACCATTTTTACTTCGTTCCATCGAACATCAAACGATGTTACCGAAAGAAATTATCGTTGCGGATGCATTTTCAACCGATAATACTCGTGCTGTAGCAGAAAGTTTTAAGTGCCTCCTTGTCGATGGAGGACTTCCTGGTGTAGGAAGAAATAGCGGTGCAAAGAAAGCAACTCAAGATATTATTCTTTTTCTTGATGCCGATGTCATATTACCTCCACGTTTTTTAGAAAAAACTCTTATTGAATTTATGGAAAAAAAACTTGGAGTAGCTACTTGTTTTGTCAAACCACAATCAACAAATTCACAAGATAAATTAATAGCATCATTATGGAATTATTATTTCAGTATAACCAAAACCGTGTATCCTCATGCTTGTGGTTTTTGTATTTTTATCAAGAGAGAAATTCATGAACGGATTCGTGGATTCGATGAAACAATTGTTGTCGCTGAAGATATTGAATACATTCAACGAGCGAGTAAATTCGGTGAATTTGGATACCTTAAAACTCAAAAGATTCCTATATCAATGAGAAGATTTACTAAATCAGGTCGAATGAAAAGCTTATTAAAATATATTGGTATTGAATTGCATACTATGTTTATCGGTCAAGTGAGAAAGGATATCTTCGATTACGAATTTGGCAAACACCACGAACTCTAATTTTTCCCACTAAAAAACCACCCTCAATATTGGTCGGGTGGTTATTTCTTTTTATTCCTTAAACTCCGAGAAGTGGTAGGAGAAAACAATGGATATTTTCTTATGTTTAAGCATAAGATACGTGACCATTACACGTAGGTGTACTTTGTTACAAATCCTCTTTAGGGGGACTGTAACGTGCCGTACCTTCTCTCTTTTTTTAGAAAGGAGGTGATCCATCCCCAGCTTCGGCTAGGGATACCTTGTTACGACTTAA